>CAZQXD010000012.1:52148-82808 GCA_964597315.1 uncultured Candidatus Competibacteraceae bacterium
GTGATCGGCGACTATGTGTGGCACGACCAGGATCGTGACGGCATCCAGGACGCTGGGGAACCAGGGCTGCAAGGGGTGACGGTGACCCTGCGCGACAGCGGCGGTAACGTGGTGGCCACCACCATTACCGGCGCCAATGGCTTCTACCAGTTCACGGGGCTGTGCGCCGACACCTACACGGTGGATGTGGATGAGTCTACCCTGCCGGCCAATGTCAACACCCCCACCACGCCCAATGTGGGTGGCGACGACACCATCGATAGCGACGGTCCGCTGAACGGCGGTTCTGTGAGCGTGACCTTGCCCATCGACGACGCCCAGGATCTCACCATCGACTTTGGCTATATCACGCCCTGCACGGGGGTGATCGGCGACTTTGTGTGGCACGATCTCAATCGCAATGGCATTCAAGACCCAGGCGAACCCGGTATCGGCGGAGCGCGGGTTGAGTTGCGAGATCCGGCTACCAATGTCTTGATCGCCCAAACCACCACTGGCGCCAATGGCTTCTACCAGTTTACCGGATTGTGCGCCGGTCAATACAAAGTGGATGTAGTGGAGGGCACCTTGCCTCCCGAACTGCGTACCCCCACCGACCCCAATCAGGGTCTGGATGACGCCAAGGACAGCGACGGCCCTGTAAATGGCGACCCGGTGATGGTCACCTTGCCCAACGATGACACCGAAGACCGGACCATTGACTTCGGCTATATCGCTCCCTGCACCGGGGTGATCGGCGACTTCGTTTGGCATGACCTGGACCGCGACGGCATTCAGGACTTCAACGAGCCGGGCTTGCAGGGAGTGCGCGTGATCCTGCGCGACGGCGCCGGAAATGAGATCGCCACCACCACCACCGGCCTGGATGGCTTCTACGAGTTCACCGGCTTGTGCGCCGGAGACTATACGGTGGATGTGGACGAGACCACCCTGCCGCCGGACCTGCAAGTTCCCACCCTGCCTAATCAGGGCGGTGACGACACCATGGACAGCGACGGCCCGGCTAACGGTGGCCAGGTGAACGTGACCCTACCCGCCGACAACACCGAGGATCGGACCATCGACTTCGGCTATGTCTCGGAATGCACCGGGGTGATCGGCGACTTCGTTTGGCACGATCTCAACCGTAACGGCATCCAAGATCCAGGCGAGCCAGGCATTGCCGGCGCACGGGTGGAATTGCGCGATCCAGCCACCAATGTGCTGATTGCGGAAACCACCACCGATGGCGTTGGCTTCTACGAGTTCACTGGGCTGTGCGCCGGTGACTATAAAGTGGACGTGGTGGAAGGCACCCTGCCGGCCAGTGTGAACACCCCCACTACGCCCGATGTGGGTGGGGACGATACGGTGGACAGCGACGGTCCCTTGAGTGGCGATCCGGTGATGGTCACCCTGCCCAATGACTTCACGGAAGACCTCACCATCGACTTCGGTTATATCTCGGAGTGTACTGGTGAGATTGGCGACTTCGTTTGGAACGATCTCAACCGTAACGGCATTCAGGATGCCGGTGAGCCGGGCATTGCTGGAGTAGAAGTGATCCTGCGGGACGCCACCGGCGCCACGCTGGCCACGGACACCACCGATGCCAATGGCTTCTACCAGTTCACTGGGCTGTGTGCCGGTGACTACACGGTGGACGTGGACGAGACTACCCTCCCTGCGGGTCTGGACCCGACCCTGCCCAATCAGGGCGGCGATGACACGGTGGACAGCGACGGTCCCGTGAACGGCGATCCGGTGCCGGTCACCCTGCCCAACGATAACGCCAAGGACGACACCATCGACTTTGGCTATATCGCGGAGTGTACCGGTGAGATTGGCGACTTTGTGTGGAACGATCTCAACCGAAACGGCATTCAGGACGCCGGAGAGCTGGGCATTGCCGGGGTAGTGGTGACTCTGCGGGACGCCACCGGCGCCACGCTGGCCACGGACACCACCGATGCCAATGGCTTCTACCAGTTCACTGGGCTGTGTGCCGGTGACTACACGGTGGACGTGGACGAGACTACCCTCCCTGCGGGTCTGGACCCGACCCTGCCCAATCAGGGCGGCGATGACACGGTGGACAGCGACGGTCCCGTGAACGGCGATCCGGTGCCGGTCACCCTGCCCAACGATAACGCCAAGGACGACACCATCGACTTTGGCTATATCGCGCCCTGCACCGGTGAGATTGGCGACTTTGTGTGGAACGATCTCAACCGTAACGGCATCCAGGACGCCGGAGAGCCGGGTATCGCCGGGGTAGTGGTGATTCTGCGGGACGCCACCGGCGCCACGCTGGCCATGGACACCACCGATGCCAACGGCTTCTACCAGTTCACTGGGCTGTGTGCCGGTGACTACACGGTGGATGTGGACGAGAATACCGTGCCTGCGGGTCTGAACCCGACCCTGCCCAATCAGGGCGGCGATACGGTGGACAGCGACGGTCCGTTGAACGGCGATCCGGTGCCGGTCACCCTGCCCAACGATAATGCCAAGGACGACACCATCGACTTTGGCTATATCGCGCCCTGCACCGGGTTGATCGGTGACTTTGTGTGGAACGATCTCAACCGTAACGGCATCCAGGACGCCGGAGAGCCGGGCATCCCCGGAGTGGAAGTGATCCTGCGAGACGCCACCGGCGCCACGCTTGCCACAGATATCACCGACGGTAGCGGTTTCTACCAGTTCACCGGGCTGTGCGCCGGTGCTTATACCGTCGATGTGAATCCGGCCACCGTGCCGGCCGGTATGACGCCGACCCTGCCCAATCAGGGTGGCGACGACACGGTGGACAGTGACGGCGCGCCGGTTTCGGTGACCCTACCGACGGATAATTCCGAAGACCGTAGTATCGACTTCGGATATTTCCAGCCGGCTCCGGCCATCGACATCCGCAAGCAGGCGGAAGGCCCTGACAGCCGAACCGTGGTCAGCGGCTCCGATGTGGACTTCGAGATCGTGGTCACCAACACCGGGCAGGTGCCCTTGGTGAACGTGCAGGTCACGGATGCCCTGGTGCCATCTTGCGCCAATGACATTGGTAACTTGGCGGTGAATCAGGTGGTGACCTACTCTTGCACGGCCACTAATGTCACGACGGACTTCACTAATATCGCCAAGGTCAACGGCGAGAGTGAATCCGGCGAACCGGTCATGGATGAGGACCCGTCCTCGGTGACGGTGCTGCGTCCGGCCATCGACATCCGCAAACAGGCGGAAGGCCCTGACAGCCGAACCGTGGTCAGCGGCTCCGATGTGGACTTCGAGATCGTGGTCACCAACACCGGGCAGGTGCCCTTGGTGAACGTGCAGGTCACGGATGCCCTGGTGCCATCTTGCGCCAATGACATTGGTAACTTGGCGGTGAATCAGGTGGTGACCTACTCTTGCACGGCCACTAATGTCACGACGGACTTCACTAATATCGCCAAGGTCAACGGCGAGAGTGAATCCGGCGAACCGGTCATGGATGAGGACCCGTCCTCGGTGACGGTGCCCCTGGACTGCGGCTTGGATGTGTTCAAGACCTGTGCGGTTATCCAGCAGCCCAGCAGCAGCTTCGACTGCTCCGATGCCAAGCCAATCAACTCCCTGTCCATGATCTGGAGCGGCGGCCAGGCGGTGCGGATCAAAGCCTGGAAGGGCAATGTCGGCAGCACCCAGTTGGCGGATATGGATAATATCCAGCCCGGCGACGAGGTGACGGTGACTGGCTTTGCTGGCTCCCCCAACGATGTGTTCTGGGAGATCTTTGCCGCCGGCACCAACACCAAGCTCGGCGAGTCCGCTTTCCACCTGTCCTGCTCCGATGACGAAATGGACGGACCGGAGGACTGCGGCAAAGCGGAAGGTAACGGCAAGTCCAATAGTTCTGGGTTACTGAACACCTGGACCTTTGAGGGCATGGCCGGCAACGGCGAGGCTCTGGATTGCACCGTCTCGCCCCAACCGCCCGCCGAGGCTTGTATTGTCACCCCGGCCCCGCTACCCAACTGCGACACGGCGGGTGGTAAGCCCGACAGCCTGACCTTCCGGTACACCGGGGGTGGCTGTAGCGCCAGCGACAACGATCAGGATTCCGGCAAGGCGACTTGTTCGGGGGCGATCAATCCGGGCCAGAGCATCACCGTGGTCAGTGGTAACGGCTATACGGTGACGCCTGCCACGGTGGCGCCGAACGGAGAGTTCACCATCAGCGACAGTGGATTCGACTCCAATTCGGAGCTGAGCCTGAGCAATGGCGGCGGAACGGAGTTCCTGGAAATCCACACCTCCTGCTCCCAGCCCCTGGAAGTGGGCGATGTGTTCGGCAGCCTGACCCTGGTGGCCTTCAACGGCCAGACGGGTGGAGCCAATGTGGAATACGGCTACACCCTGGTCAATAACGGCAGTCCCGTGAGCAATGTGCTGCTGGTGGACGATAAGCTCGGCCAGATCGCCGGTCCTTTGACCCTGGGCGCGGGTGAAACCCGTGACTTCACCCAGGGCAGCCTGATCATGCAGACCACCACCAACGTGGCCACCGCCACTGGCCAACTGGCCAATGGTCAACTCTGCGAAGTGCAGGATGCGGTGACGGTGACGGTGGAGGAACCCTGCGCCGAGTGTAAGGGCGGCCTGGTGGAACTGAGCCTGGAATATCTTGGAGCCAGCGCGGCCAACGTCGTGATCTATGACGACAAGGACCCCAAGGCCGACAAGATCCTGTTCCAGGGTCAACTGCAACCGGGACAGACGGTCACGATCACTCCGCGGTCGGGCCAGGACAAGCTGAACAATGACATCAGCCTCTGGGCGGGTGGGGTGCTTAACACCCTTATCCACACCAGTTGCTCCAAGCCCATTGGCCCCGGCCTGATCTTGGAGGACTTCAAGGTGGTCGAAGCCGAGAGCAAGGATAATGGACGGGTCTGCCCGCTGTTCGAGGATTGTGGAGCCAATCCAGAGTCTGAACTGGATATCGGTGGCGATACGGTGAAGTGGAAGATCTTTAATACCGGTGTCTCGCCACTGATCGTGCAGAGCATTGAGATCGAATGGCCGGTGGCGAACGGTGGTTTAGAGAAGGTGAAACTGGATGGTGACATCTTTAAGCCACAGACTCCGCTTGCCCCAGGATTTGCTCTGATCGATGGGGGTTGGACCGAGGATCTGAAAAACCGCACCATCAAGGCTGGAGACAACAAGACCATGGAGTTCGAGTTTGTCGATGATGCCAGCGAGGTGGAAGGCAACTACTCGATCCGGGTGGTGTTCCAGGGTGAGCAGTGCAGCATTGAGTTCACTCCTTCCTCGCCTGGAGGTAGTACGTTTGCCTGCGACAAACCCATCGATGCCTTGACCATGGCCTGGGACGGAACTCAGACCATCCGGGTCAAAGCCTGGAAGGGTAGCGTCGGAAGCACGCTGCTGGCCGATGTGGATGGTATCTCCGTAGGTAGTGAGATCGCCGTGAATGGATATGCGGGTTCTCCCAATGATGTGATCTGGGAGGTTTTCGCGGCTGGTGGCAGCACCAAGCTGGGCGAGTCCACTTTCCATCTGTCCTGTTCCGATGACAATATGGACGGACCGGAAGATTGCGGCAAGCGTCAGGGAGACGGCAAAAACAAGTCGGGCTTCCTCAACGACTGGCTGCTACGGGGAATGGTGGACAGCAAGTCCGTGCTGGTTTGTCCTTAGCGCGGAGGCCAGCAATTCACAGCTAGCTTGAGGGATCAAGGCAACAACGAGGCCGGGCAGGATTGCCCGGCCTATACTTCATGTATCGGAGGCCCTTTTTGAGATGCCCCGCTGGAACGCTCGGAACGCCGGACCCAGTAGCAACAAGTCCAATCAATTCAATAAGTAACGATTTCGTCATCCGTCTTCAGCACAGGTAATCGTACGGCATCGCCCGATCCCGGGCGCCCAATGCCCGACATGATAGCGCCCCAAGCTCCACCCCTGCGCCGAAGCCCGGTGGCCTGCGGCGAGTGAGGTGGTCGCGGACCCGCTTAAATGTGCAAAAAATTGAGCAAATGATACGTTGTTAAAAATTTGTTCTGGTCTACGATTACTTTGAGGCGTTAGAAGCACAAAAAAACGCTGTACCCGTCAACACCCCATTGGAGAACACACTATGCAGATACGCGTTCTGTCTGTTGCGATTGCCAGCGCACTGTTGTCCGTTTCCACGGCCCAGGCCGCCACCACCGTGACTATCGGCACCGTCAACAATGGCGACATGATCATCATGCAGCGCCTGTCCAAGCAGTTCGAGGAGCAACACCCGGATATCAAATTGGATTGGGTGGTACTGGAGGAAAACGTCCTACGCCAGCGCCTAACCACGGATATCGCCACCGGCAGCGGCACTTTCGACGTGGCCACCATCGGCACCTACGAGGTGCCCATCTGGGCCGCCCAGGGCTGGCTGACGCCCATGGAGAATCTGCCGGAAGGCTACGACGAGGAGGACATCCTCAAGCCGGTGCGCGACGGTCTGTCCTATGAAGGCACCCTCTACGCCCTGCCGTTCTACGCCGAGTCGTCGATGCTGTTCTACCGTGCCGACCTGTTTGAGGAGGCGGGTATCGAGGTGCCGGAGAAGCCCACCTGGGAAGAGGTCAAGAGCTGGGCGGCCACCCTCACCGACAAGGACAACGGGCTTTACGGCATGTGCCTGCGGGGTAAGCCGGGCTGGGGCGAGAACATGGCCTTTCTGTCCACCATGATCAACAGCTACGGCGGCCAGTGGTTTGATATGAACTGGGAGCCCACCATCGACTCCCCGGAATGGAAAGCGGCGGTGGGTGACTACGTGGACCTGCTGACCAACTATGGTCCCCCAGGCGCTTCCTCCAACGGCTTCAACGAAAACCTCTCTCTGTTCTCCACTGGCAAGTGCGCCATGTGGATCGACGCCACCGTGGCTGCGGGCCTGCTGTTTAACTCGCCCGACTCCCAGGTGAAGGACAAACTGGGCTTTGCCCGGGCGCCCATTGCCAAGACCGAGAAAGGCGCTAACTGGCTGTGGTCCTGGTCCCTGGCCATCCCGGCCAGCTCGGACGCCAAGGACGCGGCCACCGAGTTCGCCGCCTGGGCCACCTCCAAGCCCTATATTGAGTTGGTGGGCGAAACCGAAGGCTGGGCCAGCGCCCCTCCGGGCACCCGCACCTCCACCTATGAGAACGCCTTGTACACTGAAGCGGCGCCCTTTGCCGCGCCGGTGCTGGCGGCCATCCAGAGCGCCGATCCCACGGACTCCACCCTCAACCCTAGCCCCTATATCGGCGTTCAGTTTGTGGGTATTCCCGAGTTCCAGGCCATCGGCACCCAGGTGGGCCAGACCATCGCCGCCGCCCTGGCGGGCCAGATGTCTGTGGATCAGGCCCTGAAGAGCGCCCAGGCCGCCGTGTCCCGGACCATGCGTCAGGCCGGCTATCCCAAATAACTTTTGGCCGACCCCGCTCTCTCCTTTCCCCCCTTTCCCCACAATTCGGGGGGGAAGGGGGGCTTTCCCGGCCCTTAGGGTATGGGGACGAGACCACACCTGAAGAGGGGTTTACATGACTACCTTGGCCAAAGCACAAACCGCCGCCAAACCGGCGAAAGATTCCCGAACAGTCGATACCCGGCCACTCCTATGGCCCTCGGTCATCGTATTGTTTTTATGGATGATCGTACCCTTGGCGATGACCCTGTATTTCTCGGTCATCCGTTATAATCTGCTGAATCCCACCCTCACCGGCTTCGCCGGTTTCGAAAATTACATGTTTCTGCTGGAAGACCCGGCGCTATGGGCATCCCTGTGGAATACCCTGGTTTTAGTGGGTTCGGTGCTGTTCATCTCCGTGGTATTCGGCACCCTGTTCGCGGTGCTCTACAACGCCGAGTTCTACGGGCGGAATGTGGCGCGGCTATTGGTGATCGCGCCGTTTTTCGTGATGCCCACGGTCAGCGCCCTGGTTTGGAAGAACATGCTGATGCACCCGGTCAACGGGTTCTTCGCCTGGTTGCAGGGACTGGTGGGCATCGCCCCCACCGACTGGTTCACCACCTATCCCATGCTCTCGGTGATTATCATCGTCTCTTGGCAGTGGGTGCCGTTCGCGTTTCTGATCCTGCTCACCGCCATCCAGTCTCTGGACCATGAACAAAAAGAAGCCGCGCGCATCGACGGAGCCGGCCCGCTGGCCATGTTCTTCTACATTATTTTGCCTCACCTGAGCCGGGCCATCTCCGTGGTCATCATGATCGAGACCATTTTCCTGCTCACCATCTTCGCCGAGATCTACGTCACCACTGCGGGCGGACCGGGTACGGCCACCACCAACCTGGCCTGGCTGATCTACTCCGTGGGCCTGCTCCAGTTCGACGTGGGCTACGCCTCGGCCGGCGGCGTCATCGCCGTGATCCTGGCCAACATCGTGGCCATCTTCCTGGTGCGGACTGTCTCGCGCAACCTGCAACACTCTTGAGGAGGCCGCCCCCATGACCGATTCGCGACAAAAAATGTGGACCACCGTCCTGGCCTGGGTAGTCGCCTTGATGGTGTTTTTTCCGATCTTCTGGATGACCGTGACGGCGTTCAAGACCGAAGCCGAAGCGGTATCCACGCCGACGCTATTCTTCGCGCCGACCCTGGATAACTTCACGGAGGTCTTCGAGCGCAGCAACTACGGCCGGTTCGTGTGGAACTCCATTGCCGTGTCTTTCGGCTCCACGCTGCTGGCCCTGGCCTTCGCTATCCCTGCGGCCTACGCCATGGCCTTCTTCCCCACCAAGCGTACCTCCGGGACGCTGCTGTGGATGCTGTCCACCAAAATGATGCCGCCGGTGGGGGTGTTGATTCCCATCTACCTGTTGTTCCGGGACCTGGGGCTTTTGGACACTGTGACGGGTCTGATGATCATCTACACTCTGATCAACCTGCCCATCGTAGTCTGGATGCTGTACACCTACTTCAAGGACGTGCCCCACGAGATCATGGAAGCTGGCCGGGTGGACGGCGCCACGCCCATGCAGGAGTTGTTCCTACTGCTGCTGCCCCTGGCCGTGCCGGGCATCGCCAGCACCGGCCTGTTATCGGTGATCCTATCCTGGAACGAAGCCTTCTGGAGCTTGAATCTGACCAGTTCCAACGGCGCCCCCCTGACGGCGTTTATCGCCTCTTACTCCAGTCCTCAGGGACTGTTCTGGGCCAAGCTCTCGGCGGCCTCCCTGATGGCCATCGCCCCGATACTGATCGTGGGCTGGATGAGCCAGAAACAACTGGTGTCGGGACTGACATTCGGCGCTGTCAAGTAAACTTTACATAGCCTTATCGAGGATAGAGTCATGGTTGAAGTCGTCTTGAAAGACATCAAGAAAGCCTACGATGACGTGCAGGTGATCAAGGGCGTAGACCTGCACATCGAAGATAAAGAGTTCTGCATTTTTGTGGGCCCCTCGGGCTGTGGCAAGTCCACTCTGTTGCGGATGATCGCCGGCTTGGAGAGCATCACCTCGGGGGATCTGAGCATCGCCGGGACGCGGGTCAACGACCTGTCGCCAGCGGAGCGGGGCATTTCCATGGTCTTCCAGACCTACGCCCTGTACCCGCACATGACGGTGCGGGACAACATGGGCTTTAGTCTGAAACTGGCCAAGATCCCCAAAGATGAGATCAAGCGCAAAGTCGATGAGGCAGCGCGGATTCTCAAGCTGGAGCCACTCCTGGACCGCAAGCCCAAGGCCCTGTCCGGGGGCCAGCGCCAGCGGGTGGCCATTGGCCGAGCCATCGTCCGCAACCCCAAGGTGTTTCTGTTCGACGAACCCCTATCGAACTTGGACGCGGCGCTGCGGGTGCAGATGCGCATTGAGATTGCCCGCATGCACAGCGAGTTCGACGCCACCATGATCTATGTGACCCATGATCAGGTGGAAGCCATGACCATGGCCGACAAGATCGTGGTCCTACAAGGGGGCATCATCGAACAGGTGGGTTCGCCCCTGGAACTCTACCATCACCCCTGCAATCGCTTCGTGGCCGGCTTTATCGGCTCCCCCAACATGAACTTCATCGAGACCGAAGTGCGCTCCGTGCAAGCCGACGGGGTGACCGTGGGCCTGCCCGGAGGCGAGGCGGTCTCGGCGCCGGTCAAGGGCGATGGTCTCAAGCCCGGCGACAAAATCACCTTGGGGGTGCGTCCCGAGCATCTGCTGGAAAGCGGCGGTGACGGCCATATCCACGGCAAAGCCCTGGTGGTGGAACGCTTGGGGGGCGCCACCTACGTCTACACTGGGCTTGAGGGCGAGACCATCACCGCCGAGATCGACGGCAACAGCCACATCAAAGTCAACGACACCATCAGCTTGGGGATCAAAGGCGAGACCTGCCATTTGTTCGCCCCCGATGGTCGGGCTTTGGAACAGACCGAGCGTCATCCCTTGGCCTCGATGGGCCGGGGTCGGCCACTGGCCCATTGAGCGTGGAGATCTGACGCCATGAGCGATGAAACGGGCAACACTATCAAACTCAACACCGCTAATCTCAGCCGACTACCCGCCAATGTGCGGGTGCCCACCTATGACCGCAAGGCAGTGGCCCAAAGCATCGTCCATATCGGCGTGGGCGGGTTTTACCGCGCCCACCAGGCGGTGTATCTGGACGATCTGCTGCACCAGTCCGGGAGTACCGAATGGGGCTATTGCGGGGTCGGCCTGCTGAGCCACGACCAGCGCATCCGCGACGTCCTGCTGTCCCAGGATTGCCTCTACACGGTGGTGGAGCGTAGCGCTGCGGGCGACCAGGCTCGGGTCATCGGCTCGGTGCTGAATTTTCTCTACGCCCCCGATGACCCGGAGGCGGTGCTGGAGAAAATGGCCTCTCCAGAGTGCCGGATCGTGGCCCTGACCATCACTGAGGGGGGTTATTACGTTAACGAAGGCAGCGGGGAATTCAACGCCGATCATCCCGACATCGTCCATGATCTGCAAAACCCCCACCAACCCCGCTGTTCCTTCGGCTATCTGCTGGAGGCCCTGGAGCGGCGTCGGGACCGGGGCTTGGGACCGTTCACGATCATGTCCTGCGACAACCTCCAGCACAACGGCGCTGTGGCCAAAAAAATGCTTTTGGCCTTCGCCGAGCGCCGGGACCCGGAACTGGCAAGTTGGCTGGCCGAGCAGGGGGCGTTCCCCAACAGCATGGTGGACCGCATCACTCCCGCCACCACCGACGAGCATCGCGCCTTGGTCCGGGAGCAGTTTGGCATCGAGGACGCCTGGCCGGTGCCCACCGAGCCGTTTATGCAGTGGGTGATCGAGGACCACTTCCCCACCGGTCGCCCGGCCTGGGAGCAAGTCGGCGCGCAGATGACCAGCGACGTGCTGCCGTATGAAAAAATGAAAATGCGGTTGCTCAACGCTAGCCACCAGGCCATGTGCTATATCGGCATGCTGCTGGGCCACCAGTACGCCCACGAAGCCATGGAAGACCCCCAGATCCGGGCGCTGGTGCGGACCATGATGGACGCAGAGGTCACCCCGTTGCTCACCCCCGTGGCCGGGGTGGATGTGGAGGACTACAAAAACACCCTCATGGAGCGGTTCTCCAACCCCACCATCCGGGATCAACTGCCGCGTATCGGCACCGAAGGCTCGGCGCGGATGCCCAAGTTCATCCTGCCTTCAATCCTAGAGCAACTGCCCCGGGGCGGGCAGATAAAAATGCTCAGCTTTACCGTAGCCGCTTGGTTCAGGTATCTGAAAGGTGAAGACGACCAGGGCCAACCCTTGCCCCTCAACGATCCCCTGGCGGACAAACTCCAGGCTGCGGCCCGGAGCGGTGGGCGGGAGCCTGATGCCTTGCTGGGGCTGACGGAGCTTTTCGGGGAGACTTTGCCTAACTCCCCGGCGTTCGTGGATGAGGTGCGCCGGGCCTTGAACAGCTTCTACGATCAGGGCGCCCGGGCGACACTCGGTCAGTACGTGGACGCCTGAGGGCAAGGGGCAGGCCAAGGGAGGCGAGGCCGTAGGACACAACAGGACGATGGAAGTACAACGACGCCGACCCTCGGGTCGGCGTCGATATTTACACTTGGATAGCGATAACCGTGGCCCCGTCGGGGCCGACCGGTCTTTACAGGCGCTCGAAGATGGCGGCGATGCCCTGACCACCACCGATGCACATGGACACCAGGGCGTAACGACCGCCGGTGCGCTGTAACTCGTACAGAGCCTTAACGGTAATCAGGCAGCCGGTGGCCCCAATGGGATGGCCCAGGGAGATGCCGCTGCCGTTGGGGTTCACCTTGTCGGCGGGCAGATCCAGGTCCCGAACCACGGCCAGAGCCTGGGCGGCGAAGGCTTCGTTGAGTTCGATCACGTCCATGTCGCCCACGCTCAGGCCGGTTTTTTCGAACAGTTTGCGAATGGCGGGAGTGGGGCCGATACCCATGATCTCGGGATCGACGCCGGCGAAAGAATAACCCACCAGGCGGGCCATGGGCTTGAGTCCCTTCTGCTCGGCGGTTTTGCGTTCCATCATGACCACGGCGGCGGCGGCATCATTGATGCCAGAGGCGTTGCCGGCGGTCACGGAGCCGTCTTTCTTGAATACTGGGCGCAGCTTGGCCATGTTCTCCAGGGTGAGGTCGCCGCGCACATGCTCGTCGGTGTCGAAGGTCACGGTGCCCTTGCGGGACTTCAGCTCAATGGGCAGGATCTGATCCTTGAAGCGGCCTTCCCGCTGGGCCTGGGCGGCGCGTTTATGGCTTTCCACTGCCAACTTGTCCTGGTCCTCGCGGCTGATATTCCAGCGGGCGGCCACGTTCTCGGCGGTGATGCCCATATGGATGCCTTGGAAGGGGTCGGTCAGGGCGCCCACCATGGCGTCCGTCACTTGGCCATCGCCCATCCGCTGGCCCCAGCGCATATTGGGCAGCCAGTAGCCGCCGCGACTCATGTTCTCGGCGCCGCCGGTCACTGCGGCGTCACAGTCTCCCAGCAGGATAGCCTGGGCGCCGGCGACGATGGCGTTGAGACCGCTGCCGCAAAGGCGGTTGAGGGTGAAGCATGGGGTTTCATGAGGCAGGCCGCCGTTGACCGCCGCCACTCGGGAAATATACATATCGCGACGTTCGGTGTGGATAACGTTGCCGAATACGCAATGGCCGATATCCTCGGGCTTGGCGCCGGAGCGGCTGACGGCTTCCTTGACCACTGCCGTAGCCAGTTCGCAGGGGGCCTGGTCTTTGAGGCTGCCGCCGTAGTCGCCGATAGCTGTCCGTACTCCGCTCAATACCACTACTTCACGTTCGTTACTCACGGATGTCGTCCTCTTGTAGGTGTGATAACCACGTCAGAAGTGTGCCTTATCAGGCGCCGTCGTTACAAGCCCCGGCGCCGAATCAAAAGACGGGCCGCCGGGCGCATGGGGCTGCATGTCGTGAACGTATCGCCGCTTTCAGTGGCTGGCCTCTTCGGGGAAAAGGTCGTAGAGGGCCACCAGAGCCACGGCCCGGGGCCAGGGCACCGAGTAGCTCTGTTCCACGTAGCCGCAGATCAGAGAGACGGCCCAGGTCATGCGGGTGGCGTCCAGGGCGCGCAGATCTTGAAACTTCATGAGGTGATACTCATCCATGTAGGTACTGGCGTAGACCGCAGCCAGCGCCCTAGCCGAACGGGCGCCGCGGGCTTGGCGGGTACACCAATCGAAAACCAAATTCTCCGCCTCAATAGGGTCGATCATCGTTCCTCCGGGCTGGTGGCGGGGGGGGGCACAAGCAGTGGACGCCGGGTGTCGCGTCTTTTGGTTATAGTCGTTGACGGCGCTAATGCAACCATCCCTGCACAGTCCGCCGCCGATGGCCCATAGGGCCGCTAGGGTGTCGCCGGATGCACGACGGGGATTTTCCAACCGTGCTTGCCAAAAGGAGCCATCGGCCGATGCCGACTTTGTTGCTGATGCTAGTGCTGTGTCTGATCCCCCCAGTTCAGGCGCAGTTGCCGTTTGCCGATCCCGCCATACTGCACTCGGCCGCAGCCGACCGTCCGTATATGCAATTGCGTCTGCTTGGCGCCTTGTATTTGCCGTCAATACGGGTGGAGGGCCTGCTTCTGGGCGGGCTGTCGGGTCTGGGCTGGGATGCGGATGAGGGTGTGCTGTATGCGGTTTCCGATGTGGGCAATTTGTTCCATATCGAACCGGTATTCCGGGACGATCACTTGGAAGACGTGCGGGTGGTGGGCGCCTATCGGTTGCTGGACGCCGGGGGCGAGTTCCTGAAGGACGGCTTCGCCGACGCCGAGGGGATCGCCGTGGCGAACGGCGCCAATGGCGTGAAGGGTGACGCCCACTTGCTGGTGTCATTCGAAATTCGACCCCGGGTCGCCCGCTATAGCCCTCAAGGCCAGTGGTTGGGCGACGAAGTGCTGCCCGCCGGACTGGATGATCCCCACCTGTATCGCAATGCCAATAAAGCACTAGAGGCCCTTACCCTGCACCCACGTTGGGGCTTGCTAGTAGCCCCAGAGGCGCCACTGCGTGGCGAAGCCCGGCGGCAGGTGCCGGTACTGGACATGGCGGGACACCATTGGGCCTACCCCCTGGCGGCCGTGCCTCGCAGCGCCCTGGTGGCCCTAGAAGCCCTGCCGGACGGGTCGGTGTTGTTCCTGGAGCGGGCCTTTGTATCCCTGTTGCGGCCTTTGATCATCACCCTACGCAGTGTCCGGTTTCTTGACGAATCCGCAGCTACGCTGGCGCCGACGACCGTGGTTGAACTAAATTCTAGCCGCGGTTGGTTGCTGGATAATTTCGAAGGACTGGCCTGGCATCGGGGACGGCGGTTTTTCATGATTAGCGACGACAATTTTAACGGCCTGCAAAGCACGTTGCTGGTGTACTTCGAATGGCTGCCTGGCGCGGCCCGCTAATTCAGAGCGCGGTGATGTGGCGGTGCAACAGTTTGCCAAGCAGTCTCATGATGGAAGCTGATGCCAAGGCGTGCGGGCATGACGGCACGGCGCTATCCCCGTGGTTGACAAGCATCGGTGCAGCATTCAGTATCGAAGCACACCAAAATGGTGCGTCCGCCGCGAAAGTCGGGGTAGTGTCCCGGTATAGGCGGCAGGGGCTTACGACGGTCGAAGTTGACCGGGCATTTTTTACTGTTATAACAGCGATAGACCAGCCCTTGGGCGTGGGTCGAACGGTCGGAGCAACATGAGCGAACCGCGGATCATTAAAAAATATCCCAACCGGCGGTTGTATGACACGGCGATCAGCAGCTATATCACCTTGGAAGACGTCAAACACCTAGTGTTGGAACGGGCGGAGTTTCGGGTGATCGACGCTCGCTCTAACGACGACATCACCCGCAGCATTCTGTTGCAGATCATCAGCGAGCAAGAAGAGCAGGGCAATCCCATCTTCACCACGGAAGTGCTGGCCCATATCATCCGCTTTTACGGTGATACCTTACAGGGCATGATGGGTAACTATCTGGAGCGCAGCCTCCAGGCGTTTGTGGATCAGCAACATCTGGTGCGGGACCAAATGCGCAATTTTATGGGCAAGAATCCCCTGACCATGATGTCGGATCTGGCCGAACAAAATCTGTCGATCTGGCAGAAGATGAACGAGCAGTTTTTCAGTCAGGCCAAACAAGAACGAGAAGAGGCTCAAAACAAAGCCGCGCAGTCTTCCAAGGACAAGTCCACCGGCAATAAATAATCCCGCGCCCTTGCCGTGCTCTTCAATCTAGGGCAATCGCGCACACTGCGGCATCAGCTCTGTAGCCAAGCCGCGATCTCGATGGGGATCCCCCGGGCGCGGGCGCTCACATAAATCCCGATATGGCCGCCCTCGAAACACAGCTCCCGATACTCCGTTCCCTGGTAGTGTTGTCCCAGGGCTTGGGAAGCGGCGGGAGGCACTAGGTGATCCCGGCTGGCATAGACGTTCAGTACCGGCTGGCGAATCAGTTCCAGAGATACCGCTTGTCCCCCCAGAGACAGAGTCCCGGCCACTAGTTTATTGTGCTGAAAAAACTCCTTCACAAATTGTCGTAGCGCCTCGCCGGCTTGATCGGGACTATCGAAAATCCATTGTTCCATGCGCAGAAATGTCCGCAACGCGTCCTCGTCGTCCATGATATCCACCAGGTCCACATATTTTTGTCCGGCCAACCGAAACGGACTCAAAGACAAAAACGTGAAATTCAACAACTCTCCCGGCACATTACCCAAAGTGTCTACCAATAAATCCACATCCAGATGTTGAACCATGTGGGACAGGGAATTGTCGGGGGTATGAAAGTCCACGGGGGTCACCATGGTCACCAGCTTGCGGACCCGTTGCGGATAAAGGGCGGTATAACACAGGCTCAGGGTGCCGCCCTGGCAGACTCCCAGCAGATCCAGGGCATCCAAATGGTGGCGGCGGCAAATCAGTTCAACACAATCGTGCAGGTAATCGCAGATGTAGTTCTCCAGGGTCAAGCCCCGATCCTCCGGGCCGGGATAGCCCCAATCCACCAGATAGACCTCCACACCCCGCTTTAGCAGACCCTGGATCATTGAACGATCCTCTTGCAAATCCAGCATGGAGGGGCGGTTGACGAGGGCATAGCAAATCAATAAGGGCACGGGGTAGGGCTTGGAAACCCAGGGTCGATAGCGGTGTAACGCTAACTTGTCCCGCCGATGGATAGTCTCCTTGGGGGAACCGGCGACGGTGACCGGCCCAAGCTCGCCCATGGCGGCAGCGCCAGCCGCCAGTTTCCGGGAAAATTCCGTCAGCTCCGCGAGCGCCTCGCCGGGGTTCATGGGCCAGACCCCGGATCGGCCCGCTGACAACGCAGCAAGGCATTGATCAGTTGGCCATAGGCGTGACTGTAGCGGCTTTGGCGCAGCATCTCGGCATGGGCCTGCTCACTGCAATCCACCCAGAGGTTATACAATTCCCGAAGACTGCCCAGGGTTGTGCCTGCCTCTAGTCGGCGGTTTAGGTCGGCCTCCAGCAGCACCAGAGCGCGTCGGCTGCTGTCTTGCAGCAAACGGGTGTAGGCCAGACTGGCCTTGGCGTATTCGCTCCAGGCTGGGTCGGCTTCGGAGGCGGCCTGTTCCGGGACCACCGGGACGACCGTTAGTACGCGCCGCCAGGCCACCAGCAGCGAACCCCACAGGGCCGCCACTTCCTGCTCGGAAGGCCCATCCGTGGTTTGGCTGCCTGGCAGGGTTTTGCTCAGGGGCGGCGTTTCAAAATCCCCGCCAGGACGCCGGGTCTGGTCAAGCCCATGAAGCAGCCGTGCTGCTTCGGCCGCGAAGCGCAGTAAATCGGCGCCCTGGGCAGGCAGTAGCTGCTCGGGAGAAGGCCCGTGGTTGCTATCCCCGGCGCCGGACAGGACCGCCAGGACCGCCAGACAATGGCGTTGAACCGTCTCCCAGTCCGGCGGTTGGGCGGGATCGGTGGGTTGTTGTTCCGACATGGGTGGGCTTGCCTTACTGGACGCGCCAGAAGGGGTCAGTATAAGCCACCCTTTGTTTCAAAACTGGTCCTTGTCCGCCGACTCCTGTTTCAACTCCTCCAACCGAGCCTGGAGGCGAGCCTCTTGGTAAGGCGTGGCGGTGGGGTCGCGCAAGCCCAGCTCGGCCTGTTGAATCGCTTCGTTCAAGGCGCCGTAGAGATAATAGTACTCGGCCAGGGCCGCCCGAGCCGCAGCCGTGTTCCCCGCCCGTTGGGCCGCTTGGGCGTATAGGTCGTGAAGTTCGGCCTGTTGGCTGCGGCGGCGTAGCTGTGGCTCCAGCACCCGTACCGCCTCCTGGGGGTCGCCCTGGGTGGCCAAGGCCCGACCATAGTGCATCGCCAAAACAAAATCGTCCCCATACAGCTTGCGGGCCTCCCGGAACAGCCCCCAGGCCCGCTCCTGGTCCCCTTTGGCTAGGGCGATTTCCGCCGCCTCGATACGCAAGGGCAGGCTGTCCCGATTGGACTTTAACAGCCGTTGAATTTGGGACTCGGCCTCATGCAGACGACCGGATTGCTTCAAGGCCAGGGCGTAAGCGTAGCGTTCAGCGGTTTCATCCAAATAATCGCGGGTGGCCAGGCTGGTTTCCAGGTCCCGGAGCAATTGGGCGATGTTGGTGGCGGTCAGCACGCGCAGCCGAGCCTTGGCCAGGAAATAGGGGGTCTCGTCCCGGATCACCGGGCGGGTGGGTTGGTCCTTAAGCCTGTTTTCGGTGTCGGTGATCCGACTGGTGGGCAGGGGGTGGGTCAGCAAAAACTCCGGCACCTGGGCGCCGAAACCGCCCAACTGCCGCTCCAGGCGCCGGAAGAAACTGACCATGCCGTTGAGATCGTAGCCGGAGCGGGCGAGTAACTGGGCGCCGATGCGGTCGGCTTCCTGCTCATTGGATCGGGTGAAATCAGTCTGGCGCTGGGTGCCGTAAGCTATGGTGCCTGCCAGCGCCGCCTGACCAAACTCGCTGTTGCCGCTGGCCGCCGCCAGGGCCAGGGAGGCCAGCAACGCCGCCGCCAGGGGCAGGCTCATGCGCTGGGCATTGGCGATGGAGCGGGCGATATGGTTCTGGGACACATGGGCGATTTCATGGGCCAGCACCCCGGCCAATTCACTTTCCGCTTGGGTAGCCAGCAGCAGTCCAGAATTGATGCCGATATAGCCTCCGGGAGCGGCGAAGGCGTTGATGGCTGGACTGTCCACCAGAAAAAAAGTGTAAGGATGTCCCGAGTCGGCGTGCAGGGCGATTTTCTGGGCCACCGAGGCCAGATACTCGCCGAGCAGGGGGTCTTCGATCAAGGCATCCTGACGGCGCAACTGCTGCATCATCGCCGTGCCTAGGCGACGTTCCTGATCGCCGCTCACATACAGGCTCGAAGGATTGCCGATTTCCGGCAGGTTTAGGGACTGAGCTAGGCCGGGACTGGCCGGGCCGAGCGTCAAAAGGCCGCAAAGGGCGAGGGCGATGGGGCGCTTGAGCATGGGATTTCCGGGTAACGACGCTTTAGGCGCCGATGTGTTGCACTGTGACTGGTGAGCGGGGGCAAGGTTCCTCTACTATTAAGCGTAGCCTTGGGTGAAACTCCCGGTGTCCTCAATTTCCCCTATTTTGTCGCAAAGAAAAGCCAACGCGCCATTAGTTTTAAGACAGCGACCGCCATGGGGATGGTACCGGGTGCGCAACGGATACCCCATAGCCCGGATCAATCAAGGTTCCCATTGAGCGGACCTGGCCCGCAACCCCCTGGGTCAACTCCCGTGGGCGGCTCATCAACCACTGGCATAGTTCCCCTGGATCGTCACGAGGCGTTTTTTTATGCGGATTGATTCTGAATTGGATACCACTGGCCTGAACTGTCCCTTGCCCATTCTCAAGGCCAAAAAAGCCTTGGCCGGGCTGAAAGGCGGACAGACTCTGCGGGTGCTGGCCACCGATCCCGGCTCGGTGCGGGACTTCGAAGCCTTCTCACAGCAGGTGGGCCACACCCTGCTGGAATCCAGAGAGGACAACGGCATCTTTATTTTTGTGATGAAGAAAGCCTGAGAAGCGGTGCGCGCCGGGATAGGCTCGGTTTCGGTCTGGGCATGTTCTCGCTTCCAGGCCATACAAAAAAGAGATCGTGTCCGCGCTCAAGGGGCTGCGCCGACCGCCGATACCCTAAAGCTAAAGCAGAACCAAAACCGGCCACGTCCGCCAGCGGGGCCGACGCATCATGCTGTGGTATCGGAGCAAGGACAACATGCGAGAACACCCCGTCGAGCAGTCGGTGGATAGGGTCCTGTCCCGCCACGACCAACGCAACATTTTGTTTGTCAATCACGAGCCCAATATTCTGCACGGTTTGCAGCGGATGCTTCACAGTATGCGCCGGACCTGGAGGATGACCTTCAGCGACGATCCTCGCCAAGCCTTGGACCTGCTGACGGAGGGCCGTTTTGACGTGGTGGTATCGGATATGCAGATGCCGGGTATGGCAGGCACCCAGTTTCTCGGGGAGGTGATGCGCCGTCATCCCCATGTGGTGCGTATTATCCTCACTGGCCGCACCGACCGGGAGACCACCATGGAGGCCCTGTTGGTCAGCCATCAACTGCTGGCCAAACCCTGTTCCGCCGACGCCCTCAAGGCCACCATCTGTCGGGCTTTGGCCCTGCGCGGCTTGTTGGATGGGGACACCCCCCTCAAGGCTTTGGTGTCGCGGCTGGAGACACTGCCCAGCGTTCCAGACCTGTATTCACAGATCGTCGAAGAACTGCAATCCCCCAATGCCTCGGTCAAAGTAATCGCGGAGATTGTCGCCCAGGACCCGGCCATGACCGCCAAGATCCTGCAACTGGTCAACTCTGCCTATTTCGGCTTGAGCCGCCATATCTCCAACCTCAACCGGGCAGTGAATCTGCTGGGCCTGGAGACCATCAAGGCTCTGGTGCTCACCGCCCAGGTGTTCTCTCGCTTCGACCCGGATACGGTGGAAGCCTTTGATGTGGACTCCCTCTGGGGTCACAGCACTGTCGTGGGCGCCCTGTCCCGGGCTATCGCCGACGCCGAGGACGGGGACGAGGAATTGCTCAGCGACGCCCTCACCGCCGGACTGCTCCACGATGTGGGCAAGCTGCTGCTGGCCGTGAACCTGCCCAATATCCATGCCAAGGTCATGACCCAGGCGATCCGGGATGGGGTATGCCTGACCGAGGCCGAGCGATGCTTGTTCGGGGCCGCCCATGGGGAGACCGGAGCCTATCTGTTGGGCTTATGGGGCCTACCCGAGTCTATCGTCGAAGCGGTGGCCTATCATCACCAGCCACACTTGTGCGAAACCCCGGGGTTCACGGCCTTGACGGCGGTGCATATGGCTAATGCCCTGGCCCATGAGTTGTCATTGGACCCAAGACTGTCCACCCCGGACCCGGTGGATCAGGGCTATCTGGAATCTCTCGGTCTGGATCACCGTCTGGATCATTGGCGGGGGATTTGCCTACGCCTGTTGCGGCAATAGCTGTCGTGAACCGCGCTTAAACAGGTCTAAAGGCGATACTCGGTTACTTCCACCCTGTCGATGAGCTGAGACAGGTCTTCGCCGGGGCCGTTACCACGAAATTCTTGCAACGCTTGCACCGAAGTCCAGACCTCGAAAATGTTTACGCGATCCGGCTCCACAGGGTCTGCCGAGACTGCGAAATCCAAGCACTCATGGGTGTTTCTGGCGTGGGTTACCGCGTCTAATGAGCGGTGTATTAATTCGTCACGCCTGCCCGATACGACGTAGATTTTTCCAGCAACGATTATCTTGGGTTGATGGTCTGATGTCATAGTCGCACGCTCCACAAGAAACCGTTTCGTTGAGTTAGTTTCCCGGCCTGGCGCCGATGGCCCGGCGCAGGGCCGCCAGGGGCGCGGTGTTATCAAAGCGCACCGACGTTCCATCGGCTTCTACCCCCAGGTCCCGCCAAAGCTGCTCCAGGTCCACCGACTCAGGGGTGGCTTTCATGCGCTGGTAGAGGTCTATCAGCACCGTGGCGCCGGTGGCTCGGTCGGCGGCTTCCAAGGCCCGCTCCACTGGCCAGCGCACCCCCTTATGGCCACCGGCGGCCAGCACCCCCCGAAGGGCGTCGGGCAGACCTCGGCGGTTCTCGGTGCGCTTTCGGATCTCCAAATCCGCCAGCAGGCAGAACAGCGCCCCGCCCCAATACGTCCGGCCCCAGGTGGGGGTATGGTCCAAACCCTGGTCCCCGGGGCCGGGCAGGCCGTTGGGCATGCTCCGGGCAAAACCACCCCAGACCTGTTCCGGGCTAAGCACACCGGTGGTCAGCCGGGCCACGGATTCCACGTACACCGCCAAACCCTCCTCCAGCCAGCGGTGGCGGGGGTGCAAGGACGGGAAAGCCAAATGGGCCAGCTCATGGGTCATCACCCAGTCTCGGTCCAGATGGTGGCTTTCGCTGTCCTCCCCCACAAATACTTTGACCGCCGGGCCCTGGTCCCCGAAAGCCTGGCCGAAGCGCACCCCGGCGCCGGGCTGGGGGATTACCAGCACCCGGGCGTGGGCCACCGGAAAGCGGCCATAATAGCCGCTCAGGGCCACGGCGGCGGTATTGATCCAGTCCAACAGGGCAGAGCGGGGGAGGGTGAATTCACCGGGAGCGAAGGCCACCTCCAGCACCCCGCCATCCACCTCCAAAGGCTGCCGAGGCAGCCGCTCGAAGGCGGCATAGGGCATGCCCGGCCCATACAAGGCGGCCAAGTCCTCCTCCGGGTCCGCTAGGGCCGTTCCGGTCCCGAGGATTAGCAAGACCAGCAGCAGCGGCAGGCGCATCAGTGGGCGGCCAGAAAACGGTCCAATTCGGCGAGATACTGTTGCTTGTGGCCGGGGGCTAGAAACGACGCTTCGAAAGAGTTTCGGGCGATGCGTCCCAACGTCTCTCGGTCCAGGCCCAGGGCGGTGGCGGTGGCGGCGTAGTTCTCCCCCACATAGCCACCGAAATAGGCCGGATCGTCGGAGTTGATGGTGACCTTGATCCCCTGCTCCAGCAGGGACTTGAGGTTATGTTCCTCCAGGCGCTGAAATACCCTTAGCTTGACGTTGGACAGGGGGCAAACGGTCAGGGGTATCTGCCTATCAGCCAGTTGCCGCACCAGCTCCGGGTCCTCAACGCAGCGCACCCCGTGGTCGATGCGCGAGACTTTCAACAACTCCAGGGCTTCGTGGATATAGGCCGGCGGGCCTTCTTCCCCGGCGTGGGCCACGGCCAGAAAACCCTCGGCCCTGGCCCGGTCGAAGACCCCCTGGAACTTGGAGGGCGGGTGGCCCTTTTCGGAGGAATCCAGCCCCACGGCCGCGATCCGGTCCCGGTAGGGCAGGGCCTGTTCCAGGGTAGCCATGGCGGCCTCGGCGCTGAGGTGGCGCAAAAAGCACAGGATCAGCCGATGGCTGATGCCCAGTTTCCGCTGCCCGTCGGCCAAGGCCCGACCAATGCCGTCCATCACCGTGGCGAAGGCCACTCCCCGGTCAGTGTGGGTTTGGGGGTCGAAGAAAATCTCCGCATGACGCACCCCCTGGGTGGCGGCCTTTTCCAAATAGGCGAAAGTCATATCGTAGAAGTCCTGCTCGTGGAGCAGCACCCCCGCCCCGGCGTAGTAGATGTCCAGAAAATCCTGGAGATTGCCAAAATCGTAAGCGGCCCGTACTTGCTCCACGGAGGCATAGGGCAACTTGATGCCGTTGCGCTGGGCCAGGGCGAACATCAGTTCTGGCTCCAGGCTGCCCTCGATGTGCAGATGCAATTCGGCTTTGGGCAAGCGGTAGCAGAACTCGCGGTTGGGTGCGGTGGGCATCGGGTCGGCTCCGTGGAGTGTTTCGGATTGGCGTTATTCTAGTTTAGCCCGCCCATCCGGCATCGTGGCAACAGCCCGTAGGGCGGATTTAGCGAAGCAATCCACCTTCTGCCGGCCGGAGTAGGGGCGCGAGGGGTTTAGCGCAAGCATCCCCGGCGGCCACCATCTCCCTGGCCTCCCGATTGTCGGTCACCACGCCCAGCAAACAGGGTCGGGGAGCCAGGCGCACCACGTACAGCCGGGACAACCGACGCGGCTCGACGTCGGTCCCTTGGGTGGGGGACTCAAGGGCCGTCACCCTGAAAATCAGCGCCAGGGGTCGACCCTGGGAGTCCCGATGCCACTCCACCACGGCGGCGCCGGCCAGATTAGGAAAATCCCCGATGGGATGATCGTAGACCACGCTGTTTTCCAGGGACCAGATGGCATCTCCATGCCATAGGTCGAGCCAGGAACGGGCTTGTGAAGACACCACGTACAGTCGCCAGCCGGGAGGTGTTCCGGGACAACGCTGAGCGTACAGATCCCGGCGGGCATAGACAGAAGGAGTTTGGGCGGGACTAGCGCAGACCTCCAGGCCGACCGAGGTATACAGGATCGTGGACCGGGCAGGGGCCGGAAGGCTCCAAGCCAGGGCCACGAGAACGAGGGCGAGGCGGCATAGCCACGGTGGTATCATGGATGTGTTGGTCTCTAGGCTCGCTGGGTCAGGTATTATAAACCCAGGGCCGCCAAGGTATTGCGCCCGGCGATCCCATCCACCGTCAACCCGGCCTGCCCCTGGAAAGCCATCACCGCAGCGTGGGTGCCGGGACCGAAAATGCCGTCCACCAGCAAGTCCGCCCCCCGCTCGTTGAGCGCCTCCTGGAGCTGGCGCACCTCCGGTCCCCGATCCCCCAGGCTCAGGGCGGCCGGCGGCAGGGCAGGGGCGTCGGCGCCGAACTTGCCCTCCTCATGCCAGCGGCGGATAGTCTCATCAGCCACCTCGAAGTGCATGGCGTCCTCGGTGCGAAAACCCGCCCCCCAATACCAACCATGGCCATTAAAGATCGGCGCGATGTCCGCCAAGCCCTGAAGCACCCGATCATCCCCCCGCCGGTCCAACTGCCCCTGGAGCTTGAGGTCCACGGCGGTGCCCCAGCCATGGTTACTGATGGACGACGTGGAGCCGCGCACCAGCCGACAGCAGAGCATCCCCGCGGAGGACAGGGCCGCGAAAATATCCGGTCGCGCCTGGCGAACATCCGCCATCACCTGGGCCAGGGACTGGGTGGCGGGGCGCAAGCCCGTGACTCGGAACGGTCCCACGTCCACGGTCTCGATCAGCGCCCGGATGCGGGGTTCGGTCACCGGTCGGCATTCCTGATCCAGCATGGATCGGGGTCGGCCCAGCAGGGCCAGCATGGTGCGTTGCTTGGACGCGCTAACACCCGGGTTGATGTGGTTGGGAACGGGGATCGAGTCGAGTATGGACATGCTTTTCAAGCTCCAAAGTCGCGGTCTTGAGATATTGAAAAGCCTACCGGACAGGGTGTGCTGTCAAACAGGTTGTAAGTCTGATTATAGAGGGTATAAAGATACCCCTAAAATGTGGAATGCTTCTTTGGTCTGAACCGGCCCGGCGTGGCTGTTGTCGGAACAGCAACCTAAATAGATTCACAATTGCGGGGAAAAACCGCCATGAACCTCGATCATGACCTTCGCTCCTGGCTGTTCGGCGGCTTATGTCTGTCCGCCGCCGCCGTCTGCGCGCAACCTGCCGTCCCCGAAGCGCCAGCCGATCCGGGCTTGTGGGAATCCACCCGGTCCTGGGCCGGGAATCTGCTCGGAGGGGAGGGAACGGAAGTATTACCAGAACTGTGGACCGGTATCGTGCCTAAGCTGGAATCCACACTAGATTATGTGGATCGTCATGACACCCTGCCCGAACGCACCTGGTTTGGAGATGACCAAGGGTCAAATCAGCGGATCATCAATGACCTGCTGGATGAGTCCATCGGTATTCTGTCCCTATCCTCCACCCAACACTTCCGCCAACGCATCCGGGAGCTGGAACAGGCCATAGTTGATGCCCGGGAGGATATCGCCGACTACCGCAAGCAGCGGGTGGCCGCCCCCCAGGAATCCCTCTGGCGGAATACCGTGGCCGACTACGATGCCCGGATCGTCGAGCGCCAAGGGGATATCCGCGCCCATGAGCAGGAGATTGTGACGCTCAAACAGCGCTTCGCCGCCGAACTCAAAGACATGGGCCTGGAACTGTCCGAGGGCCAGTTGGATTTCCTGCTGTCCACGGTGATTGGCGACGACCTGATCGAGATGAGCATTGCCTTCGACAACGTCAAGCTGCTCACCGGACAACTGGAAAAACTCATGGAACAGAGCGAGGGGGACTTGGACAGCGCCCGCCGCTATTACGGCATGTACGCCGTGCTGCTCAAGGTGTTGGGGCGAATGCATCAGCAGTTGCTGGACGAGGTGGACCAGCGATACCTGCCGGAGATCGACGCCATCACCGCCAAGACCCAGTCGCTCATGGCCCGTACCGGGGAACTGCTCCAGGGTGAGGAACAAAGCCGGGCGGTGTTGGAGGCCAATCTCCAGGCCCAGGAACTGACCCTGCGCACCGCCGAGTATTACCGCCAGTATCTGCTGGACCAGGCCGTCGAGGTGGCCAAGGCCAGGGACGCCCTAGCCCGGGATATCGCCGTGGCCGAGAACACCTACGAAACCGTCAAGGTGTCCGGTGAACTGGTGGCCCTGATCCGCACCACTCGGCAGTTGCTGAACACCCTGCTGGTGCGCCAGACGCCGCCCCTGCGGACCTTCGAGAACCTGGAGATGAAGCGAGAATTCGAACGACTGACCGCCCAATTGCGGGACGCCGGGGCCACCTGAACCGGCATAATTCCCTTGGCTGGGCTAAGGTTTGAGGATAGCGAAAGACCGGAGGCAGCCAAGGCATGAACCATATTTTTCATCGCCATACCAAGAGCCGCTTGCCGTTCGCCGCCCGGGGCGACGGACCCTATGTTATCGACGCCGACGGCAAGCGTTACCTAGACGGTTCCGGGGGAGCGGCTGTGTCCTGCCTGGGCCACAGCCACCCGGCGGTGATCCAGGCCATCAAGGACCAGGTGGACCATATCGCCTATGCCCACACCGCCTTCTTCACCAACGACGCCGCCGAGTACCTGGCCGATGTGCTGATCGAGCAGGCCCCGGCGGGACTGGAACGGGTGTATTTCGTCTCCGGCGGCTCCGAGGCTGTGGAAGCCTGTCTGAAACTGGGCCGCCAGTATTTCTGGGAGAAAGGCGAAAAGCAGCGTCGGCATATCATCGCCCGGCGCCAGAGCTACCACGGCAACACCTTGGGCGCCCTGGCGGTGGGGGGCAATCTATGGCGGCGCTCCCAGTTCGAGCCGCTGCTGATCCAGGGCCATCATATCGCCCCCTGCTACGCCTACCGAGAGCAACGGCAAGACGAGTCCGAGCAGGACTACGGCCAGCGGGCCGCCGATAAGCTGGAGACCAAGCTCCAGGAACTGGGACCTGAGACCGTTATCGCCTTTATCTGCGAGCCGGTGGTAGGGGCCACGGCTGGGGCGGTGCCGGCGGTGCCGGGCTATCTCAAGCGTATCCGGGAAATCTGCGACCGCCACGGCATCCTGTTGATCCTGGATGAAGTCATGTGCGGCATGGGTCGCACCGGCAGCCTATATGCCTGCGAGCAGGACGGGGTAGCCCCAGACCTGATGGCCATTGCCAAGGGCCTGGGGGCAGGCTACCAGCCCATCGGCGCCATGCTGGTGTCGGAGACCATCTACGACACCATCCGGGACGGCTCCGGTTTTTTCCAGCACGGCCACACCTACATGGGCCACCCCACCGCCTGCGCCGCCGCCCTGGCCGTTCAGCGGGTGATCCGGGAGGAAAACCTGCTGGACAACGTGCGCCGCCAGGGGGAGAACCTGGCTGCGGCGCTCCAGGACCGGCTGGGTGAGCATCCCAAGGTGGGGGATATCCGGGGCCGGGGCCTGTTCCGAGGTATCGAACTGGTGGCCGACCGGGCCAGTAAGCAACCCCTGGACCCGAGCTTGCAAGTGCCCGCCAAGATTAAGCAACAGGCCATGGAGCGGGGCCTGATGTGCTACCCCATGGGCGGCACCATCGACGGCATCCAGGGCGCCCATATCCTTCTGGCGCCGTCCTTTATCATCAATGAATCCCATGTGGAGGAACTGGTGGACAAGCTGGCCGGGGCCATGGACGCCGCGTTTAAGGATCTGGGACCATGAACGCCGAGCAGGCGCCATTGATCATCAGTGTCGCCCCCAACGGCGCCCGCAAGCTCAAGGCCGACCACCCGGCCCTGCCCCTGACCCCCGAGGAATTGGCTGCCACCGCCGTGGCCTGCCGGGAGGCCGGGGCGGCCCTGATCCATCTGCACGTTCGTGACCGGGAGGGCCGCCACACCCTGGACGCCCCCAGCTACCGGACCGCCATCGCCGCCATCCGCAAGGCCGTGGGCCAAGACATCATCATCCAAGCCACCTCCGAGGCGGTGGGCATGTATGCCCCCGAGCAGCAAATGGCCATGGTCCGGGACCTGAAGCCCGAGGCCGTGTCCCTGGCCATCCGGGAGATCATCCCGGACGCCGCCGCCGAACCGGCCGCCGGGGAGTTTCTGGCCTGGATGGGCCGGGAAGGCATCGCGCCCCAGTATATTTTGTATTCGGACCAGGACGTGGAGCGCTTCCAGGACTTGCGGCGTCGGGGTCTGATCCCCGGGGACCGGCATTTCGTGCTGTTCGTGTTGGGCCGCTACAGCGTGGGCCAAACCTCCGATCCCACCGATCTGCTGCCGTTTTTAAGCGTCAAGGACGAGACCATGACCTGGGCGGTATGCGCCTTCGGCCCACGGGAGAGCGCCTGCGTACTCACCGCCGCCGCCCTGGGGGGCCATGCCCGGGTGGGTTTCGAGAATAATCTCTATCTGGCCGACGGCGCCCTGGCCCCGGATAACGCCGCCCTGGTGTCCCAAGTGGCGGCGGGAGCGCGGCTACTGGGTCGACCTCTGGCCGACGCCGACACGGCGCGGGAGTGGTTGGGGGGGTGAAGGCGCCTCGGTCGTGTTCCATGCCCTCGGCACAGCACCGGGAAATATAGAGTTTCTCTATGCTTTCATTTTATTTTTATGCATGCATCCATGCAAGCGTTACCCGGTGCGCGGCAAGCCCCGCCGTTCAGGGCGGGGACGGATTGCGCGGGGCGCGGGAATCCTCCTTGTGGGGATTCGCAAGCGCCGCTATGCTGGCCGGGTTCTCTGAACCTACGGTCGGACGGACCGAAAGTCACGCCTGTCAGATACAAGAATATGAGTCCTGGACAGCAAGGGTTGGTTCGCCGACGTAAAAGCTCCCCAAAACTAGGAGGATGCCATGCCCATCATTGAAACGATCATCGAACAACAGGACCACACCGCATCGCGCGCCACCGCGCGTGGACATGAACTGGTCATGGATCGGCCCGAGGCCAAGGGAGGGCAAAACAAGGGACCTATGGGTGGAGAGGCGTTGTTGATGGCGCTCGGCGGATGTTTCATGAGCAACTTGCTCGCCGCCGCTGCGGCCCGGGACATCGGCCTAAAGAACGCACGCGCGGTGATCCGAGGGGAACTCGCCGACAATGGACCACCACGTTACATCACCGTGGACATGGTCGTGACCGCAGACTGTAATCCCGCCGATCAGTTGGAAAAGCTAGTCCTGATCTCCGAGCGTGGCTGTATCGTGGCCAACACCCTTGGCAAGGCCGTCGAGCTGCGCGTCAGTTGCGGCTAACTACAGCCAATCGCCATCGCATTCACCCCGAGCCAGAACTCGCCGGATCCGGAGCGATCAGGATCACTAGCCGATGTCGGCTTTGCGCCAGATGACGGTTCATGAAGCAACGGTTAGGTCTACCCGAATTCATTGGCGTAAACCTGGCCGAACGTCCGGCACCATTGGCGCACCGTCTCGTAGCTCACCACGATCCGAGCGGCCAGCGGCTCTTCCACGTCGCGGTCGCTCGGCATGAAGCGAAAATACAGCCACACCGCGTGACTGATGATCTCGGCGGGATAATGGTAGCCCGCATAGGGATTCTTGACGTCGTACATAACCGTGAAGCCCACCGGCTCGACCAGCCTGGTTCAAGTTGACAATACCCCTTCAAACCTTGCTCAGTGTCCTTCTGATGTAGCTGTCCGAAACGCATTATAGAACCATGAGTGTTATCGTGCCTTGTAAGGTTTCCACCTATTTACACTAAGAACCCAAAAGAGTAAACATCAACAACTAATTAAACTATCAATAACTAATTTAGCTAAATTTAGGAGATACGCCGCTAATTTGGTTAAGCAATCTGTAAGCTTTTTGAAACAGCATGTAAGCTTTTTGAAACAGCGTGATTGGCAGAAAACGGGCTTAAACCAAACAACAAGTCTAATCCGTCTGATGACGGAAACACGGCATATAGTATGGAAGCTCTAAAAAAGTCCTGGAGACGATTAGACTTCTTCGACCACAGCCGAGTTTTTTATCATGCGAATCGCGCTTCCTCTCTCAACGGCTTCAATGGAGTATTTCTCCTACCCAAAGCGTTTTTTTGGGGTGCGCCGGGCACACTTATCCTGTCTAACCGGACGTCAACGCCTAGCTCTCGTGATAAAGGTTGGCCAGACCGACCAGGGTAAACATCTGTGCGGCGTTCTTGACCAGTCCCTTGTATCGCACCCTCGTGTATCCGAACTGGCGTTTGATGATGCGAAACAGATGCTCCGCCCCACTGCGGATAGAGGACATCTTGCGGTTGAAACGCTCGTTGGCGGCGGTGGGTTTGTGCATGGAGGTGGCCTTCAACGACAACCCCCAGAACACCCCTGCCCGGCGCGCCATGCGTTTGAAGCTCTTTTCGTTATAGGCTTTGTCGCCGAACACCGTCTTATCGTCCTCGCGCAGCAGATGGGGCAACTGGCTGATGTCGGAGGCATTGGCTGCGGTCACCAAGATGGTATGGGCCAGACCACTGTTGACTTCCGCTCCCAGGTGAATCTTCATCCCGAATTACCATTGGTTGTCCTTCTTGGTCTGGTGCATCTGCGGGTCACGTTTCTTGGTTTTGTTCTTGGTCCAAGGCGCGGCGTGGATGAGAGTGGCATCCACCATGCTGCCGCCTTTGAACAACAACCCCTTCTCTTTCAAAGTGGTGTTGATGGCGTTCATCATCGCCCCCGTCAAGCGCAACCCATTACACACATTTCACTAAATGCTTGAAAGATTGTGTATTTCAGCCATC
>CAZQXD010000013.1:0-79090 GCA_964597315.1 uncultured Candidatus Competibacteraceae bacterium
TCAGACGAAACTCCAACTCTTTGAAGAAGGGCTTGTCCGCAAGTAAGCGAATAGCTTTAACGCTTAGATCATTGGCATATTGTCGAGACGCATAAGGCCGGATTGAAAGGATTTTTTTACGCTGTTCAGGATTCTTTTCCCGATAGGAAAACATATTCGTATTAATTGGATTGTGAATAATTTGATACTGTGACTCTGGAAGGCGAAACTCCAGATCCTCCATTACCTCTTCCGCGAAATTCCGCGACACAAAGACCAGTCGCAAATTAGCTGGCATAGGCTTAAGAATATCCCGCCAGAAAGCCAGGCGTTTTTCGCTCTGAAGTTTAGCGATTTCGATTTGTTCATTGGATTCATAGTTAAACTTGCGCCGATACCAGGGGTGAATTTCAGCACCATGAATCCAGACCACAATTTTAATGCGGTCCACATACTCCTCCAGAACCTCCCACATCTCTGGACTCAAAAAATGCACCAGCACGTGCTTGTAGCGACCGCTGGAGAGCAGACGGTGCAGGGCTTCCTTTGAGCCGGTGGTCACATCGATATTTTCGAATTCATGGTAGGAGACGGACTCATTGGGTCGCAGTCGAAATATATCGGTGGAGACGTGGTGTGCCTGATAGGCGCGAACCCGGCTATGGACAAAACCGTTGCGATATAGGTCCTCATAAGAGGGGTAATGGTTGGTCAGCAGCAGGTGCTCGGAGGCGCCCAGTAGTTCGGCAGGCTGCAAGTCCCGATGATTCAGCACGAGTCCCTTGATCTCGGTTTCGCCGGCGGAGAGTATTCGGAAACCCAGTCGCAACCAGGCGGTTTCGGGGGGAATATCGGCCGTGCCGTTCCGGTTGGCCGCAATGATCCGATGGCCCAGACGATGCCCCTGCACGTCCAGAAAGAGTACCACTAGGCTGATGGCCAACCCCGGCGTGGCGTCGAGATGGCAGCGCAGTTCGCCATTTTTAGCGAGTATCTCGGGTTCCAAGTCCTTGCCGGCATAGAGATACTCATGCTTGCCGTCGGCCAGGCCAGAATGTATTTTCAGGGCGGTATCGCTTAGGGTGATATGGATTTTCTTTGATTTACAGCCTCCGAACAGCTCCTCCAGTTGGACGGGGGAGAGCATGTCCTCGCTACCGGATTCGGCCGCGGGGGGAATATTTTCAGCCAGACTTTGAAGATCTCTGATCGCCATCCCCGTATTCAGTCCCGGCAGGTCATCGGCCCGTTGTTTGACAAGGCCCAGGCTGATGCCCTGGACATTGGCGCAATAGTTATAGGGATCGATGGACAGTCCGTCAGCGCATTCCAGTTGCCGGGTAGCCAGGGTTTCGAGCCACTGGAGAAGGTTTTCAGCCCGGACCAAGTCAGTCTTGATGACTGCTCGGCGCACCGGCAGCGCCTGAAGCGGCTTATAGGCGTCCTCCATTGACGCCAGCCGAATGGCATCGGCTTCAGCCTGGAAATGGGCGGACTTGCCAATCAGTCCGGCGCCGCTGTAGCGACTGGCTATTAGCGCATCAGTGAGGTAATTGGGACCATAGTAATCGTCTGCCCACAGGCTGGCGATCCAAGGGGTATCAGCCGCCACGTCGCCCAGAAGCCTATCGGCGGCTTGGCTTTCGGTTAGATAAACCACCGGCAGATCATCACTAAGCTGGACACCGCCCGGCGTGACCAGCACAAGCCTCTTGGGCGGATGGGTTTGGGCGAGGCACTGCACAAGCACCCGCTCGGCCTCGGCCTGGTCCTTGACCCGGGCCATCACGGTAATGGCGGGTAGGCTATCGGCGGACTGCTCGGCCAAGCCCAGTTTGGCGCAGAGATAGCTCAGACGGCGCTCATAGGTGTGTTCCAACATGATCTTTCGCAATGCCGCCAGTTTGAGTTTACCCGCTGTTTCGGGGTCCTCGGCAATGGACTCCAGGCGTTGTACGATCTGATCGCCGCTATCGGAGGTAATGACCAACCCCCCTAGCAACAGCCGTAGCCCCCGGGAGAAGTTGCTGATGGTGATGGTATTGGAGGCCAGCAACTCGAACACCCGCCGGGCGAACATGGTCTGGGATTGCTTAATGGAATTCAGATTGATGGCATATTGATAGCCTTTATAGGCCAGGTCGATTTTGTCGAAGGGCAGGGTGCCCACGATAAAAGGCTGATACTCGGAAGGAAACTGATAGTCCGGGTGATTTTTACCAAAATTACGGTCGTAGATCTCCACCGGCCGGAAAGTCGGCAGTGCTTTCAGGAAACTTTCCAAATCCCGAGTGCGCTCCGGGTAGCGGGCGTAATAGGCGCCGGCAAAGCTGATGGCGTCCTTACGGGGATACCGCTCGATGGGGTTGTGCAGAGCCGGTTGGGCGGCAAATGGCAAAAGATAAATCCGTTCATGGCCTAGCGCGGCTTTGTAACGATGAATGCAGTCGAGATCAGTGGTGAATACGTAGTCAAAAAGCTTGGCGGTGTTGAGAAAGGTCTGAAAATGCACCGGGTCTTCTTTGTTCCAGAATACCGTAGGGATAGCACGTTCACGGCACCAGGCGACAATGCCCTGCACCTCGATGCTTTTGTGTCCTACCTTACTGCCCCACAGTTCATCCTTGCCGCGCCAGGCGGATTCGATGAACAGCAACTCGGGCTGAAAGGCTTCCAGTTCCGCCTGCCAGTTCGTCGGCGTCAGTTGCTGAAGCACACACTCGGGCTGGAAGGAGCCAAAAGTGAATTCATCCATGATGCAAGCGGTACGCAAGGATTTCAGGGAACCGCCATGGGCCAGGTTCGGCGGACTTGGCGTATCAGGCTGCTGGGTGTTCGTGGCCGATGGTCGGTCACTTTGAGGGGGGTGTTGTAACCCTGCAGTGGCGCCGTTCACTTGATTGCTTACAGTCGTAGTCAAGCCTAATGTTGCTTGAGAATTCGGCCTAGGCGTGTTGAAAAGGTAGCGCAAACCTTGACCGCTGATGCGCCACAGGGCTATGGGAAGTCTGACAAAACCCTTCCAGGAACTGACGGCCGAGACCAGCGCGAAACCTAATTGAAAACTGATGCTGGAACGCAGGGCAGCGACGCGATGCTCCAGTCTCTTTTTCTGTAATTTTAAGTCCTTGATCTGTCGTGTCAGCCCTAAAAGTTCCCGTTTTTGGCTATCGCTTTGGGTATTCGCGGCGGTATATTTCTCTTTGAGTAGCGGTATATGCTGCCCCGTGGCTTCGCGGTATTTCCGGTTGGCATCGGCAAGTTGCCGTTCAAGCTTGTTTAGCGAGGCTCGTTCCAGGGTTTGTTGCTGGATCAGTCGATCTCTTTGCTCCGAAATTTTCGCCAGCGCTTGCTCAAGCTGCTTGGACTTAGAACGATCCCCCTGTTGGTCTTCTGACGACAGGGCCGCCGCCCGAGCCTGATGGTGTTGGATGTCGGCGTTCTTGGCGCGCAACTCAAGCTTGAGCGCCGCGACTTCCGCGTATAGTTCAGTTTTTTCTGTGGTATGCAGTTGCTTTGAGATATTAAGCAGATCGCACGACATTCGATACTTATCGAAAGCATCGTCTAGCTTCTTATTCAGGGAAATGATGCGGTCATTGGCGCTACGGGACTCAAGGTTGGCGCAGCGCAGGTTTTCCTTAAGGTCATGACACTGTGCCTGGGCTAGGGTTTCCTTTTCGGTGGAGATCAAGAGTTCAGCCGACTGTTGTACTATTCTTTTTTCGAGTTCGGCTATTCTCTCCCGAGTGCTGGCAAGCGTTTGATCAAGGGCTTGCTGCTGCCCAAGCAGTCGCAATTTTTCTTCCTGATGCTCGGCGATTTGCTCTGTTAGTTGCTGCTTGAGTGCGCTGGACTGTTCGGTGGCCAGTCGGTATTTGTCATTGGCGTTATCCAGCCGCTCTTTAGTGGCGCGATATTTCAGATTCGCCTCGGTCAGGGCCTGCTCCAGATCGGTAATCTTAGTTTGCGCCGCGCCTAGTGAGGCTTCATGATGGGCGATCAAGCGGCGGCGTTCCTCCTGAAAACTGGCCTCTTGATCCGTGAGTTTTTGCTTGAGTGCGTCATTCTGTTCGGAGGATAACCGGTGTTTTTTGTTAGTTGTATCTACCTTTTGTTTAAGTGCCGCAATCTGCTCGTTTGCCCCGCGATATTTATGATTGGCGTCTTCGAGCTTTTGACGTAACTCCGCCAGTTGAAGGACTGACCGGTAGTCTTGCCGGACCAGTTTATATAGCATACGGTCGGCGCGCTGAACATCAGTGACCTGGCTTGTATGTAAAAACAGGTGGGTTGGCGTGGCATTGAAGGTTTCCCAATAGTTGTATCCATATCGGGAAAGGAATTCATAAATCGCGACAAACTGAGCTTCCGTCTGACCCTCGATGTAAATTATCGGATGCTGTGATTGAAGCAGGTTTTTGGCGCCCTCCAGAACGGAGAGCTCCATGCCTTCCACATCAATTTTAACGCCGCGCACATGTCCGGTAAACGCCTGATCGTCCAGGGCAATGATATTAAAAGCGCCCGATCCATTTTCGGCAACTTCGATTTTCTGGGCGCCAAGATTCGCTGCGTTATTGCTCAAAAAGTTTCCTTGCCCATGCGCCGCTCCAACACCAGCCTCATGCACTTCGATTGAGCCTTCCAGTCCATTCAATTGCGCACTCTTACGGATGGCCTCACATAAATCAGGGTTGGGTTCGTATGCCGAGACGCGACAACCGACGGCTGCGGCCAGATAAAGTGTGTGGTTGCCAACATTGGCGCCGACGTCGATGACATGGTCGCCTGGCTCCAAGCGGGACGCCATATCTTGCAGCATGAGCAGTTCGTATGGATGCTTTTCGGTCGCGATCCGGCCTTGTATATAATCGGTGTCTTGATGGGGAAGATAAATGCGGTAGCCAATTCCATTTTCAAAAAGGTCTACGATGCTCCCTGTTGCGGGCTGACGTTCCTGGCGAATTTCCTGGGGGGCTTTTTCTATGGAGCCAGTCAAGGTTTTAAATCCCATATAAGGCGGCAAACAATGCAAGCGCAATAGGTGAAGCGCGTAGCGTCGCCCGGCGCTTAACTGTGTTGGCGTGACGGCTTCCAATTGGCGCGACACAAGCAAGTTAGTCTGCCAGCTTGGAGTAGGATAAACAAGCACCTCCGGGCTGTTCCCGTTGTCGAATGCCGATGCGGGCGAGGGCCATTGGCCGGATTGAGGACCGCAGCGGATTTTCAGACGCGTCTGGTCGGGATAGGGGCTTTGGGCGAATGCGGACTGAAACTGGCCGCCAAGCGAGGGAAACGAGTACGGAGCGGCTGGAAAATGGAACGCCGAGCGTGGCGCCAAGGTCACCGGCGGTTCTAGGGTGGTCACGGCTAGGCGGGATTGGGACCGTTTTATGGGTCGCCGTGACCGCCTTGGCCTATCCGGCCGGGGGAGGTCATTGACGCTGGTCCTGGGCCGTGGAGCGATGAATGGTCCCTCCCCTGACGGTGAGGGAATCCGTGGTTCAGGAAGGGGTGAGGCGCTTCGGGTTCGAAGCGAGCGTCGGGGTTGTCCCCACATTGTCTGGAAATGTGTTTAAACTGCTTGAAAAGAATGATGTTATTGGTCTCTGTCAGCAGCTCTTCTCGAACCTCCACAAGTGAAATGGAACCTGGTCGAGCGTGGCCTAGCGAGCCTGGAGACATGGTTGCCTGCCAACGACCCGGTCCCTCTGTCTGAAAATTCGAAAATACCCTAGACCCCGTGGGCACGGTTCGCTAAGCTCTACGTTAAGTGGAAAAGCCGCGCGACCGCCGGACTGTATTGATTAGAAATACTAAGCTGTAGGCTGGAGCCGATGGTTTGGAGGCGCAACGCCTGTTTACCACTGGACCCGATGTCGAAAGTCAATAGAGCAACTAATTAACAAAAATGTGTATTAATCATCAGGACCCCATGCCGCTGCTTTGCTTATATTGTCAGATTTTTTTGAGTCCTTCGTAATTTTGAAACTCTGGTGAATAGCAGGTGCGGTCTTTATATTCAAATGGCTATTTAATTCCATTAATTTCTCTTATTTTATAGCCGAGAATTTTCACAAAATGATTTTTGCTTTAATGAGCGATTGATGATGGAGGATTAGAAATCGGCTTTGTTTGGCGCGATTTTTTAATTGTGGTTGTATTTGCCGGATAATAATTTCATGCATTCGGAGTTGGACACACAATTCATTTTCTCTGGGAGGTACTCATGACATCGAGACTGTTTCTGCTGTTGGTTCTGCTGCCGCTGTTGCTGATCGGCTGCGTCACCCCCCCACCCCCCCCACAGATGAGCGCAGCCGACCATTTCCATGAGGGCAGGCGCTTATACGATCAGGCGTTATACCAGCCGGCCATAGAAGCATTTGACCGGGCTATCGACCTGAATCCCAATCATGCTGACGCCTATTTTTGGAAAGGAGAAGCCTACAACCGACTGAACGCCGCAGATCAGGCCATCACTGCCTATCTTGATGCGCTGCGTATTCAGCCCGGCCACGGCCAGGCCAATCTGGAACTGGGTAAATTGTACTTTGCGCGGTTTCAGTACGTCCCCGCCGAATCCCACCTCAAGAACGCCATCGACGCCAATCCGGCCGATCCCGAGGGCTATTTCTTCTTGGCTGAACTTTATGCCAAACAAGGTCTTTGCAAGCAGCCGAAAGACCTGTACCAAAAGGTTTTATCCCTTCAGCCGACGTTTTATGACGCCGAGCAGGGGCTCAAGGACGTCACCCGCAAGAACTGCGCCGTGGCCCGCAAGTCCGCGCCCAAACCCCAGTATGAAAAGCGCGATGAGTTCGGGGGGGGCGCCCGCGCGCTTCGGGATGACGAATGGTAATCGGTTCGGGTAGAGGTTCTAGCCCATGAACAAAGCGTTGGGTTGCATCGTATTCTGTTTGGTCGTGGCGTCGGCGGCCTGGGCCGGCAATGCCGAATTGATGGAAAAGCGCGCCCAGGAACTGATCAGGCTGAATGAGGAGATCATCCGCGGCCTGGATGTGGTGGGTGGAGATGGTCGGGTGACCCTGGAAGCAAGGGTGGTGCAGCCGCCCGATGGCGAGAAGGTGATCTATATCGACCGGGTCAGCGTCTCAGCGACGCCGGAGGCCAGCGAAAACGTGCTGGAATCCACGGCGGACTACCAGTCCGCTATTCGTATCGGACCCATTCCCCAAAGCGAGCGATTCGACCCCTACGGCATGCAGGGCGGAGGCGCGGCATTATCGGGCACGGAATGGGACGGACAGGCTTTTCGGCGTTGGCTTGATGCCCATCCTTCGACACGAGTCATCGAATTGAAGGGGGCGGCCCTTGAAAGCCTGCCCCTGAACTTACCCAGCGAGACCAAACAAGGCTTTTTATTGTATTGGTAGCCGACAAAATAATCGGGAGATAGTCATGCATTGCAGACGAGTGTGTAAACCTGTGGCCGCGAACCTGCTGCTGGTGGCGTTGATCATGGCGGTGCTGAGTATGCCAGCCCTGGCCGCCAACAAAAAACTAATGACCGTCAACGCCGCGAAAGTCGTGGCTCAGCGAGCCATCGTGGAGAGCGTGATCGGCCTGAAAGTACGTAGCCGTGAGCAGGTGCGGGATATGATCGCCGAGAGCGTAGAGATTGACGCCAAGACGGCCGCCGCTATCAAGGGCATCGAATTCGTGGATATTGTCTACGACCGGAACAAGGATATCGCTAAGGTGACGGCGGAGATCAAGGTCGGCAGGGTCTCCAATATCATCGGCCGCAATATCGATTACGGCAACCGAACCGTCAAGCGCGTTGGCTTCGCCACCTCCACGCCCGCTATGGCGCCCCCCTTACAGGCCCTGAGGGCCGCAGAACTGGACGCCTATAAAAACCTGGCCCAGCAGATTGTCGGTTTCAAATTGCAAAGCGGCACCTCGGTGGAGAACTTCATTCTCCGCTCCGACGATATCCGCACCAAGCTAATGGCGGCCATCTATGGCGCCGAACTGGAAGAATACGGCTGGGATGAGGATGGCAACGCCCATGTCAAGCTGGTTTTGAAGCTTCGGGACGTGGAGGATGTCCTGGGGCAGCGGCTGGATTACCAGGGTGAGTTGATCCGGGTCGAGGGCGTCGGCGCCCAGGAAGATGATTTCGCTGCGGCCTCCAGAGGCTCCGAGGACTCATTTTCCGGTCGGTCCAGCGGCATCCGGGAGGGTAGCCTGGATGTCCCGGTCACTTCGTCGGGCGACTTCAAGGGGGAGGGTTTGAGTACCTCCGCTCCCTCGGACGGCGCCGGTGGGGCTGCTGACCTGATGCAGCGCTACGAGTAGCGGTTGGTCCTCTGGCCATGCACCCCGCCCTTGAGCGGGGTTTGATACTGGAACTCCCTTATGGTTTCGAGATATTGGCTTTCGGTGGCGCTGGCGGCGGCGATGCTGCCGTCCGGTGCGGCTCAGGCGTTTTCGTTTTCCGATTACGAAGAAGAAGAAGCTGCCCAGGAGGCCCGCGAGTCCCGGCGCAAGGCGGATCAAGTGCGGGAACTGCTTTCGGTCTCCTGCAAGAGCCGTCTTAAGGGCAGGAAGGTGGCGGTGATCATCGCCGAGCGCCATTCCAATGGCCATCTGGCCACCCGGCAGTCCAACTATGGGCGGTTGTTTCAGGAGATCAACACGCGGCTGCGCGCCGTGGGTTTGAGGACCTATAGCCAGGAGGAGATCATCCGGCAGATCGCCCAGGCCGAGATCGAAGCCGCCTTTAACAACGATCCCGATGCGGCTATCAGCGCATCCCGGCGGTTGGGCGCGAATTTTATCCTCCGGGGGATGGTCAGCTCCCACAGTCAGGTTAATCCGGTGGTGGGCGTCAACGAGGTGTTCGTGAATATGGGCTTCACTCTGGTGACTGCCGGGGGCCGGGCGATTTCCGATGCCTCCGCAGCGGCCGACTCCTGGGCCGGTGGCGATACCCTGTCGGTGGCCCTGCATCTGGTCCGCCAGGAGGCCGATGCGGTGGTGGCGCGGCTTTATCATGATTACTGCACCCATGGGCACTAAGCAGGAGAGGATATGAAACGGTCACGTTGTGCGTTGCCGCTGCTTATGGCGGTTTTAGCGGTGCTATTCCAGGGGCTTTCCTCGGCCTGGGCGGTGGATACTCTCATCGTCACGGCGGAGGGGCTGGTGGACCCCCATGCGGATACCTATAAGCGCGATAAAGGTCTGATGCTGGATGACCTGCGCCAGGATGCTCGGCGCCAGGCGGTGGAAAAAGCCGTGGGTACGCTGGTCTCGGGATCGAGCCTGGTAAAAAATTACACCCTGATCGAGGACCGGGTGCTGACCCAGAGCAAGGGCTTGATCAAGCAGGTGATCAAGGAAAGCCCGCCATGGCAGGGTGAAGATGGGTTTATGCATATGCTTATCAAGGCGGAAGTCTATCTGATCGGCGTCGAGGAAGCCCTCAGGAAGATGTCCAAGGCCGAACGGGTAAGCCTGCTCAAGAGCCATGGCAATCCCACCATCTCGGTGGCGGTGATGATTCGTGACGCCAAGCGGAGTTCTGACATTGAACCGGAACGCTCGCCCATCGCCGAGAATATTCTCAAGGAGCATTTTTCCAAGTTCGGCTATCGGGTCTGGTCCGAAGACACCACCACGGTGCTTAGACGGGAAATGCTGGAGCGCAGCGTCCTGGACAACAACACGGAAACCACCGTGTCCATCTCCCAGATGAAGGCTGCGGACTTCACGGTGCTAGGAGAGGCCAAGTTCAAATCTATTTCCCACAAGCTGGCCGCCTCCGGCATCGAACTCACCAAACATGTCCTAACCTCATGGACGGTGAAGTGCGTGGACAATAACACCGGCCAGGAAATCTATTTCAATAACCAAGTGCCCCGCAAGCAAAGCTGGGCCGACGAGGATCAGGCCCTGGAGGATATCGGTCGGCTGATCGGCACCGAGTTCAGCAAGGACTTTTTCGAGGAACACTTGAGCAAGCCCACCCGGATTTTTCAGCTATATGCCCTGGGCCTGCCCAATTACGACATTGGCGTGCTGCTGAAAAAAGAATTCATCGGGCTGCGACCGATTATTGATGTGAATTTCAGGGGTTTCGATGCGGGTGGCTTATCCCGTTACGAAGTGGAGTTCGCCGGAGAGCGGGGCAATTTCCTGCAATTGCTCAACAACACCATCATCAAGCCCCTGAATAGCAAGTGTGGGGACGAGTGCTTCAAGCTGCTGTCCGCCCATGGGGAGGTGGTGAAACTCCAGTTCCAGACGGTCCAGGAGACTCAGGTCGTGATGGAGCGGTTTCAGGGCATGCCGCCGGCGTCCCTGGCCACAGCCACGCCCCAACGCCTGCGGAGTCTGATCAAGGATAAAGCCACCATGGAGAAAGTCGCGGCCATCAATCCCGATGCGGTCGCGCAACTGGCGCAGGCGGGTGATGTCAATGCCAAGTCCGTACTGGGCGTGGTGGAAAATTTTTAATGTAAATGACGGATGTTTGAGGTGAGTACTATGATGACACTTGGCGGTCGAGTTTTAATCCTGATGGGGATGGTTTTACTGACCGGTTGCTTCGCCACCGGCGGGGCCAGCCTAACGGCCAATGAGCAGGCCGATAAACACCGATACCAGAAAGTCGACTACGCTAACGCCAGTAAAAAAGGGCCTTATCTGGTGGTTCTGCCGGGCCAGGTCAAGAGCAATTATGCGACCTTCAGACAGGCGGTGCTGCCTACCAATATCGCCGATTACGCCGAACTGGAACTCAGCAATGCCAATTTCCGGGTACTGGAGCGCGAGGACCTCGGCCCCATGCTCAACGAGATCAATCTGGCCTTCAACATGGGTGATCGCCGGGCCTTGAAGAAATTTAAGCGCGGCAAATTCAAGTCCACCCAGTGGTTGGTGCGCTTCGACATACTCAAGGCCGAACCGGTGGCCTCGGCCAGCACCAGCTTCGACGGCGGGACCCTGGGCCGGGTGATCAGCGTGCTGGGCGGCAGCAGCGGCGCCTATAAGGCCGGGACTGTGGTGGGTACGGTGGATGCCGATGAAGAAGCCAATATCTGGCTGGTGGGCATGCGCTATAAAGTACTCAACGCCAACACCTCCGAGCAGGTGGCTTCCGGCTATTTTGAGGAGAAGCTGGAAAAAGGCTCCTCTAGCGGACGTATCCTGGGCTTTGGCAGTTCCCAGTCCGGGGGGGCGGGTCTGGACACCATGACCCATCGCCTGGTGCAACTGGCCGTGCAGGATCTGGACAGAAAGAAATAATCGGCTCGGGGAGGGCGTGGATGCCCGCGCTCTCCCCGCCTGGCCTTGTTCAGCCAAACCGCCCCAGAAACCGCACTATCCGGCGGGTCAGGTCGCTGAACAGCTTGGGCGTGTAATAACTCCCCCCGGCCCGCTTGTTCACCTCCCCTAGGGTGGGGTAGGGGGCGATGAGATTGGCCAGGGCGCCGATTTTCAGGCCCTGGCTGATAGCCAATATCCAGGGTTGCAGCAGTTCCCCGGCGTGGCGGCCGGCGATGGTGGCCCCCAGCACCTTACCCTTCCCGTCCAGCACCACCTTGACCCTGCCCTCGGTGGCCCGTTCCGCCTGGGCGCGGTCGTTCTCGTCAAAGCCCCAGCGCAGTATCTGGACCTTGGCGTTCTTGTCTCTGGCCTGGGCTTCGGTCAGGCCCACATGGGCCAGTTCCGGGTCCGTGTAGGTGACCCAGGGCAGGGCCTTGTAATCCACCTTGGCGGGCAGCCGGAACAAGGCGTTGCGGATCACGATACCGGCGTGGTAGCCGGCCACATGAGTGAATTGGGGACCGCCGGCCACGTCACCGATGGCGTAAACCTTGGCATCGGAGGTGCGCAGGCCCGCGTCCACGGTAATGCCCTTGGGGGTGTAGGCGATGCCGCCTTGCTCTAAATCCAGGCCCTCCACATTGGGTCGGCGCCCGGCGGCGACCAGCAGATGGGAGCCGCCTAGCCGCTGCCCGTCCTCCAGCACCACCGCCACCCCCTCCCCGTCCCGTTCCACCCGCTGGATCTGGACATTCTCGCGGATCTCTAGACCCTCGGCCCGCAGCCGCTCCAGGACCATGGCCGCCAGTTCCGGGTCGTCCTTGCCCAGGGCGGAGAACATTTCCAGCACCGTCACCCGGGACCCCAGGCGGCGGTGGGCCTGGGCCATTTCCATACCGATGGGACCGCCGCCGATGACGATCAGGTGTGCGGGCAGGGTGCGGTTATCGAACAGGGTTTCGTTGGTGAGATAGGGAACGTTCTCCAGGCCGGGAACCGGCGGCGCCGCAGCCCGGGAGCCGGTGGCGATCACCACCCGCCTGGCTCGGATCTCCAACTCCCCGGCCTGCACCCGGCGGGGACCGATAAACCGGGCCGCAGCCTTGATCACCCGTACGCCCAGGCCCTCGAAACGCTCCACCGAGTCGTTGGGAGCGATGGCGGCGATGACCTCGTGAACATGGTTATGGACCTGAGCGAAATCCACCTTGACCTCGTCGGTCTCCACCCCGAAGGGCCAGCCGTCCCGGGCGGTCTGGGCCACGTGGGCGGCGGCCAGCAGCGCCTTGGAGGGTACGCAGCCGTAATTCAGACAATCGCCGCCCATTTTGCCCTTTTCCACCAGTACCGTATCGGCGCCCATCTGGCTGGCGCCGGCCGCCACCGAGAGGCCCCCGGAGCCGGCGCCGATCACCAGGATGTCCGTGTTGATTGTTTCGACCATGACGTGGATTCCTCAGGGGTTCTGGGTGGAGGTTTTGCGGGCGCGGAGTTTTTTATAAAGCACCGGGATCAGGGCCAGCACCGCCAGGCCGATCAGGGGAAGCAGAATCTGGGGGTTGAAGATCAGCCCCAGGTCCGGGGTCTCGCCCCGGTCGAAGATGGCCCCCAGGCCGTTGCCCACGCTGGCGTATACGAAGGTGCCGGGGATGATGCCGAAAAACGTGCCCAGCACATAGGCGCCCAGAGGCACCCCCAGCAGGGCCGGGGCCAGGTTCACCGCCCAGAATGGAAACAGCGGCACCAGCCGCAGCACCAGCAGATAGGACAGGGCGTTGTCATTGAAGCCGGCCTCCATTTTGCCCAGCAGCGTACCGGCCTTGGCCCGCAGCAGGTCGCCCAGGGCGGTGCGGGCGGCCAGGAACAACAGGGTGGCTCCCAGGGTAGCGGCGAACACCGCCCATAGGGCGCCCATCAAAGCGCCGAACAGAAACCCGCCGGTGAGGGTCATAACGGCGCCCCCAGGTAGGGAGAAAGCCACCACCAGGGTGTAAATGCCCATATAGGCCAGCACCGCCAGCACGGTGTTGTCGGCCACCCAGTGGGTCAGGCTCTCTCGGTGTTCCCGCAGGGTGTCAAAGCTCAGATAGCGGTCCAGGTCCAGGGCCAGAAACAAAACCAGGCCCAGGGCCAGGACCAGCAGGGGCAGCAGGCGCTTGATGGAAAGCCCCGGCTTGGTCGGGGGTGGCAAGTCGCTCATGGGGGTGTCTCCTTAGGAATAAAAAGGTTGCAGCAGCAGACGGTCCAGGCGGGAGTAGCGGGGGTCCCGAAACCGGGGCAGGCCGATGGTCATGGTGGCGTGACCGTCCCGGGGCTGGGGGCGGTAGGTGCCGAACAGCCGGTCCCACCAGGGCAGATTGAAACCGAAATTGCTGTCGGTTTCGTTCCGGTGGATGGAATGATGCACCCGATGCATGTCCGGGGTGACCACCATCAGCCGCAGGCGGCGGTCCAGCCAGGAGGGCAGGGTCACATTGCCGTGGTTGAACATGGCGGTGGCGTTGAGCAGCACCTCGAAAACCAGCACCGCCGCCGCCGGGGCTCCCAGCACCAGCACCGCCCCCAGTTTGAGGAACATGGACAGCAGGATTTCCAGGGGGTGGAAGCGCAGGGCCGTGGTCACGTCGAAATCGGTATCGGAATGGTGTATGCGGTGCAGCCGCCACAGCCAGGGTACTTTGTGAAACACCACATGCTGGGTGTAGATCAGCACATCCAAGAGCAGCAGGGACGCCACGAAAGCCAGCCAGTAAGGGGCCTCCAGCCAGTGGAACAGCCCCCAGCCCCGGACCTCGGCGATGGCCGCCATGGCCACCGCCAGCACCGGCGGCAACAGGCGCAGCACCAGGCTGTCCACCGCTACGATGGCCAGGTTGGAGGGCCAGCGCCGCCACCGGGACACGCCCAGGGCGCGGCGTGGGCGGCGCCACTCCCAGAGCATCATCAGCGCCAGGACAGTGGCGAAACAGCCCAAGCGGATAAGGGGTTCGTAGTCCAGTAGCCTATCCATAAAGGTAATGGGAACTCGGGTTTCAGCCTATAGGGGAGCCTATACGCGGCGGGCGATGATTTGGACGCCGGAGCAGGGAGGAGGCGCCCCGGAACCTTGCTCTAGAGGGGGTTAACGGCCCCAGGTCGCTGCACGGCGTGCCCGGCTGTGGAATAATTCCCCCATCGGCAACGCCTGTTTTCACTGAAGGAGTCCTTTCGTGTCCAAACCCCAGCTCACCCCCGGCCGGTATCCTCGCAGCCGACCCCGACGTCTGCGCCGGGATGCTTTTTCCCGCCGCCTGGTCCGCGAAACCACGCTCACCACCGACGACCTGATCTGGCCCACTTTCGTTATCGAGGGCCGGGGGCGGCGAGAGGCGGTGGACTCCATGCCCGGGGTGGAGCGGTTGTCCGTGGACCGGCTCCTGGAGGAGGCTGGAGAACTGGTGGAACTGGGTGTACCGGCCCTGGCCCTGTTTCCGGTCACCCCCCAGGATGTGAAAACCGCCGATGGCCGCGAGGCCTATAACCCCGAGGGCCTGGCCCAACGGGCGGTGCGCGCCCTCAAGGACAGTTATCCCCAGCTCGGGGTCATCACCGACGTGGCCCTGGACCCCTACACCAGCCACGGCCAGGACGGGCTGATCGACGAGTCCGGCTATGTACTCAATGATCCCACCGTGGAAGTGCTGGTCAAGCAGGCCCTGTCCCACGCCGCCGCTGGGGCCGATGTGGTGGCTCCCTCGGATATGATGGACGGGCGCATCGGCGCCGTCCGCGAGGCCCTGGAGGCGGCAGGCCACGTCCATACCCGGATTCTGGCCTATTCCGCCAAATACGCTTCCTGTTTTTATGGGCCGTTCCGGGACGCCGTCGGCTCGGCCGCCAACCTCAAGGGCGCCGACAAATACAGCTACCAGATGGACCCGGCCAACAGCGACGAGGCCCTGCGGGAAGTAGCCTTGGACCTCCAAGAGGGGGCCGACATGGTGATGATCAAGCCGGGCATGCCCTATCTGGACATCGTCCGCCGGGTCAAAGATCAGTTCGCCGCCCCCACCTTCGTCTATCAGGTGAGCGGCGAGTACGCCATGCTCTCGGCGGCCCTGGCCAAGGGCTGGTTGGAGGAACCCGCTATCCTGGAGTCCCTGACCTGCATCAAGCGGGCCGGAGCCGACGGGATTCTCAGCTACTTCGCCAAGCAGGCCGCCCACCGACTGCACCGGGGCTGAACGACCATGACCTTCAAAAAAGCTGTGTTGATCGGCATCGGCGGCGGCATTTTATTCATTTATTTGGGCTATGTGTTCATGCCCAACCATCCGCCCACCCGGGACCCCAAGGACCTGCCCTGGCGGATCAGCGCCAGCGGCGACGGCACCATCACCGTTTTCGGCCTGACCCTGGGGGAGACCACCTTGGGAGAGGCTGTGGCCAAGCTGGGCAAGCGCCATGAGTTGGGCCTGTTCCGGGACCCGGACGGCAAGCTGACCCTGGAGGCGTTCTTCAAAGACATCCGCCTGTCCGGGCTTACCGCTCGGGTGGTGCTGACCGGGGCGGGCGACCCGGAGGCGCTACAGGCCATGCTGGTGAATAGCGACACCGGCAAGCGCCTGGCCAATGGCATCCAGCAGTTCCCGATCACTGAGGCCGATCTGCCCGCCGCCCTGGCCGTGCCGGTCAAGACCATTACCTACGTCCCTTATATCACCCTGAGCGAAGACCTGGTGCGCCAAAGCTTCGGCGAGCCGGCCGAGCGCATCCCCGAGCCGGAGGGCACGGTGGAACACTGGCTGTACCCGGACAAGGGTCTGGATTTGATGCTGGATACCGATGGCAAGGCTATTCTTCAATATGTGGCGCCAAAACACTTCGAACAGGTCAGGACGCCCCTGCTGACCGCAGACCAAGAGGGTTGAACCATGCGGCACGTGGACCAGTACGCGGTAATGGGCAATCCCATCGCCCATAGCCAATCCCCGAAAATCCATACGCTTTTCGCCGAACAAACCGACCAGCGCCTGGCGTATCGGGCCATTCTGGTGGAACCCGGCGCTTTTGCCCTGGAGGCCGACCAGTTCCGGGCATCTGGCGGCAAGGGTCTGAACGTCACTGTGCCCTTCAAGCAAGACGCCTGGGTGTATGTGGATGAACTCAGCCCCATGGCCGAACGGGCCGGGGCGGTGAACACCATCCAGTTTCGGGACGACGGCCTGGCCTATGGGGACAATACCGACGGTCCGGGCTTGGTGCGGGACCTGACCAGCAACCACGGCTATGGCCTGCAAGGTAAGCGTATCTTGCTGTTGGGGGCCGGCGGCGCCGCCCGGGGGGTGATCCATCCGTTGCTGGACGCCGAACCGGCCCTGTTGGTGATTGCCAACCGCACCGCCACCAAGGCCGCCGAACTGGCCCTGCTGTTTGGGGATCTGGGCGATGTTTACGGCTGCGGTTTAGATGAACTGGACGGGCGGTCTTTCGATTTGATCCTCAACGCCACCGCCGCCGGGCTGCGGGGTGAATTGCCCCTCCTGGGGGACGGCCTGCTGGCCGGGGGCGGCTGGTGCTATGACTTGGTGTACGCCAATGAACCCACAGCCTTTGTCCGCTGGGGCCACAGCCACGGCGCCGCCAACGCCCTGGATGGGCTGGGCATGCTGGTGGAGCAGGCCGCCGCGTCCTTCGAACTGTGGCGAGGCGTACGCCCGGAAACCGGGCCGGTGATCCGGGCCTTGCGGGGATAGCTGTCTGGCGTCCCCGCGCCGGCCCCGTGGCGGAGAACGGCTATTCTCTATGGAGCGTCGATACAAGGAGACAGGATATGGACACCGCCTGGTTGGGCTACTGGGGCAAGACCCGCGTCGGTTGTATGGTGGAAAATTGAGTGATATTATTTTACTTATCTGACAATGGGTTAGAGGATTTGCGTTCCCCGCGCTGGCGGGGATGAACCGGGTTTTGTGGCCGGGGACTGAACCATGACCGAGCGTTCCCCGCGCTGGCGGGGATGAACCGGCCCCGTCCAATACATTGATGCGGCCGTATTCGCGTTCCCCGCGTAGGCGGGGATGAACCGTTTGGAAAATATCCGATTTATCCTTTTTTCCTCCCGGATAGGCATCGGCCTGCCCAACATTGAGTGAATGCCTTCGGAGCCGCCGTTTCAAGCCCGCCTCAGGGCGTTTCGTCGTGCAATTCCAGGCGCCGCTCAATGCGTTCCACCCGGCGGGTCAGTGCCGTGAGCGCATCCCGGTCGCTGGCGGACAGGCTATAGAGGCTGCCCAGCGTGTGTTCCACGGCGCCCAACCGTATGTCGATGCGGTTGAGCCGCTCGCCATGGTCGGCCCTGAGCGCGGTAATGTCGGCGCGGACCTGGCGCAGCAGCTCCAGCACGAGGTTTTCGGTGTTCTCGGTCATCGCTTGGCTCCATCAGTCCGGCCAGTAGCCGTCGTCCAGGACCTGCTCCAGAGTGAAGGGGCAGGTTTCCGGGAAGGTGGCCAGGGGCAGGCCGGTTTCCCGGCTGGCCTGTCGCCGTGCCCTGACATACGCCTTGTCCCTGACATCGGGTAGTCGGGTTCTCAGGCTGGGGCTTTCGTCGAACAGGTCTTCCAGGGCATTGCGCTGTTTGTCGATGGAGATCTCCCAGCTTGCGCCCCGGTGACCCGGCTGATACCGCCACTTGAGCAGGTGCATCAGCAGTTGTTCCAGTCTGGTGATCAGTTCCCTGCGATTGCTACTGCCCATGCTTTGGATCTCTTCGGCCAGGTTCTCCCGATCCAGGGCGTCCACCTGGCCGGCCCGCAGCAGGGCCGCCTGCTGTTCACTCCAGGCATGGAAGTCACGCTCATAGAGGCTGTCGGCCGTGTCCTGCCCCAGCCGGGGGCTATCGATCACCTTCATCGTCTCCTCCCGTCGTGCGGTTGCTTTATAGGATGCATCGCCCGGCGGGGAGTTTCCAGTCCAAACGTAAGGATTTGTCCGTGAACAGAATACCGATTGTTGTGGCGGCCCTGGCCCTGGTTAGCGGCGCTAGCACAGCCCCGCAATGGGGCTATCGCGCCGCGCGCTAGCCTTCCCCGCCCTGAACGGCGGGGCTTGCCGCCCACCGGGTCAAGCAACATCGGGCGTCTGGAACGGTGGGGACTCCCGTTCCAGCAGCCGCCAAATGTCATCCACGGCTGGTGCTGGATTATGGTGAAGCCGTTGCAGGACAAGCGTTAGTTGGGCGCTAACCAATTGATCCTCCAGGGAGATCAGCGTTCCGGCGCGCAGTTCCCGCTCGATCAGTCCCTGGGGCAGCCAGGCGATGCCCAGGCCGAATAAGGCCATTTCCTTGATGCCCGCCGTAAAAGCGGATTCACAGACGGTCTCGATCCCATGGCGGGTCAGCAGCGAAGGCAGGCAATGGGTCCAGACCACCCGGCCTAAAAAACTGTCTTGCGGGTAATTGAGCAGCCGCAAGGGGTCTCCGGCCCGAGGTTGGTGGCGGGACCGGCCCGCCTCATCCCGGGCAGTGACGGGAATGAGGCGCTCCTGGCCGATGTCCAGCCGTTCACTATCTGGACCTGGCGTCGGCAGGAGGACGCCCGGAGCCTCGCAGCACAGCAGGATATCCGCCTCGCCCCGGGCCAGTTGGGCCACACATTGCTCCCGATTCCCCGAGCGGATGGAAAATACCGTACTGGTCCGCCGGGCTTGCAAGAAGCCCAGCAATTGGGGCAGGTGGCTGATGGTCAGATTGTGCTGGGTGGTCAGCACGATCCGCTGCCTAGCTTTGGATTCCAGACCCATGGCGCTTTTGAGTTCATGGGCCCGGCTGACCAGGGCGCGAATTTCCGGCTCGAAACGGGCGGCGGTGGCCGTTAGCCGCATGGGCTGGCCGCGTCGATCCACCAAGTCCACCCCAAGCCACGCTTCGAGCATTTGGATGCGTCGGGAGAACGCCGGTTGGGTGACATTGCGCAAGGCCGCCGCCTTGGAAAACGTGCCAGCGTCGATTAAAACCAGAAAATCTTCAAGCCATAGCAGTTTCAAGGGACCCCCCATGAGAAAGGCGGCGAAAAGTCCATTAAGTTATGCAAAAAAAACATGGTGCGCAATAAACACGGCATTTGTCAGCCGATTTCATTAAGAGTAGATTTCGTTAAAATCCGTAATTACAGTTGATTGCGCGATGGATTAATAGACCTGTTATTAGGTCGTACAGCGACTAGTGAGTTTTTAGCATAATCATCCCCTTTGGAGGTCCAGATGCACCTGTCCCGTTTCAAGCGCCTGCATTTCGCCCATTTACCCACCCCCCTGGAGCCTTTGAAAAACCTGAGCCGGCTATTGGGCGGTCCTGCTATCTGGATCAAACGTGATGATTGCACCGGCCTGTCCAGCGGCGGCAACAAGACTCGGAAGCTAGAGTTTCTGATGGCCGACGCCCTGCATCGCAAGGCCGATGTGGTGATTACCCAGGGCGCCACCCAGTCCAATCATGCCCGCCAGACCGCCGCCGCCGCCGCGCTGTTGGGTCTGGGCTGCCATATCCTCCTGGAAGACCGCACCGGCAGCCAGGACCCGGCGTATAACTACAATGGCAATGTGTTTCTGGATCAGCTCCACGGGGCCACGGTCAGCAAGCGCCCCGGCGGCGCCAATATGCAGCATGAAATGGAGCAGCTCGCCGAACGGCTCCGGGCCGACGGCCAGCGTCCCTATATCATTCCCGGGGGCGGCTCCAATGAAATCGGCGCCCTAGGCTATGTAAACGCCGCCCTGGAACTGCTGACCCAGGCCAACGACCGGGGTCTGCGTATCGACCATGTGGTCCACGCCACCGGCAGCGCCGGGACCCAGGCGGGGCTGGTCACCGGGCTTGCGGCCAGCAACTCCGGCATTCCGGTGCTGGGCATCGGGGTGCGCGCGCCCAAACCGCAACAGGAAGAAAACGTCTTCGCCCTGGCCCGGCGCACCGCCGACCACCTGGGACTAGGAGATGTGGTACAGCGCGCCCAGGTGGTGGCCAACTGCGATTATGTGGGCCAGGGCTATGGCATACCCACCCCGGGCATGGTGGAGGCGGTCACCCTGCTAGCCCGTAGCGAGGGCATTCTGCTGGACCCGGTATACTCGGGCAAAGGCATGGCCGGGCTGATCGACCTGGTCCGCAAGGGGCATTTCGAGAAAGACGCCAATATCGTGTTTCTGCACACCGGCGGCAGCGCGGCCCTGTTCGGTTATCCCCAGGCTTTCGAGTTTCCCGACTATCAGGCGTGAGCCGACACTCTGTTCCAGGTGAGGAGGGTTCCATGCGGTATCTGAAACAAGCAGCGGTATCCGTCGGAGCCGACGACGAAAAAACCACGGCCACGGTCAAGGCCATGCTGGCGGATATCCGCCAGCGTGGGGAGGCGGCGGTGCGGGAGTATGCCCGGCGGTTCGACCGTTGGGAGGGAGATTTCGTCCTCGAAGACCATAAAAAACAGCGCCTGATTGCCCAGGTGCCGGCGTCTGCCAAAGCCGATATCCGCTTTGCCCACCGACAGATTCAGCGTTTTGCCTTGGCCCAGAAGGACAGCCTCCAGGAATTCGAGATCGAAACCGAGCCAGGGGTGCGCCTGGGGCAACGGGTGCTGCCGGTGCAATGCGCCGGCTGCTATGTGCCGGGGGGGCGCTATGCTCATGCCGCTTCGGCCCTGATGAGCGTGGCCACCGCCAAGGCTGCGGGCGTGCCTTTCGTGGTGGCCTGCTCGCCGCCCCGGGGCGAGAGCATCGACCCCACCGTGGCCTATGCCCTGGACTTGGCCGGCGCCGATGTGGTGCTGGAAATGGGCGGAGTGCATGCCATCGCCAGCCTGGCCCAGGGCCTGTTCACGGGCCACAAGGCGGATATTATCGTCGGGCCGGGCAATGCCTATGTGGCCGAAGCCAAGCGCCTGCTGTTTGGGGAGGTGGGTATCGACGTGTTTGCCGGACCTACCGAATCGGCCATCATCGCCGATGCCGGGGCCGACCCCATGACCATCGCCGTGGACTTGGTGTCCCAGGCCGAGCATGGACCCAACTCCCCGGTGTGGCTGTTCACCACCGCCGAGGAACTGGGCCGACGGGTGCTGGAGTTGGTTCCCAAAGTGGCCGCCGATATGCCCAATGCCGAGGTGGTCCAGGCCGCCTGGCGGGATCACGGCGAGGTCATTCTCTGTGACAGCCGGGAGGAAACAGTGCGGATCAGCGACCAGTACGCCTGCGAGCATCTACAAGTGCTGGCCGAGGACCTGGACTGGTGGCAAGCCCATCTCAATAATTACGGTTCGCTGTTTCTGGGTGAGGGCAGCACCGTCACCCACGGCGACAAGTGTTCCGGCACCAATCATATCCTCCCTACCCGCCAGGCCGGGCGCTACAGCGGCGGGCTGAATGTGCATAAATTCATGAAAGTGCTGACCTATCAGAAGCTCAGCCAGGAGGCCAATAAGGTCTTTAGCGCCGTGGGTTCGCGCATCTCTCGGATCGAGGGCATGGAAGGCCACGCCCGGTCCTGCGACTGGCGGTTGCGAAAATATTTTCCCAACGAGCACTGGGACTTCGAGGTTTACGACCAGCAGCAGTATTGAGCCGGACCCGGAGACGCCGCCGTGAAGACTCTGGAAAAATCCTTTACCCAGCAGGAGCCCATACCCGAGGAAGGCATCGAGCGGGCCGTGGCGGTGCTGCGCGGCGGGCGTTTGCACCGCTATAACCTGGCTCCGGGGGAACAGGGGGAGGCCGCGCTTTTAGAGCAAGCCTTCGCCGAGTATATGGGGCTGCCCTATTGCCTGGCTTGCGCCTCCGGGGGCTATGCCCTGCATATCGCGTTACGGAGTATCGGGCTGGGCAATGGTGAGCCGGTGCTGTGCAATGCCTTCACCCTATCCCCGGTGCCCGGCGCCATCCATAACGCGGGCGGGGCGCCGGTGTTGGTGGAGAGCGGCCAGGATTACACCATCGACGTGGCCGACCTGGCGCGGGCCGCCGAGGAGTCCGGCGCCCGGGTGTTGCTGCTCTCCCATATGCGCGGTCATATAGGCGATATGGACGCCATTATGGCGGTCTGCGATGCCCAGGGCTTGGTGCTGATCGAGGATTGCGCCCATACCATGGGCGCCCGCTGGCGGGGCCGGATGAGCGGGACTTTTGGCCAGGTGGCCTGCTTCAGCACCCAGACCTATAAACACCTCAATTCCGGCGAGGGGGGATTGCTGGTCAGCGCCGACCCGGAAATCATGCGCCGGGCCATCATCATGTCCGGCTCCTATATGCTGTACGGCGCCCATCCGGCGGCGCCACCGGCGGATAGCTTCGGGGACAGTCGGCTGGACAATCCCAATTACAGCGGCCGTATGGATAATCTGAGGGCGGCGATTCTGCGGCCCCAGTTGCGTAACCTGGATGCCAATTGTCGGCGCTGGAACGCCCGCTACGCTATTCTGGAACAGGGGCTGCGGGCCTTGTCGGCGGTGCGGATTCCGAAGCGGCCCGCCCATGAGGCCTATGTGGGCAGTTCCATTCAGTTCTCCCTGCCTGGATTCCAGGCTCAGGATATCCGCCGGTTTCTGGCCGCCTGCGAGGCGCGGGGCGTGATCATCAAATGGTTCGGAGACACCCAGCCTAGCGGCTATACCAGCCGCTACGACAGTTGGCGTTATCTGCCCCAGCCCCGCCCCCTGCCCAACACCCAGCGGCTACTGTCGACCTTGTGTGATATGCGCATTCCCCTGACCTTCAGCACAGCGGACTGCCAACTGATCGCCGAGATCATCGCCGAGTCCCTGGCTGCCGTGGCTGGGCGTGATCGGGCCACCGGCCCGGGAGGTATCTAATGACAGAACAGGTAGTCGGCATTATCGGCGGCATGGGACCGGAAGCCACGGTGGATCTGATGCGGCGGATTATCGCCGCCACCCCGGCCCAGGACGACGCCGATCATATCCATATGCTGGTGGACAATAATCCAAAAGTACCCTCCCGCATCAAGGCCCTGATCGAGGGCGGCGGAGAAAATCCAGGCCCCACCCTGGCCCGGATGGCACAGGGCCTGGAGACGGCCGGGGCGGATTTTCTGGTGATCCCCTGCAACACGGCCCATCACTACTGGAGCTACGCCGCCGAGGCAGTGACCATACCGGTGTGGAATATCGTGGAGCTGACCTTGGCCAGTATCGCCGCCGCCTCGGGTCCGGCCTCCCGGGGTCCGGCCACCCGGGGTCCGGCCTCCCGGGTCGGGGTGCTGGCCTCCCCAGCGGTTCGGGATATCCGGCTCTATGAGCGCCACGCCGACGCCTATGCCATGGATTTTTTGTATCCCCGGCGCCCGCAGCAACTGCTGGACGTCATTAAGGCGGTCAAGGCCAAACGCCTGGATGAGGAGGGGATCGCCGCTTTCAATGAGGCCGCCCAGGAATTACGGGACGCCGGAGCCGACGCACTGGTGCTGGCCTGTACGGAATTTTCGGTCATCGCGGACCGTCTGGATCAGGACATTCCGGTGTTTGACAGCTTGCAGGTCTTGGCCGAGGGGATCGTGGCCCAGGTCAAAGGGCTGAAGAAGCCTGAGGGCCTGCAAACCGCTTAGGGGTCTGTATATGTGGCTGTGAACCCCTGGCCGAAGGGACGCCGTTCCGCCATTCCCGCGCCGCCTCTTCCATCGAAACCGTAGGGCAGGCCCGCTCCCGTCCCATGGTTTAATCCAAGTCGTCCCCTCCGCCCCTCCCCGCAACAATTGAAACTCATTCCCTGAGCAGGGAAATACCTTGGAAACCGAAAGCTCTTAATGTGCCTATCCATGAGGCCGGGGACATTGAAGGCGATCCAAACCAAAGTGCCTATCGCCCCCGAGCGCCCGAACCCTCTTTCACTCCAGAACCGGTATCACGCTACCGGCCGGCGTGGGTCCTGAAAAAACGAGGCGGCGAGACAAAAGCAATGGCTTATCCAACAGCTCCAATCAGCTTGACGACCACGTCCACCGACCGGGAGATCATGGGTTATCCCGAAGCGTATGTTGCCACCCGGCACGACGAGCTACAGCGGTTGATGCTGCCGTTCATGGGCAGGAGCACCGACGAACTGATCGCCCTTTGCGAGTCCGTGGCCGCCCCCCTGGAACAGCGGCTGGGCGCCGGTACCTTATTGGGCATCCTGGGGGACCCGCGGATCGATACCTTGAACCCGGCCATGGTCCAGGTGGACGGTGGGACGGTCACCATCGGCCTGGATTATGAGGACTTGGACCGGGTGGTCGCCGACTACGGGGATCTGTTTATAGACCGGAGTTGGATCGAAAAAGAATGCCCCGCCCATCAGGTTGAACTCAAGCCCTATGGGATCGCCCGCTATCCGGTCACCAACAGCGAATTCCGCGCCTTTCTGCTAGCGACTGGTTATCCAGAAATTCCCACCAGTTGGGAACTGGGCCGCTATCCAGACCACCAGGCCAATCACCCCGTCTACACTGTGACCGCCGCCGCCGCCGCCGCCTATGCCGCCTGGCTGGTGGAGCGGACCGGCCGCCGGTTCCGGCTGCCCACGGAGGCGGAATGGGAATACGCCGCCGCCGGTCCCGGACGCCGGACGTTTCCCTGGGGGGAGGGCTTCGAGCCGGACCATGCCAATACCATCGAGAGCGGCCTGCTGCGCAGCACGCCGGTGGGGATTTTCCCCAAGGGCCGCTCGCCCTTCGGGGCCGAGGACATGGCCGGCAATGTGGAGGAATACGTGGCCGAGGATTATGCCCCGTACCCGGGTGGCCCGCAGATTGCCGATGACCTGGTGGAACGGGTGGGCGACTACCGGGTGGCCCGGGGTGGCAGTTTCAGCCGCTTTCGGGATCTGGCCCGCTGCAAGCGCCGCCACGGTCGTTACCCCCGGGCGGTTTACGTGATGGGGTTCCGGCTGGTGGAGGAGCGGCTGCCATGAATACCCTCGGCCCGGACATCACCCTGGGAAACACCCTGGAGTCACTGGATCACAGTGTGCTGGAGCGGTTCCCGGCCCTGGGGGCGTTTGCCCGGCAGTTAGGACGTACGCCGTTGATAGAGGCGCCGTCGGCCCGAGGCGGAGCGCGGATTTTCGCCAAGTGTGAGTGGTTCAACCCCACCGGCACCGTCAAGGATCGCACCGCCTTCGCCATGCTCTATCAGTTATTGCGAGAGCAGCCCGCCGCCACCCCGGAGCGGCTCCATGTGCTGGAGTACAGCGGCGGCAGCCTGGCGGTGTCCTTGTCGGGGCTGTGCGCCCGGCTGGGCTTTCGGCGGACCCTGGTGATGGCCTCCTTCGTGGCCCCAAGCGCAGTGGCGGCCATGGAGCGGGAGGGTTCGGAGGTGGTTCTGGTGGACAAAGAAAAGGGCTTCTGGGCGGTGATGGAGAAAGCCTTTGAACTGGCCGAGCGGCATCCCCGCTGGTCGTTTCTCTATCAGCACACCAATCCCGCCAATCTGTGGGTACACCGGGTCCTGACCGGCGGCGAATTGCTGCGGCAACTGGACGGCCCCGGACTGGCGGACTTGCGGCCCGCCGCCTGGGTGGCGTCCATCGGCACCGGCGGCTCTCTGGCCGGGGTGTATCAGGCCCTGGCTCCCCGTTACCCGGGACTCGAACTCTATGGCGTCACCCCGGCCGAACTCCCCTACGGCTCCCCCCTGCCGCCCAATGGCCTGCCCAAGTACGCCGGTTCCGGCGGCCTAGGCTCGGGGCGCAGGCAGGCTTTCGTGGAGGCCGTGGAGGCGCAGGTCAGCGCCCAACTGACCGTGACCTTCGACGAGGCAATCCGGGCCATGGCCCGCTTCCACCAGGAAACCGGACGCCGCATTGGCTCTTCCGCCGCCGCCAACCAGTTGGTCCTGACCGTGTTCCCCAGCCTGCCCACCCCCGCAGAATGGGCGCGGGTGGAACAGATCCTGTCCCGCACCGGACGCGCCACGGGCGGTTTCACCGAACTGGCCGTCGGCTGAGTTCGTTCCAGCATCACACAAACCTATAGAGGTGAATCATCATGGAAAAATCCAACCGACTCGACATTAAAAGCCTGGTCAGGATTCCCATTCTGGATGGCGATACTTACGGCACCTTCATCAGCTTCAAGGGCCTGGAGGCCGGCGCCGAGCATTTCGCCATCCAGCTCGGGGTGCTGAAACCGGGGCAGACTCCCCTGGTGCGGGTACATTCGGAGTGTATGACCGGGGACGTGTTCGGCTCCCAACGTTGTGACTGCGGGCCGCAATTGCACGAGTCGCTGGGCAAGATCGCCCGCCATGGGGGGTTTCTTCTGTACCTGCGCCAGGAAGGCCGGGGCATCGGCCTGTACGCCAAGTTCGACGCCTATGTGTTGCAGGACCAGGGCTTCAATACCTTCGAGGCCAACCGGAGGCTCAACTTTCCCGACGACATGCGCTCCTTCGATGTGGCCGCCCAGATGCTCAAGGCCCTAGGCCATGAACGCATCAAGCTGTTGACCAACAACCCCGATAAGGTCGGGCAGTTGCGGGAGGCGGGCATCGCCATCCAGGACGTGGTCCCCACTCAATTGTTCGCCAATCAGCACAACCACCGCTATCTGGCCGCCAAGGCCCGCCATGCCCAACACAACATTGCTCTGAATGAGGCCGGTCAGGTCCCGACCCTGGCCAGCTGAACCCTATTACAACCCCCTGTCAGACGAGGCGCCTCATGAAACATTACGGTCCCATCAGTGGTATCGCCGCCTACCAGGATCACTATATCGCCACCGCCGGCTATGACAATCAGGTCATTCTCTGGGACGGCCAGACCAAGACACCGATCCATCGCGTACACCATGACCACCTGGCCAACCAGGCCGACTTCAGCCCCGATGGCCGGTTTCTGGCCAGCGCCAGCAGCGATTATTCCGCCCGTCTCTGGGAGATCCCCTCCATGCGTCTCGTGGCCATTTTTCACGGTCACACGGACGATGTGGAAATGACGGCCTTCTCGCCGGATAACCGCAAAGTGGCGACCTGTTCCCGGGATACCACCATCAAGGTGTTCGACCTGAGCGGCCGACTGCTCCAAGATTTGCGCGGCCACCAGGCCGATGTGATTTCCGTGAGCTGGACCTCGGACAGCCGACAGCTCATCTCCAGCAGCGACGACGGCACGGTGCGCCGCTGGGATGCGGACACCGGCGCCGAACTGGAATGCATCAGCTTCGACGGGGTCGAGACCGACACCATCGCCCTGGCCGCCGACGGCACGGTGTTCGCCGGCAACGACGAGGGCAGCATCTCGGTGATCCGCGACGGCCGAATTGACACCCTCCAAGCCCACAAAGCCGGTATCAAGCGCCTGGTCTACAGTCCCCGGCAGAACACCTTGGTCAGTCTGAGCTACGACCGCAGCGCCATCATCTGGTCCCGGGATGCCCAGGGCTGCCTGCGGCCGCGCCGGACCACCAAGCTGCCGGCCATTGTCTGGCCCCGGTCCTGTGCTTTCTTTGGGGATCGGCAACTGGTGTTCGCCACCTTCGGGTCAACCTATGCCAGCTACGATTTCATCAACGACACCTGGTCCCTAGAGGGTATCGAGGAAAGCATCAGCCTCAATGCCGTCGCCTACACCCCCAAGGGCCTCTATACCGTGGGCGATGCCGGGGTGGTGCGCCGTAATGACCAGCGCCTGGCGGCCATGGGCAGCCTGTGCAATTTTTTGCTGCCCTTCGGGCGGCTGGTGCTCACCGGTGGGCAGATGGGCAAGGTGTATAACGCCGAGACCGGAGAGGTCATTTATCAGCATCACTCCCCCTTGAACTGCGGCGCCACCTTTGACGTGGACGGTCGGCTCCATTGCGTGATCGGCACCTATACCGGCGAAGGACTGGTATTCCGGCTGGACGACAACAAACGAATCCAGCACCTGGTCAACATTCCCATGCACGACAACGCCATCAAGGGCGTCTGCGCCGGCGGTGGAATGCTGTTCTCGGTCTGCGCCACCGGCGCGGCGGCCCTGCACGGCACTCGGGACTTCTACTTGATCCGCTACCTGCCCGAGGCCCACGACAAGATCGCCAACGGCTGTGCCTCAATGGGCGACCAGGGCTTTGCGAGCATCAGCCGCGACCTGAAACTGCGGCTTTGGCAGGGAGAATCGGTGGAGGTCATCACCACACCCCATGATCATTCCATCAAATGCGTGGCCGCCTCGACGGACGGTCGCTACGTGGCCACCGGGGGCTATGCCGGCGCCGTGGCCATTTATGACCGATCCCTGCAGCAGTGGTGCGTGGTCACCCGTCCCACCGCCGCCGGGTTGTCTTCGCTGACGGCGGGGCCGGGACCCCACAGCTTCACCGCCAGTTCCTACGATGGCCGAACCTACATCGTGGCGGCCGGCGGCACGCTGCGGGCCGTGGCCTGAGACTGACACGGAGGCCCCGCCATGAAAATCAAGATCCTATCCCTATCAGCCAATACCGACTCGGTCAGCCGCGCTGTATTGCCCGTCATGCTGGAACTGCTGAACACCGCCGGCCACGACCATTCGGTGACCGATATCCGGGATTTGCCTCCGGTGTGGATCAACGGCGAGGGCCTTTCTGGACTGCCGTCGCCCTATCAGGACTTGCACGACCAGGTGGCGGTGGCCGATGCCGTGTTGTTCATGCTGCCGGTGTATTGCTACACCATGAGCAGCGGCGCCAAGGCCATCGCCGAAGTGCTGTTCACCGCCCTGAAGCACAAGCCGGTGGCCTTCGTGGTGGCCGCCGGCACCTACCGCAGCCACCTGGCTATCGGTGATCTGATGGCCAGCCTGGCCTTCGAGCGGGAAACCTTCTGCTTTCCCCGCCATGTGTTGCTGACCGAGGACGATCTGGACCAGGACCGCCGGCCCCAGGCCGCGATCCATCGCCGACTGGGTTTACTGGTGGCCGATTTCTGCCGCTTTGCCGACCTGCTGAAAACCTTCCGGAGCCAACCCTGAATCTTATCGAGGAGCATCCGTCATGCCAAAAATCGAGGCCGTCACCGCCAGTGTCAACGACTACAACACCGTCATCGGTCGCTGCTTTGAAGACCGCTATGCTAGCGCCCGTGATTTCTGGAGCCGGGAGCAGGCCATGGATCTGGCCTCCGAATTGCTGCTGAAAAGTCTCACCGGAGAGCAGCACATTCTGGACATCGGCGCCGGCAATGGTCGCGACGTGATTAAATTTCTCCAGGCCGGCCACCGGGTGACCGGAGTGGACCTGGTGGCCAACACTACCTGGCCCAATCTCCAGCAGCAATGGGGCGACCGGGTCCGCTGGGTGGCGGCGCCGTTCCCCGACGCGCCCCTGCGGGGACCGTTTCAGGTGATCCATGACAACGGCTGCTTCCATCATCAGCACCCGGACTGTTACGGCCGCTATCTGGGCCGGATCAAGGAATTGCTGACGCCGGACGGACTGGTGTATCTCAATGTCTTCGCCCCGGAGCCGAGCGAGGCCAGGGGCGCCCTGCACCAATTGGAGGATGGTCGCCTGTCCCGGGTGTTCACCCCCGAGGAAATTTCCGCTCTGCTACACCGGCATGGTTTCCAAGTCACCCGCACCCGGCTGATCGAGCGCCGCCTGGAGGGTCGCTATCTGGGGGTGTGGGCGGTCACCCGCCACCGGGACCACCCATGAACCATATCCTGCTGATCGAGAGCAAGACCCGCAACGGTCTGGCCATCATCGAGTCCCTGCGCCGGGAACTGGATTGCGCGGTGAGCTTTCTCACTTCGGATCTGGCCATGTATCTGGAGGGACGTCCCGTCACGGCTACCCCCCTGGCCCTGGCGGAACAGGTGATCCAGGTGGCCGATAGCCATGATCTGGAGGCGCTGCGCGAGAGGCTGGCCCGCTTGCACCGGGAGCGGCCCCTGAAGGCGGTGTTCACCCTCAGCGAGGCCCATCTGCCAATGGCGGCCGCCCTGGCCGAGGATCTGGGACTACCCCATCCCTCCCCCCGGGCCATAGCCCGGGCCAGGGACAAGTCTGAGACCCGTCGGGTCCTGAGCCAGGCCGGTCTTCCTCAACCCCGCTATACTCTCGCCGACACTCCAGAGGCGGCCCTCGACGCCGCCACGGCCCTGGGCTTTCCGGTGATCGTCAAACCCATCGACGGCTACGGCGGTAGCCGGGTGAGCCTGGCCCAAGACCCACCCCAGGTCCTGGCGGCGGCCCGGGCCATTGCCGAGTTCCGGGACTATGGCCGGGGCCTGCGGGCCGCCGGCAAGATTCTGGTGGAGGACTACCTGCGCGGCCCCGTGGTCAGCGTGGAGATCCTCTCCAGTCGGGGCCGACACCAGGTGCTGGGCCTCACCAGTCGGCGGTTGTCGCCGCCCCCGGCCATGATCGAAGTGGGGGGCGCTTTCCCCGCCCACTGCGACCGGGAGGAGCAGGTGCGGACCCTGGGCTGCCAGGCCCTGGATGCCATCGGCTTTACCGACGGCGCCGCCCATATCGAGATTTGCCTCAGCGCCGACGGGCCGAAAATCATCGAGATCAACGGCCGCCTGATCGGCTACTACATGCCCGAACTGATCCATTTCGCCACCGGCATGGACCCCTACGTGGCTCTGGCCCGGGTGCATCTAGGGGAGCCGCTGGCGCCGCTGCCGGCCACCGATCGGGTAGGCAGTATCTACTCCCTGTTCTCCACCCGCGACGGGACCATCAGCGCCATCCAGCCCAGTCCCCTGCTTCAGGACCCCCGGGTGAAATTGTTCCATCTGGCCAGACAGCCGGGAGACCGGATACAGGGCGCCCGGGACAATACCGACCGCATCGGCTTCGTGATGGCGGTGGACGGCGACGAACAGGCCAGCCTGGCCTTGGCCAAGGAGGTTGCCGACACCACCACCGTGGCGGTGGACTCCGACCCCCCACGCCAGTCCCTGCTGCTGATCGACCGGGTGGGCTACCGTCGCTACTGTGACCCACAGGGCCGACCCCATATCGACCCCGACCGTTACGAGCTGTCCCTGATTACCCGTCCGGGCCTCGGCGGCCAGGCCCCGGCGGCGCGTCGCCCTCATCTGATCGAGATGGATACCGACGACGATGCTCTGCTGGAGCGCCTAGCCGGGACCTTGCTCGACAGCCAGCCCTATCACCGAATTCTGGCCTTCTCCGAGCGTTTCCTGGAACCGGCCGCCCGCCTGCGCCAGCGTTTCGGCATCCCCGGCATGCAGCCGGACACCGCCGAGCGGGTGCGGGACAAGGTAGCCATGAAGGAGGTGTTACGCCAAGCCGGGCTGCGGGTTCCCGAGTTCGCCGATCCCGGGCATCGTCCGGCCCTGGACGCCCTGCTGGTACGCCATGGCCGGATCGTGCTCAAGCCGCGCCGGGGCATGGGTTCCGCTGGGGTACACATCATCGCCGACCCCGGGCAGTTGGAGGCGGCTCTGAGCCACCCGGATTTTCAGCCCGGTCACTACCAGGCCGAGGAATTCATCGAGGGTCCCATGTATCACCTGGACGCGGTGATCCAGGATGGCCGGATCGTGTTCTGCGCCGCCTTTGAATACCTCACCCAGTGCATCGCCTATGCCGATTCCTCGCCCCTACTGGATGTCTCGGTCACCGACTCTGAACTCAAGGCCCGCCTGGAGACATTCAACCAGCAGGTCATTGCCGCCCTGGGAATCCACCAGGGCATGACCCATCACGAAGTATTCGTCCGCCCCGATGGCGAACTGGTGTTCTGTGAGATCGCCAACCGGGCCGGCGGGGGCGCCATCGGCCACGGCCTGCGCTGCCTCCACGGGCTGGACCCCTATCGGACCATGGTAGCCCTGGAACTGGGCCAGCCACTGCCCCCTCCCAGGCCCCACCCCCGGTTCGACGTGGCCGGCCTGCTGATCATAATGCCCCGGCCCGGCCGACTGGTGGCCGTGAGCGCACCCGAGGATTTTCTGGAGCCTTGGGTGCTGCACCGGGACATCCGCCGTCAGGTCGGCGAGCAGCTAGCGGCGCCCCGGATGAGCGGCGACGGCCTGGCCTTTTTCGTGATCGGCGGCACCAGTCGGGAGCAGGTCATCGGCCGTCTTCACCAGGTGGTCGAGCGCTTCCAGTGCCGGGTGGAATGACGCCCCCCGCCCGCAGTTCCATGACCCCGTTCGGCATTCCCGGGCGGGCTGAACAGAGGATTTTGAAAACCATGCCAACAATGCAAGCGAATTTGTGGAAAATCATAATTTTACGGGTGTCCTGGGCAATGATCGTGCTCCAGGCCATCATGGCGCCGTTTTTCCTCGCCAAGGGTCTGTCCCTACAAGACATCTTTCTTGTGCAGGCGCTGTTCGGGCTGACCCTGAGCCTGTGCGAGTTGCCCAGCGGCGCCCTGTCGGATCTGCTGGGTCGGCGCCGGACCTTGATCCTGGCGGCCCTGTGTCGGGGCCTGGGGGGCACCGGGCTGGTGTTCTTGGACGGGTTTTGGGGCATGGTGGTGGCCTATCTGTTCATCGCCCTGGGCAACAGCCTGTTTTCCGGCACCGATATCGCTGCCTTGAGCGAAAGCCACCGGGGCATGAGCAGCCCCAAGCGCAGCCTCAAAAGCTACCTGGGCACGGTGTTCTTCCTCAGTTTCTCCGCCGCCACTGTCACCGCCCTGATCGGCAGCCAGTTCGCCGCCCAGTCCCTGGAACTGGCGGCGGTGGTCAATATGCTCATCGCCTGGCTGGCCCTGCCGGTGGCCTGCACGGTGCGGGAGACCATGACCGCGCCCAGCCCGGCGGAGCTGGAGCAGCGACTCCACCAGCGGGTCAGAGGCTTATTCAATGACGTTGTGGACCTGCACCGACAAAGCCGACGCTTGCGTCTGACCCTGCTGGCCATGGCCGGGTACGGACTGGCCCCCGCCATCGCCTTATATGCCTATCAGGGGTTGTGGCTGGAATGGCGCTTTCCCCTGGAATGGTTCGGCTTTATCTTCGCCGCGCAAAGCCTGGTGACCGCCTTCTGTTCCCGGCTGATCGAACCCTTTTACAACCGCGTCGGCTATCAGTCGACCCTGTTCACCCTGGCGGGTTTGACCGTCAGCGCCTTTCTGCTGGCCGCCGCGCCCCTGGCCTGGATGGCGGTGGCTTCGGTGCTGTTGGTGGGCACCGTGTCCGGGTTCACCAAAGTCATCTTCAACGATGAACTCAACAGCCAGATCCCGGACCGGGTGCGGGCTACGATCAACTCCCTGGTGAATCTGCTGACTCGGCTGATGGTGTTTGTGGCCGGTCCTCTGGTGGGTTATTTCGCCCAGGCCCACGGTTTTGCCCCGGTTTTCCTGACCCTGGGGTTGGCCTTCGTGGGGCTGTTTCTGTTCATCACCCTGCCCCTGATCGTGATGGGGCCTAGTGCAGAAGGGGAGGTGGTCTATGACTAAGCCACGGTTTCTGCTGATCGGCGGCTGGCCGGAAATCGTCGAAAAACTGGCCCGGCTGGAGGTGGAGATCACCTTGTTCCACGGGGAGTCTTTTGCAAACGACAGCCCCGTGCCCCGGTTGTGCAGGCAAGTAATCCAGGTGGACACTCGGGATGCCGATGCCTGCCTGGAGGCGGCCCGATCCCTGCACCGAGAGCGGCCTTTCACGGCGGTGTACGCCATCCGCGAGCTGGATTTGCCCAGCGCTTCCCGGGTGGGGGAAGTCCTGGGCATCCGCTGCAATCCATCCCAGGCCGTGGCGTTGAGCCGCGACAAGGCGGCCATGCGCCGGGCCTTGGCCGGCACTGGCCTGGATACGGTGCCCTGGGCGGCTCCGGGTCGGCTGGACGAGGCCCGGGAAGCCCTGGTCGGCATCGGCTGTCCGGCCATCCTGAAACCGGCTCGGGGAGTGGGTAGTCAGCATATCGTGCTACTGCAAGAGCCTCGGGACCTGGACCGGTCCTGGTCCGCCCAGGACCAGCCCTGGATCATCGAACAGTATCTGGGGGGGCAGGAGTACAGCGTCGAGTTCGTTACTCTGAATGGCCGCCATTATCCCCTGGGCATCACCGAGAAACGCATTTCGGGGGAACCCCATTTTTACGAGACCGGCCATGTGTTCCCGGCCCGGCTGCCAGAGCCGGTGGGCGCGAAAGTTCTGGCCGCCGTGGACGCCCTGCTGGACCGCCTCGGCCATCGCTTCGGCATGAGCCATACCGAGATCAAGCTGGACGGGGAGACCGTGCATATCCTGGAAACCCATACCCGGCCAGGGGGCGACCGCATCTGGAAACTGGTGGAATTGGCCACCGGGGTGGACGCCGTCAGCCTGACCTTCCGATCTCTGCTAGGGGAGCGGGTGGCGCCCCCTCAGACCCTGGCCGGGCGGGCGGCGGCGGTAGGATTCTTCCATGGTCGGGGCGGCGCCGTGAGGGAGGTTCGGGGTCTGGCCCAGGCCCGGGCCTTGCCTGGCGTGTGGCTGGTTTCGGTCACCGCCCAAGAGGGCCAGACCCTGTCCCCCACCTGCTCCTCGGATACCCGTTACGGTTTTGTGGTCACCCACGCCGACACCCGGACCCAGGCCGTGGCGAGCCTGGAGCGGGCGCTGGCCACGGTGGTCATTGATACTGGGGAGTCCAGCCCATGACACTGGCTCCGGGATATAGCCTGGCCGGGGTTCTGAACCGGGCCTTGGGCCGGGCCGAACCGGCGCCCCGTCCCACTGCCCTGGACCCGACGGCGGTGGATGCCTACTGGATGGGGGAGGCGCTGGGAGAGGCCATGGCGGGCAACGGCCGCGCCAATCCCAATCCGGCGGTGGGCTGCGTCATCGTCCGGGACGGGGAGTGCATCGCCCGGGGCGCCACCGAGGCTTACGGGGGCCGTCACGCCGAGCGGGTGGCTCTGGACAGTCTAACCGACCCGGCCGCCGCCCGGGGCGCCACCCTGTACTGCACCTTGGAGCCGTGCTGCCATCAGGGCCGTCAGCCCCCCTGCGTGAACCGGGTGCTGGAGGCGGGCATCGCCCGCTGTGTCATCGCCGTCGCCGACCCCAACCCCCTGGTGGACCAGCAGGGCATTCGGAAACTGCGCCGACACGGGGTGGAGGTCAGGGTAGGGGTGCTGGCGGACGAGGTTGGGGCCTGGCATCTGCCGTTTCTCCATTGGCAGCGGCGGCGGCGGCCATTGCTGGCGGCCAAATGGGCCCAGACACTGGATGGTCAGCTTGCCTACGATGCGGGACAGCCCCGCTGGCTCTCCAACCGCCTGTCCCGGGGTTATGCCCACTGGCTGCGACAGCGCTATGACGGCATTTTGATCGGCGCCGGCACCGCCCTGGCCGACCGGCCCAGCCTAACGGTGCGGGATTGCCCGCCGCCCCATGCCCATCACCCCCATCGTATCGTGTTCGATCCCAACGGCCGGGTGTTGCGCTGCGACGCCGCCACCTGGGCGGCTCTGGGCGAAACCCTGTTTTCGGCCCAGGCGACGACCCTGCTGGCCTGTGGCGAGGCCACCTTGGGAAGGCCGGTGGCCGCTCGTCTGCGGGACCTGGCCCGTCGTGGCACGGCGCGGCTGCTGCCCATACCGGACGGGGAGGGCGATCCCCTGAACTGGGTCCTGTCCCAGGCCGGGGAGGCCCTGGCCGGGGACGCGCCGCCTCTGCACAGTGTGCTGCTTGAGGGGGGGCCACGGCTGTTGTCCCAGTGCTTCGCCCGGGAACTGGTGGACTTGGCCCATGTGTTCATCGCACCCTATCTGGGGGGCGGCGCCCGGCACCGTCTGAGCCTGGAGGCGCCGCTGATCGAGGGGTTGGGCTTTCATCTCGCGGCCAGCCATGCGTTGGACAACGACTTGCTGGTGGAGTATCTGCGGAGCGATATGGGCATTGGGCACATGGGTCCGCGATCCTCTCTTGTCCCGGCGGGGGAGGCTCAGAGGCTCTAACCCGCTCAACCTCGAAAATCCCCCTGGCCCGAAGGAGGGGGTTTAGCATTTCTGTGGTCAAGTACATTATATTCCATCACTTGGCGTGGCGGCGCTTGCCGCCCTTGAGCAAACGGCGTCGATGAGTGGCGGTATTGGTGAACGAAGTGGCGATGGGGAACAACATGGACATCTATCTGGTGGGAGGCGCGGTGCGCGATGAGCTTCTGGGCCGCCCAGTCGGGGAACGGGACTGGGTGGTGGTGGGCGCTAGCCCTCGGGAGTTGCTGGACCAGGGCTTCAAACAGGTGGGCAAGGATTTTCCGGTGTTCCTGCATCCAGAAACCCACGAGGAATACGCCCTGGCGCGCACCGAGCGCAAGACCGCTCCGGGCTATTACGGCTTCGCCATCGACGCCTCTTCGACGGTCACCCTGGAGGAGGATTTGCGACGCCGAGACCTGACCGTTAACGCCATGGCCCGGGATAGGGAAGGCCGACTGGTGGACCCTTATGGGGGCGCCGCTGATTTGGCGGCGCGGCGGCTGCGCCATATGTCCCCGGCCTTTGCCGAGGACCCGGTGCGGGTGTTGCGGGTGGCCCGCTTCGCCGCCCGTTACGGACCCCTGGGGTTTCAGGTGGCCGACGAGACCCTGGAACTGATGCGCGCCATGGTGGATTCGGGCGAAGTGGACGCCCTAGTGGCGGAGCGGGTTTGGGCGGAGACGGTCAGGGCCCTGGGCGAGGCCCAACCCCGGCGGTTTGTGGAGGTACTGCGGGATTGCGGCGCTCTGGCCCGGGTGTTCCCGGAGCTGGACCGGTTGTTCGGCGTACCTCAGCCGGAGCGCCATCACCCGGAAGTGGACACGGGCGTTCATCTGCTGTTGTGCCTGGATCAGGCGGTGCGTCTGGGGCTAGACATCCCGGCCCGGTTCGCGGTGCTGGTCCACGATCTGGGCAAAGGCCTCACCCCCATGGATCAATGGCCCCGGCATATCGGCCATGAATCCCGAGGCGCGAAGTTGGTCAGAGAGTTCTGTCAGCGGCTGCGGGTTCCCAACGAGTACCGTGACCTGGCGGCCCTGGTGGCCGAATACCACACCCATTGCCACCGGGCGCTGGAACTGCGCCCGATCACCCTGCTGAAAGTCTTGCAAGCCCTGGACGGCTTTCGCAAGCCCGATCGGCTGCGGCGGTTTTTGGGGGCTTGCGAGGCGGATGCCCGGGGTCGGGCCGGTCTGGAGGATCGGGACTACCCCCAGGCGGCGCTGGTGGATCAGGCCCTGACGGCGGCCCGGGCGGTGGCCGTGGAGCCACTGGTGGCCCGTGGCCTACGGGGCGAGGCGCTGGTCCAGGCTATTGTTCGGGAGCGGCGCCAGGCGATAGCTGGCGTCATGGAGACATTCAGAAACTGAAAAAAAAGAACCGTCCGCCCAGGGCAAGGCGGACGGTTTTCCCAACGCGGGTTCAGGCGGCTTTGCCGACGGCGGCCTTGCCGGGCGCGGCTGCCTTACCGCTCACCTCGTCAACCAGTTTGAGATTAGAAACTATGGACCCGTCCCGTGGCGTGATGGCCAACGCGGACAGGTTTTTGGCATCTTGTGAAAGCAACTGCCGCAATTGAGCGGCGGCCTGGATGAGGTCGTCCCAGAATTCGGTGCGTATCCTCTTCAGTCCGGCATCCATATAGCGGCCCCGTGCGTCAATCTGGAATAGGTCTAGCCGTTGCCACTGGGCCACAATCCGTCGCTTGACTTCGGTCCAGGGTTCCCAGACCAGCCGGGTTTGTTCGAACGGATTGCAAAAACCTTGAAATTCCATAATCACCATTATTCAGCATTCGAAACATGCGGTGGTCGGTGCTGATGGACGAATCATAAGGATTCATGGGCGTATCAACCATTGGGAATTACAAGCTGTGGGTATATGGTTTTCCCGTAGCTGTTCAAAAAAATTGGTCACACACTACAGGCGCTGGCGCTGGTCGAGAAACCGAAACCCTCGCAACGGCGGTTCCAGGCCCCGGCTCAGAGCGATGGCCTTGAAGCGCTCGCCCATCTCACCGGGCAGGGTCAGCAGCTTGACCTGTCGGGTCAGTTCCGCGTAGCGGGCGGTATGGCGGGGATCGGCTTCAGCCACCAGTTCCTCCAGTCCACAACCGAACAAAAAATAAGTCTGGGGGCTATAGCCGGCCACTGTCAGACCAGCGGCCAGGGCTGCCTCGGCCACGGCGGTGAAATCCACGCTAGCGGTAATGTCCTGCAAGCCCGGCCAGGCCAAGGGGTCGGCGTGGACCCGGTGTCGATAATGGCAAAGCAGGGTGCCAGCGGCGCGTTCGGGGTGGTAGTACTCCCGGCGCGGATAGCCGTAATCCACCAGTAGCATGACGCCGACCGCCAGCCGTTCGGCCAGGGCGTGCAGCCAAGGGGCCAGGGTGGGGCTGTATTCCGATTCGTAGCCCGGCGGCAAGGGTTGGCCGATAGCCCCTTGAAGGGTTTCCAGGAACGCCTCCAGGGCCGGGTTTCGTGGCCCCGGCGTCAAGGCGAAGCCGGTTCCGGTCCAGATGACGTGTAGGGGTAGGACATCCCGTTGCCCCACCCGGAACCGCTCCACCGGCAGGGCGTCCAGTACTTCGTTGCCCAGCATCACCCCCCGGAATCCTGGCTTGGGCAGGGCATCCAGCCAACGCACCCGGCTAAGTAGTTCCGGCGCCCGTTCCATTAGGATATGGCGCTGGCGCTGACGCAACTCGCCGCTCAGTTCCAGAATGGCATAAGTAGAGGGCAGCGCATCCAGGGCCTGGAATTCCAGCAGCAGCTCGGCGGCCATGATCCCGGAACCGGCCCCCAGCTCCAGGATATCACCCCCCCCCAGGCGCTCCAGGATTTCGGCGCACTGCCGGGCTAGGCAGCGGGCGAACAGGGGGGATAACTCCGGTGCGGTAATAAAGTCCCCTCCGGGACCGAATTTATGGGTCCCGGTCCGGTAATAGCCCAAGCCTGGGGCATATAAGGCCAGTTCCATAAAGCGTCGGAATGGAATACCCCGGGGACCAGCGGTCTGGCACTCGGCGGCGATAAGCTCCGCCAGCCGTTGGCTGTGGGCGACGCCTTCGGGGTCTGGGTCGGGCAGGGCATTGCCAGGGGGCGGCGTCAATGTCATGGTCACTGTTTCTACGGCGTCTTGAGGGGGCGGTTGATGAAGGCGGACGGTCATGGGGAGGATACCATCGTGACGGGTCACGCGGCCCTGGTCACCGGCGCGGCCCGCCGGGTGGGGGCGGCCATTGCCCGTTGTCTGCACGGGGCGGGGATGGACTTGAGCCTGCACTATCGCCGCGCTCGGGCCGAGGCCGAAGCCCTGGCGGAAGAACTAGAAGCCCGCCGACCGGGGTCGGTACAGTTGCTCTCGGGAGATCTTTTGGAAACCTCCCGGCTGGCGGACCTAGCGGCGCGGGCGACGGAACATTGGGGACGGCTGGATCTGCTGGTGAATAATGCTTCCGGGTTCTATCCCACCCCCTTGTCAACTGTCACCGAGGCCCAGTGGGATGAGCTGATGGGCAGCAATCTCAAGGGGCCGTTTTTTCTCTCCCAGGCCGCCGCCCCCTTTCTGGCGGCCAGCGGCGGCTGCATCGTTAATATCGTGGATATTCACGCCGAGCGGCCCTTGCCAGGGCACCCGGTCTACAGCATCGCCAAGGCGGGGCTAGCCATGCTGACCCGCGCCCTGGCCATGGAGCTGGCTCCCCGGGTGCGGGTCAACGGCGTGGCGCCCGGAGCTATTCTCTGGCCGGAGGCCGGGACCGATCCTCAGCGCCAGGCCCAAGTGCTATCCCGAGTGGCCCTGGGGCGGCTGGGGTCGCCGGAAGACATTGCCCGGGCCGTGTTGTTTCTGGCTCGGGATGCGGGTTATATCACCGGTCAGGTGCTGGCTGTGGACGGCGGCCGGGGCCTATCTATCTGAGCGCCGTCGGCTGACCAGCAGGATGGTTGGCGCGTGGAGCGTAGTGCATATATCCCTAATCCCGCCCCAGGCTTACGGGCACCAGCTCTACCCCGGTTTTATCAAAAGCGGCCCATAGTTCGGCGAAGGTCTGTCCCAAGACCGGATGCCGCCGCTCCCCGGCGATTTCCGCCAGGGGGCAGAGCATAAAGGCATAGCGGATGATGTCTTTGCGGGGGATGCGTACTCCAGGCTCGTCCAACACCTGTTGGTCGTAGAGCAGCAGGTCCAGGTCCAGGGTACGGGGGGAGAAGCGGGGTGCGTCCCGGCGTCGGCCATGGGCATCTTCAATGCGATGCAGTTCCGCCGCCACGTCGCGCACCCCACGACCGGTGTCGAAGCCCGCCACCAGATTCAGGAAATCGTCCCCCTCGAAGCCCACCGCCCGGTTGCGGTAGATGGTGGATAGGGTCAGGGGGCCGAAGGATTGCTCCAGTTCCGTCAGGGATGCGGTCACATGATAATGAGGGTCCACGTTGCCGCCGATGCTGATATAGACTCGGGCCATGGGAGTCAGTCGGGTTGGTGGGTGGCAGGTGTCCGCTCGCCCCGTTCGATGATGACCCCCACCTCCCGGGAGCCGCGCACCGCGCCGGGTTTGCTCAGGGACAGGCGTAGCCAGGGTACGCCGAACTCGTTGCGCACGATGGCGGCGATGCGTTCGGCTAGGGTCTCCACCAGCAGAAACTCACTGTCCTCCGCGAACCGGATCAACCGCTTGGCCACGGCCTTGTAATCGAGGGTCTGTGCAATGTCGTCGGAGGCCGCCGCCGGACGGATATCGGTCCCCAGTTCCAGGTCGATACTGATGGTCTGCTTGATCTTGCGCTCCCAGTCGTAGATGCCGATGACCGTTTCGACGCGCAGTTCGCGTATAAAAATGATATCCATGCCCGATCCCGTTATAGTATGGCTAAATCATAATGCCGGTTCATGACGGCCGCCGACAAGCTACTGGTCTAGGACACTCATGATCATCGACACCGCTTGCGTCGTGCTCGGCTATTTGCTGGGTTCAGTTTCCGCCGCTATTCTGGTCTGCCGATTGTTCGGCTTGCCCGATCCCCGTAGCCAAGGCTCCCACAACCCCGGAGCCACCAATGTGCTGCGCCTAGGGGGCAAGCTGCCCGCCGTCATTACCCTGGTGGGGGATTGTCTCAAGGGGTTGCTGCCGGTGCTGCTGGCCAAGCTGGTGGGGGCTAGCGATCTGGGTTTGGCGCTCACCGCTCTGGCGGCGTTTCTAGGCCATTTATATCCAGTGTTTTTCAGGTTCCAGGGCGGCAAGGGAGTAGCCACGGCCTTTGGGGTGGTTCTGGGGCTGTTCCCCTGGGTGGCGTTGCTGGTGCTGGCCACCTGGCTGGTCATGGCCGTGGTGACGCGAATCTCCTCCCTGTCGGCCCTGACGGCTGCGGGTCTGGCGCCGGTGTTTATCTGGTGGTTTAATCTGCCCGCCGTGTATGTGCTGGCCATGCTGATTATGGTGGCCCTGCTGGTCTGGCGTCACCAAGACAACATTCAGCGGCTGCTGGACGGAACCGAAACCCGAATGGGCAAAAAGAGCTAACCCCCTCAACCCTCCTCGGGTGGTTCCAGGCTGTCCAGGGGGCAGCGAGCCATGGCCCGGATGGCGAGGCCCTGGCGCTGCCCAGCCACTAGCCGCCGGTAGCCGGCGTAGGCGATCATCGCCCCGTTGTCGGTGCAGAACTCGGGGCGGGGATAGTAAACTCGTCCCGGCAATCCAGCGAGTTTATCCCGCAGCCGACGGTTAGCGCCCACGCCGCCGGCCACCACCAGCCGGTGGCTGTCGGTGGCCTGAAGGGCGCGGCGGCATTTGATAAATAAGGTGTCCACCACGGCGTCCTCGAAGGCCCGGGCCACGTCGGCGTCGTTGGCGGGGGAGCGGTCGAGGGTGTTCAAGGTGTTCAGGGCGTGGGTTTTGAGGCCGCTGAAACTGAAATCCAAACCTGGCCGGTCGGTCATGGGGCGGGGGAAGCGAAATCGCGCCGGATTCCCTTGTTCGGCCAGACGGGCCAGGTGCGGCCCTCCAGGGTAGGGCAGACCCAGCAACTTGGCGGTCTTGTCGAAGGCTTCTCCGGCGGCGTCGTCCAGGGTCTCGCCGAGAATCCGGTAGCGGCCCACCCCGCCCACCTCCACCAGCAGGGTATGACCGCCGGAGACCAGCAAGGCCACGAACGGAAAGGCCGGAGGGTCGCTCTCCAGCATAGGCGCCAGCAAATGACCCTCCATGTGGTGAACCCCCACTGCCGGCACGCCCCAGGCCCAGGCCAGGCTGCGGCCCAGGGCCGCGCCCACCAGCAGAGCGCCGATCAGCCCCGGCCCGGCGGTGTAGGCCACGCCTCGCACTTGAGCGCTCTCCACACCGGCTTGGCGGAATACCTCCCGCAGCAGGGGCACGGCTTTGCGCACATGGTCCCGGGAAGCCAGTTCTGGAACCACACCGCCAAATTGAGCGTGCAGGGCGACCTGGCTGTAAAGGGTGTGGGCCAGCAGGCCGCGCGCTCCATCGTAGAGCGCGACCCCGGTTTCGTCACAGGACGTCTCGATACCCAATATCAACATAGTGGCATTGTCTCCTTCCGCGGCGCCTTACCGCAACTCTATTAACGCTTTACACAGCTTTGGCCCAATGAGTAGAATTACGGGCTACCCTTGGCATTTATGCCTGTTTCCATTGGTGAGGTGACGATTTACATGCCTTCTGTTAAAGTCAAAGAAAATGAGCCTTTTGACGTAGCCCTACGGCGTTTCAAGCGGTCCTGCGAGAAAGCCGGTATTCTCTCCGAAGTTCGACGGCGCGAATTCTACGAAAAACCCACCCAGGAGCGTAAGCGCAAGCAGGCCGCAGCCGTCAAGCGTCACCTCAAGAAGCTTTCCCGGGAGAATGCCCGGCGCAACCGTCTGTACTAAACCCCCCGCCCATGTCCCTCCAAGCACGTATCCAGGATGACATGAAAACCGCCTTACGGGCCAAGGACAAGGGTCGGCTGGCGGTGATTCGGCTGATCATGGCCGCTGTCAAACAACGGGAAGTGGATGAGCGAATCACTCTGGACGATGCTCAGGTGCTGGTTGTGCTGGATAAAATGCTCAAGCAGCGCCGTGAATCCATCACCCAGTTTCGGGACGCGGGCCGCCACGATCTGGTCGAGAAAGAGTCCTTCGAGGCCGAGGTTATTCAGGGCTATCTGCCCCAGGCCCTGAGCGATGATGAAATCAATCTGCTGATCTCGGACGCCATCGACGCCACCGGCGCCCAGACTCTTCGCGACATGGGTAAGGTCATGGCCCATATCAAGCCCAAGGCCCAGGGACGCGTCGATATGGGGGCGGTCAGCGCCCGCGTCAAATCCCGACTGGCCGGGTGAGGGACCCACGTCCTTTTCGCGGCACTGGCGATTCCCCTGGGGACGCCTAAGCTAGTGGTATGGTTGGTCGTATTCCCCAGGCATTCATTGATGAACTGCTAAGCCGCGTCGACATCGTCGAAATCATCGACAGCCGAGTGCGGCTTCGCAAAGCCGGCCGTGAATACACGGCCTGTTGCCCGTTTCATAACGAAAAAACCCCCTCGTTCACCGTCAGTCCCGGCAAGCAGTTCTATCATTGTTTTGGCTGCGGCGCCCATGGCACCGCCCTAGGCTTTGTCATGGATTTCGAACATCTGAGCTTCCCGGAGGCGGTGGAAGAACTGGCTCGCCGCGCGGGCCTGGACGTGCCCCGGGAGGCCGATCAGGCGGTTCGGCAATCCGGGGGCCATGAGTTGCTACCCTTGGTGGAACGGGCTGACCGCTGGTTCCAGTGGCAGTTGCGAAAACACCCGGAGCGGGAGCGGGCGGTGGCCTACCTCAAGCAGCGCGGCTTGAGCGGCGAGGTGGTTAAGGCATTTGGCATCGGTTACGCGCCACCCGGCTGGGACGGCCTGATCAAGGCGCTGACCGGCGAGGGCGTCACGCTTAAGCAGATGCTGGATGCCGGGCTGATTACCCTCAAAGACAGCGGCGGCTATGATCGTTTTCGGGACCGAGTGATGTTTCCTATTCGGGACCGTCGTGGCCGCGCCATTGCCTTTGGTGGCCGGGTTCTGGACGCCGAGGCCACTCCCAAATACTTAAATTCACCGGAGACACCCTTCTTCCATAAGGGTCGGGAGCTGTATGGCCTGTACGAAGCGCGGATGGCCACCCGGCAATTGTCGCGGCTTATCGTGGTGGAGGGTTATATGGATGTGGTGGCCCTGGCCCAGCATGGCATTCCCTATGCCGTGGCCACCCTGGGCACCGCCACCACACCAGAACATCTGGAACGGTTGTTTCGGGTATGTCGAGAGCTGGTGTTCTGTTTCGACGGCGACCGCGCCGGACGGGACGCGGCTTGGCGCGCCTTGGAGCATACCCTGCCCCAGTTGCGTGATGACCGCCAGGCGGGGTTTCTGTTCCTGCCTGAGGGGGAGGACCCGGACAGCCTGGTGCGGCGCTTGGGCCAGTCGGGCTTCGAGTCCCAACTGCGCCAAGCCCGACCCTTGGTGGAGTATCTATTCCAACATCTGGAAACCCAGGCCAGCCCGGCTACCCTGGATGGACGAGCCAGGTTGCTGGCGCTGGCCAGACCGCTGCTGGAACGGGTGCCGGCCGATGCCTATCGACAGGTCATGGCCAGTCGTCTGGCCGAGCTGACCCGAATGGAGGCCGGAGAACTCAACCGACGTCTCCGACAGCCAGTCAATGAGCAGCCGAACCCTGGCGGCGGGAAGATTAATTCGCAGCGCAGCCCGGCGCGCACGGCAATCGCTTTGCTGCTCAATGATACCCGCCTAAGCCAAGGTGTGGCTGATCGGGATTGGCTGCGGGAAGCGGGCGATCCGGGAACGGACTTGCTGGTCCAGTTACTTGATTTACTCCATGCCAACCCCAATATCTCTACAGCCGCGCTGCTATTGGAGCGTTTCAGGAACCCGGAGACCCAGCAGTTGACAAAGACCGGGCGGATACTGGAAAGGCTGGCTCATTCCCCACCAGAAATTTCCGTAAGCCTGTATCAACAGGAATTTCTGGGAGCCATTAAGCGACTGCAAGAGTTATACAGTCCAGAGAAACGGCTGCTGGACAAGCTAGCCCGGGGTGAGGGCGAACTGGATGCCAAGGAACTGGAGGAATTACGCAAACGCGGCAAACCCCGGCCAGTCAAAATATAGACGAGCCTGGATAAAGGCCGATTTTATTGATATAGTTTCCGGTTTACTTTGCCGAATCCATCACTTTTTTGGGTGTATCAAAAGGTCATGAGCGAACAGCAACAGTCACAGTTGAAAAAGTTGATCGCCCAGGGCAAGGAGCAGGGCTTCCTGACCTACGCTGAGGTGAATGACCATTTGCCGGATGATATCGTCGATCCCGAGCAGATCGAAGACATCATCGCGATGATCAACGATATGGGCATCGAGGTCCACGAGTACGCTCCCGATGCGGATACTTTGTTGCTGAATGAGAGTTCTGTCAATAGCGATGATGACGACGTGGCCGAGGAAGCTGCTGCGGCCCTAGCCGCAGTGGACAGCGAGTTCGGCCGCACCACGGACCCGGTGCGCATGTATATGCGGGAAATGGGGACCGTGGAACTGCTCACCCGAGAAGGTGAAATCCTGATTGCCAAGCGCATCGAGGAGGGCATGGCCCAAGTGCTGTCGGCCCTGTCCAGCTATGCGCCTGTCTTCCAAGCCCTTCTGCATGAATACGCGGCCGTTCAAGAGGGCCGACTCCGGTTGGCCGACCTGCTTAGCGGTTTTTCGGGGCAAGATGACATCGCCGATGTACCGACCGAAGATGAAGAATCCACCACCGTTGCCAGCGACGATAGCGAAAACGATGGCGACGGCGACGATGATGATGATGACGATGAGTCCGTGGACGGTGGCGACACCGGTCCCGATCCCGAAGAGGCGGCCCGCCGCTTCGCCGAGTTATCCGAACTGTACAGCAAGGTTCTCCATGCCCTGGATGATCTGGGCTTGCAGCATCCAGATACCCAGGCCCTGCGCCAGGAACTGTCCAGCCGTTTCCTGGAGCTGAAGCTGACGCCCAAGGTGCTGGACCGGCTGGTGCTCGAATTACGGGATACGGTGGACCGGATTCGCACCCAGGAAAGAGCCGTGATGGACATTTGCATCGGTCGAGCCGGGATGCCTCGCAAGTTGTTCATCACGTCGTTTCCAGAGCAGGAAACCAACACCGACTGGGTGAATACGCATATCGAAGCCCGCAAGTCCTATTCCTCGGCCCTGGAAGGGCATCGGGACGTTATCCGAGCGGCGCAAATGCGCTTGGCCGATATCGAACGGGAGGCACGGCTGCCTATCCACGAAATCAAGGATATCAACCGCACCATGTCCATTGGCGAGGCCAAGGCCCGGCGCGCCAAAAAGGAAATGGTGGAGGCTAACCTGCGGTTGGTGATCTCTATCGCCAAGAAATACACCAATCGGGGTTTGCAGTTTCTGGATCTGATCCAAGAGGGCAATATCGGCCTGATGAAGGCGGTGGACAAATTCGAATACCGGCGCGGCTACAAGTTTTCCACCTACGCCACCTGGTGGATACGCCAGGCCATCACCCGGTCCATCGCCGATCAGGCCCGCACCATCCGAATTCCGGTGCACATGATCGAGACCATCAACAAGCTCAACCGCATCTCCCGGCAGATGCTTCAGGAAATGGGCCGGGAGCCGACCCCCGACGAGCTGGCGGAACGCATGGAAATGCCCGAGGACAAGGTGCGCAAGGTCTTGAAGATTGCTAAAGAGCCGATTTCCATGGAGACGCCCATCGGCGACGACGAGGACTCCCATTTGGGAGACTTCATTGAGGACATCGCGGTGTTGTCGCCGGTGGATATGGCCACTATTGAGGGTCTAAAGGAGTCTACCCGGGAGGTGCTGGCCAGCCTTACCCCCCGGGAGGCCAAAGTGTTGCGGATGCGCTTTGGCATCGATATGAATACCGATCACACCCTGGAAGAGGTGGGCAAGCAGTTCGATGTAACCCGGGAACGGATCCGGCAGATTGAGGCCAAGGCGCTTCGCAAGCTGCGTCACCCCAACCGTTCCGAGCAGTTGCGAAGCTTCCTGGACCTGGAGTGAGGCGGCGCTTGCCGGTATACTTGCCGCGCTTTCCGGGCCCTTAGCTCAGTTGGTCAGAGCAGTCGACTCATAATCGATTGGTCGTAGGTTCAAGTCCTACAGGGCCCACCATCTGATCCGGCCCGCGCCATCAAGTGGCGCGGGCTTTTTTTTCTCTGGAGGCTATACTAGATAAGTCTTTAATCCTCCCCGGGTCGAAGGAGTGAGCCGCCATGACCAGCACAGTATTATCCTTGATTTTGGCCTTGACCGTCCTGGCCTATCTTGCCTATCGCTTGCGCCAACTGCGGATAATCGCTGATATGAATCGCCCCCAGCCCCTGGTGGAACGGCGTCGTTCTAGGGGTAGGGACCGGCGCAGTGGTCAGGATCGCCGCGCCGTCTCCCGTGGTGGACCCACCGCTGGGCGCCGTTCCAGGGAGCGGCGCTATGACACGAGTCGGCTGCGGGAATTGAACGGATTGAGTTGAGTATTTATCGCTTGCCGGTCATCGTTTGGACACACTAAATACTTCGAGCAAGAATACAGCCACAAGTGACGGAACGAAGCACATGAGGTCAGCGCAGGTAGCGTAACTGACAGGGACACGGAACGCATCGGAACCCCTTTCTGTTTCCAACACCCCGCTGTGATTGGCTCCGCTTTCGTCCACAAAATCAGGACATAAAGCCAACCTAAGGAAACGATATGGCGGACAATAAGCGGACCCGATCAGGCTTCAACATCTTCCACAAATTGCTGATGACCATGCTCCTCGTGGCCATTATTCCACTGGGCGGTTTGTGGTATATCAATTACTACAAAGCGATAGACGACTGGACCACCATTTCTGACCAGCAACTGAACCGCGTCGTGACGGCCCTAGCCAAGGAAGTGGATGCCTGGAGCGATATGAATATCCGGGCGCTGCGCCAAAACGCCGCTATCGATGACATGACCGCCATGACAGCGGAGCGGCAGAATCCCCTCCTCAAGTCCATGGGCCAGGCGTACGAATGGAGCTATCTGCTGTTTACCATCGCCACCGATGGCCGCAACATCGGCCGTAATGACGGCGCACCGGTCAGGGACTACGGGGACCGGACGTATTTTCTGGATGTGATGGCCGGCCAACCGGTGGGGCAACAGGTATTGATTAGTCGTACCAACAACAAGCCTGCGTTGGTGATGTCGGTGCCTATCCTCGGGGTGGAGCAACAACGGGTCGGGGTGCTGGCCATGGGCATGACCCTGGAGGCCATCTCCGAGATCGTCGTCGAGGAGCAGTTGGGCAAGACCGGGTTTGCTTTCCTGCTGGATGCGTCTGGCAAGGTCATTGCTCACCATGACGCTGAATTTAATAATACTTTACAAGACTTTAGCGACCATCCGGCATTCAAGGCGGCACAAAGTGGCGATACCAGCCAACTCAGCTACCAGGACAATGGCAAACAGGTCATCGCCCATGCCCAAAGGACAGAAGACCTAGGCTGGATCGTGGTGATGCAACAGGATTACGACGAAGCCTTTGCCCCGGTACGGGAGGCCCAGCGGGACGCTTTTATACTCTTGTTCATCACCATAGTGCTGGTGGGCGCTATCGCTTATGTTCTGTCGCAGCGACTGGCTAAGCCTATTCTCAGGCTCACCGCTGTGGCCGATGAGATGAGCCGGGGCAAGCTCAGCGCCGAAATCAAGGAAACCGAGCGCAGCGACGAGATCGGCGCCTTGGCCAGGGCCATTGAACGCATGGGCGTGAGTATTCAGATGGCCTTGGAGCGGTTACGCAAAAAAGCGTGATGATCGATCCTGTCCCCCTCGTTGCGCCCCGGAGGTCACTGTATGAGTCAGGACAAAACCTACGCGCCATTTCAGGACCTGATAGCCCAGCTTCATCAAGTTTGCCAGGAACGGCGTACCGGCACCCTGTTCATCGCCACCGACGATAACCGCCTAGCCCGGATCAGTGTGGAGCAAGGGCAGATCGTGTTTCTGGCCTTTCAAACCAAGCGTGGCGCCGAAGCACTGCCGCTGATGAGGCAGATCAATGCCGGCCGCTCACGCTTCGAGGACGGCATGATCACGGCGGTTTCCAAAATCCCCTTGCCGTCCACCGACGAGATGCTCGCCTATCTGAATGGCGCTGCCGCGCCCGCCGAGCCGGTTCCGGTGAAGCCGCCGCCCCAGACCGGCATGCCGTCGCCTCTCGCCGAACCGATCTCCGCAGATGCCGTGGCGGTGTTGGAGGCGGAACTGGCCGAACATATCGGTCCTTTGGCCGGCATCATCTGTGCCGAGCATCGGCCCAAGCACTACGCGCTGGGTGCTTTGGCGGCGGCCCTGGCCGAGGAGATACCCGACCCGGACCGCGCGGCGCAATTCCTGGAGCGGGTGCGTTTGCAACTGGGAATTGCCGAGTAGGGGTGACACCCTGCGGGGGCGGCTTGCCGTGATGGGGGTTCCGGGCGGCCCAGTTAGTATTCGGCCGCCAGGGCTTCCAGCAACCGATCCACCTGTTGCTCGTCGTGGGCCGCTGAAAACGTAATCCGTAGCCGCGCCGTGCCTGCGGGCACCGTGGGGGGGCGGATGGCCTGGATCAAGATTCGCCGCTGTTTCAGGGCCGCGCTCAGGGCCAATGCCTGTTCCGCCTCGCCCACCAGCAACGGCTGAATAGGGGTAGGTGAATCCAGCAGAGTCAGACCCAGTTGCGCCGCCCCGGTCCGAAACCGCGCCACCAAGGACCGCAGCCGCTCCCGCCGCCAGTCCTCGGCCCGGGCGATGCGCAGGCTGGCCCGGGTGGCCGCCGCCAGGGCCGGTGGGGCGGCAGTGGTGAAGATATAGGTCCGGGCGGTCTGGATCAGGGTTTCGATCAGTTCTTCGGAGCCGGCCACGAAGGCCCCGCCGGTGCCGAAAGCCTTGCCCAGGGTGCCCACCACCGCCGGCACGTCATCCATCTTCAAATCAAAATGATCCAGGCTGCCCCGCCCCTCCCGGCCCAACACCCCAAACCCGTGGGCATCGTCCACCACCAGCCAAGCGCCATGGGCCCGAGCGGTGCAGGCCAATGCTGGCAAGGGCGCCAGATCCCCGTCCATGCTGAACACCCCGTCGCTGACCACCACCGTTTCGCCATCGCCCCGCTGCTCCAGGCGGCGGGCCAGGGCGGCGGGGTCGGCGTGGGGGTAACGGAGCAGCCGCGCCCCGGACAGCAGGGCGCCGTCCAGCAGCGAGGCATGGTTAAGGCGGTCCTCGATTACGGTATCGCCACGCCCGGCCAGAGCGGTGATAACCCCCAGATTGGCCATATAGCCGGTGGAAAACAGCAAGGCCCGGGGTCGACCGGTGAACTCGGCCAGTTCCTCCTCCAGGGCATGGTGTTCGCGGCTGTGGCCATTGACCAGATGGGCCGCGCCGCTGCCTACCCCATAGCGGTCGGCGGCCTGGCGCAGGGCCTGGATCACCTGGGGATGATTGGCCAGCCCCAGATAGTCGTTGCCGCCGAAGGCTAGATAGTCCTGGCCGTGGATGGTCAGCACCGGTCCCTGGGGGCTGTCGAGCACCTGTCGGGTCCGATACAGATGCTGGCCACGCAACTGGGCCAGGCGTGGGGCCAGGTCTTTCATGAGGCCGGCGGGGCCTTAGGTCTCGGTGGCGATTTCGCGGCTGCAGTTGGCTTCCTGCCGGGGCTGCGATTCCGACGTTTCCGTGGCCTGGATGCCCAGCCGTTGAAATAACCGGCGGTCTTGGTCGGCTTCGGGATTGTCGGTGGTCAGTAACTTATCCCCATAAAAAATACTGTTGGCGCCGGCCAGGAAGCACAGGGCCTGGGCTTCGTCGGTCATCTCGCCGCGTCCGGCGGACAGGCGCACCACCGAGGCGGGCATCAGCAGCCGGGCCACGGCCACGGTGCGTACGAACTCCAAGGGGTCCAGCGGCTCGGCGCCGTATAAGGGTGTGCCTTGGACCTGGACCAGCAGGTTGATGGGCACGCTTTCTGGATGGCGGGGCAAATTGGCCAGGGCCACCAGCATCCCGGCCCGGTCCCGGCGATCCTCGCCCATGCCCACGATGCCCCCGGAGCAGACATTGATGCCAGCCCCGCGAACGCGTTCCAAAGTGTCTAGACGGTCCTGATAGGTGCGGGTAGTGATGATGCGCCCGTAGAACTCCGGGGAGGTATCAAGATTATGGTTGTAGTAGTCCAGCCCGGCGTGCTTGAGCCGCTCGGCTTGAGGCTCGCTGAGCATCCCTAGGGTAAGGCAGGTTTCCAGGCCCAGGGCCTTGACCTCTTCGACCATGGGGATCACCCGGTCCAGGTCGCGGTCCTTAGGATTGCGCCAGGCGGCGCCCATACAGAACCGGGAGGCGCCGTTGGCCTTGGCGGCGCGGGCGGCTTCCAGCACCTGCTCCAAAGGCAGTAACTGTTCCCGTTCCAGGCCGGTGTCGTAGCGTGCGCTCTGGGGACAATAGGCGCAGTCCTCGGGGCAAGCTCCGGTCTTGATGGATAGCAGAGTGCTGATCTGTACCCTGTTGGGATTAAAATGGCGGCGGTGGACGGTCTGGGCGCGGAACAGCAGGTCGGCGAAGGGCAGGGCGAACAGGGCCTCCACCTCGGCGGTGCGCCAGTCGTGGCGGATAGGGTCGGTCATTGGTTCTCGTCCTCCGAGGCGGGTTCAGGGTCCAGGTAGATGTCCGGCCAGTCGTCCCGGTGGATGCGCACCAGATCCAAGATGGACCAAGGGATGATGACCAGGGCCGCCAGAATCCAGGCGTATAGATAGTAAAGATATCCTTCGCCGGGGATGAACATGGCTGCGGCGGTGAAAAAGCCCGTCACCCCGTAGAATCGATAAGCGGCCCATTGGGTGTAGTGACCCACCTTGGGATTGGGATGGTGGCGGTTCATGGCATAGACCAACATGGACGCCCCGAACCAGAAGATAACCAGCGGAATCAAGATGATGGCAACTATGTTGCCGTAGTCCATCAAGCTGGCTGCGGTGCGGGCGCTCGATCCCCGCACTAGCTTGCGGTCGCCGGGAGTGGTCTCGGACTGTTCCAGCATGGCTACGCTACCTGTAAGGGTTTGCCTAGAGGGCGGTTTTGGTGATTTTTGATGAATCACCTCATGGTACGGGTCTACTGGGCGCTGTCAACCGGAAAGGAATCCAGATGGTTTACCAATGGACAAAAAAACTACAATCGCTCCTGTTCCCTCCCACCTGCTTGCTGTGCGGCGCTCTTGGGGATGGAGACCGGGACCTGTGTGGAGGTTGCCTACGGGACCTACCCCTGAATACGCCCTCCTGTCGGCGCTGCGCGCTACCTCTAGGGGCCGCCACCGTTGCCCCGTGTGGTGACTGCCAGCGCCGACCACCGGCTTTCGACGCGGCGCGGGCTGCCTATCTCTATGACTATCCCCTGGATTATCTGATCAAGGCTCTGAAATACCAGGGGCGGCTGAGCGTGGCCCGGCTGTTGGGCGAGGTGCTGGCGGAGACCCTGGCTGACGAACCCCGCCCCGATTGCATTATTCCCATTCCCCTGCATCCCTCGCGACTGCGGCAACGGGGATTCAACCAGTCCGTTGAGCTGGCCCGGCCAGTGGCTCGCCGGTTGGGCGTACCGGTGGTGGTGGATTGCCTGCGGCGGCTGCGGCCCACCCTGCCTCAGGTCGGCCAGGATGCCCGGGAGCGGCGCGCCAATCTGCGGGGGGCTTTCGGTGTCCACGGGGCGCCGCCGCCCCGGGTGGCGCTGTTGGATGATGTGGTCACCACCGGCAGCACCGTCGATGAGGCGGCGCGGACGTTGCGGGCGGCGGGGGTCGAGGAGATTTGGGTATGGGCGGTGGCCAGGACAGCAGGGCAGCTTGAAAGCGAAAAAAATGAGCATTGAATGTTGCAACGCACCATCGGCTTTGTTATGATGCACCGCAACACAGACCTAAACCCCACAAACACTGGAGTACACAGCATGAATGAGCAAATCGTCGCCAAACTGAATGAGCAGGTCAAGCCGGTCCTGGAGAATGTCCAGAAGCTGAACAAGCTGGCCGTGGCCAACGTGGAGAAGCTGGCCGCCCTGCAGATGGCCTCCCTGAAGTCCCTGTCCGAGATCGGCCTGGGCCAGCTCAAGGCTGCGGTCGAAGTCAAGGACGCCAAGGGCGCCCAGGACTACCTGGCCTCTCAGAGCCAGGCCGCCAAGACCGTCAGCGATAAGCTGGTAGCCGACGCCAAGGCCGTGGCCAAGCTGAACGCCGAGTACGTGGCCGAAGCCCAGAAGATCGTCCGTGAGAGCGTCGAAGCCGTGGTGCCCAAGGCTGCCTAAGCCCGATCGGCCCGACTCCCGGAAGGCCGCCCTCCCCCTCGGGAGGGCGGTTTTTTTATGGGCGTGGCCATCCTAAAAACCTAGTTTTTTAGTCTACTATTGGGACATGAATACCGTCTATCTGCCCGGTCCGATTCGGCAGCGTCTCGAACAATGGGCGGCGACCGACTATCCTCATGAAGCCTGCGGGGTACTGGTAGGCGCCCAGCGGGATGACGAGGTCCAGATTCAGCGGGTGGTCCAGGTCCGCAATATGAATACCGACCGCGCCCGAGACCGCTTCGAGTTGAACGGCGAAGACCTGCTTCGGGTCGATGCCGAGGCCGAGGCCGAGGGCCTGGACATCGTCGGCATCTGGCACACCCACCCCGACCATCCGGCCCTACCCTCGGAGACCGACCGGGCCTGGGCCTGGCAGGGCTGGTCTTATGTGATCCTGGCGGTGGACAGGGGCCGGGTGGTGGACCTGTGCTGCTGGCGGCTGGTGGACGGGCAGTTCCAAGAGGAGACCGTACACTCATGGCAATCATAATCGTGCCTATCCCCACGCCTTTGCGCGCCTTCACCGACGGCGTCGACCGGCTGAACGGACAGGGCGGCACTGGGGGCGAGGTGGTCCTGGCCTTGGGCCGCGACTATAAAGGTCTGGGCCAGTGCGTTCTCAATCGGAGCGTCCGCGCTTTTGTAGATCTGTTTCTGCACTGCAGCGACATTCGCGCCCTGGAGGGGCTGGATACCCGGGTCGCCGACGGCCAGTCCCTCGCCATCGTGCCCGCCGTGGCGGGAGGCGGGTCATGAGCGCCAAGGACCGCCGTCTCCTCGTTCTGAAGGCACTGATCCCCGAGGTCAGCCCCGCTGAGGCTCTGGACCTGCAAGCCCACGGCGCGGCTCTCATCGACGTGCGGGAGCAGGACGAGATCGCCCAGGGCAGCCCCAAGGGCGCCCACCGCCTAGGCCGGAGCTATCTGGAACTGCGTATCGAGCAAGCAGTGTCGGATACCGGGCGCACGGTGCTGACCCTGTGCGGCGGTGGGGTGCGTTCCCTGTTCGCAGCCGAGGACCTCCAGCGCCTGGGCTATAAGGACGTGCGCTCGGTGGCGGGGGGCTTTTCCCGCTGGAAAAACGAAGGCTTGCCTTTCGAACTGCCGCGACTGCTCAGTGGCGATGCCCGGGAGCGCTATTCCCGGCATCTGCTGATGCCGGAGGTGGGAGAAGAAGGCCAACTCAAGCTCCTGGACAGCAAGGTGCTGCTGATCGGCGCCGGCGGACTAGGCTCCCCGGCGGCCTTGTATCTGGCCGCCGCCGGGGTGGGCGCCCTGGGCATCATCGATCACGACATTGTCGATCGCAGCAATCTGCAACGGCAGATCCTGCATAGCGACGAACGGGTGGGCATCTCCAAGGTGGACTCGGCCCGGACCGCCATTACCGCCCTCAATCCAGAGATTAAAGTAGTCCCAATGGCGGTCCGTCTGAACAGTGGCAATGTGGAGGAGATTTTCGCCGGCTACGATCTGGTGGTGGACGGCTCCGACAACTTTCCCACGCGATATCTGGTTAACGACGCCTGCGTCAAGCTGGGGCTGCCCAATGTACACGGCTCGGTTTACCGCTTCGAGGGCCAGGTGACAGTATTCTGGCCGGGCCGCGAGGATCGGCCCGGTCCCTGTTACCGTTGTTTGTACCCGGAGCCGCCGCCCCCGGAACTGGCCCCCTCCTGCGCCGAAGCGGGGGTGCTGGGGGTGCTGCCCGGGGTGATTGGCCTGCTGGAGGCGGTGGAGGCTCTGAAACTGCTGTTGGGCAAGGGCGAGCCACTGGTGGGGCGGTTGCTGTGGTACGACGCCCTGGACGCCCGGTTTACCGAGCTACAACTGCGCCGCGACCCCAAGTGTCGCTATTGTGGCGACCATGGGGAGTTTCCGGGTTACGTGGACTATGAACAGTTCTGCGCCTCCCGGGCCTGAGAGCCGGGCGGCATGGTGGCTGAATCCGCCATACCTAAAAAAATCGACAGGACCCACATGAACTCCCGTTTCATCCGCTTTGCCATTATCTGGGTTTTGATACTGGCCACCGTATGGATCGCCGATAGCTTCATTCGGGTGGTGCTGCTCACCGCCAGCGAGCCGCGCTCGGTCACTCCCCGGGGTTCCCTGACCGATACCGAGCAAAGCACGGTGCAATTATTCGAGAACCTGGCCCCTTCGGTGGTGTTCATCGTCATCGAGAGCCACTCCGGTGGTTTCTGGGGGGGTGTTCCTGGGCGGCGGGGGGCGGGGTCCGGCTTTATCTGGGATGCCGCCGGTCATGTGGTCACCAATCACCACGTGGTGGCCGGGGCCGACCGGGTGCTGGTGCGGGTGGACGACACCGAAACCCTGGCCGCCCGGGTGGTGGGCACGGCCCCCGATTACGATCTGGCGGTGGTCAAGCTGCTCGGCGGACGCACCCCCTTGCGACCCATTCCCGTGGGCAGTTCCACTGACTTGCGGGTGGGCCAGGCGGCCTTCGCCATCGGCAACCCCTTCGGCCTGGCCCGCACCCTGACCACCGGAGTGATCAGCGCCCTGGACCGGCGCCTGCCCACTGCACCCAACCGGGAGGTGCGGGGAGTGATCCAAACCGATGCCGCCATCAATCCCGGCAATTCCGGCGGCCCCTTGCTGGATTCCGCCGGCCGCTTGATCGGAGTCAACACTGCTATCCTCTCGGAGACTGGAGTTTCCGCCGGCATTGGTTTCGCGGTGCCGGTGGCCGTGGTCAACCGGGTGGTGCCCCAGTTGATCGCCGAGGGGCGGGTGGATCGTCCGGGCATTGGCATCGTCGCCCTGCCCGAGGAACTGGTCGCCGGATTGGGGGTGAGCGGCATCGTCATCGACCAGGTGCTGCCCGGCTCCAGCGCCGCGACCGCTGGTCTGCGGGGCCTAGACCGTCGCCGCCGCCGGTTGGGGGATATCATCACCCATGTTCAGGGTCGACCGGTCAGCAGCGTGGCCGATCTGGCGGCCGTACTTCAGGAACTGGGGGTGGGCAATACCGCAGAACTGACCGTGCTTCGGGGCGGCCAGACGCGCACCGTGCAGGTGCGCATCATGGACATCGGCTGATTCAGGGAGGCGGGGCGTGCAGCCAGAACGTCACCGGACCATCGTTGACCAGGCTGACCTGCATATGGGCGCCGAAGCGGCCGGTGGCCACCCTGGGATGGGCCGCCCGGGCCTGGGCCGCCAGGTATGCAAACAGCCGTTCTCCCTGCTGTGGGGGGGCCGCCGGGGTGAAGCTGGCCCGCATCCCCTTGCGGGTGTCCGCCGCTAGGGTGAACTGGGGCACCAGCAGCAGGCCGCCGCCGCAGTCGGTCAGGCTCAGATTCATCCGTCCCTGGGCGTCCGGGAACACCCGATAGCCCAACAACCGCTCCAGCAACCGCTCGGCCTGGGCTTCGGCGTCCCCTCGTTCCACGCCCACCAGCACCAGCAGACCCCGGTCGATGGTCTCCACGGTTGCTCCAGCCACCTCCACCCGGGCCTGGTTGACCCGCTGTAGCAGGCCGATCACGCCAGCCGCGCCGCCATGGCACGGGTAGCCTCAACCAAGGCGTCGGCGGTGCCCGGCTCGGTAGCGGCATGGCCGGCGTCGGGGATGATCTTTAGCTCCGCCTCAGGCCAGACCCGTGACAAGGCCCATGCGTTGTCCAGGGGACAGATGACATCGTAGCGGCCGTGGACGATGACCCCCGGAATGCCGCGCAGGCGAGTGGCGTCGCGTAGCAACTGGTCGGGCTTTAGAAAGCTGTCATGGACAAAATAATGACATTCGATGCGGGCCAGACTCAGGGCTAGATGGGCCTCTCCAAAGTGTTCCACCAGATTCGGATCAGGACGCAGGGCCAGGGCGCCCCCTTCCCAGACCGACCAGGCTTTGGCCACTCGCATCCGCTCCACCTCGTCGTCGCCCGTCAGCCGCCGGTAATATGCGCCCACCAGGTCGTCTCGCTCGATTTCGGGGATGGGTTCCAGATAGGCCTCCCACAGGTCCGGGAACAGCCGACTGGCGCCGTCCTGATAAAACCAGCGGATATCCTGGGGACGGGCCAGGAAAACCCCGCGCAGGATCAGTCCCAGCACCCGCTGGGGATGGGTCTCGGCATAAGCCAAGGCCAGGGTAGAACCCCAGGAGCCGCCGAAAACCACCCAGCCCGGGATGCCCAGCCGCTCCCGAAGCGTTTCCAGGTCCGCCACCAGGTCCCAAGTGGTGTTGTCTAGCAACTCCGCATGGGGGGTGGAGCGGCCAGCGCCGCGCTGGTCGAACAGTATGATCCGATACCGCGCCGGGTCGAAGAACCGGCGGTGCAGCGGCTCGCAACCGGCTCCGGGGCCGCCGTGCAGGAACAGGACCGGCAGCCCTTCGGGATTGCCGCATTCTTCTACATACAGTGTGTGTCGATGATCCACGGCGACTCGGTGGGTCGCATAGGGATTGACCTCGGGATACAGAGAACCCATAGTGCCTCCAAACCGCCCAAGGCTATAAGGTAAGAAATTTCTTACATTCGGTTACGAAAATAGCTTACCAAAGTGCAAGTGTTATCCGTACTACGGGGCGGCAATTGCTGTGCCACACTATAGACCACTCAAGGATGGGAAACAGGGACGGATAAGGACCAGGACCCAGCCGCAGGAAGCGGTTGACGGCTGAGGGTAAGCCCTCTCTAGGAATGAGTTCGTCAGGGAGCGTGCGGCGTTCTCCGCGAGGATTACGGAAAGCCTTGCGGCAATCGCTGAGTATCACCTTCTCAACCAAGTTTGGCTGCTTTAAATTAACCGGCGGATTCTGTCCGCCGGTTTTTTTGCTCTAAAGAATATAGTCCACGACCTCATCCAGGCTGTCGAATACCCGGCCGCCCCGGTTTTCCACCCACTTTTCGTCCCCATGCCGGTATTTACCAGTGCGTACCAGAATACCCTGTAGGCCGACATCCATGGCGCCGGCGACATCTGTCTGGGCATCGTCACCCACCATGACCACGTGTTCGGCGGGTAGCCCCAGGCTGGCCACCGCAGCCAGAAAAAAATCCGCTGCAGGCTTGCCCAGCACCACCGCCTCGGTATCGGCGGCATATTCCAGGGCCGCCACAAAAGGGCCTATGTCCAGACTTAGACCATCCTGTTCCCGGAAATAGCGGTTCTTGCCCATGGCCAGTAAGGGCGCGCCCTCTAACAGCAGCCGAAAAGCTAGGTTCAGAGCGTCATAGCCGAAAGCCTGCCCGGCATCGCCCATCAGCACGGCGTCCGGGGGCGATGGCTTCAGGTCCGCGAACTCGGGTTCCAGTTCGGGGTGAATCAGCAATTGGGGGTGCAGGGCATGCTCGGCCAGATACCCCCGGGCGGCCATGGCTGGCGTGAAAATGGCGGCCTCTGGAATCAGCAGGCCCAATCCTTTGAGCTTGTCCACGATACCGCGTCGGGTGATCCGGGTAGTATTGGTGATAAAGCGCATGGGGATACCAGCGGCGCGCAGACTGAGCAGGGTGTCATGGGCGCCGGGCAGGGTGTGGCCGCCCACATAGAACACGCCACCGAGATCGAACAGGACGCCCTGGATCATCTATCGGCTGCTCCCATGGTCCGAATCCTCCGCCAGTCGTGTGGAACACGGCGGCGGGGCAGGGGCCCGTCCGGCGTGCTTAATTGTTTAAAAACCTAGTATAGAAGCCAGTTTGAAGGATCGTGGAAAAACGGCTGAAGGTGATTGCCGGTCGCGACTTCGCTCACGCCAGGGCGGAATTTTTGTTACCCTGTAGGCTTTCCGAACACACCCAGCTTAGCCCCCCATGACCCGCACCCGCGTCAAAGTTTGCGGTATCACCCGCCCCGAAGATGGCCTGGCCGCTGCGGAATTGGGGGTGGACGCCATCGGTCTGGTGTTCTATGCCGGTAGCCGTCGCTACGTGACACCGGCCGCCGCCCGGGCTGTCTTGGCTGTGCTGCCGCCTTTCGTGACCACGGTGGGGTTGTTTATGGACGCCGAAGCCGAACAGGTGCGCACGGTGCTGGCCGAACTGTCCCTGGATCTGTTGCAGTTCCACGGCGACGAGACGCCAGCCTATTGCGAGTCCTTCGGTCGGCCCTATATAAAGGCCGTGCCCATGGCCGCCAGCGGCGACCCCCGAGCTTATGCCCGGCGCTTTGGGTTGGCTGCGGGGCTGCTTCTGGACAGCCACGGGGGCGGTCGGATCGGCGGCTCTGGTGAGGCTTTCGATTGGGGGCGGATTCCCGGAGATCTGGGTAAACCCCTGATCCTGGCCGGCGGCCTGGGACCGGACAACGCGGCCGAGGCAGTGGCCCAGGTGCGGCCTTACGCCGTGGACGTGAGCAGCGGAGTAGAGCTTGCCAAGGGTATCAAGGACCCGGCGCTGATCCGGGCATTCATGCGAGGTATACAACGTGGTGACAGCCGTGCCTGACGAGATCGATTTCAGCCGTTTCCCAGACCTGTCGGGTCACTTCGGCCCCTACGGTGGGCGGTTTGTGGCCGAGACCCTGATGGAGGCCCTGGACGAGCTGAACCAAGCCTACCAGCGTTACCGGGAGGACCCGGACTTTCTGGCGGAACTGGATCGGGACCTGGCCCGCTACGTGGGCCGTCCCTCGCCCCTGTACCACGCCGAACGCTGGAGCCGGGAGTTGGGCGGAGCGCGGATCTATCTCAAACGGGAAGACCTCAACCACACCGGCGCCCATAAAGTGAACAACACCGTGGGCCAGGCCCTGTTGGCCAAGCGCATGGGCAAGCGGCGGGTCATCGCCGAGACCGGGGCCGGCCAGCATGGGGTGGCCTCCGCCACGGTGGCGGCCCGGCTGGGCATGGAGTGCGTGGTCTATATGGGTTCCGAGGATATCCGCCGCCAGTCCCTGAACGTCTACCGGATGCGCCTGCTGGGTGCCAAGGTGGTGCCCGTGGAATCTGGCTCCAAGACCCTCAAGGACGCCCTTAACGAGGCTCTGCGGGACTGGGTCACCAATGTGGACGACACCTTCTACATTATCGGCACCGTGGCCGGTCCCCACCCCTATCCGGCCATGGTCCGGGATTTCCAGACGGTGATTGGTCGGGAGACCCGGGCGCAGATGCTGGCCGATACCGGCCGTCTGCCCGATGCCCTGGTGGCCTGCGTGGGGGGCGGTTCCAACGCCATCGGTTTGTTCCACCCGTTTCTGGCCGACCGGGACGTGGCCATGTACGGGGTGGAGGCCGGCGGCGACGGACTGGCTACCGGCCGCCACGCCGCGCCCCTGTCCGCCGGTCGGCCCGGCGTGCTGCACGGCAACCGGACCTATCTGATGGAAGACGACAACGGCCAGATCATCGAAACCCACTCGGTGTCCGCCGGTCTGGACTATCCCGGAGTGGGGCCGGAACACGCCTGGCTCAAGGACCTCGGGCGGGTCGAATACGTGGCCATCAATGACAAAGAGGCCCTGGACGGCTTTCACGAGCTGACCCTCAAGGAAGGCATCATCCCGGCCCTGGAGTCGGCCCACGCCGTGGCCTACGCCAAAAAACTGGCCCCCACCATGGGCCAGGACCAGACCATCGTTATCAATCTTTCCGGGCGCGGCGACAAGGACATCAACACCGTCGCCGCCCTGGACGGCATCGAACTGTAAGGGGTCGGGACATGAGCCGTATTCAACGCCGTTTCGAGCAATTGCATAAGGCCGGGCGCAAGGCCCTGATCCCCTATATCACCGCCGGTGACCCGGACCCGGACGCCACCGTACCCATGCTCCATGCCCTGGTGGCGGCCGGGGCCGATATTCTGGAACTGGGGGTGCCTTTCTCCGACCCCATGGCCGACGGGCCGGTGATCCAAAAAGCCTGCGAACGGGCTCTAAAGCACGGCACCAGCCTGCGCCGGGTGCTGGCCATGGTCCAGGAATTCCGCCGCGACGATCCAGACACGCCCTTGGTGCTGATGGGCTATCTCAACCCTATTGAGGCCATGGGCGCTCGGGACTTCGTGGTCCACGCCCGGGACGCCGGGGTGGATGGGGTCTTGGTCGTGGACCTGCCTCCCGAGGAAGCCGGGGAACTGGCCGGGCTGCTCGCCGAGGCCCACGTCGATCCTATTTTTCTACTCTCACCCACCACCACCCCGGCGCGCATGGACCGGATCGCCGCCCTGGCTCAGGGCTATGTTTACTATGTGTCCCTGAAAGGGGTCACTGGCGCGGCTACCCTGGACGTGGACGACGTGGCCCGGCATTTGGGCGCCATCCGCGAACACACCGCCCTGCCGGTGGGGGTGGGCTTCGGTATCAAGGACCCGGCGTCGGCTGCGGCCGTGGCCCGGGTAGCCGACGGCGTGGTGGTGGGCAGCGCCCTGGTCTCCCGCATGGCTGACCTGGCCGCCGAGCCGGAGCGCATGCGCCGGGAGGTGGCGGGTCTGCTGGCGGGAATGCGCCAGGCCATGGATGCCGGTCAATCCTGAGGAGATGGCGTTATGAGCTGGTTCGAGAAGATTCTACCCTCGCGGATTCGTACCGAAGGGGGTAACAAGCGGCAGATACCCGAGGGGCTGTGGACCAAATGTGAGGTATGCGGCGCCGTGCTTTATCAGGTGGAGCTGGAACGCAATCTGCATGTTTGCCCCAAATGCACCCACCATATGCGTATTAAGGCCCGCAAGCGCCTGGAGACTTTTCTGGACCCGAAGGGGCAAGAGGAAATCGGCGCTGCCGTGGAGCCTCAGGATTTCCTCAAATTCAGAGACAGCAAGAAATACAAGGACCGCCTGGCGACCGCCCAAAAGGAATCCGGCGAAAGAGACGCTCTGGTGGTCATGCGCGGCACCTTGAAAGATCTGCCGGTGGTGGCGGCGGCCTTCGAGTTCAACTTCATGGCGGGCTCCATGGGTTCGGTGGTGGGAGAGCGCTTCGTGTTGGGAGCCAAGGTCGCCCTGGAGGCCCGCTGCCCGCTGATCTGCTTTTCGGCCAGCGGTGGGGCGCGCATGCAAGAGGCCCTGGTGTCCCTGATGCAAATGGCCAAGACCAGCGCCGCCCTGGCCCGGCTCTCCGCCGAGGGCATCCCCTACATCTCGGTGCTGACTGACCCCACCACCGGCGGCGTATCCGCCAGCCTGGCCATGCTGGGGGATGTGAATGTAGCCGAGCCAAAGGCCCTGATCGGCTTCGCCGGTCCCCGGGTGATCGAACAGACCGTGCGGGAAAAGCTCCCGGAGGGTTTTCAGCGCAGCGAGTTTTTGCTGGAGCATGGCGCCGTGGATATGATTATCGACCGTCGGCAAATGCGCGATACCCTGGCCATGCTACTGACGATGCTCACCTGCGGCCCTGCTCCTGCCTGACAGACCCGTGACTCGCCGCACCCTGGCCGACTGGCTGGTCTGGCAGGAAACCCTCCACCCCAAGGGCATCGACCTGGGACTGGATCGAGTGCGGGCGGTGGCCAGACGGCTGGGGCTATGGCCCGACGCGCCGCCCACCATTACCGTGGCTGGCACCAATGGCAAAGGCTCCAGCGTGGCCTTGCTGGAGGCTATCCTGGCAGCGGCCGGCTACCGTACCGGCGCTTATACCTCTCCCCATCTGCTGCGCTATAACGAGCGCATCCGGGTGGGCGGGGTGGAGGCCGGGGACGAGACCATCCGCCGGGTTTTCGAGAGAGTGGACGCGGCCCGGGGCGAGGTGTCCCTCACCTATTTCGAATTCGGCACCTTGGCGGCCCTGGCCATTTTCCAGGAGGCCGGGGTACAGGCCCTGATTCTGGAAGTAGGCTTGGGCGGACGGCTGGATGCCGTCAACTGCCTGGATGCGCACTGCGCTCTGGTCACCGCCATCGGTATCGACCACACCGAATGGTTGGGGCCGACTCGGGAGAGTATTGGATTCGAAAAGGCCGGGATTTTCCGGGCTGGTCGGCCTGCGGTATGCGCCGACCCCGATCCTCCCGCCAGCCTGGGGGACCATGCCCGGCGCATCGGCGCCCGGCTTTATCGGCGCGGGCCGGATTTTGACCGGCGGTGGGCGGACGGCGCCTGGAGCTGGTGGAGCGGAGACCGGTGTTTGGATGGGCTGCCCCCGCCACTGCTGGCTGGAGAGCATCAACTGGACAACGCCGCCGGGGTGTTAATGGCCCTAGCCGCCCTGGAGGATAGTTTGCCGGTGGACCGGGCCGCCATCGTCGCCGGTCTAGGGCAAGCGCGGCTCCCGGGACGCTGCCAGGTGCTGCCTGGGGCGCTTGAGTGGATTTTGGATGTTTCCCATAATCCCCACGGCGCGACGGTGCTGGCCCGTTGTTTGGCGTCCCGGCCCCGCGCCGGGCATACTCGGGCAGTGGTGGGAATGCTGGCGGACAAGGACATTGCTGGCGTGGCCGCTGTCCTGGCGCCAGTCATTGACCATTGGTATGCAGCGGGCCTGGAGCCGCCCCGTGGCTGCTCTGGCGAAAGTCTGGCGGCGCGACTCAGGGCCGGAGGCGCTCACCCCGTGACGGCATTCCCGGAGGTGGCCGCCGCCTGCCGGGCCGCCGCCGAAGACGCCGCCACCGGGGATCGGGTGCTGGTGTTTGGATCGTTTTTTACGGTTGCCGCCGCTTGGCCTATGGTCACGGCACAACGGTCTGTCTGATGTAGGGAGGTAAGCAGTGTGGATAAGCGGCTGAAACAACGCCTGGTGGGAGCGTCAGTATTGGTGGCCCTGGCGGTCATCATCGTCCCTGAACTGATTCGCTGGCCGGCCGAGCCGGAGCCACCGGTGGTGAGCGCCACCCTACCGCCCCTCCCCGAGACCGTTCCGACGGAGCGGGGGGTGACCATCTCCCTGCCACCTTCGGTAGCGCCGACGTCAGAGCCTTTCCGGGAACCGCCCGTACCCGAGGAGGCGCTCCCACCCCCTGTCGTCGCCCCGCCCCGGGAGCAACCCTCCATAGGCCGGGAACTGCCCGAACCCGCCCCAGCCTCCCCGGTCCGGGAACTGCCCGAACCCGCCCCAGCCTCCCCGGTCCGGGAACTGCCCGAGCCCGTCCCAGCCTCCCCGGTCCGGGAACTGCCCGAACCCACCGGCGCCGCCGTGGTCGCCACCCCCCCGCCTCCCCCGGTGCAACCGGCGGCGACTTTGCCCAAAATTGAACTCATCGCCCGGTCCCAGGGTCCGATCACCCCGGCGACACCCCCCCCGCCGACGGCCGCGCCGCGCGCCGCTCCCGCCGCAGTTGATTGGATGGTGCAGACCGGCAGTTTTGCCCTGGCTCGGAACGCCGATATTTTACGTGGTCGTTTGCGTCAGCAGGGTTTTTCCGTCATCGTAGAACCCGTCCGGGCCGATGGCCGCACCCTGTATCGGGTGCGGGTGGGGCCTCAGTCCTCCCGGGAGGAAAGCGAGCAGGTGGCGCAGCGATTGCGCCAGACGGGCATCGGCCCGGCCCAGGTGGTGCCCCCTGGGGAGTGACCTGGATTGCGCCTTGGGTTGGGCGGGGGATGCGAATTTGCTAGAATTCGCCCTCTTATAAGATGGGCTGGCTGGGTCGGAGGCGGGTTTGGAACAGTTGATCTGGGTCGATTACGGCATTCTGGCCGTGGTCGGCCTGTCCATTGTCATCAGCGTACTGCGGGGCCTGATGCGCGAGGTTTTGTCCCTGACCGCCTGGATTGTGGCGTTTATTGTCGCCCTGGCGTTCACGAACCACGCAGCGGCTTTTCTTGAACCCCATATCTCGGTGCCTTCGGTACGGCTGATTCTGGCCTTTGGGGGCCTGTTTCTGATCACGTTGTTTCTGGGCGGACTCGTGAACGTGCTGGTGGCCAAGCTGGTGCAAAGCACCGGTCTGACCGGCACCGACCGGATGCTGGGGGTGATATTTGGCGCCCTGCGCGGGGTAGTGATCGTGGCCGCCCTGGTGCTGTTGGCCAGTTTCACCCCGCTGCCTCAAGACCCCTGGTGGAGTCAGTCAGTGTTGCTGGGCCACTTCGAGCCACTGGCCCGCTGGCTGTTAGGTTTTCTGCCCCCGGGTTTCGCACCGGGATTGCCCTACCCATCATGAATCACCTTCCACCCACGCGGCAGGCAGGCCGCTCCTTGCGAGAGCAGAACCCATGTGCGGAGTCATCGGCATCGTCGCCCGTAGTCCAGTCAACCAGGCCCTGTTCGATGGCCTGACCGTCCTTCAACATCGCGGGCAGGACGCCGCCGGCATGGTCACCTGTTACAATGGCCGGTTGTTTCTACGCAAGGATAACGGCCTGGTGCGGGACGTGATCCGCACCCGCCACATGCTCAAACTACCGGGCGCCGTGGGTATTGGCCATGTACGCTACCCCACTGCCGGAGGTTCCCAACGGGCCGAGGCCCAACCTTTTTACGTCAACTCCCCATACGGCATCACCCTGGCCCATAACGGTAACCTCACCAACGACCGGGCGCTCAAGGACGAACTGTTCCGCTCCGACCGCCGCCATATCAACACCAACTCCGATTCGGAAATCCTGCTCAACGTTCTCGCCCACGAGCTGCAAAGCCGTGCCGGCCTGCGCCTGTCCCACGAGGATATTTTCACCGCCGTGGCCGCCGTGCACCAGCGGGTGCGGGGGGCCTATGGGGCGGTGGCCATGATCGCCGGCTACGGCATCGTGGCTTTCAGGGACCCCCACGGTATCCGACCCTTGGTATTTGGCCGTCGGGAGACCGCAGATGGGCTGGAGTGGATTGTGGCCTCGGAGAGCGTTGCGCTGGATACTCTGGATTTTGAGTTGGTGCGGGACGTGGAACCCGGGGAGGCGGTGATCATCCAGGCCGATGGCACTTTGCATACCCGTCAATGCGCCCAGGCGCCCAGTTGCTCTCCTTGCATTTTCGAATTCGTTTATCTGGCCCGACCCGATTCCATTCTGGATAAAGTCTCGGTACACAAGGCGCGGCTGCGCATGGGCGACAAGCTAGCGGAGAAGGTGCTGCGGGTCTGGCCGGATCACGATGTGGATGTGATCATCCCCATCCCCGACACCAGCCGCACCGCCGCCATGCAGATGGCCTCCACCCTAGGGATCAAGCACCGGGAAGGGTTTATCAAAAACCGCTATATCGGCCGCACCTTCATCATGCCCGGCCAGACCGTGCGCAAACATTCAGTGCGCAAGAAGCTCAACCCCATCGGCCTTGAATTCCAGGGCAAGAATGTGCTGTTGGTGGACGACTCCATCGTCCGGGGCACCACCTCCGAGCAGATTATCCGCATGGCTCGGGAGGCAGGCGCCCGCAAGGTGTACTTCGCCTCCGCCGCGCCGCCGGTGCGCTACGCCAATGTCTACGGCATCGACATGCCGGCCCCCCACGAACTCATCGCCCACGACCGCAGCGAGGCGCAGGTGGCCGCCGCCCTGGGCGTCGATCGGCTCATCTACCAGGACCTGGAGGACTTGGAGGAATCGGTGCGCCGGGGCAACCCGGACCTGGATCGCTTCGATACCTCCTGCTTTACCGGGGAGTATGTTACCGGGGATATCGACCGAGACTATCTAGACGGCCTGGAGCGGCGCCGCAACGACGCCGCCAAGACCAAAGGCGGGGTGACCGAACTGGAAGACAAAGAGGATAGCAGCGCCATCGACCTGCACAACGCCCATTAGCGGGCGGGCATTGCCATTATCCCCCAAGCTCCTGGCCTGGTACGCGCTTTGACAGTCTTGGCGAACTGGCTTAATCTGCCGTGCAGCGCCGATTTGATCTCAGCTTGCGGGCGCTTAATAAATATCGCTAAAGCGGGGTAGAACCTGCCTTTAGCTTCGGCTGAACGCAGGTTATGCGGCCGAAGCTCCGGCGGTGCTCCCTGCCAAGCCGTTCCACAATATGGAGCACGCCATGACCCACGACCATCTCGATCTCGGTTTTTCCAGCCTAGCGGTGCGCGCCGGACAGGTCCGCACCTTCGAAGGGGAACACGCCGAGGCCATTTTTCCCACCTCCAGCTTCGTGTTCGAGAGCGCCGCCCAAGCTGCGGCCCGGTTCAGCGAGCAGGAAAAAGGCAATATCTACTCCCGGTTCACCAACCCCACGGTGCGCACGTTTCAGGATCGGCTAGCGGCCCTGGAGGGGGGCGAAGCCTGCATAGCCACATCATCGGGCATGGGCGCCATTCTGGCCACCTGCCTGGCGCTTCTCAAAAGCGGCGACCATATCGTCTGTGCGTATGGCGTGTTTGGCAGCACCGTGTCTCTATTCAACAACTATCTCAGCAAGTTGGGAATCGGCATCAGCTATGTGCCCCTGACCGAGCTTCCGAGCTGGGAGGCGGCCATTCGTCCCGAGACTCGGCTGCTGTTTCTAGAGACTCCGTCCAATCCGCTAATGGAGCTGGTGGATATACGCCAGTTGGCGGAGCTGGCCCACGCCCGGGGTTGTCTTCTGGTGGTGGACAACTGCTTTTGTACCCCGGCCCTACAAAAACCCTTGGAACTGGGGGCCGATCTGGTGATTCACTCCGCCACCAAATACCTGGACGGCCAGGGCCGTTGCGTGGGTGGGGCGGTGGTGGGAGACGCCCAGCGGGTGGGCCGGGACGTGTTCGGGTTTCTGCGCACCGCCGGTCCCACCATGAGCCCCTTCAACGCCTGGGTGTTCCTCAAGGGCCTGGAGACCCTCAAGCTCAGAATGGCCGCCCACAGCGCCGGCGCCATGACTCTGGCCCGTTGGCTGGAGTCTCTCCCGGAGGTGTCGCGGGTCAACTACCCGGGCCTGGAGTCCCACCCCCAACATGAACTGGCCCGCCGTCAGCAGTCGGCCTTCGGGGGCGTGGTGTCCTTCGAGGTGGCCGGGGGCCGGGAGGCGGCTTGGCGGATCATCGACGCCACCCGACTGATCTCCATTACCGCTAATCTGGGGGACGCCAAGACCACCATCACCCATCCGGCCACCACCACCCACGGTCGGTTGACCCAGCAGGAGCGGGATTCCGCCGGTATTCGGGAGGGACTGCTGCGGGTGTCGGTGGGGCTGGAGGATATCGAGGATATCCAGGCCGACCTGGCCCGCGGTTTCGGGGAGCTTTCCTGATCCGGGATCGAACCAACAGGCAACGCCCGCTTTACGGAGTCCAAGCCATGCAGCCCCCACCCATCCGCGCGATTACTTTCGACCTGGACGATACTCTCTGGGATATTTGGCCGATTATCGACCGGGCCGAACAGCGGCTCCATGCCTGGCTAACCGAGCAGCATCCAGAACTGGCCCGCCGCTTCACCCCCAAGCAATTGCGACGGATGAGTGACGAGGTGGCCAAGCAGCAACCCCATCTGGCCCACGACCGCACCACCACCCGCAAGCAGGCCCTGAAGCTGGCCGCCCAGCGGGTGGGGCTCACCAGCTTTTGCGAGCACACCGCGTTCGACGTGTTCTACAAGGCCCGCAACGAGGTGGAATTCCACGAAGAAGTGCTGCCGGCCCTGCGGCGGCTGGCTGAGCACTATACGCTGGGCGCTCTGTCCAACGGCAACGCCGACATCAAGCTGGTGGGGTTGGGGGATTTATTCGCCTTCTCCATCAACGCCATCGACGTGGGCCGGGCCAAGCCGGAGCCGGCCATGTTCGAGGCGGCGGTGCGGCTTCTGGAACTGCAACCCGCCCAGATCGTCCATGTGGGCGACGAGCCGGTGCATGATGTCCAGGGCGCCGCCCGGGCCGGACTGCGTACCGTGTGGATCAACCGCCAAGGCCGGTCCTGGCCTAAGGGGCCGCGGCCGGATGCGGAGATCCGCCGTCTGGACGAACTGGAGGCAGTGCTTGCGGCTTGGGAAGGGGAGTGACCGGTTCCTGCTCCGGGCTTGTGTAGCGGACGGCCCTCTATCAAAGACCGTCATTCCCATCGCCTTGGGGGGCTGACCCATGGGGGAGCCTACCGTTTCATATAGGAATTTACCGCCTTTATGCCGACCATTCGCACCAGTCAGTCGCACCCCTTGCAGGTGAATAGCCTGGCCGCTGGCTCCGGCCGCCTGGGCCTGACCCTCTGTCCCGGCAAGCAGCAACCCCGCTCCTTGACCGGTGGCTGGGCGCGGGATCTGGACCTGGACCTGGCCGCCTTGAGGGAGGCCGGGGCAGGCGCCCTGGTGACCCTGATGCCCGGCTCGGAGCTGCGATCCGTGGGGGTGTCCCCCGTCGGCTTGGGCGCCGGGGCGCGGGCGGCGGGGTTGGAGTGGCACCACTTGCCGATCCGCGACGTGGACGTGCCGGATGCCGCTTTCGAGGAAGCCTGGTGCTATGCCGGGCCACGGTTACACCGGCATCTGCAGCGGGGTGCGCTGGTGGTGCTTCACTGCTTGGGGGGGCTGGGCCGTTCCGGGACCATCGCCGCTCGGCTGCTGGTGGAACAAGGCGAGTCCGCCGCCACGGCCATCGCCCGGGTGCGGGCCGCTCGCCCCGGGGCCATCGAGACTCCCGCCCAGGAGTCCTATGTGCATGCCTGCCGTTCCCTGAGCGATCCGACCTACCGGGACCGGGCGTTGGGCTGCTTGCTGGGCGGGGCGGTGGGGGATGCCCTAGGGTATTGCGTGGAGTTCGACCGGCTGGAGACCATCCGCGCCCGTTTCGGCCCGGAGGGTATCCGCGAGCCGATCCGCCAGGACGGTCGGCTGATCGTCTCCGATGATACCCAGATGACCCTGTTCACCCTGGAGGGACTGCTGCGTTCCGGGACGGAGGGCGAAGCCCTGGAGTTCATCCGCCTGGCCTATGGGGACTGGCTGCATACCCAGGGGCAGGCCGGTGGCGGCTATCAACGGGCCGGGGAACTAGCCCGGGAGCCGGTGCTTCATGCCCTGCGCGCTCCGGGCAACACCTGCCTGTCGGCCTTGCGGGCGGGTGGGCGGGGCGCCCCGGATGCGCCGCTCAACCACAGCAAGGGTTGCGGCGGGGCCATGCGGGTGGCGCCTATCGGCCTGCTACCGGACCGTTACGGGCCAGCCGAGGCCTTTCAACTGGCCGCCCGGGCCGCAGCCCTAACCCATGGCCATCCCAGCGGCTATTGGAGCGCCGCAGTGGTGGCGGGCACGGTGCGGGGGCTGCTGGACGGCGCCGAGCCGGTTGCGGCGATAACGGCCTGCCTGGAGCTGTTGCGCGGCCAGCCCGGCGGCGAGGAGACCTTGGTCGCCGTGACCACGGCCTTGGAATTGGCGGCAGCCGATGTGGCGCCGGGGGTGGCCCTCCGCCGCCTAGGAGAAGGTTGGGTGGGGGAGGAGGCCGTGGCCGTGGCCGTCTATGCTGCACTGAAGGGGGATGATTTTCCACGGGTGCTGGCCATCGCCGCCAACCACGATGGGGATTCGGATTCCACGGCGGCCATTGCCGGGCAACTCTACGGCGCCTGGAAAGGGCTAGAGACCTTGCCCCACGACTGGGTGGTGGACCTGGATGTATTGGCCGTGAGCCTGCGTCTGGCCAGGGGTCTGTTCAATTGACGGCGTCCTCTCCAGGATCTATATCGGTGTATTCCCCAACAATAACAACAGCCTGGAGGCTTTGGAAATGAATTTCGAGCGTGTTGTCTTCGGCTTTTTTCTGATTCTCGCCTTGTCCCTGAACGTGGTTTTCGTGGCCGGTGATATCGATAAGGCCAGTCATCATGACGTCTGGGTGCTGACCATCGCCATCCTGGTCAACCTCATCACCACTGGACTTAAGCTAGGTGATCGGTCCCAGGTAGGCTCTATTTTGCTGTCCTCCAGCCTGGTGGCGGATTTGCTACTGATCGCCGCCCGGGTGGTGTGGATCATCGCCGAGGACCAGTCCGGCACCATCACCGAGCCTGGGGCCGTGGAAACCGTAGTCTCCCTGGCTCTGGGGGCGCTGGTGGCGAATGTGGTTTCCGTGCTGATGCTGACCGGCGACACCCTCATGTCCCGCCGCTAGGGGAAATCACCCATGGCCATGACCTCTCCCCTGGACCGGGTTACGGCGGTGGTGTTGCGTTATATGCGCCCGCCGGTCTTTGTATTGATCGCGGTGTACGCCGTGGGCATCTTCGGCATGGCTCTGCTGCCGGGCCAGGACGCCCATGGCAACCCCACCCGCATGAGCCTGTTTCATGCGTTTTATTTCTTTACCTACACGGCCACCACGACCGGCTTCGGGGAGATCCCCCACGAGTTCACCAACGAGCAGCGGTTATGGACCATTTTCTGTCTGTATATGGGGGTCATCGCGTGGCTGTACGCCATCGGCTCCATCATCCAACTGGTGCAAAATCCTCATTTTGTGCAGGCGGTGTCCGAGCGCCGTTTCGCCGGGGCGGTGCGTCGGCTCAAGGAACCGTTCTATATCATCTGCGGTTTTGGTGACACCGGCAGCCTGCTGGTGCGGGGGCTGAGCGACAATTACGTAACGGCGGTGGTCATCGACAGCGACGTGGAGCGGGTCAAGGCTCTAGCCCTGCGGGATTACCATGTGCCCATGCCAGGGCTGCGGGGCGACGCCGGCGTACCCCAGCACTTAATCGATGCCGGCGTACGCTATCCGAACTGCCGGGGGGTGGTGGCTCTGACGTGCGACGATGACACCAATCTGAAAATCGCGGTCATGGCCCGCACCCTCAACCCCACGGTACGGGTGATCAGCCGCACCACCTCCGAACGGCATCAAGCCCTGCTCCGGTCCCTGGAGGGGGTGACGCCCATCGACCCCTTCGCCTTGTTCGCCGAGCAATTGGGCACGGCGATAACCGCGCCGCGACTGCGGGCCTTGGAGGACTGGTTCGTCTGCGCCCGGGGGGCCTCCCTGCATCATATTCCGCGCATACCCCTGGGCACCTGGTTTCTGTGCGGCTACGGCAGAATGGGGCGGTGGATACATATCTATCTGGCCCAGCATGGTGTGCCGGTGGTGATCATCGACCCGGAGGCGGACGAGACGCTGGAAGGGGTGACGGTGATCAAGGGCCACGCCGATCCAGAGATCTTGGCCGAACAGGGCTTCGCCAAGGCCGCCGGTATCGTCTGCGGGACCCGCGCTGATTCGGAAAATCTGGCCATTTTGCTGGCTGCCCGGGGCCTCAATCCCGGGGCTTTCGCCATCGTTCGCCAGAATCACCACGAAAATCATCTGGCTTTCGAAGGCGCCCGGGCCAATCTCACCATGCAGCCTAGCCTGATCGCCGCCCGCAAGTTGCTGCTGACGCTGATCGCCCCCCTGACGGTGGACTTGCTAGAGGACATGCACCGGCAGGGGGAACCCTGCGCGGCGAAGGTCATCGCCGCTTTGGATCAGGCCGTGGGTGCGGAGCGGCCGGTGCTATGGCGCCAGCGTATCGACGCCCAGGACGCCTGGGCTGTGGAGCGCCGACTCGCCCGGGGCCAGGTTGTCAGTCTGGGCCATGTGTTGCGCAACCCCTACGATATCCCCGGAGTATTTCCCTGCGTGGCCCTGGCGATTCAGCGCAACGGCCGGTCGCTGATGCTGCCCCAGGATAAGGAAATTTTATGCAGCGGCGACGAGTTGTTGCTGTGCGGCACCCGGTTCGGCAAGCAGCTTCTGGAAGCGACCCTGAACAATCCCAATACCTTGCATTATCTGATCACCGGCCAGGAACTGCCCCGGGGCTATTTCTTCACCTGGCTGGCGCGGCGGCTGGTGCGATCTGGCTGAGAGGGCCGCCGTTCGGCTCACAGCCAATCGGTGAGCAATAATCCGAGTCCGAGCCGATGATGTTTTTGGTTGTAGTCGATAAGGCTCTCCCCGTAGCCGTAAAAATACTGGAGATAGCCCTTGACCGGCCCGAACAGGGGAAAACTCCAGTCCAACTCCACCGCGCTGCGGTTGTCATCGAAATCGAAGTTATTGCGCAGCATCAGCGCGAAGGTCTGGCGCTCCCGCTTATAAAAGCCCCAGAGTTCGCCGTTGCCCATATAGTCTTCGATATCGGGATTATTATCGTCCTCGGCATCCTCGGGCAGCCGATACCAGGCTCGGGCTAACAAGGCGAAATCGTTTCGTTCGAACAAAGCGCCGAAGGTGAGGCGGTTCCAGCTTCGGGACAGGGGGTCGGAGCGGCCATTGGACTGGTGGTTGAATCCGAAGCTCAGATACCGCCCGCGCAGGCCCAACAGATTATAGTCGGTGGCAAAGCCCAGTATCAGCTCTGGCTCGTAGTTGGTCTCCCGGAAAGGGGCCGAAAAATCGTTGTTATAGACCTGCCAGAACGCCAGTTGGGTATAGGCAAACCAGAGATCCCCAACATCGCCGAACAGACCATCCCACAGTTTGGCCTTGAAACTAATCTGGAACTTGGCTTCGACCTTATCCTCGGCCAGTTCCCGATCCGGGCCTTCATAGACTCGGGTATTGATAGAGGTGGCGTACGTGACGGGCAGGATATAGTTGGGCTTATGGGGGGCAATAAAAAAGCGGCGGCGGGGGGTGGCGTCCTGTTCAAGTTCCCAGCGCCGCTCTAGGGCCGAGGCTAAGGCAGCAGGCTTGGGCAGCGGCGCCGCGTCTGCGGCGCTCTGTGCCGTTGGCGCTCGCTGCTCCGAGGCGCGTCCATGGATTTGGTCGTAACAGCGCAGGCGGGCGGCGTCATCCACCAGGGTGGCGCAATCGCCGGGTTCGGTGGGTGGCGCGGCGAAGGCATCGGCACAGAGTATTAACAACGGCAGTAGAAAAACATGCGGTCTCATGGAATCGCTCTAGATGGGTCGAAGGGGCGGCCCCAAGGGGTTGAAGCCGACGATACCGCCTAAGCGACCCGTGGGCAAACAGCGAATACAGCCCTGCCGGGATGGCTAACAACAGGAGGGGAGGACGATTCGGGTCATCAGCCGTGCCCGTTTCCGCTCCGGGACTGGGCGGCGATTTCGCGCAGCCAGCGCCGAGCCTCGTCGATTTCACCCAAGTTAAAACTGCGTATCTGGCAGGAGACCAGGGGCTGGATGCTATGGGTGATGAGTTTCAGCCATTGCTGGTCGCTGACAATGGCGCAGTGGCTGATATGGCTGAGATGTTTCAGGCCAAAAGTGAGATCCTCCCAGAACACATAAGGGTCGATACCCCCAATGCGGCGGATTTCCTCCAGCACATAAACTTTGCCATATTTGGTGATTTGCGCTTCAAGGTTCGCGGCCACGGTAGCGAACTCCGCTCTGCTGATCGTGCCGTCGATGGTGATTTCGATAATATTGGTAGTGGGATCTTCGCGGTAGTCAATCATGATTGCTTCCCAAGCGGCCAGATTAAATAATTGTATTTATTTGCTGTTAAACAACATGACCTAGCAAAAGTTCGATGACTGTTAATTTGACCCAACATCCACCGCGCGCCTCCCCGTTCCCGACGGGGAGGACACCTGGTTGAAATCCCGCTAGCTCCGGTTGCCCGCCAGAAACCGAATGATACTGGAAAAATCCAGCTTTCCCGCCCCTTGGGCGCTGTGAGCGGCGTACAAACTGCGGGCCAGGCTTCCCATGGGAGTGGCGGCGCGGGTGGCCAGGGCGGCTTCCATGGCTAGGCCCAGGTCCTTGAACATCAGGTCTACCCCGAAACCGCCCTCATAGCCTTTGGAGGCCGGCACGTTGTCCATGACTCCGGGCACCGGGTTATAGACGCTGAACACCCAGTTACCCCCGGAGCTGGGCTTGATGATCTCTGAGAGTACTTTGGGGTCCAGGCCATTGGCCATACCCAGATTCAGGGCTTCGCAGGCGCCGATCATTTGGATGCCCAGCATCATGTTGTTGCAAATCTTGGCCACCTGGCCGGCCCCCGAGTCACCGGCGAGAAAGATATTCTTGCCCATTTGTTCCAGATAGGGCCTGGCCTGCTCGAAGGTGTTTTTGTCACCGCCGACCATGAAGGTCAGGGTGCCGGCCACGGCGCCCCCCACGCCGCCGGAGACCGGGGCATCAAGCATGCTCAGGCCCCGGTCTTGGGCGGCGGCGGCTACTTTGCGGGCCGTGTCCGGGGCGATGGTGGAGCAGTCCATCACCAGGGCGCCCGGTTCGATGGCCTCCAGCAACCGGCCCTGGCCCAGATACAGGTCTTCCACATGGGGGCTGGAGGGCAGCATGGAAATCACCACCTCCGCAGCCTTGGCGGCGGCGGCGGCGGAGTCGGCGGCTTCGGCGCCTTGATCAGCGAGGGTTCGGATTGAGGCTGGCGCCAGGTCATACGCGCTCAGCCGGTGGCCGGACTTGAGCAGATTGCTGGCCATGGGGCCGCCCATATGGCCCAGGCCGATGAATGCGATGTGTGCCATGGGGATGCTCCTTACAGATCCGCTAGGGGATTGCGTTGGTAGTCGGGGGGCAGGGCGAAGTGCGCCTCCACCCAGACGTCGCTCACCTCGGTGATGCTGGCCGGGGTCCAGCGGGGGGTCCGGTCTTTGTGGATGAGCAGGGCGCGGACCCCTTCGGTAAAGTCCGGGTGGCGGAGGAATTGTATGGACATGGCCAACTCCCCCATAAAGGCTTCCTTGAGGGACAGGTGCTTGCCCCGTCGGTATTGCTCGAAGAACACCCGCGCCGAGGTGGGCGAGCCTTTTTCCAGGGCCTCCCGGCCTTTCTGTAGCCAACGGTCGTCGTGGTCGGCGGCGGTCAAGGCGTTCAGTATTCCGGCGACGCTGGGGTGGTCGGTGACATGATTGATGAAATCCAGATGGGCCAGCACCAGGGAGGTCGGCAGATGCTCCCGGCAGCGGTCGGCGAAGTCTCGCAACGTCAGGGACAGGGCGCCGTGGTTCAGTTCCGGGTCATCGCTCCAGTGGCTGTCCGCCAGCCGGTCCAGCACTGCGGCCTGTTGGTCGTGGGTGATGAAGTAATCCCCCAGATCCACGAACAGGGCGTCGGCGGCATTACAGGCGCTGGCGGTCAGGCCCAGGTACAGGCCCACCCGCTTGGGCATGCGGTTCAAAAACCAAGTGCCCCCCACGTCCGGGTACAGGCCGATGCCGATTTCCGGCATGGCGATGCGGGAAGTTTCGGTCACCACCCGGTGGCTGGCCCCGGCCATCAGCCCCAGGCCGCCGCCCATGACGATGCCGTTGCCCCAGCAAAGCAGAGGTTTAGGGTAGGTGTGGATGCTGTAGTCCAGGCGGTATTCGGTCGCGAAGAACCGTTCCCCCGAGGGATTGGGGCGGCCCGGGTGGGCCAGCAGGGACTGGTACAGATGGACGAGATCCCCCCCGGCGCAAAATGCCTTGTCCCCGGCCCCCCGCAACACCACGCAGGCCAGGCCGGGGTCGGCGGCCCAGGTCCGTAGCTGCGGCTGGAGCCGGTCGATCATGGCCTGGCTCAAGGCGTTCAGGGACTTGGGGGCATTCAGGGTGGCGATTCCCAGCCGTCGGCCGTTGGCGGTGGGGCGCTCCTGGAAAACCACGGGCGACGGCTCGGACATCAGGCGTTCTTCCAGTTCGGTTGGCGCTTCTCCAGGAAAGCATTGACGCCTTCCTGCTGGTCTTGGCTGTCGAACAGATCCACGAACGCCTCCCGTTCCGGGGCCAGATTGTCCCATAGGGGCCGGAACCGGGCGCCCTGGATCAGCGCCTTGCAGGCGGCCACGCTGGTGGGGCTTTGGCTGGCCACCTGCTCGGCCAAGGCCAAGGCCCGGTCCAGGGCGCCGCCCTTGGGGACCACCTCCTCCACCAGGCCGATGCGCAAGGCCGTGGGGGCGTCCAGGCGCTCGCCGCAGAGGATCAGCCGCTTGGCCCAGCCCTCGCCCACCAGCCAGGACAAGGTCTGGGTGCCGCCGGCACAGGGTAGCAGGCCCACCTTGGCCTCCGGCAGGCCCAATTGCGCCTGCTCCTCGGCGATGCGGATATCGCAGGATAGGGCGCACTCCAGACCGCCGCCCATGGCGTAGCCGTTGATGGCGGCGATGGCCACGCCCCGGAACCGGGCCAGGGTCTCGAAGGCGTCCCCGAAGCGCCGGGCCACCTCCCGGGCCACGGCCTTATTCCCGTCGGCGAACTGTTTTAGGTCGGCTCCGGCGCAGAAGAATTTCTCCCCCGCGCCGGTGATGACTAGGGCATAGATGGCCTTATCGGCATCCAGGTCCGCCACCAGCCGCTTTAGGTCCAGCAAGCTGTCTTGGGTCCAGGTATGGGCGGGGGGATTATTGAGGGTCAGGAGCGCGGTATGGCCGCGTTTTTCCAGGATCAGATGGGTGTAGTGGCTCATCGGATAGCCTCGGTAGCGCCGTCTTGCAGAATACGTCGGGAAACGATCACCCGCATGATCTCGTTGCTGCCCTCCAGAATCTGGTGGACTCGCACATCCCGCAGGAACCGCTCCAGGGGGTATTCACGGAGATAGCCATAGCCGCCGTGCAGTTGCAGGGCCTCGTTGCAGACCTGGAAGCCCACGTCGGTGGCGAAGCGCTTGGCCATGGCGCAATAGGTGGTGGCGTCCGGGTGGCGGCTGTCCAGCTTGAAGGCCGCCAGCCGCACCATCTGCCGGGCCGCCACCAGTTCGGTGAGCATATCGGCGACGCGGAATCGCAGGGCCTGGTTTTCGGCCAGGGCGTGGCCGAACTGCTTGCGCTCTTGGAGATAGCCTTGGGTCTGCTTGAGGGCCGCCTGGGCGCCGCCGATGGAGCAGGTGGCGATATTGACGCGCCCCCCGTCCAGGCCCGTCATGGCGATCTTGAAGCCGTCTCCTTCTTCGCCCATCAGGTTCTCCACCGGCACTGCCACGTCATCGAAGCTGACAGCCCGGGTGGGTTGGCTGTTCCAGCCCAGCTTTGCCTCCTTGCGCCCATAGGTGATGCCCGGCAGGTGGGCGGGCACCACAAACGCCGAGATGCCCTTGGGACCAGGACCGCCGGTGCGGGCCATGACCACCAGCACGTCGGTGTCCCCGGCCCCAGAGATAAACGCCTTGGAACCGTTGAGTACATAGACCTCATGGCGCTTCCGGGCGCTGGTGCGCAGATTGCCGGCGTCGGAACCGGCGTTAGGCTCGGTCAGGCAGTAGGAGGCCAGTTTCTGTCCAGTGGTGAGGTCCGGGCACCAGTGTTGGCGCACGGTCTCACGGGCGAAACCGGCGATCATCCAGGTGGCCATGTTGTGGATAGTGAGATAGGCGGTGGTGGACACGTCGGCCGCCGCCAGTTCCTCGAAGATGATGGCCGCGTCCAGGCGAGACAGGCCCAGTCCACCCACCTCCTCGGGGCAGTAAATGCCACAGAAACCCAACTCCCCGGCCAGGGCGATGGTCGCTTTGGGGAAAATGCTCTTAGCGTCCCATTCGGCGGCGTGGGGGGCCAGCTCATTCTGGGCGAAATCCCGGGCCGCCTCCTGGAAGGCAAACTGGTTCTCGTTGAGTTCGAAATCCATACCGTGCTACCGATTGTGCAGTGGAGTGGAACCCCCTCCCAGCCTCCCCCTTGGGTAAGGGGGAGGAGTGGAACCCCCTCCCGGCCTCCCCCTTGGGTAAGGGGGAGGAGTGGAACCCCCTCCCGGCCTCCCCCTTGGGTAAGGGGGAGGAGTGGAACCCCCTCCCGGCCTCCCCCTTGG
>CAZQXD010000014.1:0-76010 GCA_964597315.1 uncultured Candidatus Competibacteraceae bacterium
GTGGGGTTAGCGGCCACCGCTATCGCCGTGTTGGTGGGTTCCCTGATCGGCCTGGTGGCCGGCTACCGGGGCGGCTGGTTGGACACCACGCTGATGCGGGGCATCGACGTGTTGATGGCCTTTCCCTATCTGCTCCTGGCCCTGGCCATTGTCGCCGCCCTGGGGCCGGGGTTGTTCAATGCCTTACTGGCGGTGGCCGTCGTCAATATCCCCTTTTTCGCCCGCACCGTGCGCGGCGTCGTGGTGGGCCTAGCGGGCCGGGACTTCGTGGCCGCCGCCCGGCTGGGGGGGCAGTCCGAAGTCCGGGTGTTGTTCCGGGAACTGCTGCCCAATGTGCTACCGGCCATCGTCATTACCGCCACCACCACCGTGGGCTGGATGATTCTGGAAACCGCCGGGCTGAGCTTTCTGGGCCTGGGCGCCCAGCCACCCCGGGCCGATCTGGGTTCTATGCTGGGGGAGGGGCGGGCGCTGCTGCTCACCGCCCCCCATGTGTCGGTGCTTCCGGGGCTGCTGATTCTGGTATTGGTGATGGGCATTAATTTATTGGGGGACGGGGTCCGGGACCTGCTGGACCCACGCCTGCGCGCTGGCGCCTTGGCCGCGCCGGGGGCGGTGACCGAACGGGCCGATCTGGCCGTGCCCCTGCCGCCGCCGGAGCCTTTTGGGGAACAGCCGCTGCTGAGCGTACGGGGGCTACGCACCTGGTTTTACACCGGGGAGGGGGTGCTCAAGGCCGTGGACGAAGTGAGTTTCCAACTGCGCCGGGGGGAATGCCTGGGCCTGGTGGGGGAGTCCGGCTCCGGCAAGTCGGTGACCGCCCTGTCGCTGTTGGGGCTGACGCCCTCGCCCCCAGGGCGGATCATCGGCGGTTCGGTGCGCTACCGGGGCGAGGAACTGCTGGGAGCGCCCCTGTCCCGGCTGCGAACCCTGCGGGGCGGACCCATCGCCTATGTCTTCCAAGACCCCCAGACTACCCTCAACCCCTTGTTCACGGTAGGCGACCAACTGGCCGAGGCGATTCGCGCCCACGCTGGCGGCCCTCGGGACGCGGCCCGCCGTCGGGCCGTGGAATTGCTGGAACAGGTGGACCTCCCCGACCCCGAACGGGCCGCCCGCCGCTATCCCCACACCCTGTCCGGGGGCCAGCGGCAGCGGGTGGTGATTGCCATGGCCCTGGCCAACGACCCGGAAATCCTGATTTGCGACGAGCCGACCACCGCCCTGGACGTGACCACCCAAGCCCGGGTGCTGCGGCTTTTGGGCCGGCAGCGCCGCTCCCAGGACGCCTCGCTGCTGTTTATCACCCATGATTTCGGTATCGTCTCGGAACTCTGCGACCGGGTGCTGGTGATGTACGCCGGCAAGGTGGTGGAGTCCGGTCCCGTGGACGAACTATTGGCCGATCCCCAACACCCTTACACCCAGCGGCTATTGGCCTGCGTACCCCGACTGGGGCAGCCCCGACAAGCTCGGAAGGCTATCCCCGGCCTACCGCCACGGCTGGACGACCTGCCTATGGGCTGCGCCTTCGCGCCCCGCTGCGACCACGCTCTGGAAAGCTGCCGACAGGGACCCGTGGTTCTGACAACCTTCGCCCCTGGCCGCGCTGTGCGCTGCGTGCGGGCTGGAGCGATCCATGACAACTGAACCGCTGCTGGACATTCGTTATCTGTCCGTGGACTACGGGGGCGGCGGTCGGCTATGGCGACGTCGCCCCTCCCCACGAGCGGTGGACCAGGTGCGCCTGAGCTTGGCCCGAGGCGAGGCCCTGGGGCTGGTGGGGGAGTCCGGGTGCGGCAAGACCACCCTGTCCCGGACGCTAGTGGGCTTGTTGGCTCCCAGCACCGGCGAGCTGTGGCTGGAGGGTCAGGACTTGCGGGAGTGGCTGCGCCGGGACCCCCGGGCCGTGTATCGCAAGATTCAGTATGTCTTCCAGGACCCCACCAGTTCCTTAAACCCCCGCAAAACCGTGGCCCAGGCTCTGGATTCCCCCCTCCAGGCCCTGCTGGGATTGGGCCGCAAGGAACGCGGCGTCCGCCGGGAGGCGCTCATGGACCGGGTGGCCCTAGATCGCCGCCTGCTGGACCGCTACCCCCATGAGTTATCCGGCGGCCAGGCCCAGCGGGTGGCCATCGCCCGGGCCTTGGCCCCTGGGGCGGAACTGCTGGTTCTGGACGAGCCGGTGTCGGCCCTGGATGTGTCGGTGCAGGCCCAGATTCTGGCCCTGCTGCGGGAGCTGCGCCAGGAACTGGGCCTGAGCTATCTGTTCATCAGCCATGATCTGGCGGTAGTGGAAAGCCTGTGTGATCGGGTGGCGGTGATGTGGCGTGGCAAGATCGTCGAGCAAGGGGCGCGGGAGACCGTGTTCGCCCGCCCGGAGCATCCCTATACCCAACGGCTGTTGCACAGCGTGCCGGTGCCGGGACGGCGGGTGCTGACCGAAGAAGCGGACATTGTCGCCGCCGACGTGGGCGCGGCTTGGCTCTGGGAGAAACCGGTGGATGTGGAGGAACAGTAAAGACTCCTGGATCAGGGCTAGAACGCGCCCAGAGCCTCCACCGGACCTCCTTGCTCCAACACCAGGCCGTCGGGAACCTGGATGAAGCTCAGCCGGTTGAGTACGCTCATCCCCAGAAGCACCGTGTCGTGGGGCGAGGGCACCAGGGAGGCTTCCACGTCGCGCAGCAGAATCGGGCCGATCCGTAGGTCGTTGATGGTGGTGCTGCGGGCGGTCACCTCGCCGGTGACGGTTTTGGCGTTGAAGGACTCGCCAGGGCGCAGCCGACCCAGACGGTCGGCCAGATGGGCAGGAATCATCATCACCGTGGCGCCGGTGTCCACCAGCAGATCCACCACCACGCCGTTGACCTGGGCCTGGCCCACATAGTGGCCCCGGCTGTCCTTAGGCAGCACCACCCGGCGACCGCCCTGGCGTTCCTGGCGCGGAATGAGCAAGCTCGCCACCGCGTCCGGCAGTCGGGGGCGCAGTTCTAGAACCAGGGCCTCCACATGGCTCAAAAGCTGGGAGTTCATCCACACCTGCCGCTCCGGCAGGCTGGTCTGATGGGCCAGGCCCACGGCCACCAGCACCAGCAGCAGCCCCCGTGTCAGGCCCACCGCCAGCCCCAGCAACGGGTCCCGGGCCTGGCGGTCGTGGCGCCGCAGTAACAGATGCAGCAGCACGTCCACCAGGCTGATGGTGGCGGCGGCCAGCACCAGAATCAGCAGCACCGCCGCCCAGGGGCCGACCCCGGGTTCGGCGAATAGCCCATCCAGCCAGACGCTCAAGGGCTCGAACCAGATCATCCCGATCACGGCGGCCAAGGCCCAACCGGCCAAGGCGATGATTTCCCGAAGCCCGCCGCGACTGACCCCGGCGACTACGGACACTGCCAGGGTGATGACGATCAATAGGTCCAACAGCAATCCGCCTAACATGAGATACCTTATGGGCAAGGCCAGGAAAAACCTGGATAGGATCGGGTCCAGCTATAGACGCTGAAAAGTTATTTTCGGTTCAATGAGATTCCATGGCGTCCCAAATCTGGAAGCCCCGTTCCCGCAACAGTTCCACCAGTCCCTGCTCCCCCACCAGGTGGGCAGCGCCCACGGCCACCAGATAGATCTGACCCGGTCGTGCCAGTTTGGCGATCTGCTCGGCCATGGACTGGTTGCGTCCGACGACGATGGTCTGGTGCAAATGCCGGTCGATGGCCTGGCCGTTCCGTTGTTCGTTAAGGAGCCGGTCCAGGGCGGCGGCGTCCCCTCGCCGCCAGGCATCGAGAATGGCGTCGGCGTGGTCCCGGCCATTGACCAGTTGTTCCAGGGTAGAAGCCAGAAACCGCTCTTGTTGGTCCTCGGACAGGTCGGTAAACAGGGCCAACTGGCCTTCCAGGGTTTCCAGCTCCACCACGGTGCGATCCCCGGCCCGACCCAGTAGATGCCGCTCCACCCCATGGGCGTCGCTGTAACCGGCCTGCCGTACGGCCATGGTGGTCAAGCTCAGGGCCGCCAGCCAGGGTTTTTGGTGGGCCACCAGGGCCGATGGCAGGCCCAGGGCAGCGGTTCGTTCCTCCAGGGCCTGCCAGGTGGCGGGGCTGATATGATCCTGGAGATTGCTACCGTCGCTGTAAATCCCCCTGGCGGTCACCAGGCTGGCCATCCTGGCCGGTTCCACCCGGCTGATGTCCAGTTCCACTATCAGTACCTGGGCGTCCCGGAAAGCCGTCTCCACGGGGGGTGGTAGGGGATACAGGGACGGTTTGCCGAAATGCACCGTGCCCAGCAGCCAGACCGTGGTCGAGTCCAGCTCCGCCCGCCACAGCAACTGCGCCGGGGCCGGGGCGGCCACCAGCAGGGCAATCAACAGAATCATCGGCCGGCAGAACGTCAAGTCAAATGTCCCTGAAGGACGGCCAGAATATCCCCCGTGAAGGCGCCGGGACGGGTGGTGGCCAGGGCTGCCTTCAGAAAGGGCGCGGCGGCGGCGCTCGGCGAATTCCTCGGGGGTGAAGTGCAGGGCCATGGAGCGTTCCTAGGGGGTGGGGTGAACGTGGCGGAAGGTGAGATTGATGCGCGGCCCGCCCGCCGCCGGGTCCTTGGGCAGGGCGTGGCGCCAGTAGCGCTGACAGGGACCGGTCATCACCAACAGGCTGCCGTCGGCCAGAGCGATTTGATAGCGCAGGTCTTTACGCTTTTTGTGCTGGAGTTGGAAGCGGCGCACCGCCCCCAGGCTGAGGGAGGCGATGATCGGTTCCGGTCCCAGTTCCGGCTCGGCGTCGCTGTGCCAGCCCATGGAGTCCTGGCCGTCCCGGTAGAGGTTGGCCAGCACGCTGTTGAAGGGGGTTTTGGCGGCCGTCTCCACCCGGGCCTTGAGGGCGGCCAGGGTGGGCGTCCAGGGTAGAGGCTCGTGGACCACGCCGGAATAGCGGTAGCAGGCCCCCGGGTCCCCATACCAGGCCACCCGCCGGGGCGCCGCCACCCGCCGCCCGGCGATGACCAGGGTTTCGTCGCTCCAGGCCAGGGTGGCCAGCAGCTCACGAAACAGGGCCGTGCTATGGGTGGCGCTCAGAAACCCTTGCCGATAACTCAGTCTGGCATCGGGCAGTTCAAGGGTGTCCGTCTCATCGGTGGCGTCGAATAGGCAGGGCAGGGGGACGGGCATAAGCGGGGTGCTAGGGCTGTTTCCTGAACTCGTTCCCTACCATAACAGAAGCCGGTCAACCCCGCCCCCGGTTCAAGGATTCAAGGCCCGGCAGGCGGCCTGAATCACCGGCACCGCGTCGTCGCTGGCCACCTCTTTCATATTCTTGAGGATGCATTCCCAGTATCGGCGCTCGGATTCGCTGGTGGATTTGCGCTTATCGGAACCTAGGGGGACTCCCTTCGAAATCTTGGTCGGCGCCGTGCCCGATTGCACCTGCACCTCGCCCCAGGCCGGTCCCAGGCCGAAGATGGCTACGGACAGGGCCGCCAACAGCAGTTTGTCGCGGGTTTTCATCATGGATTCTCCCGAGTGGATTTAGACACTGAGAACGGCTTGATGCAGATTCCGCGCCAGGGAGGCCAGCTCCTTGATTCCCGTGGACAACGTTATCCCCGTGACGGTCTTGCCCGGAGTCGCGCCGGGTCAGAACGGCAGGGGAGGGACCGGAATGGCCCGCCTGTCCGGCCTCCCCCAAAGTCGCTATGCTGTTAGTCATCGACCTGTTATGGAGGATGCCCCGATGCCTATGGCAATACCGGCGTTTGGCAATGTGCTGGAAATGATCGGCAACACTCCCATGCTGGAACTCACCCATCTGGACACCGGACCCTGTCGGCTGTTCGTCAAGCTGGAAAATCAGAACCCCGGTGGGTCCATCAAAGACCGCATCGGCTTGTCCATGATCGAGTCCGCCGAGCGGGAAGGCAAAATCCAACCCGGCGGCACCCTGGTGGAGGCCACCGCCGGCAATACCGGCCTGGGCCTGGCCCTGGTGGCGGCCCAGAAAGGCTACCGGTTGTTGCTGGTGATCCCGGACAAAATGAGCCAGGAAAAGGTGTTCCATCTCAAGGCTCTGGGAGCGGAGGTCATCATCACCCGCTCGGACGTGGGTAAGGGCCACCCGGAGTATTACCAGGACATGGCCGAGCGGCTCGCCGGGGAGATGGACAACGCCCTTTATGTGAACCAATTCGGCAATCCCGCCAACCCCCTGGCCCATGAGCGAACCACCGGCCCGGAGATCTGGGAACAGATGGATCATGATCTGGACGCCATGGTCTGTGGGGTGGGTTCCGGGGGCACCATCACCGGCCTGTCCCGGTTTTTCGCCCAAGCGGCCCCGAATCTGGAGATGATTCTGGCCGATCCCCAGGGTTCGGTGCTGGCGGAGTATGTGCATACCGGCAAGGTGGCCGAGGAGGTGGGGTCCTGGCTGGTGGAGGGCATCGGCGAAGACTTCGTGCCCCCCATCTGCGACCTGTCCCGAACCCGTAAAGCCTATGTGATACCCGATGCCGAAGCCTTCGCCGTGTGCCGGGAGTTGCTGCGCAAGGAGGGCATTATCGCCGGCACCTCCTCGGGCACCCTGATCGGCGCCGCCTTGCGCTACTGCCGGGAACAGACCGCCCCCAAGCGGGTAGCCACTTTCGTTTGCGACAGCGGCAATAAATACCTGTCCAAGGTCTATAACGATTTTTGGATGCTGGACCAGGGGTTTATCCAGCGGCAGACCTTCGGGGATCTGCGGGATCTCATCGCCCGCCGTCACCAGGAACACGCCACCGTCACCGTGGGACCGGGGGACACGGTACTCACCGCCTATACCCGTATGAAACTCCATGATGTGTCCCAGATTCCGGTATTGGACGGGGAGCGCATCGTCGGCATCGTCGATGAGGAGGATATCCTGTTGCGGGTGTTTGATAACGAAGACCATTTCCGGGAGCCGGTGGAGCGGGCCATGACCCGCCAGCTCCAGACCGTGCCCCCCGCCGCCGACCTGGCCTCCCTGCTGCCCATTTTCGACCGGGGCATGGTCGCCATCGGCCAGGAGCTTAACCGGTTCTGGGGCATCATCCCCCGTATCTACTTGCTTAATTATCTGCGCCGACGGATGAAATAAAAACGCCTCTATGGGCTGCTACGGGGCGACAACAATCAATACCGCGTAACAATACTATCGGCTGTCTTGGCCGTGGGCGTTTTTATACTGCCTGAGAACGGCGTTAATCCGTGTCTGGTAGCCGGGGCCTTGGTCCTTGAACCAGCTCAAAATGTCCTGATCCAGCCGAATGGTGACTTGTGCCTTGCCCGTGACGAGGCGGGATTTCCACCATTGCGCCTTGCCTAGCATGGGCGGCGCGTCCTGATCGTTCTTGGCGGCGGCTTCGATTTCCTTGTCCGTCATGGACTCCAGCCGATTCCAATCGGTTTTGTCTTCTGCTTCCCTGAAAGACCCGTCCGGCTGCTGAATCAGCACCTTGCCGTCCTCGGTCAGCAGGGTCTTAGTGATTTTTGATTGTGTCATATAGCCTCCTTTCCCGTTTGTTGGCGCGGCGGGCGGAAATGATACGGATTGCCTGCCCGCGCCGCTTCTCCTGAATGAAACCCAGCAGGATAAACCGTTGTTCTCCTAGAACCAATGATAGGTTCTTACCGAGGTGTCCGTCTTTCACGGGGACGACCACTATTCGCTACAGCGAGCGACTGGCCGAGGCCGGCATTTCGCCGTCGGTCGGCAGCCAGGGTGATAGCTACGACACTACCCTGGCTGAGACGATCAATGGCCTGTACAAGGCCGAACTGATCCATCGCCGTGGACCGTGGAGGAGGCGGGAATCCGTGGAGCTAGCAACCTTGGAAGGGGTGTCCTGGTTCAACCACCAACGACTGATGGGACCACTGGGTTATATACCTCCCGCAGACGCTGAGGCAAATTACTCTACGCAACTCAACCGTCAAACTGCGAAGGCAGCTTGACTTAAACTAAACAGCCTCCCCAATATCCGGGGCAATTCTCTCTGCATTGCATAGTTGCGGCTTAGTTATTCTAAGCTATAGATGTTTTTTAAGTTCCACTTTCAATGTAAACCGTCTGAGTGTTTCATTTTCTTTACACTTGAGCTATGATTGCTTATCAGCTATAGCTAATCTCTTGGTTTTATGGAGAATGGAATATGAAACCTAGCTCAAGTTTAGCTTTAAGATTTGTCCGATTGTTATTCCTATTATTTATTTTCTCTACATCATCATCCATAGCCTTTCAAGTTGATGAAGGTGTCAGTGGTAGCTGGTATAACCCTAATCAAGATGGGCAGGGGTTTGTACTAGAGGTATTACCAAATAAAATCCTAATAGCATATTGGTATACATACAATAATATTGGTAGGCAGGTTTGGTTAGTAGGAGCAGGACAGATTGTAGGAAATAGAGTTACTGTTACAATGTATCAAACTTCTGGTGGTGTATTTGGTCCCGAGTTTAATCCATTAGATGTAAATAAATTTATTTGGGGTAATATCACTTTTACATTTGATAGTTGTGATACAGCTAGGGTTAGGTATGATTCTTCCTTAGGTTTTGGTAGTAATACTGTTTCAATAGTAAGACTAACAGGTATTATCGGATTAAGGTGTTCAATTGATGTATTAGATGGAACATACAGTTTAACTAGAGCCTCAGTTATATATCGAGATGGTAGGTTATTTGATTCAGAACAATCCAATGTACAAATGAGCGGCACTCTAGTTATTAGAGACAATTCTATGATTACTTCTATCAATTCAATTATTAACGGGGAGTTGCTTGGCTTAACTGTTAGTAATACTTTCAGAGATAATAATTATTTTTTTGTTATTACAGGAAACGACTTTTCTATTAACTCCATTATTTTGACCAGAAAGAAGGGAGGTTTTACTACTTTTACAAACACTGCTTCATATTCTGAAGTCGATCAATGGATTAAAATCAATAATTCTACCACCATTAAAAGTCATGATCAAAGAAGTAGAAATGTTCCAGATGAAAGAAAATTAAATCAGGGATTTGGATTTGGTGATCTATTGCAAAATTATTTTGATTAACCTTAAAATTCATTAAAACAGTATCAGTAGTGATTTTTGAAACTAGCTAAAGAAATTGTTCATGCTGACGAAAATACTATCAACTAGATATTAATATTCTATTTTCGTAAAGTTTTACGATAGCAATAGCATGAAGATGTGAACAACGATGATACTTTGGTATGGAGGGAAAAAATAGTGAAAGTAACAGGCATGTTCTTGCTCATCGCATCTGGATTATTTATTGCAGGATGTAGCGCTATAAATAATAGAGCGGATTTAGATAGGTTTGAAGCAGTCTACAAGCAAGGAGAAATAGTAAGTGACTATGTAATAATTGGCAACAAAAAAATTCCATTATACAATGGGGATTGGGAGATAGCGTCAGTTAAAGGGTTTGAAGGTAAAATAACTTATCCAGGAGGGAGTATTATAACCAATCCTGATAAGAGTTCTAATATTGGGCAGATGATCTTAGTTCAATTAAAAGACAAGGACGTTAAGTCTGTGGTACTTATCTCAGCGCGAACGTCGACCGTGAAACCGGGAAACTATATGAATCTTGACAAAAACTGTAATAGGGAGGCGCCTCATTATCGAGATGTGATATCCACAAAGGCAGGAGGACAGCATGATTGTCTTATAGTTTATGACACGAGAAAGTCGGCAGAGATCCTTATACAACAGTCGGCAACAGCACCAGCCGTAGATTGGTTAGCTAAAGCATATGGGATTCGGCTTAATCTAAATGGTCCTTTGGCTCATCATTATATTACCAAGAGTGATGACTATATTATAGTTCAGCATTATATGAATCCAACTATAGATGAGCAAGGGTCAATGAAATCTTTATGGAAAAGTGTATCATGGGCAAGACCAATCACTGATTTTGACCAACAGGCTTATTTAGATACATTTATTATTAATGAAAAAAAAATGCACTACAAACTAAAAGAATCTCTAAATCGTTTAACTGAGGTAGAAGCTTTAAGATTGAGTAAAAATATGAAGCCAGTTTATTATATTTCTGACTCTCTGAATGATAAGCAAGACTCTATTGAAGAAAAGCTTCAGAAAGTAAAAGAATTGAAAGAGAAAGGCTTGATTACAGACGGAGAATACGCAGATAAGAAAGAAGAATTGCTAAAAACTATAAAGTGAGTGCTTATGCTGTAATAGGTTATAGAGTAGTGTCATAATATAGAGTTAAATTTTTTAATAGCCAATATGGCACTGCTTATTTTTCGTATTATTAAATACACATTTTTATAGTATGATTAATAATGTTCAGTAAATATAGAGGATACTCAAATGCCAATTGAGAAAGATGAATTTTGTAAAGCTTTGGGTTTGATTTATTAAGTAGATGAGAACTTTAAGAATCAAATTAAAACAGGGACCCGTCAACCATCCCTGGGGCTTCCCTCTGTTCCAGCAGGGTCCCCAGCAAACGCCAGAATAACTCGCTCTTGGCCCAGCGGCGGAAGCGCTCATAGACGGTCGTCCAGGGATCATAGGGTACGGGCAGATCTCGCCAGGGCGCCCCGGAACAAAGTACCCAACACATACCGTTACCCATCTGCCGGTGTGACTTCCAGGGGCGGCCTTGGTGCGGGGGCTGCTCCTCGGGCAGTCAGGGTTCAATCCAACCGTAACTTTCGTCAGTCAATTCGTAGCGTCGTCTCGTCATCCCACCACGCTACAGGTTCAACGGGGTGGGGTTCAACTTTGTCGGACACGGTCTAGTTGATGGCTAATTCTGAGACTGTACTCAGCGATAAATAATGGCGCGAAGTCGGCCTCAACTCTAGCCTCAGCGCCAATAGGAGCTTCGGTGCTCAAGCAACTTTTGATTTCTTCTGGCGTTTTCCATTGCTGCTTCCAGAGGGGCCGTTATTTTCTGATACAGCTCGAACAGGATACCGGCCTTATTTTCTTGTCCTCATTGGGTGCGCTCAATGGGTTTCGTTCGCTGTGGACAGGCTGATTTCCACCTTCATCCCGAGCGCCTGCGCGGCGCTTGTTAGAGTGTGCAGGGTCAGCGCGTCGTTATCCGGGTCCAGAAGCCGGTCCAGTTGGGTCCGGCTGGTGTTCATGGCCCGCGCCATGGCGGCCTTGCTCAGGTGGCGTTTCTCCATGGCTTGCGCAAGCTGCCACGCAATCACCCGTTTGAGCGCCACGGCCTCAACGTCGGCCTTGATGCCTTCTTCTTCCAGAAAATCATCGAAGGATGATCCGATATGTTTTTCGCGGTTGTCACGCATGGACTTTCACTCCATTTGCTTTTGCCGTTTCAGGGCCAGGTCGAGGTCCGCTTTGGGGGTCTTCTGGCTCTTTTTGATGAACCCGTGCAATAGGACAATACGATTCCTATGAAAACAGAACAGAATCCGTGCAATCCGTCCGTCTGAAATCCGGCCGCGGACTTCAAACAAGCCCTTTCCCATGGGACGGCATACCGGCATGCCGACCGGCCAGCCGAACTGCACGGTCTTGATATCCTCGCCGATCTGGCGGCGGTCTTCCTTGTCCAGTGTCTTAAGCCATTCTCTGACCGGTTCGCTGCCGGTTTCAGACGACCAGAAGACAACGGGTATTCCTGTCCCATCAGTCATACTTAATGTGTACCAAAAAAGGTGCGGCTATGGCAAGCAAAAAATGATGACGTTGCAAGGATTTTCCATACTCCCCCTTATCACGCTGTGGACTGGCCTCTGCCGATGTTGCACGTTTCGTTACCGGGTAACTCATTACCTTCCTCATCGTATCCGGGGATCGGGTTGCCTTCCCCGTTCCAGGTCTCCATAAGTATCCGGCCCAGGGCTTCAGTCTTGGTACATTGCCAGTGGTCAGCAAGATAGTGCAGCTTGACGGCAATTTCATAAGGCAGGACATCGATGAGAAGCTGCTGCCGCAGCTGTCACCCCTGGGCTGGGAGCACATCAACCTGACCGGCGACTACATCTGGCGGCAGCACAAGCGGGTCGAGCAGGGAAAGTTCAGGCCGCTACGGATGCTCGCCGAGGCTTAGCGTGTGATTTTTTCCGTTTCGTGAGCAGACCCCTTCCTCTGCTTCAAACGCATCCTGGAAAGCCGCCGTCGGCGCGGCCTCTGATCTATCCTTGCGCCTGTACGGTCAACGGAACCTGAAGGACAGGACATGACCCCACAGGAGTTCATCGGGAAGTGGCGGGATTCCCAGCTCAAGGAGCGATCCGCCGCCCAATCGCACTTTAACGATCTGTGCGCCCTGCTCGGCGAGCGCACCCCCACCGAAGCCGACCCCGAGGGCAGTTGGTATGCCTTCGAGAAGGGCACCACCAAGACCGGCGGTGGCGAGGGCTGGGCCGATGTCTGGAAACGCGGGCACTTTGCCTGGGAGTACAAGGGCAAGGGCAAGGACCTCAACGCCGCCCTGCGCCAGCTCCAGCAATACGCCCTGGCCCTGGAAAACCCGCCGCTGCTGATCGTCTCGGACATCGACAACATCGTTGTCCATACCAATTTCACCAACACCGTCCACCAGGTCCACACCATCCCCCTGGAGACGCTGCTTGAGCGGCCCCAGCGTCAGCTCCTGCACTGGGCCTTCCGCTCACCGGAGCAACTCAAGCCGGGCATCACCCGTGAAGCCGTCACCGCCAAGGCAGCCGAAGCCTTCGCGGGCCTGGCCCAGCGTCTGAGCGCCCGGGGCATCGAACCCCAGCGCGCCGCCCACTTCGTCAACAAGCTGCTGTTCTGCATGTTCGCCGAGGACAGCGGCTTGCTCCCCGAGCGGCTCTTTACCCGACTGCTAGAGGCAGCCGAGGAACAACCGGCGGACTTCCAGAGCATGGCCCGGGAGTTGTTCCACGCCATGACGTCCGGCGGGCGGCTGGGCTTCCAGCGCATCGCGTGGTTCAACGGCGGGCTGTTCGGTGACGATGACGCGCTATCCCTGGAACCGGTGGAGATTCGCCAGGCCCTGACGGCGGCGCGGCTGGACTGGAGCGCCATCGAACCGTCAATCACTACGGCAACCTGGGCAACGTTTACCAGACCCGAGGGGAGCTGGACCAGGCCGTGGCGATGTACCACAAGGCCCTGACGCTATTCAGAGCAGTCGGGGCAGAGCCTCAAATTGAGCAAGTGCAAACGTTGATAGAGAGCTTACGCAGGGAATGAAACACTATTACCTATAGGGTTACATTGAGGTTGTTGTCTATATAAAAATCAAACGTTTTTTAAAAAATCAAACTTTTTAATAACTTATTTGCACCTCTACTCTCAACATTGTAGGTTTCCGACCTCTTTCTCTAATTAAGGGATAAAGGATATGGAAACCATACAAAAAAAATTCAAACTCTTATCTCAAAACTATAATAGTGGAATACCGCATTATCATCTCTGCTACGAACTGGTGAAAATTTGTCTAGATAAGTTAAGTGATGAAGCACCGATAAAACAGTATGGATTTTACATGGGGAAGCCAAATATCGCTTATTATGTAGCGCAATCACAAAACAAATTTTCCCGTCCTTTTCGAAAGGATTTTTTTATTGAAAATAAAACTGATTTCATGAGCAGCCATGAAAATTTTATAGAAAGACTTAAAGAAAAAGATATGACGGATGAAGAGGATATAAATCTCGCAAATAAAATTATATACACGTCGATTATGTCTTTTGCTGCTTGCTACGATATATGGAGAAATTCAGCTAGAAAAACACCGGGAACGTTTTTTGAAATATTAATGGCCGGATTATTTAAAATACATATTCGTGATGCAATATTATCGAAACATATCAATCTAAATAAAATAGTGGGGACAAGTGATAATAAGAAAGAAGATGACTTTGAATTAGGATCGGAAGATGAAAATACCGAGGAAGAGAAATCGAGCGTTTCTACGGACTTAGTTTTAACAAGGCCAAATATGGACATTTCGGCCGTAGTGCCATTAAAAATCACAACTAGGGAAAGGATCGTTCAACCTTTTGCCCATCAAAGGATTTTGGACTCAGCCTATCCCGGAAAATATCGGTCTTTTCTAGCATGTATCAGTGAAGTGCAAATGGACAAGAAAAGCAATTCGGTAAAACAAGTTTGCGTACCCGGTACCATTAAGCTGTTTCAAAAATACCTTGGAAATATGGCGGGAATATACTACTGCGATGTTCCGCAACGATATGCTTCAGAAGACTTAACGAAGCATATCCCTGTGAAGGATATCGGGATAATTTTCTATGACATTAAAAGGTTTCTGAGTACATCAGATAGCTAATTTACGTTGTTCAAAAGTCTCTTCAGGCAGAATAAACCTATCTGGACGGCGCATCTCTCCTCGGAGCGATCTACTCAAAGCTTCGCCAGCGGCCCTTGCGACAGGAGGCGGGACGGCATTTCCTATCTGCAAGCGAACATCGTGCCTTGTCCCGAAGAAACGGAAGTGATCTGGAAAGCCTTGAAGCCTTGCCCCTTCTCTGAGGGTTAGCGATCGGTTTTGTTCAGGATGTCCGTATCTTCCTCGCGTAAAGCTATCAAATCCGGCGGTAATCGTGGGACATTGCCCGTCCCACGAAAGCCGCCCGTATACGTCCGGCCATCCTCCTTGGTTGACGTTTACGGTCTGATGGCACTTTAATCGCAGGTGCCAAGGGATATCCTTCCATCCTCCGCCCTGAGGGACATAGGAAAATCTTTCTTCATTCAGTTTCGTTATTCGGCACTTAATATGATTCGGATAATTCAGATGTTCGGAGCAATCATCGGGTGGCGGCGGCAAATCCCCTATCACATCGGCAATTGTCACACGGTCTTTTTTTACTTCCAAAACGGGTGGCGGAGCATTTTCTGTTCCATGGATTCCTATCATTAAAAATCGACCTCTCTTCTGAGCTAGGCCGAATTTCGAAGAACATATAAAAAAAGTGTAAATGTCATAATCGCCAAGAAAATCTTTTATATCTTCGATAAGTTCTTTTCCTCTTTTCTGGCCGAATATCTCAACGTTCTCAAATATAAAACCCCTTGCCTTTGTCTCATGCACCAATCTCGCAAAGTCTAAAACAAGGGAATTTCTTTTGTCGTGCAGTAAATGGGCACCACGCTTTTGCTTCGAAAACCCCTGACAGGGAGGCCCACCCGTTAGAATATCTACTCTCTCCTCTCCTAGTCCTCCATATTCGAGAAGCGCCTTTCCTTCAACCTTGGAGGCATCCAAAACCTTGCAGTGATCGGATATGTTGTTACGGTACGTTTCTATTGCTATCTCATTGATGTCAAAGGCGAATTTAACATCAAGACCCGCTTGAATAAGACCAAGAGCCATGCCTCCGGCTCCAGAGAAAGTTTCTATGCATTTGAGTTTATTCATTTTTTCTTTCTTAAACAAAAACCTTACGTTTCAGGGTAGCCCACTGCTGAATCAACATATAGACTGGAATCTACTGTTTATCATCAAATATATCTATAAGATAGTGTAAGTCAATATAAAAATCAAACATTATGTGTTTAATATGATACCACGGGTTTGTCGAGCAGCAAGAGCACTAATCAGCCTTAATCAAAAGGAGCTTGCCGGGGCCGCCAATATTTCGACACAAACATTGGCGGACTTTGAGAGAGGAGCACGCAAACCACATGCTAATAATATCGCCGCTATAGAAAGAGTTTTTAAAGAAAGAGGTATCGAGTTTCTTATGAAAGACGGTGAAATAGTAGGTATAAAATTTGAAAATGTTAAGTAACTTATACTAGAAATTCTTTAATTTTTTTGGATAAAATATCACGATCTTTCATTTCGCATTCCCATATAATTGAGCCTAACCCACCTGGCAAGATCCCCGCCCGATCCCAGCTCCGGGTGCCCGCCCCTTGCCATGCTCGCCACGACTGAGCCCCAAGCGCCATGAACTGGGCCGCCGCCACCCTCGGGCCGATCTGTTAGAGTTTGCGGATTCCCCATAGCCATCGCCGGGAGCCTCCCATGACCGATACCCCTCGCTCGCGCGGTTTCGCCACCCGCGCCATCCATGCTGGCCAGTCCCCGGACCCCACCACCGGGGCTATCATGACCCCCATTTACGCCACCTCCACCTATGTGCAGGCCAGCCCCGGCCAGCACCAGGGCTATGAGTACTCCCGCAGTCAGAACCCCACCCGCCTGGCCTATGAGCGTTGCGTGGCCGACCTGGAAGGAGGGCGGGCCGGTTTCGCTTTCGCCTCGGGCATGGCGGCCACGGCCACGCTGCTGGAGTTGCTGGACCACGGCAGCCATGTGGTGTGCATGGATGACCTCTACGGGGGCAGTTACCGGCTGTTTCACAACGTCCGCCGCCGTTCCGCCGGGCTGGAATTCAGCTTCGTAGACCTGGCCGACCCGGTGGCCCTGGAAGAGGCCCTGCGTAAGGATACCCGGCTGATCTGGGTGGAGTCCCCCTCCAACCCACTGCTGAAACTGGTGGACCTGGAACGGGTGGCGGAGTTGGGCCGACGCCGGGGGATACTCACCGTGGCCGACAACACTTTTGCCTCCCCCTGGATACAGCGGCCCCTCGAACTGGGCTTCGATCTGGTGATGCACTCCGCCACCAAGTACCTGAACGGCCATTCGGATATGGTGGGAGGGATGGTCGTGGCGGGGGACAACCAAGAACTGGCCGAGCAACTGGCCTATCTCCAGAATGCCGTGGGCGCTGTGGCCGGTCCCTTCGACGCCTTTCTGGCCCTGCGCGGCCTCAAGACCTTGGCCCTGCGCATGGAGCGCCACTGCGTCAACGCCCAGGCCGTGGCCGAGTATCTGGATCGGCACCCCAAGGTAGCGCGGGTTTATTATCCGGGCCTGGAAAGCCACCCCCAGCACGACCTGGCCAAACGCCAGATGCGCGGTTTCGGGGGCATGGTCACGGCTGTTCTGGACGGCGGCCTGGAACCAGCCCGGGGGTTTCTGGAGCGCTGCCAGGTGTTCGCCTTGGCCGAGAGCCTGGGCGGGGTGGAGAGTCTGATCGAACACCCGGGGATCATGACCCACGCCTCCGTCCCGGCGGACAAGCGGGCGGCCCTGGGCATCGACGACGGCCTGGTGCGGCTGTCGGTGGGGGTGGAGGACGTGGAAGACTTGCTCGCTGACTTGGAACAGGCCCTGGCCTGAGCCGGGGGGCTGAGTATCGACGCCGCGATAGAGCGCCGATGCTCAGCCTTCTGGGTTCAGCCGGAGCGACCGCCCATCAATTCGCCAATGGGCTTGAGATTCTCGATATGGTCGCAGCAGACCTTGACGATGATCAGAATCGGCGTGGCCACCATCAGCCCGATTGGTCCCCACAACCAGCCCCAGAATAGCAGGCCCACGAACACCATCACGGCGTTGATCCGAGAGCTGCGGCTGGTCAGCCAGGGCGTCAACCAATAGCTCTGAAGGCAGGTGATAAACAGGCTTATAAAGGCCACCACCAGCCCCATGGACACCGTGCCGAACTGCACCAATCCGGCGATGCCGGTGAGGGCGAACACCAGCACCGGACCCAGATAGGGCACGCTGCTGGCCACACCGGCGATCAGCCCCCACAGGGCGGCTTGCTCCAGGCCGATCCATAAATAGGCCAGCCAGGTCAGCACCCCCACGAATATCCCGGAGAGCAGCAGCACGAACAGATAGCGGCGAATCTGCATATTGAAGTCGTCGAGAATCTGCACGGTGATTTTTTTCTTGGACAGCGTCGGGCCGGTAATCCGCACCAGTTTGCGTTTATATAGGTCTCCCGAGACCAGAAACAGATACACCAGCAATATCACTGTGGCCAACTGGCCGAACAGGGCCAGCACGCCCATGGAACCCCACCAGACATACTCTCCCCATTTGAAGCCCTGCTCCATGACCTGCACCCGGGTTACCCCAGGCGGTGGCGGCGTCTGGCCCCCGCTAGCCTCCGTGGTGACTTTTTGGATTTCTTCGGCGGCCTCCTGGACTTTTTCGATGACTCCCGGTCCCTGGGTCAGCCGGGCGATGCGCAGAGAGCGTTTCACGGTCTGCACCGCCTGAGGCACTTTGTCCAGCAATGCCTGGGCCTGGTCACCCAAGGTATAACTGCCGTAGCCGATCAGCCCCAGCAGGGCGCACAGCAGCAACCCGGCCCCTAGCCAGCGGGGTAGGCGCAGTCGCTCCAAGCTGGTCACGATGGGGTCCAGGGAATAACTGACCAGCACGCTGAACACCAGGGTAATGAGTACCGCCTTGGCCCAGGACAGCATCCACAGGGTGGCGAACAAGGCCAGCAGGGCCAGGGCCGCGCTGCGCACGTCGATGGGACCCATGCCTTGGATGGGCGGTTGGCGGTCGGCCGGGTCGGTTTCGGTTAGGGTGGCGTCTTTCATGGGGGGCGGTAATCTGGATGAATGGGAGCATCCGGCACCCCGGAATAGAGAAAGCCTCGGCTGGGCCGGGCGAATTCGTATTTGGCCACCGGAGAAAAACCCCGGGCCTCATCAAAGAACATATAGTGCAAAACCCGAGTCGAGGCCGTGTCCAGCTCGATCCAATGAAAAGAGTTTTTCTCCCGCTCCCTGGCCCGGCCGCGCCGGGAGGTGGTGGTGCCGCACTGGGCGATGATGATGCCATGCTCCCGGTCCTCGCCGGAGTACACGTCCAGGGAATTACCGATATAGGCCCGGTGTAGATGGCCGGCCATGATTAGGTCCACCCGCAGACGGGTGAAGCGGTCCAGCGCCCGTTTGGCTTTGGGCATGGTCTCGCCGCCGTCGTAATCCGGGGCCGGGGCGAAATGATGGTGGGCCACCACGATTCGCGCCGCCTCGTCGGGGGCCTGGGCGAAGCAAGATTCGCAATACTCCAGTTGTTCGGTGCGGATGCGGCCGTTGCTGATGGCCCGGTAAGGCTCGGTGGAGTTCAGGGCCACGACCACCGCCTGATCCAGGGTCAGGACATAGTCCAGGCGGTCGTGAATGTATTCCCGGTAGAGCTTATAGGGGGTGGTCAGTCGTTCCCAGACCCGGTACAGAGGGACATCGTGATTGCCCGGAACCACCACCCGGGGCACCGCTGGCAGCCGCTCCAGCCAATCCCGGGCCTGACGAAACTGTTCCCGTTTGGCCCGCTGAGTAAAATCGCCGCTGACCACCACCAGATCCGGGGTCAGGCGGTGGGCCATGTCCAGAACAGCCTCGCCGATCTCGGTCAAAAAGGGAGGGCCAAAGTGCAGGTCGGATACGTGCAGCAGCTTGAACACAGGGGATTCCTCTTGGAACGATGGATGGGCGTTCCTCTAAGTGTTAGGCCCTTGCCTAGCTTGTCAACTGCGCGCAGCGGCGGTCACGGCTTGAGATCTTCGGTCTCCACCACCCGAGCCAGGGCCGTTTCCAGGGCGAACCGGGCCTGGGCGGACACGGTTTGCAGATAGGCATGCAGGTGGGCATCCTCGGGGCTGCTGTGTTGGCACTCGGCGCTATAGGTCTCGAAGTTCGTCAGGCTACGCACCAGATCCACCAGATGATGGGGGCACTCGCAGTGCATGGCAGTGGCGCTGGCGGCGATGCGGCTAAGGGTGTCGTTGTCGTAGCGGCGTGGCGGCGGTTCCTGATCCTCGGCTAGCGTGGGGCGTTGTGGACTCGGACCTGGGTATAGACAGGCCCGGCGCAACTCCGGCATCCCCACCGGAGCGCGCAGGGTCTGTATCCGGTCAGTGTCCAGCCGGGCGACGGTCTGGCGGCGGGCAAAACCGTAGACCACCAAGACCCGATCAGCGTCGGCGTGCCGCCGCAGGGCTTCAATGTCATCGATGTGGCTGTCGTGCAGAGTGGGCAACTCCACGATGAGGATATCCGGTCGCAGTCCGGCCACGGACGCCTCGAACCGCCGTCGATCCCGATGGATGGCCACCAGCTCCAGCTCTGGCCATTTAAAACCGTGCAAGGCCAGCCGCGCTGGCAGCGCGTCGCCTAGCACCGCTACCCGGCAGGGGCCTGGAGACAGGCCGGGAGCCGGGCTGGGCGACTTGGAGTTTTCGTATATCTCCAATTGTTCTTGTAATTCATCCATAGACTGCCGGGCCATGGCGCTAACGGCGTTGCCGGCGTCCACCAGCCGTTTGATCAGCGCCAATCGGGCGATATCCTCCCGGGAGTACAGTCGGTTGCCACTGTCGCCCCGGTGGGGTTTCACCATGCCGTAGCGGCGCTCCCAGGCACGGATAGTGATCGGGGAAATTCCGGTCAGTCGGGCTACGGCGCCGATCCGGTACATAGGCTCGGCGGAGGCGGGCTGTGAAGCGATACCGTCGGGGTGGTCGGGCACGGTATGCATAAGCTCCTAGCTATATTGTATAGATTATGGCTAAGATTATATCTCAAATTTCAATATATCAAGATAAGATGTACATAATATGTACATAAATATAGCCATCAGGCCGCTCTGGCTCGCCGCGACCGTTCCAAATACCTCGTCCAGCGATTGAAGGCGCCGGCCACCCCTAAGGCGTGTAGGCGATCCGGGCCGGTCGGTAGGCGGCGCTCCAGGGCGTTGGCCGCCGCCGCAGTCAGTCCACAGGCGCGCAGCATGTTATGGACAGTGGCGCTATCGTCCACGGGGGACGGAAGAGCAAGCGGCTGATCGCGGTTGCTTACCAGGCGCAGGTGTCTACCGGCAGTGGAAATCGAGCCGAGACCGTCCAAACGGGGCGCTAGGTGGTGGATCAGGCGCTGGGGCAACCCAGGGTCGCGACGCAGGGATTCGGGCAGAGAAGCCAGCAAACCGAGCCATCGCGGGTTCAGCAGGGGATGGGCGCGGGCATAGTGGCGGTCCAGCAATTGCAAGTCGGCGACTGCTCCCCGACCTAGACCCTGGAACGGCAGTCCGGTGGGTCGAGGATGGATACCTTGCCCGGACAGTGTATACCGTCCCGTACCCGGCTCAGCCAGGCCCAGCCCCATCCCGGTCGCGGTCACCAGGGTGGCGCCGGCCGTGACGGACAGCAGATCCTCGCACAGCTTTTCGTGGCCTCGATGCAAGGGGACTTCCCCGCCCCCCGCCAAGGCGATGCCCAGATAAGCCCGGCGGCGGTGTTCCGGGGCGTCACTGCCTTGCAACAGGTTTAGGCCACAGCGTTTGGCCACGTTGGCGGCCAGGTGGCGATCCCTGTCGGGACTGGCGTTGACCAGGGTTGGTCGCGCGCCCCCGGCGAGGGCCGCAGCCAGCAGCAACTTCCAAGCGGGGTCGCCCATGTGGAGCATGGCTTGGGGGGCGTGGTCAAAGCATTGCTCCACCGCCGCCACCAGGGCATCGCACAAGTCCGCTTCTTCTGGCAAGGGCTGGAGAGGCGACTCCAGAGGCGGGGTATGAAACGCCAGATCCCGATGGGTGGCGACCGCGACACTGCCCGGCTCCACTCGCGCCACCCCGGCCAGTGTGGTGCGCGTTCCCCGCAACTCGCCCCAGGACAATAGCTCCAGGGCAGCGCCGTAGTCCACTAGGGCGCGGCTGCCTAATAAATCCACCATGGCCAAGGCGTCGCTAGCGATCCGGGCGCGGTCTCGATCATGCTGGAGCAGCACGGGGTAAGCGCCCAAGGCGTCAGGAACCACGGTCAGTCGATGACTGGGGCGATGAAAGTGCAGCCAACTCCGACCGAACAGCGGCCGGGCGCGCTTGCCCTGGGCCTGGGCGCGGAGTTCCGCGACTGCCGGTTGCACAGTCGGGTCGCCCCAATGGATAAGCACGTCCTCCGGGCCTTGCCATTCCGTGACGTCACCCGCCCCCGCCGAGTCTGTCCGCCAATGGCAGAATGGCACGGGCCGACCCGCCACGCCGCAGTCTGCATGGCGGGATGAGTATACCAACCGGATTACAGCCATGGTTGTCTCCGAATCAATGTGTTACAACCATGTCTGCAAAGCTTGGGCCAGCTTTAGTCGGAGCTTTTGGGAGCCTAGAGGCGTATCAACTACAGGGGGTCTTCAGGGGCGCCACCGGGGAATAACTTAGCCCATCCGCACCAGCCCCCCCAGCCCCGCCTGTTTCAGGGCTTGATTGAGCAACCCCCGGATGGCGGACCCGTCGTCTAGGGTCAGGGCGTGTTCCAGTAGCTCTCGCGCCCAAGATTGGGAGACGCTGCGCACCACCCATTTAACCCGAGGCAGGCTGGCGCTGGAGACGCTCAGGCCGTCCAGACCCATACCCAGCAATAGCACCACGGCCGCCGGATCGGAGGCCATTTCCCCGCACAGGCTGACCGGCGTATCCCTGGAGTGGGCCTTGTCCACCACTTCCCGGATGGCGTTCAGCACCGCCGGGTGCAGGCTGTCGTAGAGATCCGATACCCGATGATTGTTACGATCCACGGCCAGTAGGTATTGGGTGAGGTCGTTACTGCCGATGGACAGAAATTCCACCCGCTCGGCCAGGCGGTCGGCCAGATACACCGCCGAGGGCACTTCCACCATGGCCCCTACCGGGGGGCGTAGCGCATCCAGGCCCTCCTCGTTCAGTTCCTCTTGCACGGCCTTCAGCAATGCCAGGGCCTCGTCCAGTTCGCTCAGGCGGCTGATCATTGGCAGCAGCAGTTGCAGATTGCCATGGCCGATGTTGGCCCGCAGCAAGGCCCGGAGCTGGGTGCGGAAGATATCCGGGTGGTCCAGGGTCAGGCGAATGCCCCGCCAGCCTAGGAAAGGGTTGTTCTCACCGGCCACCGGAAAATAGTCCAGGGGTTTATCGCCGCCCACATCCAGGCTGCGCATGGTCACTGGTAGGGGGGCCATGGTCTCCAGCACTTCCCGATAGATACGGGTCTGTTCGTCCTCGCCGGGGAAGGATTGGCGGATCATGAACGGGAACTCGGTGCGATACAGCCCCACGCCTTCGGCGCCATTGGCCGTGGCTATGGATAGGTCCGCCAGCAATCCGGCATTGACCCGTAGCTCCAGGCGGGCGTTGTCCGGGGTTTGGGCGGGCAGGTCGGCCAGGGTTTGCAATTCGGCGGTCAGGGCCTGATCCTCCTGGACCAGGCGCTGGAACTCCTCCAGCACGGCCCGGGTGGGTTGGATGAACACCCGGCCCTGATAGCCGTCCACGGCGACGTCGGCCCCCTCCAACCGACCCACCGGCAGTCGCCCTAGGCCCATCACCGCCGGCACCCCCAGTGCCCGGGCCAGGATAGCGGTATGGGACAGGGCCGAACTTTTCAATGAGACAATGCCCGCCAATTGCTCTAGGGGCACCTCGGCGATTCGCGCCACGCTCACCTCTTCCCCCACCAGTACGCAACGATCCGGGTACTGACGGGGACCGGCGTCGGCATTTTGCAGGCGCATCAATACCCGCCGACCAATGGCCCGAATGTCCTCGGCCCGGGTGCGAAGATAAGGGTCTTCCATGGTCTCGAACACTTGGGCATGTTCGACGATGGTGTCCCGCCAGGCGCCGGGCGCCCACTGACCGGCGCGGATGCGCTTGACGGTATCGGTGAACAGCCAGTCGTTATCCAGGAACAGGGTGTAGACGTCGAATAAGCTCTGGGCCTCTCCGGCCACCAGGGTGGCCATGCGCTGGCCGCTTTCCTGAAGCTCGGTCTGGACCACCCGCACGGCGTAGGCGAAGGCCGCCTCTTCGGCGGCCGGGTCCCGGGCCTTGCGTTCAGGCACGGAATCCAGATTGGCGAAAGGGGAGGGCAGCACCACCGTGCCCACCCCCACCCCCGGCGCGGCGGGTACGCCTTTCAGAAAACCGCTGTGGGGCCGCCCGGCCAGTAACCGGCTGGTGGCGCCCACGGCGGCGGCGGCCTCGATGGCGCCGGCCAGTTGGGCGGCGATGGTGACCACGAAAGCGGTTTCGTCCTCACTAAAGAGCCGACTATCCCGTTGTTGCACCACCAGCACCCCGAGCCGCTGGCGGTAGCGCACCAGAGGGACGCCCAGGAAGGCGTGATAGCGCTCTTCGCCGGTCTCGGGAAAATACCGATAGCGGGGATGGGCGGCGGCGTTATCCAGATTGAGCAGTTCCTGGCGCTCCCCCACCAGCCCCACCAGCCCTTCCTGGGGGCTTAGGCGTACTTCGCCGATGGCCACCGGGTTGAGACCGTCGGTGGCCACCAGCACATAGTTGCCTTGGGCGGGATCGGCCAGATACACGGAGCAAACATCCACTGCTATGGATTCCTTGACCCGGCGCACGGCGATGGCCAGGGCCTGATCCAGGTTGCTGGCGGTGCCCACCTCCTGGGCGATACGATGCAAAATAGTCAGCATGTCAGACTCGCCTACCGGCCGACGGCCGGATTTTGGGGTTGGAGGACGTCTGGTGATTCAACGGTGTAACCTCGCGGGCCTTACCCGATCGAATGGCGTCCGGGGTTTGCTCTGTATTGGTGCGACTAGGGGGTGGCCCCGCCGCTCGTATCAACCGGATAACCACCGAGCTTATTTCGACAAGTTACTGTATTTAGAGACCACGACTGTGGTTTTCCAAGCTAAGGTTAGGATTCTTGACGGCGTTTTTCGGACCTATGGCCGCCATGCGCCTGCTTGCCATGCAAACTGCGTTCCTGGTTTCGGTGGGTTGCCCGTTGGGGGCCATGGGTTTCGCCATGGCATTGGGCGTGGATGAAGGAGAATTAAATGGGACCGATTGCCGTAGCGTCGGTTAATGGTGCTGTCGCAGCATCAGATCCACCAGTTCCGCCAGGGTCCGAACCTGCATTTTTTCCATGACCGCAGCGCGGTGAATTTCCACCGTGCGCTGGCTGATGCCCAACTCGTGGGCCGTGATTTTGTTGGTTTTACCGGTCACCATCCGGTCCAGGACTTCCCGCTCTCGGGGGGTGAGCGTGTGCAGCCGGGCTTGGATGCCGTGCTGTTCCTTCTGGTCCCGATAGTGGGCCAGGTTGTCGGCCAAAGCACGTTCGATATGCTCCAGCAAGTCCTGATCCCGGAGGGGTTTTTGAATGAATTCGACAGCCCCGTGCTTCATGGCTCGCACCGCCATGGGTACATCCCCGTGGCCGGTGATAAAAATGATCGGCAACAGGGCCTTGCGCCGGACCAGCTCCACCTGTAAATCCAGCCCGCTCATGCCGGGCATGCGGACATCCAACACCAGACAGCCCGGCTGCTTGGGATCAAAATCGTCCAGAAACGCCGCAGCGGACGTATACGCCGCCACCGTGTGCGCCACGGACTCCAGCAACTCCACGAGGGAGTCGAGTACGGCGGGATCATCGTCGATGACAAATACGGTGGGTTTGCGCTCAGGGGACATGTCCTAGGTTCGCTGGCAGGGTGAAATGGAAAACAGCGCCGCATTGTGGGTTTACGCTAAACCACAGTTGCCCGCCATGGGAAGTAATAATACTTCGACTGATGGACAAGCCTACGCCCAGGCCCGAATGCTTAGTGGTGAAGAAGGGATCGAACAACTGCTCGGTTCCGGCATTAGGCAGGCCAATACCCCAGTCGGACACGCTGACCATCACTTCGCCCGAAGCATGGCGCTGGGTTTTGAGACAGATCCGTCGATCCGCTGCCGGAACGGTTTCCATGGCGTCCAGGGCATTGCGGAGCAGATTGATGATAACTTGTTGAATCTGTATCTGGTCCACCGTTATCGGGGGCAGGTTTTCGGCCAGTTCCAATTCGAGCTGACAGTCGAGACTACGGGTGTCGGCCCGGGCCAGTTCCACGCCATCCCTAATCAGAGTATTGATATCGATGGTCTGATAGTGGTTGTCGCCGCGCCGGGACAGATTGCGGATACGGCGAATGATCTTCCCGGCCCGCTGGGCCTGAGCGTCGATTTTAGCGAGCAAAATCTGGATTTTTACGGTATCGGCGGTGCCGGATTGCAGCCGGTGGCGGGCCGCCTGGCTGTAGTTGGCCACGGCGGTTAGGGGTTGGTTGATTTCGTGGGCGATGCCAGCGGCCATTTCTCCCAAGCTATGCAATCGGGTGATATGGGCCAGCCGCTCGCGATGCTGGCTAGCCTCCTTCTCGGCGTGCAGTCGTTCGGTGATGTCCTGGGCCACGGTGATAAGGCCCACCGTATGCCCAGCGTCGTCCAGTTGTGGTATTCGATCCATCTGCACCCAGCGGCTGCCCTGGGGGGTGGGTAGGTCCACCAACTCCCCCAGTCTGGGGGTGGCGCTGTCCAGAATCGCCCGATGACTGGCTTCAAGCAGGGGAGCCTGGGCCGCCTTGAACAGGTCGAAAAACGACTTGTTTCGTAGTTCCTCTCGGGTCAGCCCCAAAAACCGGCTAACGGCGGCGTTAGTCCGGCGGACCCGGCCCTGGTGGTCCAGATACCAGATCAAGGCCGGCACCGCGTCCAGGATCATCCGATAGTCTTCCCGTTGCCGGTGCAGTTCCTCCGCAGCCTTCGCCCGGGCGCTTAGATCCCGAACAATACCCACAAACCGGGGGGCGTCGGGCAGGTTGATTTCGCCCACCGCCAAGTCCATGGGAAAGATACTGCCGTCTTTCCTGAGGCCGGTGACTTCTCGGCCGCTGCCGATGATCCGGCGCTGGCCGGTATGCAGATAATTTTGCAGGTAGCGGTCATGCTGGCTCTGGTAGGGTTCGGGCATCAGCAGCCGTACGTTACGATTCAATGCCTCCGCCGCCGAATAACCAAACAGCCGCTCGGCGGCGGCGTTGAAGGTTTTGATGCACCCTTGGTGATCGATGACGATGATGGCGTCCACGGCCGCCTCCAATAGCGCATTCAGATAAGCTTCGGCGTCCCGGCCTGGGACTGAACCATCGGTTGGCATGGGTGTTGTTCCGGTGTCATCGCGGATAAATCAGGCTTGCGATACGCTATACGCCTGTCAAGATCATGGACTGGTCCAAACGTGTTTGCCGTGGTCGGGTCTAGGAGCCTGGCTTTCGGTTAATATGGAGAATACGCTATGTCCGATCAATCCTCCAAGGTGGTGCCGCTAGTCCCGGCAAAAGATAGCCCGAGACCCACCCTGACCCCCGGGCGTCGACCCGCGCCGGAGCAGTGGGTGCTGGGTGGTTATTTGGCCGAAAGCCTGGACCGGGCGGTGCATGCCGGGCTGGCCCGATTCACCGCCGGTTTGTCCCCGGCGGCCCTGACCCTGGCCTACCTGGACTGGTGGGTACACCTGGCCCAATCTCCGGGCAAGCAGCTCCGATTGGGCGAGAAAGCCCTACGCAAGGGGGTGCGCCTGGGCCAGTACGCCGCCCGGGCCGCCGATCCCGAAACCGCGCCCTGTATCGAACCCCTGCCCCAGGACCGGCGCTTCATGGACCCGGCCTGGCGGCGCTGGCCTTACAATCTGATCTATCAGTCTTTTCTTCTGAACCAGCAGTGGTGGTGCAACGCCACCACCGGGGTGCGGGGAGTATCCCGTCAGAACGAGGCCATCGTGGAATTCGCCACCCGCCAGTTGTTGGATGTGTTTTCCCCTTCCAACTACCCGCTCACCAATCCTGAGATTCTGGACGCCACAATCCGGGAAGGTGGTCTCAATCTGGTCCGGGGTTTCGAGAATTTTGTAAAGGACTGGGAGCGGGCCACGAGCGGCAAGAAGCCGGTGGGCGCGGAAGACTACCAGCCTGGGGTCAACGTGGCGGTCAGCCCCGGCAAGGTGGTCTATCGCAACCGGCTGATCGAACTGATACAGTACGCCCCCGCCACCGACAAGGTCCATGCCGAGCCGGTGCTGATCGTACCGGCCTGGATCATGAAGTACTACATTCTGGACCTGTCCCCGGACAATTCCCTGGTGCGCTATCTGGTGGAACAGGGGCACACGGTGTTCGCCGTCTCCTGGAAAAACCCGGACGCCGCCGACCGGGACCTGGGTATGGGCGATTACCGGCGGCTGGGGGTCATGGCGGCCCTGGATGCCATCGCCGCCATCGTCCCGGGGCGCAAGGTCCAGGGAGTGGGCTATTGCTTGGGGGGCACGCTGCTGACCATCGCTGCGGCGGCCATGGCCCGGGATGGGGACGAGCGCCTAGCTGGACTGACCCTGTTGGCCGCCCAGACCGATTTTTCCGAAGCCGGGGAGTTGACCCTGTTCATCAACCAGAGCCAGCTCACGTTTCTGGAAGACATGATGTGGGATCAGGGCTATCTGGACACCAAGCAGATGGCTGGGGCTTTTCAACTCCTGCGCTCCAATGATCTGATCTGGTCGCGCATGGTTCACGACTACCTGCTGGGCAAGCGGGCGCCCATGAACGATCTGATGGCCTGGAACGCCGACCAGACCCGGATGCCCTACCGGATGCACAGTGAATACCTGCATCGGCTATTTCTGAATAACGAACTGGCCACTGGTCTCTACCAGGTGGACGGTCGTCCCATCGCCATCCCCGATATCCGCGCTCCCCTGTTCGCGGTGGGCGCCCAGAAAGACCATGTGGCGCCCTGGAAGTCGGTCTACAAGATCCATCTGCTGGCCGACGCCGAGGAGGTGACTTTTCTGCTCACCAGCGGCGGCCATAATGCCGGCATCGTCAGCCCCCCGGGACATCCCCGGCGCAGCTACCAGATGGCCGCCCGCCGGGAGGGGGAGCGGTTTATCGACCCGGACAACTGGCGGGACACCACCCCCTCCCACCCAGGCTCCTGGTGGCCGGCCTGGCAGGGCTGGCTGGCCCAGCGCTCCAGTGGCCGGACATGGCCCCCGGCCATGGGAGCGCCGGACAAGGGCTTTCCGGTGCTAGGGGACGCGCCAGGGAGTTATGTTTTCCAGCAATGACAGGCTGCGGTCGCAGCGCCCGGTGTGTCAGGTGCTAGTATTCTGAAGTAAGGCTCTTGCTGTGCCCGGGAGTACGCCATCATGCCCCAGACCAATCTGATCGAAATCGTGGCCACCGACGAGTTCCACGGTACTGCCGCTTATCCCAGCGAGTATCTGAAATCCTTGCCCAGGGACGAGCGGATCGCCAAGCTGATTACGTTTATCGAGGCGTTACAGGGGGAGTACGAGTTGGCGGCGGATGGGGCGGAGCGGGCCAGGGTGGCGGTACTCAAGCAGGCCGCCAAGGAGTATCTCAAGACCCTGGGGGCTTGACCGCGCCTGGCATCCATGGATTTTTGAGTATTCCGGTCGGGGCGGACACCTAGAGTCCGCCCCGATGGATGTTAGGCTTTGCTCCGCCGCCGACGGCTCAGGGCAGTCAGCCCCAGTCCGAACAGCGCCAGGGTGGCCGGGGTAGGCACTTGGGCCGCGTCCGCCAGGATGCTGACGTTGTCTACGCCCTGATTGAAAAAGTACTGATTATCCACTTCCGCGAACCGCAGTTGATAGCTTGTCCCAGGGGCCAGCAGGGCGGTCAGGTCAAAGCTGTAGGACGTGTAGGGGTTGGGCGCCGGGCCATCCACGCCCAGATACAGATTGGTGATCACATTCCCCACCGCCGTGGACAGGGCGCCGGCGCTGGCGCTCAGGATATCCACCCGGGCGTGCTGATTAGGACTAGCCGTGAAGTCCAGGCCAGCGGGGTGCACCAGTGAACCCGAACCATTCTGGTCATTGACGAACATATCGAAAGACAGCGAGACCGAGGTGACGCCCACAGGCACGGTAAAGCTTTGAACAAGGGCGTGGGCGCCAGGTCCGAACTGATCGCTCACCGCATAAAACCCACCCGTGGCAGCCCCCACCGTGGCTAACCCGGAGGCGGGGGTGAAGCCATCGGCATCATCAATAAGGAAACCGCCAGAGCCTCCGGCCTGGTCGATGACCGTCCAGCCGGTGAAGTCGCCGGTTTCGAAATCACCGTTCACGATCAATTCGATAGGAGACGCCTGAGCGGCGCCAGCGGCGCCCAGCAGGGCCGCCAGAACAAAAGAGGTTTTGACGTTCATTGGCTATCACTCGCTGTATGTAAAGTTTAAGATCAGCGAGTTAAGGCAAATAGCATGCCTAAAAATAAATAATTGTTTCTATTGGTTTTTATAGAACAATCCAAAACAAATGGCCGTGCATGGCCGATACTGCAAAGCGTTATGAAGAATGCGCACGGCGGTTGTTGCGCAATGCCACGACGAGCCACTCAAAAACGGCTACTGAATCTGTCCTGGCAATGCTTTTTTGCCAGGACCGTCACCGCCGCCGCTCGGCTGCGACCGAGGATCAGCCCCGTTCGATCCGCGCCGTCCGGGTTCCTTCGGGGAACTGCTCCACCCACAGCAAGGTGGCCCCGATCACCGCCGTGGGCATGGCCAGGAAATTCAGTACCGGCACCAGGGTCATGGCCAGGACGCCAGCCCCGAATCCCAGAGTCAAGCGCCGACGCTTGCTCAGCACTGCCCGCTGGTCCCTGAAGACCAATCCATGGTTGCCCATGGGATAATCGGCGTATTGCAGGCCCAGCATCCAGGCCCCGAAGGCCATCCACAGAAACGGCGCCGCCAGATTCAGCACCGGGATAAAGAACAGAATCAGCAAAGGCAAGGCCCGGACCAGGAAATACCCCAGCTTGCGCAGCTCGGCGAAGGGCGCATAGGCCACCTCCTGCCACAGGGGTCGGCCCTCCGGGCGGGTTCGGCCAGGCTGGGCCAGATCCTCCACCCGTTCGGCCAGGATGCTGTTGAAAGGCGAGGCCACCAGATTGGCCACCAGGGTGAAGGTGTAGAAGGTCACGATCAGGGCCGTGAGTATGAACAGCGGCCACAGCAGCCAAGTCAGCCCGGTGATCAGCCAGCCCAGGGCCGTGGCCAGCCAGTCCAGCCAGATCGGCCAGCCTTGCAGCCAGCCCTGGGTCTGGGCGGCCAGCCAGTCCAGCAGGCTGACGAACTCGCCGCCCCCCCACCAGATGGCGCCACCGAACAGCAGCACATTGATCAACAGGGGTATGGCCACGAAGCTACGCAGCCGGGGATGAGTCAGCAGGCCCAGCCCCTTGAGCACATAGCTAGCCCCTTGCAAAAATGGTCCCAGCATGGCGGCCTCCTTAGGGCAGGGTCACGGGGGGCGGCGGCGTCCAACCGGCGTCCCGGTGTTCGGCCACCACGGTGGTATAGACCCCGCCGCGAACATTGAACTCTGCGGTCAGGCGCAGAAATCGCGGCTGGCAGGCGGCCGCCAGGTCGTCCACGATGCGGTTGGTGACGGCCTCGTGGAAAGCGCCCTCGTCCCGATAGGACCAGATGTACAGCTTCAGGGCCTTCAGCTCCACGCACAGTTGGTCGGGTACGTACTCCAGATGCAGGGTGGCGAAGTCCGGCTGGCCGGTCTTGGGGCACAGGCAGGTGAACTCGGGAATGCGAATACGAATGGTGTAATCCCGCTCTGGCTGGGGGTTGGGAAAGGTTTCCAGAGCCTTGTGGGGCCGGGTGGACATAAAGGAAAGTCTCCAACGCACTTCGTTTCAGGGGCGCATCAATTTACACTAGCGCCTTCCAAGATTCGACAGGTCCCTTAGACCCCACCGCTCGCGACTGTTTCTGGAATGCGACTGACCAAAATCAAGCTGGCTGGCTTCAAGTCCTTCGTGGACCCCACCACCCTGCATCTGTCCGGTAATCTCACCGGCATCGTGGGGCCGAACGGCTGTGGCAAATCCAATGTCATCGACGCCGTGCGCTGGGTGATGGGGGAGTCCTCCGCCCGACACCTGCGGGGCGAGTCCATGGCCGATGTCATCTTCAGCGGCTCCAGCAGCCGCAAGCCCGTGGGCCGGGCCGCCATCGAGCTGGTGTTCGACAACAGCGCCGGGGAGCTGGGCGGACCCTGGGTCCAGTACACTGAAATCGCCGTCAAGCGGCAGGTGGAGCGGGATGGCCAGTCCCAGTATTTTCTCAATGGCGCCCGCTGCCGACGCCGGGACATCACCGATATTTTTCTGGGCACCGGGCTAGGGCCGCGCAGCTACGCCATCATCGAGCAGGGCATGATCTCCCAGGTGATCGAAGCCAAGCCCGAGGAACTGCGGGTGTTCTTCGAGGAGGCGGCCGGCATCTCCAAATACAAGGAACGGCGCCGGGAGACCGAGACCCGGATTCGCCATACCCGGGAGAATCTGGAACGGCTGGAAGACCTGCGCCAGGAGTTGGGCAGGCAATTGGAACACCTGCAACGCCAAGCCGAAAAAGCCGAGCAGTACCGGCGGCTGAAGAGCGAGGAACGCCAGGTCCGGGCCGAATTGCTGGCCTTGCGCTGGCGGGACCTGGACCAAGAAGCGGCCCGTCTGGAAGGGCTGATTCGGGACCGGGAGACCGCCGCCGAGGCCGTCCTGGCCCAACAGCGCCGTCTGGAGGCCGAACTGGAAACTGGCCGGGAGCGCCGGGCCGTGCTGGCCGAGGCCCTGGAGCAGGCCCAGGCTGGCGCTTATGAGATCAGCGCCGGTATCGCCCGTCTGGAGCAGGCCCTGGGACACCGCCGGGAACTGGACCGACGCCGCCATGAAGAGCTGGAACGCCTGGAGACCGCCCTGGCCCGGCTGGACCAGGAGGCCGCCGCCGACCGCCGCCAACTGGCCGAGCGAGAGACCGCCCTGGCCCACGCGGAACCGGCTCTGGAGGAGGCTCGGGCGGTGGAGGCCGAGGTTCATGAGGGATTGGAAGACGCCGAGGCCGCCATGGGCGATTGGCAGTCCCGCTGGGACGATTATAGCCGCCGGGCCGCCGAACCCCAGCGCCAGGCCGAGGTGCGGCGCACCGGGGCCGAGCATCTGGAGCAGCGGCTGTTGCGGCACGCCCGCCAAGTCGAGCGCCTGGCCCTGGAACGGGAGAGCCTGGAAGAGGACGGGACGAGAAAAGAAGTGGCTGAACTGGAGCGGCGGGAACAGGCCCAGGGCGAGGCGGTGGAGCGGGATCAGCAGGCGTTGGCGGCCCTGGAGCAAGCCATCGCCGGACTGCGGGAGGAGCAATCCCGGCTCAGCGCCGAACTGGACCGGACCCGGAGCCGGTTGCAATCTGGCCGAGGTCGGCTGGCCTCCCTGGAAACCCTTCAGGAAGCCGCCCTGGGTCGCCATGAGGACACAGTGAACGCTTGGCTGGGGGAGCAGGGTTTAGGAGAATCACCCCGCCTGGCCGAGGCCCTGAACGTGGAGACTGGCTGGGAGCGGGCCGTGGAGACCGTACTGAGCGGGCGCTTAGAAGCGGTTTGCGTGGCGGGCTGGGAGAGTAAGACCCTGGACGGGCTGGAGCGGGGCAGTGTGACCCTGCTGGATACCGGCATGCCCCCTTTGGAAAGTGAGTCGCTCCCGAACAACACTCTCGGGGACAAAGTGCGCGCTCCCTGGCCCCTGGACAGTCTATTAGCCGGAGTGGGGCTGGCCGAGGATCTGGACAGCGCCCTGGCGCGGCGTCACGGTTTGGAAGGCTGCCGAACCCTGGTCACCCCCGACGGCGTCTGGCTGGGCCGTAACTGGCTGCGCCTGGAGCGGGGCGACGACGCCCAGGCGGGGGTGCTGGCCCGGGAGCGGGACATTCAGGGTCTGCGGGCCGATCTGGAGGGGGACGAGCTTGCCGAATCACGGCTTAGCCAAGCCTTGGAAAACCTAGTCCAGGAACTGGCCGACCGGGAACGGCGACGCGCCGAAGGTCAGGGAGAGGTCAACCGGGGGCACCGGGAGCAGGCCGCCCTGCAAGGGGAACTGGCCGCCCGCCGCGGTCGCCTGGAGCAGATGACCGCCCGTCGCCAGGCCATCGACGAGGAACTGGCGGAGCTGCGCCGCCACGCCCAGGAGGACGAACAGGCCCTGGCCGAGACCCGCCGACATCTGGAGGCGGCCTTGGAAGCTATGGACCGGTTGACCGGCGAGGGGGAGGCCCTGGCCGGGGAGCGGGAGGATCACAAAGCCGATTTGGAAGAATGGCGAACCCGAGCCGGGGAGGCCCGCCGCCAGACCCAAGACCGGGCCTTGGCCGTGGAATCCCTGCGCGCCGATCTGACCGCTACCCGTCAGGTTCTGGCCCGGCTGGAGGCTCAGCAAGCCGAGCAGCGGGCCGGGCGGGAACGGTTGCAGGGGGAAATGCCCCTAGGTGAACACTCCCAGGCCATGGAGCAGGCCCAGTTGGAGGCACTGTTAGACAGCCGGCTGGCTGCTGAACAGCGCCTGCAAGAGGCCCGGGAGGCGGTAGGCGTTGCCGACCAGACCCTGAAGGACCAGGAAAAGGCCCGAAACGCCGTCGCGGCTCGGGTCCAGGAAGCAGGACAGGCGGTCCAGGACCAGCGCCTGGCTTGGGGGGAGGCCCGGGTCCGCCGCCAGACCCTGGCCGAACAGTTACAGGAATTGGGGGTAGCCCCTTCCGTGGCCCTACATGAATTACCTGCCGAGGCCGATGAAGCTGGCTGGCAGGAGCGTCTGGGCAGCCTGGAGCGGCGGCTGCAGCGGCTGGGGGCGGTCAATCTGGCGGCCATTGACGAGTGCGCCCAAGTGGCCGAGCGCAAGACGTATCTGGACAACCAGCACCAGGATCTCGTCCAGGCCCTGGAAACGCTTGAACAGGCCATGGCCCGGATCGACCAGGAGACCCGTGCCCGATTCAGGGACACGTTTGAGCAAGTGGATGGGGGCTTTAGGGCGCTGTTTCCCCGGCTGTTCGGGGGCGGCGAGGCTCATCTGGAGCTGACCGGCGAGGACCTGCTGGAAACCGGCGTGGCCATCATGGCCCGGCCCCCGGGTAAGCGGGTGAGCAATATTCATTTGCTGTCCGGGGGCGAGAAGGCCCTGACCGCCGTGGCCTTGGTATTCGCCATTTTCCAGCTCAACCCGGCGCCTTTCTGTCTGCTGGATGAGGTAGACGCGCCCCTGGATGAGGCCAATGTGGGGCGATTCGGGGATCTGGTCAGGGAAATGTCCGAACGGGTACAGTTTATTTTCATTACACATAATAAAGGCACTATGGAGATCGCCCGGCAATTGACGGGGGTTACCATGCACGAGCCTGGGGTTTCCCGGCTGGTGGCCGTGGACGTGGACGAGGCCGTCCGCCTGGCGGCGGTCTGACACCAGAACATATATGAGGTTGTATTGATGGACGAATTGCGTCTGCTAGTACTCGGTATCGGAGTGGCGATCATCGCCGCGATCTATCTATGGGGAATGCGGTCTCGTATCAAGGCCCGGCTTCAGGAACGCCGCCATCGCCTGCACCGCCCGGAAGACGAGCCGGTGTTGAAGATCGACGAGTCCTTGTCCGACTCCCCGGAGCGGGTGCCCGAGGATATTCCCCAGATGAAACCCAACGACCCCCGCGCCAAATATCGATTGGTGGATGTGGTGGTCACGCCCCGCAGTCCCGAAACCCAGCCGGAGACGGCCAGCGTGGAGACGGCCGCCGTGGAGACGGCCAGCGTGGAGACGGCCAGCGTGGAGACGGCCAGCGTGGAGACGGCCAGAGTGGAGACGGCCAGAGTGGAGACGGCCAGCGTGGAGACGGCCAGAGTGGAGACGACCAGCGTGGACACGGAACGCGCCGAGCCGACCGTCTCCAAGCCCACGGCCACGGCCACGGCCACGGCCACGGCCACGGCCCCGCGCCAGGAGCCGTCCCGTTCGCCCCGGCTATCTCCCAAGCAGGACGAGCCGCCCCGTAAGACTGTAGCCCTGATTATCGCCGCCCCTCGGGGCCAGAAAATGCGGGGTGACCGCATACTGCACATCACCCAGGAACTGGACCTCAAGTACAACGCCACGAATGGTGTCTTCGAATGTCCGGCGGATAGCGAAGCCGAACCCGACCCCGAGCAGGAACCCGTATTCAGCGTCGCCCACCTCAAGGAACCGGGCACTTTCGACTTGAACCATATGCAAACTCTGGAAACCCCAGGGTTGTTGCTTTTCATGCGCCTGCCCGGCCCGGTGGAGGCGGTATCCTCCCTGGAGTTGATGGTGTCCAGCGCCGGTCAGTTGTCCGAAAAACTCCAAGGCATCATCTGCGACGAGCGGCGCAATAAGCTGACCAACCAGTCTTTGTCCCATTTGCGCGGTGAAGTGGCTGAGTTCGAGCGCCGGTTGCGGCTGCACAGGCGCTAATTCGTGGCCGCCCCCAGGGAGGCTCAATCCGAGGCCCTGCGGCTGCGGGAGGCCATCGCCCACCACAACTACCGCTATTACGTGTTGGACGACCCGGAGGTTCCAGACGCCGAATATGACCGCCTGCTGAACGCGCTCCGGGAACTGGAAGCCGTCCATCCCCAACTGGTGACCCCGGACTCCCCCACCCAGCGGGTGGGAGGCAAGCCCCTGGACGCTTTTGGGGCGGTGCGCCATGCCCTGCCCATGCTGTCTCTGGATAACGCTTTTGCGGACCGGGACGTGGAGGAGTTCGACCGGCGGGTGCGGGAGCGTCTGGAGCGGGAGGTCGTGGACTACGCCGTCGAACCCAAGCTTGACGGGCTGGCCGTGAGTCTGCGCTATGAGGACGGCGTGCTGGTCCAGGGAGCCACCCGGGGCGACGGCGCCACCGGCGAGGACATCACCCTGAATCTGCGCACCATCCCCGCCGTGCCCCTGCGCCTGCGGGGCGAGGGTTGGCCCCAGGTGCTGGAGGCGCGGGGTGAGGTATTCATGCCTCGGGCCGGTTTCGAGCGACTCAACGCGCAGGCCCGCCAGGCCGGTGAAAAAACCTTTGCCAACCCCCGCAACGCCGCCGCCGGCAGCCTCCGGCAACTGGACCCCCGGGTCACCGCCCGCCGCCCCCTGGACCTGTTCTGCTACGGCCTGGGCCAGGTGGAGGGGGGCGAGCTGCCCGGTCGCCACGGTGAAATTCTAAAGCGACTGCGGGATTGGGGATTGCGGGTTTGCCCGGAGCGGGCGGTGGTGAAGGGCATACAAGGTTGCCTGGACTTCTACCGGCGGATACTGGCGCAACGCCAGGACCTGCCCTACGAAATCGACGGGGTGGTCTACAAGGTGGACCGCCTGGACTGGCAGCGGGAATTGGGCTTCGTGGCCCGGGCGCCCCGCTGGGCCATTGCCCATAAATTCCCGGCCCAGGAAGAACTGACCACGGTGGAGGCTATCCAGATTCAGGTGGGGCGTACCGGCGCCCTGACCCCGGTGGCGCGGCTGGCTCCGGTGTCCGTGGGGGGGGTGACAGTGACCAACGCTACCCTCCACAACGCCGACGAAGTGGCCCGCAAGGACGTGCGAGTGGGGGATACGGTGAGCGTGCGCCGGGCCGGAGATGTGATCCCTGAGGTAGTGAGGGTGGTCCTTGACCGCCGCCCCGAGGGTAGCGAGCCGTTTTCTATGCCCACGACCTGCCCGGTGTGCGACTCCAGGGTGATGCGCCCCCCGGGCGAGGCGGTGACCCGGTGCAGCGGCGGTCTGTACTGCGCCGCCCAGCGCAAGGAGGCCCTGCGCCATTTCGCCTCCCGGCGGGCCATGGATATCGAAGGTCTGGGGGACAAACGGGTGGAACAACTGGTGGAGCGGGACCTGGTGCAGAGTCCCGCCGATCTCTATACCCTCGAAGTGGACACCTTGGCGGGGTTGGAGCGGATGGGCCAAAAATCCGCCGAAAATCTGGTCAAGGCCCTGGGAGCCAGCAAACAGACCACCCTGGAGCGGTTTCTCTATGCCCTGGGCATCCGCGAGGTGGGGGAGGCCACCGCCCTGGCCTTGGCCCGGCATTTTGGCGCCCTGGACCCGCTGATGACCGCCGACCCCGAGCGGCTGCAACAGGTGCCCGACGTGGGTCCAGCGGTGGCCGCCCAGGTCCATGGATTTTTTCAGGAGTCCCACAATCGAGAGGTCATCGACGCCCTGCGCCGGGCCGGCGTGACCTGGACCGAGACGGAAACCGGCAACGGCGGGGAGCGGACCCTGGCGGGCAAAACCTTCGTACTGACTGGCCGTCTGGACAGCCTCACCCGGGATGAGGCCAAGGCTCGGTTGCAGGCCCTAGGGGCCAAGGTCTCTAGCGGCGTATCCAAAAAAACCGACTATCTGGTGGCCGGGGCCGAGCCGGGATCGAAGTTGAAAATGGCCCGGGAGCTGGGGGTGGCGGTGCTGGATGAGGCAGGTCTATTGGGCGTGTTGGGGGGTTCGAGCGAAGCCTAGTCCAAGGCGTATTCGAAGCCAGCTACTGCCCCGCCTGGGGGTGGCCCGTGGGCGGCGATACCGGCTCGAACAGTGTTTCCAGCAGCGCCGGGTCCTCGAACTGACGCCGACCCACGAAGGCCACGGCGTGATGCCCTCGTTCCCGCATGGTCCCCGGCGAAGGAACGCCCATGGGCCAGAGCAGCCAGCGTTCCAGCCGTTCGCTGCCGGATACCAGGCCATCGGCGTCAAATAGCCCGCGTCGCCCGCCCCCCGCCACGGGAGTGGCATACAGCTCCGTATAGTTCCGCCACAGCCAGGGGGTCCCCGAGGGCTGGTCGGCGTACACCTGTATTAGATAATGACTGCCCGAAGTCAGGCGCAACACCAGCCGTTGCCCTGGGCCGGGCCGTGGGAGCGGCTGGGGGAGCAGGGGGAGTTCCGGCAGGGCCCGGGCCGCTGCCCGCAAGCGCAGCCGGGGACCAGGGAAAAACAGATGATAGCAGCCGCAGGGGTGGATGCTGTCGTACACCAGCGGTGCGCCGTCCTCGTCCAGAGTGACCCGCCACAGCAGCCCGTCCAGGGGACCGCCCAGAATATCCAGGGGGCCGCTCCGAGGCCGACCGGCGAACCAGATCAGATAATTCAGTTGCGCCAGTGTTCGGCCCCGCCAGCGGGTCCAGGACAGATACCCATAGACTGTCGGCGTGGTCGGGTCCACCGTGGGCCGGTCTCCTACCCAGACTGGTCGGCCCGGTAGGTCGAAATCCCCCAGAGTGTCGATTTCGAACACCGGGGCGTGGGCCGCGAACAGGGCGGCTAGGGGCAGGGACCGCTCCAGATGAGGCGGGGGCCTGAACGGAGTGGTGGATGGCGAAGGGGGGCGATAACGGATCAGCCGCCCTTGGGGTGGGGCCGGATCGGCGAAGGCCGCCAAGGTCTCTTGTTGGTAGCGGTCGATGCCATGGCTGACCGCCAGGGCGGTCAGGGGATATAAGCCCAACACCCGGTTGAGCAACCGGTAATCAGAGGGGACTTTGGCCGCTTGGCGTAGGGCCGCCAAGCGGCGAGGATCGCCCAAATCCGCCCTGGCCAGCGTCTCGGCGCAATTTGCCAGGGCCAGGGGCAGGGGCTTTGGCGTAAGGGCGTCCAGCCGCTCCAGTGCTTCCAAGGGCAAGCTGGCCAGTTCCACTGCCCGGGCCTCCCGGTCCAATGCCGCCATGGCCCGCCACCAGCCGGTCGGCGTCACGGGCGCCGGGGCTTGATCCTGGACGTCGGCCAGATAGCGGTCCACCCGCAGATAGGGAAAGCCGGGTACCGGTCGGGGATACGAAGGCCGTATCCCGGCGCGATTCACCGTCGCGTCCACGGCGGCATAGAGATCCAGGCAGGCGGCAGCGTCTGGATTCCGGGGTGGTGGCGGCAGGGTTGCGCAACCGGCCATGGCCACGATCAGGATTAAAACAGCCGGTATCAGGGGCATGGGGACGACAGTTCAGAGGGGTTTTCCGGTAGACCCCGTGGCGGGCCGGAAGTGCCTTGGGTCCTGAACTATGCTTGTTCCATCGTCAATCATACTCGGATCGTTACTATGCGTTTTGGCAAACGGCTTCATCACCTGAACTTCGATTATGGCAAGCTACCGACTGTCACCGCCACCGGGGTGCGGCTGACCGGATCTTCCGGCGGCGCCGAGCTGCGCTGCGCGGAGATCACCGGCTTTTGTCTGCGGCTCAGCATCGACAACGACCAGGTGGCCCAAAAGCGCCAGTATTCCATGGGCATTCGCGAGGCCCACCGCCAGGGTCAACCAGTGCTACCCGCCGACGGCCTGCCCCGGTTCCATTGTGGAGCTGGACATGTGGATTGCCAGGGGGCCGGGTTGCGGGTGGAGTTGGCCGAAGGGGGTGTGCTGGAAACCCTGGAACAGGGGCTGGGCTGGAATGGCGAGCAATTGATTCTGAACTTCAGGGCGGAGGCGGTGAGCGGTGTGTACGGCGCCGGGGAACGCACCCGCAAGCTCAACAAAAGCGGCGACAGCCTGGACTTCTGGAACGTGGATGTGGTGGCCGAGCATCCCAACAGTTATCAGCGGGACGACTACGACCCGGCTTATGTGTCCATTCCCTTGTTGATCCTCAAGACCGCCGATGCCTATTTCGGGCTGTATTTCGACAACCCGGGCCGGGCGCTGCTCGACGTGGGCAACACCCGGCCCGGCGTACTCTGCTACCAGTCCCTGGCCGGTAATACCGAGTTGTATATTATCAATGGTCCTACCCTGCGCAACGTGGTGCGCAATTTCACGGAACTCACCGGGCGTCACGAACTCCCGCCCCTCTGGGCGCTGGGCTATCACCAGTGTCGTTGGGGCTATCAGACCGAGGCCGAATTCCTGGAACTCAAAGACCAGTTCGCCCGCCACGATATCCCGGTCAGTGTGCTTTGGCACGATATCGACTATATGGACGGCTACCGGGTGTTCACCTGGAACCGGGACGAATTCCCCGACCCGGCCCGCTTGGGGACCACCTTAAAAGCCGCCCATATCCACTCAGTGGCCATCGTCGATCCTGGGGTGAAACTGGACCCAGGCTACCCGGTCTACGATGACGGCCAGCGCCAGAACGCGTTCTGTAAAACCAACAGCGGCAAAGACTTCGTGGGCGTGGTCTGGCCTGGGGATACGGTATTCCCAGACTTTAGCCGCCCGTCGGCGCGGGACTGGTGGGCGGGCTGGTTAGGGCGGTTTCTGAGCGAGGGGGCGGTGGACGGAGCCTGGCTGGATATGAACGAGCCGGCCACCGTGGCCATCCATGAGGACGATATGCTATTCGAAAACGGTACTGTCCCCCATCACCGCTACCATAACCAGTACGGTCTGCTCATGGCCATGGCCTCCCGGGGGGCATTCGATGAGCGCACCCGGCCGTTTCTACTGACCCGCTCCGCCTTTACGGGCATCCAACGCTACGCCGCCGTGTGGACTGGGGACAATTGCAGCAACTGGGGGCATTTACGGATGACCATTCCCGCCACCCTCAATCTGGGCCTGTCTGGGGTGGCCTTCAATGGCCCGGATGTGGGCGGCTTTATGGGCCATACCACCCCGGAACTGCTGAGCCGTTGGTACCAGGCGGGGTTTCTGTTCCCGTTTTTCCGCAACCACTCCATGCGCGACTCCAAGACCCAGGAGCCATGGCAGTTCGGAGACGAGTGCCTGGGCATCGCCCGGGACGCCATCCACACCCGCTACCGGCTGTTGCCCTATATCTATACGCTGTTTTTCGAACACTGGCTCACCGGCGACCCGGTATTGCGGCCCCTGCTCTACGAATTCGATGGGGAGGAGCTGGAAAACCTGGACGAGCAGTACTTATTGGGCGATGCGTTGATGGCCGCCCCCATCGTCCACGGGGAAGGGACCGACCGGGTGGTGGTGCGGGACGGGGTAAAGCGACATCTGCGCTATATCACTTTTCCGCCCGGCTGGTGGTACGACCTCAACCGCGGCGCCTGGCTCCAGGGCGGCGGTACCCAGCCCTATGCCGCAGCCCTGGACGAAACCCCCTTATTCGCCCGGGACGGGGCCGCCATTCCCTGGTATCCGGGACCGCTGACCAACGGTCGCATGGATTGGGACCGCTTGGAACTGCACCTGTTCAGCCGAGAGCAGCCCGCCAAGCTGACCCTGTATCTCGATGATCGGGAGAGTCGGGATTATCTGCATGGGGCCTATGGCATCGTCCATGTGACGGCCACGGTAGGGGGCGGGAGGCTGCGTTTGCAGATTGATGAAGAAGGCAATTATCCCAAGGGCGCCGTGGCTTTCACGCCGGTGCTGTACGGCCACGACGGGGTGGCCGATGTCGAGATACGCCTGAACGGCGAGGCGCGAACCCTGGCTCTGAAAGACGCCACCCGGCGCTGGCTGGGCAAGGAACTGCCCGTGTCGGCGGGCGGCTAAGGGATGGCCCCACGCCCACGGCGGTGTGATTGGCCGTGGGCGTGGGGGCCTGGAGCTAGCCCGCCGGTGGCACCGGCTGAAGTTTCCAGATATCGCGGTTGTATTCCAGCATGGTGCGATCAGTGGAGAACCGCCCGCTGTAGGCGGTATTGAGAATGCTCATCCGCACCCACTTATCCTGGTCCTGGTAGGCTAGGGCGGCCTGCTCCTGGGCATCCACATAGCTACGAAAATCTCCCGCCACCATCCAGGGATCGTGGGGGCTGGCGATGGCCTGTAGAATGGGATCGAAGACGCCTGGCTCGAACTGGTTGAAATGACCGCTCTCCAGAAGCCGCATCACCGCACCTAGGCCATCGTCGCCATTGATGATGAAAATGGGATTATAGTTCTGCCGGGATTGCTCCACTTCTTCGGCGGTCAGCCCGAACAAAAAGAAATTATCCTCGCCCACTTCTTCGAGGATTTCGATATTGGCCCCGTCCAGAGTACCGATGGTTACCGCTCCGTTCATCATGAATTTCATATTGCCGGTGCCCGAGGCTTCCTTGCCTGCGGTGGAAATCTGCTCCGACAGGTCGGTGCCCGGACAGATGGTCTCCATGGCCGTGACCCGGTAGTTGGGCAGGAAGGCGACCTTGAGTCGACCCTCTACATCGGGGTCTTCGTTAATGACCTGAGCCACGTTGTTGATGAGCTTGATGATCAGCTTGGCCATGAAGTAACCGGGTGCGGCTTTGCCGCCGATCAGCACGCAGCGGGGCGTCCAATCACCGGCTCGACCGGTCTTGAGCCGGTTGTAGAGGTGGATGACATGCAGCACGTTGAGCAATTGGCGCTTGTACTCGTGGATGCGCTTGACCTGTATATCGAACAGCGCCTGGGTATCGAAATCCACCCCGCACTCTTGGCGCACCAAGGCCGCCAGACGGGCCTTATTGGCCTGCTTGACATCCCGCCAGCGCTGCCGGAAGTTCGGATCATCGGCATGGGCGGCCAAGCCCCGCAAGGCCGACAAGTCACGAACCCAATCCGGGCCGAGGGTATCATGCAACAGGGCGTGTAATTCCGGGTTACAGCCGGCCAGCCAGCGGCGCTGGGTGACGCCATTGGTTTTATTATTGAACTTCTGGGGCCAGAGTTCATAAAAGTCCCGAAACAGGCCGGTGGTCAGCAGCTGGGAGTGGAGTTCGGCCACGCCGTTGACCGAGAAACTACCCACAATGGCCAGGTAAGCCATCCGCACTTGTTGTTCGTCCCCTTCCTCAATCACCGACATACGCTGCTGGCGGCTGTTGTCCCCAGGCCAATGGCGGGCCACCTCGGACAGAAAGCGGGCATTGATCTCGAAGATGATATCCAAAAGCCGGGGCAGCAACTGCCGGAACAAGCGCACCGGCCAGCGTTCCAGGGCTTCGGGGAGCAAAGTGTGGTTGGTGTAGGCCATGGTGCGGGTGGTAATGGACCAGGCCGTGTCCCAGCCCAGGCCGTGTTCGTCCATGAGCAGCCGCATCAGTTCCGCCACGGCAATGGTGGGGTGGGTGTCGTTGAGTTGGAAGCAGTGCTTGTCGGCAAAGGTGGAAAAGTCCAAGTCCGTAGCGTGGCGTTCCACCCAGCGGTGTAAAATGTCCTGGAGGCTGGCCGAGGCCAGGAAATATTGCTGACGCAAGCGCAGTTCCTTGCCGTTTTCGCTGGCGTCGTTGGGGTATAGCACCATGGAGATGTTTTCGGCGGCGTTCTTGGCCGCCACTGATTCCGGGTAGCTGCCGGCGTTAAATTCCCCTAGGTCGAACACGTCGGTGGCGGTGGCCGACCATAGCCGCAGGCTGTTGACAGTATTATTGCGATAGCCTGGAATAGGGGTGTCGAAGGGCACGGCCAGGACATCGTGGGTGTCCACCCAACGGACTTTCAGCTCGCCGTTATCGGCCCTGTAAAACTCGCTGCGTCCCCCGTAGCGGACCCGCCGGGTTTGTTCGGGACGTTCCAGCTCCCAAGGGTTGCCGTCCCGCAACCAGTGGTCCGGTTCTTCTATTTGATGGCCGTTGTCGATGAGCTGGCGGAACATGCCATACTCATAACGAATGCCGTAGCCGGTGACCGGAAGTTGCAAGGTGGCGCAACTGTCCAGAAAACACGCCGCCAACCGCCCCAGACCGCCGTTACCCAGGCCGGCGTCATGCTCCCTGTCGGCGATGTCGGTGAGATCCTGCTCCAGCTCCTCCATGGCCTTGGCGGTGCTGTCCATCAACCCCAGATTGAGCATGGCGTTCCCCAAAGCGCGGCCCATCAGGAACTCCATGGACAGATAAAATGCCTGTCGACAATCCTGATCATCGTAGGCGGCGCGGGTCTGGTTCCAGCGTTCCATCAGCCGGTCGCGCAGCGCGAATGACAGGGCCTGATAGAGATAATGGGAGGATTGGCAGTGCCGGTCACAGCCCAGGGTGTGGTTATAGTAGCGCCGGAAATCCTCTGACAGGCTGGTGGCGTCCATGCCCAGGGCTGGCGCATCGTTTAGCCGGGTTTTGGAGATGTCACCGTGACGAGGTTTTACAATGTTAGTTCTATTGTCCATGGTTCATTCCGGGAGAGGCTGTCGGTCGGAAGAGGAGAGGGCCGCGATGCCTCGTAATAAATACGATACACCCCGAAATTTCGAGTATAAACCATGAGCGCGGGGCTGGGGGAACCCTAGGCCGTGCCCCCGGGGTTGGGGGCTGCTAGGAAAAGCGGCCTATCGGTATGAAATCGGCCTTCACTGTACTCTTCTGGAGAGTCATTACGGTGTCACACGCGGCTTCTTCAAGCGGCCCTGGCAAGAATAACCAAGCCTACCACAAGCCCGGACTGCGCAGTTTACGAACCCTGCTGGCCATAAGCTTTGGCGCCTTCACCCTGGCCCTGGCTCTGGTCTTGTCCCTGATGATGGGAGAGAACTCCTTTCGACAAGTGGAAAAGCAAATCGGTCTGTCCCTGGCGGAGTTGGCTTTCCGGGTGCAGGATCGCCTGGGCGGGGGCGTGGTCGAGCGGTTGAAAGCCCTACAACTGGCCGCCGGTCTGGCCGGTCCGCCGCCCGAAGACCAGGACGGACGGCGGCTGTGGCTAGCTCGGCTCGAAGCCATGCTGGTGGATTTCGACACGGTCGGTTACGCCGATGGGGATGGACGCTTGCTGGTCAGCGGCGACGGACAGGGGGACGGCCTGGATGTGAGTCATCTGGCTTGGTTTTTGGAGGGACAAAACGATCCCTATGTGGGCGAGCCGGGAGCGTTATGGCTGGCCGCCGAATCGCCGCCGTTGCTGGATTTGGCGGTGCCTTTGCCCGGTCCCGATGGGGATTCGGCGGGGGTGTTGTGGGCTTGTCTCAGCCGATCTTGGGTCTCGGAGATTGAGCAGGTAGTGCTAAAACCCCTGGGGCGGCGGGTGCAGATGGACTTACTGATGTTGAATTATGGGGGCGAGGTGCTGTTGGGACCGGAGCAACTGCAAGGCAAGACACTTGATTTGCCCAGCATCCGCTCGGCGCGGCTGGGCGCAAGTGGTTATCGGGTAGAGGCGTGGCCAGATGGAAAAACCTATCTCATCGGTCACAGCCGTAGCAACCGCTATGGAGGCCAGCTTGGATTAGGCTGGCTCATACTGGTGCGCCAGGATCTGGACATCGCCTATTCTCCGGCCCGCCAGTTGCAGACCCAGGTGCTGGGCGGCGGCGTGGTGCTGGGTTTGGTGTTCGCCCTACTCGGGTGGCTGCTGGCCAGATATATCACCAGGCCCCTGCTGGTGATCGCCCGGGCGGCGGATCGCATCCGCCGGGGGGATAACACGGTGCGTATTCCTTTGCTGCATGGGTTTTCGGAACTCAAGGTCTTGTCCCATTCCCTGAATACCTTAGTGTCCAATCTGACCTTTCATGAAGGGGAGTTGGCGCGCCTCAATACTGATCTGGAACGCCGGGTACACCAGCGCACCCAGCAGTTGCAGTTGATCAACGAGACCCTGGAAAAGGAAATTACCGATCGGCGCCGGGCGGAGCGGGAGCGGGAGCAATTGATCGCCGAGTTGCAAACCTTGGCCGAAACCGATGCCTTGACCGGCGTCCTCAATCGCCGGGCTTTTTTTCTGCGGGGAGAGGGGGAACTGAGCCGCGCCCAGCGCCTGAATCGCTCTCTTGCGATGCTGATGCTGGATATCGACCATTTCAAGGGAGTCAACGATACCTACGGCCATGGGGTGGGGGATCAGGTCATCAAGATGGTGGCCAAGTGCTGCCGGGCCACCCTGCGGGAGTTTGATCTGGTGGGGCGCTACGGCGGCGAGGAGTTCTCTGTCCTGCTGTTGGAAGTGGACAACGACGCCGCCCACTGGGTGGCCGAACGGCTGCGCATGGCAATACAGAATCAAATCCTGACCATTAAGGGAGGACAGCTATCGGTGACCGTGAGCCTGGGACTGGCCGGACTAAGCTCATCCACCGCCGATTTGGCCGGCCTGTTGCACAGAGCCGACCAGGCGCTGTATCAGGCCAAGCGCACGGGGCGCAATCGGGTGGTGGTATTCCAGGCGGACGCGGAGAACCCGTCGGGCGACCACCTGGCCAGTGGTTGAGTCCGGGGGCTGTTCGGGAAGTTGAACCCCGTTAAGGGGCTGATGGGTTGCGTGATGTGGAATATTGCACCCCAGTGACCCTAAATCCAACACAGCATGGCCGGTAAAATGTCCCTATAGTCCATTGCAACGGATGTGGTGGGAGATAGGGATATCCTCACCGGGCAAGGATGCCACTTACCCCCCAAAATAGCCTGGACAGCCCGAGTCAAGGCGCGAGGGGTGGAGTCGGGCTTGGCTCCACCCACTGTCCCGGCGCCACGGCTTTGTCATCGTGCGCCACCTCCACATTCAGGGGCGAGGCGTCCACAGGCCACTGGCCTTTCGCTAGGTTACCGGCCTCTTCACCGGTGAATACCAGAAAACTGTAACGCCCATAGTGGGGGAGTTTGCGACCGAGAGCCGGCAGGGCGCCGGGAGGCGCTCCCATCCAGGCCAGGGCGTGTTCGGATCGAGGTTCGGGGCGGGTGACCAGCATCACGGCATAGCCTTCCCGGCTATAAGACTGGCCCTCCAGCCGCACTCTGGCGGCGTCAAACGCCACTCCACGAGGGGCAAGAGTCTCGGCCAAGCGCGGCAGATGCCGGTTCTCCCAGCCCAACAGCCATACGCTACGGTCGGCGGGCAGGGAGTCCAGTTCAGTATCCAAAACAGACTCCACGGTTCGGCCCGCCGACCAGGCGTCGGCAAAGCGTTGGTAAGCATCCCGAGCGGGAGGCGGCGCACTCGTCGGCAACACCAGCAATAGCCGTTCCGCCCCCAATAGCTGGCTTAAGGCGGGGGGTATCTCGCCTCTATCCAGGCGACGCATCAGTTCAAACCAGGGATCTATCCGCAGACGCCAGGGCCGGGCAGGTAGGGCTAGATCCAGGTCCAGCACCGCCGTGTCCATGGTCACCGTAGCCTGCCAGGGTGGGTCCTGGCCGTCGATCTGCACCGCCAGGGGCACCTCTAGGACGTAGGCTGGTCCCGGTTGGGTCTGGCGCAAGCGTCCGCTGAGTCGCCAGCTATCCCCCTCGGGTCGGGCCGTCACCCCCTCTATGCTCAAGGCTGGAGCGCCGCTGCGTTGTAGCCATTGTTTAAACCAGTTATCCAGGGTCAACCCCGAGACCGCTTCAAAGGCGGCTTCCAACTCGGCGAAGCCAGCGCGCCGAGAGAGCTGTTCGGCGTAGAATCGGCGCAAGCCCTGGATAAACAGTTTGTCTTTCAGGCGACGGCGCAGCATATGAAACACCATCAGTCCTTTGTCATAGCCCACCGCTTGGCTAGCCGGGTCGTGGCGGGCCTGAAAGCGGCCCAAGGGGAAGTCCCGGGCCTGGTGGGCATAATCGGTGTACCGTTGCAGCGAATTACGCCGATGCTCGGCGCCCCGGCCCTCCCGCTCGCTGCTCAGATGGTCGGCCAGGTAAGCGGTCAGACCCTCCGTCCAGTTACCCGAGCTGGGGTCCTGATAGACGCCGTTTCCCCACCAGTTATGGAGGATTTCATGGGGATAGGAAGTATGAAGAATAAACGGCAGACGCAGCACCCGGGGACCTAACAGGGTAAAAGACGGCATGCCGTAGCCGGTTTCCCAGAAGTTTTCCACCAGGGCGAATTTGTCATAGGCATAGGGACCGAGTAAGCGGCTGTAAAAGTCCAGATAGTAGGCGGTGACATCCAGATAGCGCCAAGCCAGTTCCGGGTCCGGTTGGCGCAGAAAAGCCATGCTCAGGGCCGGCTGATCGGCGCCGGTATATTCATGAAAGGGGGCAGCGATCAACCATATCGTCTCCTGGGGTCGGGTTTCCTCCCAGACCTCCGCGAACCCGGCTCGGGGGGACTGCTGGCGGCGTCGCCCCTGGCTGACCGAGCGCCAGCCCTCCGGCAACCGCGTCTCCAGACGCAAGGTGATCTGCTCATCACCGAAGCGGGGATACCAATGGCTGGCGTCCCCCAGGTATACGCCCAGGGACGACACCGGCGCGGCTGCGTCCACGGGCAGCCTCGGATAGCGGATCGGTCCTCCGTAGCTGAGGGTGACCTGGCGGCGGTCGGGCGGCAGGTCCAGGCAGAAGCGGTCCAGCCCCCCTGGATCGGTACGGCGGTTTTCCGGGCGGAGCATCACCTTGGGGTCATCAGTCTTGGGCCGTAGTCCCGGATGCAGACTCAGGCACAGGTTGTCCTGGGCTAGTTCGGGTGGCAGGTGCAGGGTGTCCACCACATGGATCAATCCCTGGTCCGGGTGTAGTTCCACCTGTAGCTCATGATGAACCAGGGGCGCGGCGGCAAACGCCTCCGGCCATTGGCACAGTGCGACCGATACCAGCAACGCCGCGAGACGGACCACGCTTCTCTCTCCCTATCACCGCTGCCGCCACGGTGGGCAAACTTTCCACCGCCGCAGCAGTCTGTCACATTAAGTTCTTCAATTCTTGCTTGGACACCCGAGCCCGCGCCGCTGGGTTCGGGTTGGAGGCTACCCTAACAGGTTCTTATTAATGATAGGCGCACCCCGAATTGTTCTGCTGCTGATTATACCGCTGGTCCTCATGGGTTCCCGCTGTGTGACTTCGCCCCCCGAACCAGGGGTGGTCGACGACGGTTTGCTGGTGTTGGACGGTGACCGCCGCCTGAGCCTGGAGGCCGTGTTGCCTCGGCTGGGGGAGAAGCGGGTGGTCTACGTGGGAGAACGCCACGACCGTTACGACCATCATCTCAACCAACTGGAGTTGATCCGCCAGTTACATGGCCTGAAGCCTTATCTGGCCATTGGGCTGGAACAAATTCAGCAGCCTTTCCAGCCTTGGCTGGACGGCTATATATCCGGCGCGGTGGATGAGCGCACCTTGTTGGAAAAAGCCCAGTATTACCGGCGCTGGGGTTACGATTATCGCCTGTATCGACCGATTTTGCGCTACGCCCGGGAGCAGCGGATACCCCTAGTGGCGCTCAATGTCCCCACCGAAATCAGCCGTAAGGTCGCCGAGCGGGGATTGACGGGGCTGAGCGCGCCAGAACGGCTCTGGGCGCCCCAGGTGATTGATCGTTCCAACAAAGCCTACGAAGCTCGGTTGCGGGCCGTGTTTCAGCGGCATCCAGAAACCGCCACCGGCAACTTCCAGAATTTCCTTGAAACCCAGCTCTTGTGGGATGAGTCCATGGCGGAGCGCGCCGCGCGTTTTTTGCGGGAAAATCCCGAGCGCAGCCTGGTGGTGCTGGCGGGGGAGGGACATCTGCTGCATGGCTGGGGCATACCTAGCCGGGTGCGCCAGCGCCTGCCGGTGGAGTCGGCCATTGTGCTGCAACAGGACGCCGACCAAGAACCCGACCCCAGGGGAGCGGATTATCTGCTGCTGACCCAGGAGCGGAGACTGCCACCCAGCGGTCGGCTGGGCGTGATTCTGGACAGCGCCGCCCAAGGAGTAGTGGCCCAGGATTTTATGGACCCGAGCCCGGCCCAGGAGGCGGGTCTCCAAAGCCGCGACCGGATCATCGCCGTAGGTGGCCACCCGGTGGAGCAACTGACCGATTTGCGCCTGGCCCTGCAAGACCGTCACCCGGGGGAAACCGTATCGGTGACCGTGCAACGGCAGGGACAAGCTGGCGTGCGGCGCCACATGGAATTGCCGGTGACGCTGCACTAAACCCCGGTTAATCTTCCCGGGTTACCCGCACCAGTTCCTCAAGGGCCGTATCCCCGGCCAGCACCCGGCGTCGGCCATCGTCGCGGATGCTGGAGGTGTGATTGCGGGCGTGGCGCTCCAAGGCTTGCTCGCCGCCCCCCTCGTGGATCATGGTCTCCATTTCCGGGTCCACGACCACCAGCTCGAAAATACCGGTGCGACCCCGGTAGCCGGTCTGGTTGCAGTGTTCGCAGGCTTGGGGAGCATAGAGCGTGGCCGTCGCTCCAGGGCTTAGGCCCAGCACCTGACAGTCGGCATCGCCGGCGGTGTAGGGCGACTTGCAGGCCGGGCACAGGGTCCGCACCAGGCGCTGGGCCAGCACCCCGATCAGGGAGGAAGACAGCAAAAACGGCTCCACGCCCATATCCCGCAGCCGGGTAATAGCCCCCACGGCGCTGTTGGTGTGCAGCGTGGACAACACCAGATGGCCGGTGAGGCTGGCCTGGACGGCGATCTCGGCGGTTTCCAGGTCGCGTATCTCCCCCACCATCACCACGTCCGGGTCTTGACGGAGGATAGCCCTCAAGCCCCGGGCGAAGCTCATGTCCACCTTGGTATTCACCTGGGTTTGGCTGATCCCATCCAAATAATATTCGATGGGGTCCTCCACGGTCATGATATTGCGCTTGCAGTCATTGAGCTGGGTTAGCGCGCCATACAGGGTGGTGGTCTTGCCGGAGCCGGTGGGACCGGTGACCAACAGGATGCCATGGGGGCGCTTGATGAGCCGCTCCAACTGGGCTTCGGAATTTGGCTCCATGCCCAGATGTTTGAGGTCCAGCCGCCCCTCTCGCTTGTCTAAAAGCCGCAGCACCACCCGCTCCCCATGACCGGTGGGGATGGTGGACACCCGCACATCCACCGGCCGGCCGGCCACTCGCAGAGAAATCCGCCCATCCTGGGGTAGGCGTTTCTCGGCGATGTCCAGATGGGCCATGACCTTGACCCGGGACACCAACAGCGGTCCCAGGTTGCGGGGCGGAGTCAGCACCTCCCGCAGCACCCCATCCACCCGAAAGCGCACTTGCAGGCGGTTTTCGAAAGTCTCGATATGGATATCCGAAGCGTTCTCCTTGATGGCCTCGGTGAGCAGGGCGTTGATCAGTCGGATAATGGGGGCGTCGTCGGCGCTCTCCAAAAGATCCTCGGGTTCCGGTAGGGCCATGGCCACCTGGTTGAGGTCCATCTCATCGCCCAAGTCCTCCATCATCCGCGCCGCGTTGGCTCCGTCTCCTTCATAGAAACGGGCCAGCAGGGACTCGAACTCCTCGGCGCTCACCGCCCGAGGGGCCAGGGGTCGGCCCAGGTAACGGCGCAGCTCTACCAGGCTGTGGCCAGCCACCCCTGGCCGGTAGACCACCTCCACCGCCTGGTCCTGTTCTTCCAGGGCCAATACCCCGTGGCGTTTGGCATAGGCGTAAGGAACACGGTATTCGAGCATGGCGGCGGCTCCGTTACTTGTTGTTGAAGCCCTCGTTGGCGAAGGGCGAGGGGGGCGGCGGCGGCGGTGGCGCGGCGGGGGTCGGCGGCGGCGCGGCCACGGGGGCCGGGACCCGCACGGGAGCGGCGCCGGTGTCCAGCAGGGAGCCTTGCTCCCGGACCTGCTCCGGTGGCACCAGCACCGGGGTCTGGGTTTCGGGCAGCAGCGCCACTCCCCGCTGGCGGGCGCGGATCTGCTCGGCGCGGATATAGGAATACTTGCTGTTGGTGTACAGGGTGCCCTGGCTGCTGTCCCGGAGAATCACCGGATGCAGGAACACCATCAGATTGCGCTTGGTCTTGGTGGTCTTGCGGAACTTGAACAAATGGCCCAGCACCGGCACATCCCCCAGCCCTGGCACTTTTTGGACGGTTTCGTTGAGCTGATCGTCGATCAGCCCCCCCAGAACCAGAATTTGGCCGTCTTCCACCAGCACGGTGGTTTTGATGGAACGCTTGTTGGTGATGAGGTCGGAGGCGTCCACTGCGGCGCTAGCCAGGCTGGAGACTTCCTGGGAGATTTCCAGCTTGACCGCATTACCCTCGTTGATCTGGGGCTTGATCTTCAGGGTCAGGCCCACATCCTGGCGCTGGATGGTCTGAAAAGGGTTGCTGGAGGTATCGGTGTCGGTGGTGAAGCTGCCGGTGACGAAGGGCACGTTCTGGCCCACCACGATTTCCGCCTCCTCGTTGTCCAGGGTCACCAGAGTAGGGGTGGAAAGCACATTACTGTCGGCGTCCCCGGACAGGGCCGAGAGCAAGGCGCCGAAGCGAACGCTGCCCGACAAATCGCCAGCCGCCACCACGGCGCCGCTGGGCAGGGTGGCGGGCAGCGTGCCGGACTGTACGGCCGAGGCTACCCCACCCAGGGTGACAGAGGCGCTGTTGAAGTTGGTGAAGCCCACAACACTGCCATCGCGGCTGCCGTCCACCACCCATTGGATGCCCAACTCGGCGGATTGGTCCGTGGAGATTTCGGCGATCACCGCCTCCACCAGCACCTGGGCGCGACGGATGTCCAGTTGACCGATGACCGCTTTAAGGGAGCGGATGGCGTCCGGGGGGGCGGTGACCACCAGGGAATTGGTGGCCTCGTCGGCCTGAATATCTATAGCGCCGCCCCCGGTGCGCTGGGCCTGGCCGGGTGTGGCGCCGGCGGCGGTCTGTTCCTGTTCGGCCAGGTTTTTGCTCACCCCCTGGAGTACCGGCACCAGATCGGTGGCCTTGGCGTAGCGCAGATAAATCACCTGGGTGTTGCCGCCGCTTTCCAGAGGGGTATCCAGGTGGGCGATCAGCGCCCGCAAGCGCAGCCGGGTGTCCTTATCCCCGGACAGTAGCAGGCTGTTGGTGCGCTCGTCGGCCACCAGCCGGGACGAGGCTACGGCGGCGGCGGGGTCGTTGCGGCTCTTGCTCTGTTCCAGGGTGGAGAGGAGGCGCGCCACCTCCGAGGCCGAGGCGTGGCGCAGGGGAATGATCTCCACCAGCTCGTCCGAGGCTCGGTCCACATGTTCGATGATCCTGGCGATGCGATCCACGTTGTTGGACCGGTCAGAGACGATCAATACATTGGTGGGGGCATAGGCCGCCAAATGACCCTGGGGCGGGATTAAAGGCCGCAGAATGGGCACGATCTGGGCGGCCGAAACGTTTTGGACCTGAATAACCCGAGTCACCACTTGGTCTGGCTCCACGTTGGGGTCGGCGCCGATGGTGGGTATGTCGTCCTGTTTGGCGTTCACTTCCGGGACGATTTTGATGACCTTGTCCCCAGGGATAGCGGCGAAACCGTGTACCGACAAAATGGCCAGGAACACCTCGTAAATTTCAGCCTCTTCCATGGGTTTGGCGGAAATGACCGAAACCCGGGCCTTGACCCGGGGATCGACGATGAAATTCTTTCCGGTGATCTCGGAGATGCTGGCGATCAGGGCGGTGATGTCGGCATTGTTGAGATTCAGGGTGACCTTACCCTGGGCGCTGGCTGGGGGGGCGGCGGCCAAGGTCAGCCACAGCAGCGCCGCCGGGAGGCCGCGCCAGGCCGTGGACCATGCTGTCATGGGGAACCTCTCATTCACGTTTAAGGGGGGCCAATCTGAAAGCTCATGGGAATTTCAGCGCCGTTGCGCTGAATGCGCACGGACACTTGCTCGGCGGCGAACAGGTCCTGAAGCACGGCAAAGCCCTTGGCCGGGTCATCAATGCGGATGCCGTTGACTTCAGTGAGTACATCGCCGCCTCGCAGACCTAGTCGGCGCAACAAGCGCCGATCCCGCCCCGGGCGTAGCCGGAAGCCTACGAACTGGCCGTTTTCCACATAGGGGTCGATAAATGCCAGATCCTGAAGAGTATCTGGATCGGTGACCGCAGCTTCCCGGAAGCGGCTAGCGATGGCGGTGGCGTCAATAACCCCGCCCGGCGCCGCGCCCGCCTGAGGAGCGCGGGTCGCTCGACTCGGTGGCGGCGGGCCGCCCAGGCCAGGCAGGGCGGCCGGCTTAGTCCCCGACAGGAACTCCCCGGACTTAGGCAGGCTGAGCGTCTCCAGCCGATCTCCCCGGGCCAGCACCACTTTGTCTTTGTGGACTTCCCGCAAGACCACGCCAGCGGCGGCCCCTTGCAGTTCCTCGCCAAGGACATAAGCCAGCTTGTCTCCGGCGCCCTCGATCAGGGCCATGGGCCGCCCACCGTCCTCGGCGAAAAACACCCCCATGAGGGTGAGCGCGAGGCGGGTTTCCGGCGCCGCCGAGGGCGGGGGTGGGGGTGGTGTGGTGGAGGCAGCCAGGCTTCTTTCACCAAACAGGTGCCAATCCGCCACTTGGTCGTAATCGGTGACCGAGACGCTGGGACCGGCCTGCTCCGCGACCAAACCTGGCTGGGAAACGCCTGGGGTGGTCAGGGGGGGCGGCGGCAGGGGGATCAGCCGCCAGCTCAAGCGGGCCAGTTCATAGGACAGCAACAGGGCCAGCAGCACATTAACGGGAAGCGCGAGTTTGGCCAGGAGTTCGGGGCGGATATTCACGAACCAGTGCATTCCTTCCGCAAGCAAGGGCTGCCCGGGATGTCAGGGGATGGTTGCAAGCGTGGGAGCTTAACAGAAATGCCCCACGGGCGTAATCCTCGCCGGTCAAGGTCCCAGGCCCGCTAAGGGTCGGGCCGGCAGGCGGGTGCCGAAATGGGAGTTGCGCATGAAGTCCGCCCAAATCGTGGCCGGCAGCCCGCCGCCGGTCACCCCGCGCATGGGCTGGTTGTCGTCGTTGCCCACCCATACCCCGGCGGTGAGATGGGCCGAAAAGCCCACGAACCAGGCGTCCCGGTGTTGCTGGGTGGTGCCGGTCTTGCCCGCCACCCGGTAATGACCTAGGGGGGCTTTGACCGCCTGGCCGGTACCTCGGTCCACGACGGCGGTCAGCAGATCGTTGAGTTGGGCCAAATGGACGGATTGCACCACTTGGGGCGCTGAAGGCGGATCGCGCCAATACAAAATCGTGCCTAGTTTGTCGCGGATGCCCGTCAGCAGGTAGGGTTTCATAGTGTGGCCCCCATTGGCAAAGACGCCGTAAACGGCGGTGATGTCCAGTAGCGATCCCTCGCAGGTGCCCAGGGCCAGCCCCGGCTGATCGGGCAGTTCGGAATGCAGGCCCAGCCGCCGGGCGGTGTTGATCACCCAGGGCCGACCCACGGACTCCTGGAGCCGCACTGCGGCGGTGTTCACGGAGTCGGCGAGGGCGTCGCGCAGGGTGAGGTGGGCCGGGTATTCTCCGTCGGCGTTGCGGGGGGCGTAGCCGTCGATGGTCACGGGCAAACCGGAGATGGCGGAATCTGGCGTCCAGCCGTTTTCCAGGGCGGCCAGATAGACGATGGGCTTGAACACCGAACCGAGCTGGCGGCGGGTGTCCATGGCGTGATTCAGGGTGCTGCGGGCGCGGTCCGCCGAACCCACCATGGCCCGCACCGCCCCGTCCGGTCCCAGGGCCACCAGGGCAGCCTCGGTGGCGTCCAGGCGGGGACCGACCCGGCCCAAATTGCGCTTGACCGCCAGTTCGGCATAGACCTGCAACTCCGGGTCGATGCTGGATACCACCGTGAGCAGGCCGTCCCGGTCGGCGGCGTGGGCGCGAATCTCCCCGCGCAGGGCGTCTAAGATCGCCATATGATCCACGGTACGCAGCCGCCGGGACCCCATGCGTACTCCGGGCACCCGATCCGGGGGCGTCGGCAGCACCCCCCGGGCCTGCATATCATTGAGTACCGAGCGAGCATGGCGTAGGGCGGTTTCTTTGTGGCGCAGGTAATTGCGGGCCTCGGGGGCGGGAATGCTGCCCACCAGGATGGCCGCCTCCATGATGTTCAGGTCTTTGGCCCGTTTGCGAAAATATTTGCGGGCGGCGGTCTCCACGCCATTGGTGCCCCGGCCAAAGTAGATACGATTTAGGTACATCTCCAGCAGCTTATCCTTGGAGAAGGTCAGCTCCAGCTTCACCGCCAGGGCTAGTTCCTTAAACTTGCGGTGCAGGCTGCGCTCCGGAGAGAACAGGATATTCTTGGCCAGTTGCTGGGTAAGGGTGCTGCCCCCGGACCGGCCCGTCCCGGTGAGATGATGAACCACAGCCCGGCCCAGGCCGATAATGTCCACCCCCCAATGGTCGTAAAAACGTCGATCCTCTCGGGTCAGCAGGGCGTCCACCAGATGTTTGGGCATGTCCTCGAAGCTGATCTGCAGGTTGGAGATTACTTCCCGAAAGCGCAGTTCATCCCCTTGTTTTTCCACCTTGATGGTCAAATTGTTGGCCAGTTTCTCCAATTGCACCAGGTCCGGCAGGGTCAGAATCAGCCAGCCGAAATAGGCTAATCCGGTCAGCGCCGCCGCCAGCACCACTCGGCGCAGGCCCCGGCGCTTGGCCCCAGACGTAGGGGGCGGCGAGGGCTGGATCCAGCCCTTGCGGCCCAGGGCGGTTTCCAAATCCTGGAGACAGGTGTCCAGCTCTCGGGCGGACTGATTCAGGCGTTCGACCCGGTTTTCGGAACGGGGGGACCGGCGCGACCCCCTAAGCCAGCTCGGACCCGGCAGCCCGGCCAGGGTCCGCAGCCGCTGGCCCCGCTCCCCGGCCTGCTCCAGGCGGGTCTCCAGGTCCATAAGCCGACGGTCGACCTCCTCGGCGCGGCGGCGGGCCTCGGCCAGTTGTCCGGCCAAGTCCCGAACCACCCGGTCCTTGCCGGTGGCCCAGTCCCATAAGCGGGTCAGAAAGCCGGTATCGGTGGATTGTGGTTGATCGTTCAAGGTCCCATCAAACCGGTTGGAAGAACCCCGAGCATGGCTAAAAAGACCGCTGGCCGTCAAATTATCGTCGCTATCGGGGTGCTTGCCGTCGGTCGCGCGGCCCGATCAATCCGCCGCAGACCGGATGGGGGGCGGTGTGGCCACGCCCCCTGCATTGGCCTGGCGCCAGGCCGCCCAGGGGTCGGAGCGTGGGCGGGGCGGTGGGCGTTGGGGCAGGGGTATAATTCGGTCGGCGGTCCACAGCCCCAAGGCCAGGGTGGCCACAAGCCCTGCTTGGACCACGATCCAGCGTCCAAACAGCGCCCACTGCCCTAGCAGTTGATCCCGGTCGGGACCGAGTAGGAACTGGGTTCCCGAAAACACCCGGCCGTATTTTCGCACCTGGTCTTCCATGCCCAAGTCCAACAGCCACCACCCCAGGGGCAGCGCCGCGATACTCAACGCCACCGCCCCCAGCCGACGGAGGCCGCCCAAGGCCGGGTGGATCAGCAGCATGGCGTTGGCGCAGAGCAGCATCAATAGCCCATACAGATACCCCCCGCCGCCCCAGCCGAAAGTCCCATCCCGGGCAATGAGTTCATTGAGATTGTCGGTGGACGACCAGTCGAAGGCGATGGCCTTGCACAGCCAATACCAGGGCAGGGCCGACACCACCAGCCAGGCCAGGCGGGCGTCGATGCGGGGCTGACGGCTAAGGACGTAGAGCAGCGCCAGGGTTATCACCAGGGGGCCAAACAGGGCCGTAAAGCGGACATACCGCTCCACGGCGCCGATGAGTTCCGGCGCATCCATGGCCAGAAACACCCGCCGCGCCGTCTCTCCCCAAATATCCCGCTGGGTCACCCACCAGAGCAAATTCGAGGAACCGGCAATATCGGCGATACTTTCGCCGGTGACGCTAGCCATCAGCAGCAACAACTCGATACCGCAAACCCCCAGCACCAAGGCTGGCAACAGCAGATAGGGGTAGGCGGATCGGCTTAAGATCCAGCCCGCCAGGCCAGCGCCGGTCCCCAGCCAGAGCAGGGCCAGGGCGAACAGAAACAGAAACGGCGGCGCTCCGCCCCAAAGAAACAACTCCCGGACATTGTAGGGAATCCCAGGCAGCCTCAGCAGAACAAACAACGTCAGGGTGACCAGTACGCAGAAGCCCAGCCCAGGGAGCAGCCTCTGGATCGTTCTCTTGTCTCCGGGGTCGGGGGCTGGAACGGCCCATGTTGGAGTCGGAGCCGAAGTTGCAGCCGGAGTCGGAGTCGGAGTCGGAGTTGATGCTGGTGCTGGTGCTGGTGCTGGTGCTGGTGCTGGGGCCGGGGCGTGCGGATGGTATGCCTCGGCCCGTGGCCCGGTAGCCCGGGGCCTGGCGGCCCGCCGGTGTTCCATGGAGGCTTGCCGTGGAGCGCCTCGGAACACAGCCTGCCGGGTCGGCAGCAGATGCGCCAGAAATACGCCGCATAGGATCACCAGCAAGGGGTCGCCGAGGCCGCCGCTGCGCCCCACCAGCAGGGTCTGGATCATTTCCAAAACGCCCACCAGGATCGCCAGGCCCACACTGGCCCAGCCCACCCGGGCATCATCCAGCCATAACAGCCAGAGTACGGCGGCGTAGAGGGTCAGGTTGGCGGCCGCCTCCCGGGCGTTGTCCAGCATATTGCCTTCCAGCAGTCCAGCGAAGGGACGCCAGTCGAAGTCCGCTGGCAGACTGCGCAATCGAAACGGCATCAGCGCGGCCAGGGTGTAAACCGCCAGCAGCAGCAACAGCAATGTCCGGCCCCGCCCCGGCTCCGGCCACCGGGCTAGGAGCATCCAGGCTAGAGTCCCGCCACCCAGGCCCACCACCGCCGATAGGTCCAAGGTCAAATGAACGATCAGCACCTTGCCACCCAATACCAGCAAGGCGACCGCAGGCAGCCAGAACAACGCGGCCCGTTCCCCCCATAAGGCGGCCAGCAGCCGTCCCGCCAACACCGCCCCTATCCCGTGCCTCAAGGCATCAAGCCAAACCAGGCGCGGCTCGTACAGCAGCGGTTTAAGGCTGTGCTTGACGCTTTGCCAGTCTAGGGACGGCACCAGGGGCAGCAGTTCAAAGGCCAGCCAGCAAACCAATATCGCCAGTGGCGCGGCGCGTTCGGCAATGGGCGACTGACGGGGGTGGAAATGCTGTCCCAGCAAGGCCAGCCCCAGGGCCATGCCCAGCCCGACGCCAGCCATGTTCCAGATGACATCCCCTAGCACCGGCACCCGACTGGGCAGATAAATCTGGGCCACCTGTAAACCCAAACTCAGGGCGAATCCGAAGAGCAGCACCAACACTCGTGCTGCCGTGGATCTGAAAACAGCGCTGCCGATCAGCCCCAAGGGCAAAAACAACGCTATATTGCCGAGAATGTCTCCCCGGGAGCTGAAAAACTCAAAATTGCTCAGCAGCTTGCTAAGCTCACCCGCCGGGTCTAAGGGGGTCGCGAAATCGAAAGGGTACAGTGACCCGTAGGTAATCAGCGCCGCCACCACTATCAGATAAAGCATCAGCGTTTTTGCTCCCGCCGGGGTCCCATGGCGCCCGGCCTGTTTGGGCGTGGTCGGCTTTACGGGCGCCCGGACCCCAAGCCACCGATTAATTGTCCCGCCTGGAATCAATGCTCCCAGGCCATACCCCGGGCCAGCCATAGGGCCGCCGCCAGCAGCAGGGCCAGGCAGGCGATATACGCAGACCAGCCCAAATGCCGATACAACAATCCCGGCAAAAACGAGCCTAGGGCGCCGCCAGCGTAATAGCTGGAAATATAGAGTCCGTTGACCACCCCTTTGCGTTCCGGCGCGAGATGGTTGAGATAGGCCGACAGTACCGAGTGAATCAGGAACATGCCAGCGCAAAACAGCCACATCGTGGCGTAAATCATGGGCAGACTGGGCAGGATGAACAGCAGCACCGCGCTTAAATAGGCGCCCAGGCCCAGCAAGATCGCCTGCCGCTCGCCCCCCAGCCGGGTAACGAGGGCCGTGGAACCAAGGGCAACAGCCACGCCGATCAAATAACCCGAGTAAGCCAGGGCGATGTGGCTGTCCGACACCATCGCGCTCAGTTCGGTGAGCCGGAACGGCAGCAGATTGAGCAGGGAGGCGAACACGAAAAACACCAGAAAAATAATCCCGTAAGCGGCTCGGAACCCGGGCCGGGACAGCACCGCCAGCACCGCGTTGCCTTCCAACCGGGCGAAATGGGCCTTGGCGTCCGGGGTGAGCCGGCCCAGTAGCCACCAGGCCAGCAGCAAGCCCAGTAACAACAGCAAAAAGGTCAATCGCCAGTGGGCCAGATCGGCCATCAAGCCCGCCAAGCCCCGCCCGGCGAAGCCTCCCAGGATGGTGGCGGCAATATAGGCGCTGATGGTCTTGCGGACCTGTTCAGGGGCGGCGGTGGAGGATAGATAGGTCATCAGGGAGGTGAAGATGGCCGGGAGTAACAAGCCCTGAATCAGGCGGGCGGCCACCAAAACCCAGAATTCTCCCGCCAGCCATAAGGGCAGGTGGCTCAGGGCCAACAACAGCACCGCCCCCCGCAGCAGGCTACGGGCCGGCACCGTTTCCAGTAGATAGCCGTAGACCACTGGCGCCAGACCCAAGGGTAGTAGGCAGGCGGTAATCAGCAGCCCGGCCTGGTCGGCCCCCACCCCGAACTCCAAGGCCAGTCGCGGCAGTAGGGGTTGGGGGGCGTACAGGGTGCAGAAAGCCAGCACCGTAGTATAGAGAATGATGGCCCGGTCGCTCAATCAGGAACTCCGCCGAGGTAGGGACGGCATAAGCATGGTGGCCCTAGCGCCAGGGTGCAAGCGTGGTCGGCTCAAACTGAACCGATCAGGCCAATCTGGACTGGCGAGCCGGGCCAAAATGACCCGCATAGTCATGGTCGTGGCCGCCGTTTCCGGGCCTTTGGTGGGCGCTGGCATGGTCTCTGCACCGTTTTGATTGTCAGGTTCCGGCTCATGGAGCCTGGCAACGTCACTACGGTAGTCTTGTATCGGGGCGACCCACGGGCCATCCGCGTTCCCTGGCTGGCGGAACCCGTGGGAAGCCCTTTTTAACATCGGCCAATCTCGCGCAGTATGTTTGTTTCCGCCCCTGGCCGCTGGCCCTTAGCGGCGATGGCGGTCATTTGTTACCCTCTAATACGTCCTTTCCAGAACCCCACCGCCAAAGCGGAGATAATAACAAATGAGTTTTGTCGCCAGGTTATCCGCCCTGCTCTTGTTGTGCCTTGTCACCGGCCTCGCGCGGGCCGCCGATCCCACCGCCGTTCGGGATCTACTGTTTATTCTCGATGGTTCCGGCAGCATGTGGGGTCAGGTTGACCAGCAGCCCAAAATCGCCGTGGCCAAGGAGGTGCTGGGAGAGCTGATCGGCACTCTGGACCCGGCTGTTGATCGGGTCGGGCTGATGGCCTATGGCCACCGCCGCAAGGGGGATTGCGACGATGTGCAGACTCTCGCCCCCATAGGCCCCCTAGACTCGGCCGCCCTGTTGTATAAGGTCCGGGCCATTAATCCCAAGGGCAAAACCCCCATCACCCGCTCGGTTCAACAGGCCGTAGACCTGCTGCGGGGTCGGGAGGACCCGGCCACGGTGGTGCTGGTGAGCGACGGCCTGGAGACCTGTGGCGGCGATCCCTGTGCGGCCTTGCGGGAGGCCCGGGCGGCTGGGGTGAAGCTGGTGATGCATGTGGTGGGCTTCGATGTGGCCGAGGCCGAGACGGAGCAATTGCGCTGCCTGGCCGAGGCGGGGGGCGGGCGTTTCTTCACGGCCCGTAACAGCATGGAACTGGCCGACTCCCTGGAACAAGCCGTGCAAGTGCTGCCGGTGTTGCGGGTACGCACCCTTCGCAATGGTCGGCCCATACCCGCCCATGTGACGGTTTGGCGGGATGCCCAGGAGGTCGTTGCTGGAGAGACCGGCATGGACGGCGGACGGGATTTTCCCCTGGAACCCGGACCCTATGATCTCAAGGCGGTGGACCCCGCCCTGGTGGGGGGGATGGAACTGGAGGCGGCGGTGGAACTGTCCGGGACCGGTGGCGAGCAGCTATTCGATTTTCAGGCCGGGAGTCTTGGTATCGGGGCGGTGAGCGACGGTCAACCTATTTCGGCTCGGGTGACGCTTCTCAACCGTGATGGCCGACCCCTGACCACCCGGGAGTTGGCGGCCGAGGCTGCCTATAATCCGGCCCTGTTGCAACTGCCGCCGGGGGAATATCGGGTCCGGGTGACCGCCATCGCTATGGAGGGCCAACCCAGCCAGGACTTCGACGGGCTGGTGGTGGCCGCCGGAGAGCGCTTGGAGCGTAGCGCCGATTTCAGCGCTGGACGGCTGGTGTTGACCGTTACCGCCGATGGCCAGCCCACCGAAGCCCAGGTGCGGGTGTTAGAGGCTGACAGCGGTCGGGAACTGGCCAAACGCCGGGTCTATCCCCATCATCGCAACCGAATTTTTCCGCTGCCTCCGGGCCGCTACCATGTGACGGTGGAGGCCGTGGACCTGGAAGGCCGACCGGTCAAGGAACTGCGGAATGTGGCGTTGGAATTGGGCCAGGAACGGGCCGAGACCGTGGATTTCGGCGCTGGAGTCTTTACCCTAAAAGTTACCGCCAATGGCGAATTGGCCGAAGCCCAGGTGGCTATCGTCGATGCGGACAGCGGCGACCCGGTGGTGAACCGCCGCCTATATCCCGACGCCCGCCGCAATCCCGGGGAATTCGCCTTGCCTCCCGGGCGCTACCATGTTCGGGTGGAGGCGACCCAGGTGGACGGTCGCCCGGCGCGGGATTTGCGGGATCTGGAGATCGCCCCTGGGGGCGGCTTGCAGCGGGAGGTGGATTTCAGCACCGGCGCCCTGAGTCTCAAGGTCACCAGCAACGGCGAACTGACCGGCGCCCAGGTGCGTATCACCCAGCAAGGCAGCGCCCGGCCCTTGGTCAACCGCCGCCTGTATCCAGATGCCCGGCGTAACCCAGCGGTCTACACTCTGGCTCCTGGAACCTACCATATCAACGTGGTGGCCATGGAGATGGAAGGCCGCCCGGCGCGAGACCTGGGGGGCGTGATCGTCCCGGCTGGCGAGACCGTGGAACAGGCGGTGGATTTCAGTTCCGGCGCCCTCAAGCTGCTGGTGACCATCAACGAAGATCTGGGGGAAGCCCAGGTGCGTATCCAGCGATCAGGCAGCGCCCGGGCCGTGGTCAACCAGCGCATCTACCCGGATGCCCGGCGCAACCCGGCGGCCTACGACCTACCCCCCGGGGTCTACGACATCAAGGTGACAGCCCATACCCTGGAAGGTCGGACAGTGAAGGAACTGCGGGACGTGACCGTCCGGGCCGGCGAGACCGAGGAACAACGGGTGGATTTTAGCGCCGGAGAGCTGCGGCTGACCGTTACCGCAGGCGGCGCCTTGGCCGAGGCTCAGGTGCGTATCACTCCCGCTGGCCAGTCGCGGTCGGTGACCAACCAGCGCATTTATCCAGATTCCCGGCGCAACCCGGTCGTCTATGCGCTGCCGCCCGGTGAGTACACCATCCGGGTGGAAGGGACCCGACTGCCGGGGCGACCGGTGCGGGAGCTGCGCAAGCTGAAGATCCTGGCCGGCGGGGTACAGGAACAGACGGTGGACCTGCCGGTTCCCTAAGGGCCGTTGCTCAATCCGTCCCCCAGGGCCGGAACACGTCCATATAAATGCTGTGAGCATCCGGTTTGCGCCGTTCCTCCGGGGCGTCATAGACCACCAGCAGCCCGTCCGGCTGGCCCAGACAGGGATACAGGGCCAGCCCCTCGGCGTTGCCCATGGCCTGTTCGAAGTCCAGGTGGAACAGCAACTCCAGCTTGCCCTGCTCCTGATCGGTGACGCTGTCCCCGGGCAGGTCCAGGGCGTCTTTCAATAGAAACAAGCGCATATTGCCCGGCAGGTCCATGGTGGGACCGGCCAGGATGATGAGCTCATCGCCCCGTAGGCACAGCTCCCGCACCCCCAGACCGTCCAGATTCACAAAGTGTTTTTTGTAGCGCTGGCCCTTGGGACCTATCTCTTTGAGGCCCAGCACCCCCGCTTCCCGCTCCTCCACGGTGATTTCCAGGATCACCGCCCAGCCCCGCAGCACCGGGCCGCGAAACCCCAGGAACACGGTATCCCCATGCACCGCCAGGCCCTCGATGTCGAAACCGTTCTCCTTGCTAGGCAGGGGGAAGCTCAGAAACGGTCCTAGGTGGGGGTCGTCCCCCAGGGCCTCGATCAGGCAGTTGGCGTCGGCGGTTTTCTCCAGACAAGCGGCGTTAGCTTGCTCCCCGGGCCGCTCCTGGTGATCGTAGGCGCGGAACAGCTCGCCCTGGATCAGCGGAATCCGGCCCAGGATATAGCGGTTGGACTCGTGGACCACATGGGTCAGGCGCTTCAGATCCTTGGCGGCTTTCTTGCCCTTGGGTTGTTTGCGCTTGCTGCTGTGGGAGCCGGTCAGCCATAAATAGCCCGATGCATAGTCCAGGCCCTCGATGTCGATTTCATCCTTATCGTCGAACAGGTCCAGATACTCCCCCACCGAGAAGGCTTTATGGTCCCCGAACACGCAAGGCTCCAAGGGCGAGAGGCGCTCCACGGTGAGGAATTCATCGGAGCCTAGCCACAGGCTGCCATCTGGAGAAATTGCGGCGGCGGACAGTTCCTTGATGAGGTCGTCGTCATCGTCATTGAAACGCAGTAGCACGCGGCTAAGTAGGAACGGATGGTGCATGGCGGCAAGTCCTCCCGATGTGGTCCATGCTGGCAAGTATGGTTCGGATCAGGGGCGACTGCCGGTTGTTTGCAGCCAGACCGTGGCCCTAGCGCTGCGGCCCTCGGCGTCCACCACCGTCACCCGGGCCAGGCCCGGCCCGTCCGGAGACCAGCGGGTCTGGCGACGGGGTCCGGTGGCGGGCAGGGGTTGGCCGTTTACCAGCCAGTGCAAGGGCAGCCGCCCCCCCTCGGCCACCAAGGGCAGCGGCTCCAGGCGGTCGTCCCGGACGGCCAGCTCCACGGTGGAGCCGTCTAGGGGGAAGCTCAGATGCAAAGGCGCGGTTCCCATGGCCGGGGCGGGGTCGAGCCGCTCCAGGGCCGGGGGCGGAGGGCCGGCCACCACTCCAGCGGGGACCGCCAGGGGGGGCTGGATCGGGGCGGTGGGCAGCAGGTCGAACACCCGGTACAGCAGGGGAGCAGCGGTGTTGCGCCCGTAGTGGCCGGGCAGGGGCACGGCGTCGGGACGGCCCACCCACACCCCCACCGTGTAGTCCCGGTCGTAACCCAAGGCCCAGGCGTCCCGAAAGCCATAGGCAGTCCCGGTCTTATGGGCGATCAGTCGGCGTCCCGGTTCGAGCGTCCGGTCCACGGGGGGCGGCGCGTCTTGGAGAATCCGGCCAATCTGCCAGGCGGCCGCCTCGCCCAGCAACCGCGACGGCGTCGGCGTCGGGTCGTCGGAACGCAGCCGCAAGGGCAGATACCGGCCGCCGTCGGCCAAGGCCCCGTACAGGGCCGTCAGTTCTTCCAGGGTCAGCCCCACCCCCCCCAGGGCCACGGGCAGACCGGGGCGAGCCTGGCCCGGGGGCAGCCTGAGCTTGACGCCCACTCCCGCCAGCCGCGCCCCCAGCCGGGCCGGACCTAGCCGCTCCAGAACCCGCACCGCCGGCACGTTCAGGGACTGTTGCAGGGCCTCGCGCACTGTCACCTCGCCGTGGTAGGCGTGCAGGAAATTGGCGGGTCGGTAGTCCCCGAAGCGGGTCGGGACGTCATCCACCAGGGTCTGGGGGTGAATCAACAACTCGTCGAAGCCCAGCCCGTAAATCAGCGGCTTGAGGGTGGAGCCGGGAGAGCGCACCGCCGTGACCATATCTACCTGACCGTCCCGGACGTTGGCGAAAAAGTCCGCCGAACCCAGATAGGCCCGCACTGCCCGGTCGCGGTTCTCCACCACTAGCAGGGCCAGGGAGGCCCCTGGGGGCAGTCGGCTCAGCTCCAGGCGGGCCAGGGTTTCCAGAGTGGCTTGCAGGGGACCGTCCACGGTGCTGTGGTGGACGTGGTTTTCCGGGTGTTCCAGGGCCAGCCGCCGGGCCAGGTGGGGGGCGTGAAAGGGCAGGGGGCGGCGACGCTTCGGTAGGGGTTCCTGGCGGGCCTCGGCGGCCTGGGCGGGGCTTAACACCCCCAGCCGGGCCATCCGCGCCAGCACCTTGTCCCGGGCCGAGCGGGCCGCATCGGGAAAGCGATCCGGGGCCAGTCGCCCGGGGGCCTGGGGCAGCACCACCAGAAGCGCCACCTGGGCCGGTGTCAGTTGTCGGGGTTCCTTGCCCAGCCAGGCCAGGCTGGCGGCCCGTAGCCCTTCCAGATTACCCCCGTAGGGGGCCAGGTTCAGGTACAGGTCGAGAATTTCGAACTTGTCATAACGCCATTCCAGTTGCAGGGCGCGCAGCATCTCCCGGAGCTTGTTGGCCAGGGTCCGGGGCCGAGGCTCCAGCAGTCGGGCCACCTGCATGGTCAGGGTGGAAGCCCCGGACACCACCCGGCCATAGACCGCCCATTGGCCCAAGGCCCGGACCACGGCTAGGGGGTCCACCCCCGGATGCAGCCGAAACCGGCGGTCCTCGTAGGCCAGCAGCATGTCCAGGTACAGGGGGTCCACCTGAGTGGCTTGCAGGGGTAGCCGCCAGAAGCCGTCCGGGGTGGTGAAGCCCCGCAGCAGGCCGCCGTCGGCGTCCAGCACCCGCACCGATGGGGGTTGGGCGCGGCTGAGATGGGGGGGGAACAAGAGGTTCAGGAGCAGGGCCAGGCTGGCCAGCGATAGGCCGACCAGCGCGAGGACGGTTGTTTTCTGCGGGCGGAGGCGATGCGGGTTCATCAAACTCAGTGTAGTCGGAAAAAGCCGCCGCCCACCCAGAGGTCAAGGAACGGCATCGGTCTCAGCCCGAGAACGTCCGCACATCCCGGGTCGGTTCCCGCCAGCCCCACAGCAGCACCCCAAATACTGCGGCGGTGAAGATTAGGTCCGCCAGCACCATCACCAGAATCACCCGGGCGCCGAAAGGTTCGATCCACTGGCCGATCAGCCAGGGCAGGACCATGGTGCCTACCCCGGTGCCGAGCATGAACCAGGCGGTGATCCGGCCTGAAACCGGAATCCGTCGCTGTACGAAGCTCAAGGCAGTGGGAAAGACCGACGCCATGGCCAGGCCCATGGCCAGGGTGCCCGCCCACAGGGCGACGCGGCTGTCCGGCAGGGTCAGCAAAAAGGCCGCCGCCAGGATAGCGCCGACTAAGTCGGCCATTAGGATGGTCCGGGGCCGCAACCGAGTGGCCAGGGGGATGGCTAGCAGCCGACCCAAGGTCATGGTCACCCAGAAGGCTGAGGCCAGATAGGCGGCCCCGGCGGCGTCGGCCAGGTTCTGGGTCAGGGCATAGGTGTAAATCCAGCTGCCGAAACCCGCCTCTGCGCCCACGTAGGCGAAGAAAAACACCACGAATAGCGCCGCCAGCCGGTAGTCCACCGGCTCGTTGGCCTGTCCCTCCGAGGGGCGTCGTACCGGCGGGCTGGGCAGCCACAATAGCCATAAGGCCACCGGTAGCATTAGCAAGGCCAGCACCCAGAAGGCCAAGGTGATAGCGCCGGTGGCGGAGATCACCAGGGCGATCAGGGCCGGGGCCAGAAACGCCCCCACTCCGAAGCAAAAGTGCAAACCGTTCATATAGGGGGCCGCTTGCTCCCGGTGCAGCCAGTAGAGTAGGGTGTTGCCGCCCATGTTAAGGGTGCCCGTGGCTGCCCCCATTACCGTGACCACTGCCACCAGGGGCCACAGCCCCGGAGACAGGGGCACCAGGGCCATGGTGGCGGCGGTCAGCAGCAGGGCCAGGCCCATTACCGGATGGCCGGGCAGCCGGTCGTACAGCCAGCCGCCGTGGAAGGTGCCCGCCAGGGCGCCCAGGGAGCGGGCCGCCAATAGCAGGCTGACGGCGCTCAAGGGCGCTCCCAGTTGCTCGGCCAGGCCGGGTAGGGCTGGACCCAGGGCGGAGTTGGCCAAGCCCATGGCCATAAAGGCGGTGAAATAGGCCAGGGTAGGGTAAAAAGTCCCGGCGCGCGCGGGCGCCGCCGGAGCCACCGGAGTGACGGCTGTGTTCATGGTGCGACCTACTCAGGAAAGGGAAAGGGTTCTCAGGGCGTCGGCCTCGGCGCCCTCGGAAAATTATGGGTATTATTCACTGAAACTAGTGGCTTGTGGAGTAGTCGCGAAAAATTTTTTTGCAGTGCAGCAAAACAGGTTTCAGGCCAGACCCTGGCCTCTGGGGTCGCCAAAACCGCGCCCTTAAGCCGCTTATTGACCACGGGTCGGCGTAAACAATGGATAATCCACAAATGGCGTCGGCCAGCCTCCGAAAACAGCTGCGCGATCCCCTCGGCCCCGCCTAGTCTTGCGCCCCACCCCACCATCGCCCCACCCAGGGCGCCAGGCTCATGAGCAGGAACATCCGCGCCAGGTGATGAAAGGCCACGAAAGCCGGGTCGATATTCCAGGCCACGGCGATCAGGCACATTTCCGCCACCCCGCCCGGAGCCAGAGCCAGCAGGGCAGCCAAGAAACCGATGCCGGGCAGCAGGCTGATGATGGCGGCGAACAGCACCGCCAGCCCCATGGCCAGGGCCACGGCGAGATTGATCCCTTCGACCACCGCAGGGTGCTTGCCCGACCCGTGGCGCGAGAGCAGATCGATCTCCCCCCCTATTCGCCCCCCTCTATAGGCTCAATCGCCTGCGGCGACGCCTTGCTGCCGCAGCCGGGCGCGGCGGTTGCGGTAAGACGGGAAGAACACCAGCAAGCTCGCGAGCACTAGCAAGGCCAGCGTCATCGGACGGTCAAAGATGAAGCTTGCCCCGTCGTAGAGTTGCATCGAGCGGGCGAAGTTATCTTCCATCATTCGTCCGAGGATAAAGCCGATCAGCAGCGGTGCGAGGGGATAATCGGCGAAGCGCAGGGCCGTCGCGACCACTCCGAAACCGACCAGGATCAACAGCTCCGTGGCGTTGTTCTGACCGATGTACGCGCCCATCAGGGTAAAGAACAGGATGAACGGGATAAGGTAATTACGCGGGATTTCCAGAATCTTGGCGATATAGGGAATCAACGGTAGATTCAGGATCAGCAGGACAAAATTGCCGATATACATTGAGATGATGACCGCCCAGAAGATATCGGGCGAGTCCACCATCAGCCGTGGACCGGGCGTGACGTTGAGCGCGATCAGCGCGCCTAGCAGGATGGCCGTGGTGCCCGAGCCCGGAATGCCCAGCGTCAGCAGCGGTACGAAGGAGCCGGTGCAGGCCGCGTTGTTGGCCGTCTCCGGCGCCGCCAGCCCCTTGATCGAGCCTTTGCCGAATTCCTTTTGCTCGGCCTCGCTGGCGATATTGCGCTCCACCGCATAGCCGAGAAACGAGGCGATGGTCGCTCCCGCGCCCGGCAGGACGCCGATGAAAAAACCCTGAATCGATTGTCGGCCGATGACCGGCGCGATACTGCGCGCCTCTTGACGACTGATACGCAGCCCGGTGATCTTGCCGCCGTCGCCGGTAGGCGCTTGCTTCGGCCTGAGTACCAGAAAGAGCGCCTCGGGCAGGGCGAACATCGCCATCGCCAGGGTGATGAAGCTGAAACCCGACTGGAGGTCCATCAACCCCATGGTGAAGCGTGGCATATTGAATAATGCCCCCTCGCCGACGGTGGCCATGGCCAGACCGGCGATGGTCATCAGCAGAGCCTTGGCGACCTGCCCCGTTCCCGCGAACGCGGCGATGGCCGATAGACCCACCACCATGAGCGCGAAGTACTCCGCCGAGTGGAACAGCAGGGCCACCGTGGACAGCGCCGGAGCGAAGACCATCAACAGCAGAGCGCCGACTGTGCCACCGGCGAAGCTGGCGATCGCGGCGATGGTCAGCGCCTTGCCGGCCTGTCCCGAACGCGCCATGGGATAACCGTCGAAACTGCTGGCGACCGTACCGGCGACGCCGGGCGCGTTGAGCAGGATCGACGAGGTCGAACCGCCGAAGATCGCGCCGTAATAGACCCCCGCCAACAGGATCAGCGCTGCGGTAGGATCGCCGAGGGTGATGGCGATGGGGATCATGATGGCGATGATCGACATGGGACCCAGACCCGGGAGCATGCCGATAAAGGTGCCGATCAAACAGCCGCCAATGACCATCAGGAGGTTAGAGATCGAGAAGGCCGTACTCAGGCCGATGATGATGCCGTCGATCATGATGCGGTCTCCTTAGAACAGCGAGGGCAGGGGGCTTAAGAAGATTCCCAGCACCTGTTGCACCAGATACCAGACGATGCCTGCGGCCAGCGCCGCTACGGGTATCAGGACGTGCCATTTGCGTTCCCCGAGGATGGCGCCGCCGATGACAATGAACAGGGTGGTGGTGATCAGAAAGCCCAGCGGCCGGAGAGTCAGCGCGTAGACCGCCATGAGCAGCAACAGACCGAGCGCCTGACCGAGGTTATAGTCTCTCAGTCGGCGGTGATCGATATCCGGGGTCTTTTCCTCGGTACTGGATTTTTCGAGATTGAACAGAATTATCACCGAGGCGAGTATACCCAGCACCGCCAGCACCTTGGGAAAGGTCGATGGCCAGATCGGGGTTCGTTGCATGAACGGCGGCAGCAGATGATCCATAGTGAAAAAGGCCGCGTAGCCATAGACGCAGAAGATTACCAGGGCGAACAGCGCGATCCATCGATCGAGAGCCATGCGTTTCTCCACGTTAGTTAATATCACCGACTTTAGACGATGCTATTGGCGAGTCCATTCGTCTTTGCGACCATGAACTCGTCGGCGGATTTTAGAGAAAGCCCAGCTTCTTCATCAGATTGCCGATCTGCTGTTCCTGGTTTTCGAGGAAAGCGCGGAAATCCTCGCCGGAGTGATGGATGTTCACCCAGCCGTTACGGGTCCGCACGTCTTCCCATGCCTCGGTGTCGTACATCTTGGCAAGCACCTCCCGATACTGTTCGGCCTGTTCCTCGGGCATACCCGGCGCTCCGAAAAAGCCGCGCCAGTTGACGAATTCCACGTCGAGACCCTGTTCCTTCATGGTCGGGGCGTCCTCGTAGGCCGGAATACGTTCGGGGGCGGTGATACCGATGATCTTGATCTCGTCAGCCTTGGCCAGATCGATGGCCTCGGACAACCCAGTGGACAGCGCCTTGATTTCCCCCGAGAGCAGACCGGCCATCGCCTTGCCGCCGGCGTCGTAGGGAATGTACTTGAAGGCGGTGGGATCGACGTCGGCGGCCTCCATCACCATCGCAACGACCAGGTGGTCCATGCTGCCGGGTACCGAACCGCCGCCGATGGCGACCCCGGTGGGATCGGCCTTGTAAGCCTCGATCAGATCGTTCATCGAATCGATAGGGCTGTTCTTGTTGACGACCATGGCGGCATAATCGCCGATCGTGCCGGCGATCAAGGTCAGGTCGCGAAAATTGTGCGGGAACATCCCGGTCAGCGAGCGGATCACGATGGGGGTCGAGTTGACCATGAGCGTGCCGTGGTTGCTCTCCGCGTTCTCGATCAGATAGCCGATGGCCTTGCCGCCGCCACCGCCGGACATGTTCTCGTAACTGGCCGTGCCCACCAGACCCGACTTGGTGAGCGCCTCGCCGGTACCGCGGGCGGTGCCGTCCCAGCCGCCGCCCGCACCGCCTGGAATCAGAAAGTGGATGCTGTCGAGCATGGGCTCGTTCTGGGCGGCCATGGAGACCGTCAGCGTCGTCAGAACCAGGCCGGTGGCGAGAAGCGTGCGGCGGGTCAGAGTGGAAAGGATTTTCTTCATGATGTCCTCCTTATGGGGTAATTCAGGGGGGGCGTTGGGGGCCGGCGTCGATGGCTCGGTATAACGCCAGCGATAGGCCAGCGGCGTTAGCCCCTTGCTGCGACTGCCCTGTTGCCTCTGTGCCCAGGCATGGGCCAGTACGCCCACTGAGCACAACGGACAGAACAAACCCCGCTCCAGTGATGGTTCGAAACCAAGTTCAGCATAGTTCACCGCCATGGACCCGTCGATATTCAACGGCGCCGGACGGCCCTTGCGCCGGTTCAACACCTCTCTCAGGCCAGGGCCAGCTCCACCGCCGCCTGGGCATGGATGGCCGTGGTGTCCAGCAGCGGCAGTTGGGTATCCCCCTGGCCCACTAGCAGACCGATCTCCGTGCAGCCCAATATCACCGCTTCGGCGCCCCGCCGGTTCAGGTTGTCGATGATCCGCAGATAGGCCGCCTTCGAGTCCGCCTCGATCCGGCCTAGGCACAGTTCGTCGTAGATCACCCGATGTACCTGTTGGCGTTCCTCGGTTGATGGCGTCAGCACCTGGATGCCGTGGCGCTGGGATAGCCGACCCTTGTAGAAATCCTGCTCCATGGTGAACCCGGTGCCCAGCAACCCCACACTGGCATACCCCGCCTCCAGAATCCGGGCGGCGGTGGCGTCGGCGATATGCAGCAGAGGTAGCTCCACGGCCGCCTCGATGGTGTTGGCCACTTTGTGCATGGTGTTGGTGGCTAGCACCAGAAAATCCGCCCCGCCGGCCTCCAGACCTTGGGCGGCCTTGGCCAGTAGCGCCCCGGCCTGGTCCCAACGGCCCTGTTGCTGGAGGGTCTCGATGGTCTGGAAATCCACGCTGTAGAGCAGGATGCTGGCCGAATGCAAGCCCCCCAGCCGGACCTTAATGCCTTCGTTCAGCAGCCGGTAGTACACGGCCGTGGACTCCCAACTCATACCCCCCAACAGGCCGATGGTTTTCATAGGCCGACACACTCCGGCCAGAACCGCGCCATGCCCCGGCGGTCGGCCCATACGCCAAAAGCCACTTCATTGGGTCGTCCCACGGCGTCGCCGTCGGCGGGGGGTTCGGGGCGGCGGGTGGTCGGTGTTTCCACGGTATATCTCCGGTATTCCAGGCGCAGGCAGTATAGTCGATTCGCCGGAGACGCTGATCTACACTCAGCCCACAGGCGACCGCGAGAGCAATCACCATGCTGGATGTCACCATCGATCCCACCCTGGCCGATCCGGTCCCCGACCTGGTGTTGGGCTGGGTCGCCGCCAGTGTCGCCAATACCGACCACGACCCCGGATTATGGGCCAGGATCGACGCCCTGGCCGAGGGCCTGAGCGCGGACCTGCCCGTGGCGGATATTGCCGCCCTGCCGGCGGTGGTCGCCCAGCGGGCCGCCTACAAAGCCCTGGGCAAGGACCCGTCCCGCTATCGGGGTTCCGCCGAAGCCCTGTTGCGGCGGGTGGCCCAGGGCAAGGGCCTGTACCGGGTCAATACTTTGGTGGATCTGAACAATCTGTTGTCCTTGGAGACGGGCAACCCCCTGGGCTGCTACGACCGGGATCGGCTCGAACCGCCGCTGCTGCTGCGCGCCGGACAGGCCGGCGAGAGCTACCCTGGCATCGGCAAGGGGGCGCTCAACATTGAAAACCTGCCGGTGCTGGCCGACCGACAAGGGCCTTTTGGCAGCCCCACTAGCGATTCCCAGCGTAGCGCCGTGGGCGCGGACACCCGCCAGGTGCTGCTGGTGGTGTTTGCCTTCGGGGGCGCCGAGGGCCTGGACGCCACCCTGGAGCGGGCGGCGATGCTGCTGGAACGGCATGCCCAAGGACGGCAGATCAGCATCGGAAGCGTGGGGGGGAGTCAAGGCCGGGTGGACTGATCGAACCCCGTTGCGGCAAAACCGCTTTACCGGTCGAGGGCGATGGCCTGGCGCGCCAGTTCCAGCCCCTGGGCCAGCACCGCCCGCCGCCAGCTCGGATGGTTCGGGCAGAACAAGCTCCTGAGCCGGTGCTTGGCCGGATGCGCCAAATCGCCGTCTCCATAGTGGTGCCAACGGTTCTCCTCTCGCAACCCATGGAGTACCCGCAACGCCGGATAGGCGCCGAATTCCTGGACCACCCCGGTGACCCGGGTTCCCGGCAAGGCGTTCGGCAGGGCGGCGCACAGGCCGCCACGGCTGGCGTAAGGGGGGGCAGTTTGAGACTTGACGAAGGCTGGAGCGGTGGGCGCTTGGCCGGATTCCAGGAACAGGGAACTCCGGCCCCAGCGGCCCAGGCCGGTATGCACATCAATGGCTAGCAGCCGCTCCACCCCGGACAAGGCGTCGGTCAGCCAGGCCAGATAGCGTCCCGGTCCTGGCTCCAGTCCGGCGCCACCGTAGAACAGCCCCTGGGGGTAATCGTGCTGGCCCCCGGCGATGGCTTGTTCCAGGGTGTGGTAGCCATGGCGCAGTATCAGGCCCAGCGCCCGCCACAAAAAACCGTCCTGGGCCGGGGGAGAGGGGGGATTGAGCCAAGGGTTCACGATTCCGTACGCCGCTGGCGAGCCTCGCCAGCTTTGGCTGGGACCGGGGAAATTCCGGTTCAGATCCACGTTGGACTCGTTGACCCGGCGCAGCCAGGCCATGCCGTAGGGGTTAAGACCGTGGACCAGCACCAGGGCCTCGCCTGGGGGTAGGGATGGGGGCTGCTCCAGGAGCGCCGTCTGAATGGCCGACCCGGCGAAACCCTCTACCCCGTGTAGCCCGGAGCTGTGCAGCACCACCCGCCGGGGATGCTTGTCCCCCAGCCAGGCGATAGGGATGGACAGGGCATCGCTGCGGGGACCCCTGGCGTCCAACTCCAAACACGTGAGGGCGGCCCCGGCCCCGGCGGCGGCCCTCAGAAAGCGCCCATGGGCCTCTTGGTAATCCCTAGGGAAGCCGTGGTCGGTCACCATGGAAAGCGGCTCAGCGGAACCGTTCCAGGGTGGGATCGTCCAGTTCCTGCTCGGGCAATTTGAACAGCATGGGCAGGGTGCTGAGTTTGGGCATACCCTGAATCAGATGCGCCTTGTCGTCCTCGCTCCGGTACAGGATGGCCGGGGTGCCCACCACTTTGAGTTGCTCCATCAGTTGGGTGTTGGCGCGGATCTGATCCAGCAACGCCTGGGCGGGGGGGTCCTGGGGCAACTCGATGCCACCCTCGGCGAAGGCCGTCTCGTGAACTTTGAAGGCCAGCTCCGGGTTCTCGGCGCCCAAAATGGCGGCGGCTTTGGCGGCGCTGTCCGGGTGCAGATAGGCCACCAGTATCCACCGGATTTGCAAGCCGACGGCTTGGTAAGGCTGGCTGGCCTTCCACAGGGCGTGACAATAGGGGCAAAAGGGGTCGGCGATCACATACACCACGTTTTTGGGCGCCTTGGCCCCCTCCGCCACCCAGGTGGTTTGCTCCGCCCTGGCCCAGAGGCTTTCGTAATCGGGTATCACCGGGGTGTGTTCGGCCAGGTGGTCCTGGGTGAGGTTCTGGCCGTTGGCGTCCAGCATCACCCCGATGATGACGTGCTGTTCATCGGAGGTGAGATACATCACGTTAGGCTTGCCCTGAAAGGTAATCACATACCCAGTCATGCCGGAGGGCGCCGAGAAATGGCTGTCTACCCGCACCCCGGATTGGATCAGGTACTCCACCGCCGGTGGGTGTTGGCCAGCGGCCAGGGCGGCGGTGGACAAGAGCAGCGGAATCAGACTTGACGATAGCGGCTTGAGCATGTTGGGTGGTCTCATGAGCGTGTTGTTATGATGTCATTCGTTCCGCCCCATCTTTCGCGTTCCCGGCTTTTGAAGAGACAAAAACGACCAACTACCCGGAAAATATAGCCGGTACCCATGCACTCACTAAAGTAACTGGTGTTCTCTCACGGGCAGTAGCGATCCACCCGCCGTTCGACGGCGGCCAGCCGCTCGTGGAGGTCATGGTATTCGGCAGCCCAATAGCCACGTTGCAGCCGATGCTTGATCGAGGGTCAGTAACGTGCCAGTGAGTTCCGGGACCAGCGCCCTTATACAGGGTAGGTATTGCCATGATTTATTAGCAAAACTCCGCGTAAACCCTCGCCCAATCGGGCGGGGATACAAGCGGGAAC
>CAZQXD010000015.1:0-59968 GCA_964597315.1 uncultured Candidatus Competibacteraceae bacterium
GTCGATATAGTGGTCCACCAGATTGCGGCCGATGGCCTCGATGCGCTTTTCGGCTTCCAGGATGTCCCCGGTGGCGCCGTATTTTTTCTTGATCGCCAGGATTTCCTCGTCGCTGCGATCTCGGAACAGGTCTTCGAATTGGGTATCGAAACCATGCTTGTCCCGGATAGCCGTATCCGCCGTGCGCCCTTCATAGAGGATTTGCAGGGTGGTGCCGTCCTGGACCGAATCCATTAGCTTGTAGGTGTCGATATAGTCCCCGAAGCGTTTGACCGTGCGCCGGGTGCCGTGGTGTTCGGTGATCAGGGGGGTGCCGGTGAAGGCGATCCGGGTGGCCCGGGGGAAGGCTTCGAACAGGTTGTTCCCCAGGTCGGAGCTTTGAGTGCGGTGGGCCTCGTCGATCATCAGCAGGATACGCTCCGACGAGTTGACCATGCCGAAGGTTCGACCGGAGGGCAGGGCGTGATAGGGCACCAGAGGCCGGTCCTCGGTTTCGGTAACGGCGGGCAGCCGGGTGGATCTGCCGTTGTAGTCGGCCAGGGCCAGGGCCACGCTGTCGGGCAGGGCTTCGGCCCGGTCGGCGAACTTATGGACCATGACCATATTGATGTCCGAGGCGTCGCTGCTCAGGTGCTCCCGGAGTTGTTGGGTGCTGTCGATGACGTTGACCTTGCCGCCGATCAGCCGGGCGGTTCGGGACAGTTGCTGTTCCAGGTCGATGCGGTCGTTGACCAGCAGCACTTTGAAGTTTTCCAGGTCCTTGGCGGCCCGCAGCATCCGGGCCACGAACACCATGGTCAGGGATTTGCCGGAGCCCTGGGTGTGCCAGACCACCCCGGAACGGGTTTCGGGGGTATCTCCCCGGCGCAGGCGGTCGATGATCTTGCGGGCGGCCCGGTATTGCTGATAGCGGCAGACCACCTTGATGCGCCGCCCGGAGTCGGTGTCCATAAAGACCGTGCAGGTGCGCAGGATATGGAGCAGGGTGGCCGGGGCCAGCAGCCCCTGGATGAGGCGTTCCTGTTCCCGTTCCACGCCCAGGGGCGGGGTGTAGTCCCGGTATTCCGGGGGCCAGATGTCCTTCCAGGCGTAGAAGTGTTCGTGGCCCGAGCTGAGGGTGCCGAATTCGGCCTTTTCGCCACAGGTGCGGATCAGCAGCAGGTTGGTGTAAAACAATCGGGGTTCGCCCTCCCGCAGGCCGGCCTTGAGGGTGTCGGGCCGGGCGTTGCGGTAGCGCAGCAGTTGTTCATAGGCGGCGTGTAGGGGGTTGGCGGTGTTGGCGTCGCCGATTTTGGCCTCGACAACGATCAGGGGGATGCCGTTCACAAACAGAACGATGTCCGGGATGATGCAGCTTTTCACGCAGCCGGGGGTGTCCACCCGGAACTGGTTGATGGCGTGGAAGCAGTTGCGTTCCGGGTGGGCGAAGTCGATGAGCTTAACCACCGGGTCTTCTTCCCCGGTCAGTTCGTTGCGGTCCACCTGGGCCTTGAGAAACAGGGCCTGGATGGCTTCGTTGGCTTCCAGCAGGCTGCGGGCGGGCTGGCGGAGAATCTGGTCGCGCAGGTCGTCAAGCTGGCGGTCGGTGAGCCAGGGTTGGCCGTCCGGGGTCAGGTTGAGGGCGCGGATGGAGTCGCGGAATACCTCTGGGAGTAGCCATTCCCGGAAGCCGGTACGCAGGCTTTGGGTGGGGTCCGAGGGGATCGTCCCCTGGTCCTGGTCGATGACCTGCCAGCCCAGGGCGGCTAGCTGGTCGAGGAAGGGCTTCTCGACGTGGAGGTATTCAGACATGGGTGGGGGTTTCCTTACGTTGGGAGGCGGGTTTTTCGGGGACTCGGACTTTTCCGGTTAGGAGGTCTTGCATTAGACCACGTTTTAATAGATTTTGTTTTTTATATTGTTCTATGTATTGATTGAGCTTGTCTGTTAATGTATTGATTGATTTTGCGATCAATCTTTGTTCATTGATGTTCGGGAGAACGATGCGGACTCGTCTAATATTTCCAAGGTTAATGCGTCGACGTGTCACTCCTTGTTCATAGCGACGAATTTGTGATCGAGCCAATTCAGTGTTAAGAAACCCCACGGTAAAAAAGTTTAAGGCAACTACTGTTTTACATCTTAATCGAAAACAATCCGCTTTGTTTATGGCCGGTGAAAGGTTCGCTGGGTAGCAACATGCACGGCCTACTGGATAGCTATCCTCTCCGAGTGCAGCGATAAGAATATCGCCTGCAATGATTCGATGTTTGAATAGAGTGGTTGCGTATTTATCTGAGATAAATACTTTATCATTATCGTTGTATTCTCCTTCTTGTATATTCTGTAATCTGACGACCCTAACTCCGCTGCCTTCGATATAGTGCTCGGACTTTAAATTTGAACCAAAGGGGCCATCAATAAGCGAGTCTGCTATATCTCCGATTGAACTAATATCCCATTCCCTCGGAATCCAACCAATCGGCGACTCCTTATAAAGCTGCGGAGCCTCTTCCCGTGGTGGCCGAAGCTGCCCATCAGGCATGACGCCCCGGGTGAAAAGGTCGTGCATCAAACCGGCCTTGATCTGCCGGGTCTTTGCGATCAGGGCTTCGGTTTGTTCGATGACTTCGTCTATTGTGGATAGGATTTCGGCTATGCATTTCTGCTGAGATAGGGAAGGGATTTCTAAAGGATAGAGGAGCAAATCTTTTCGAATAATGCCATTAATACTTGTCCCTTGATTGAGTTTTTTTAATTCTTCTACACCCTGCTGCATGCGGTAGTATAAAAATACTATATCGACTTGTTCCCGATCTGGATATACACCAGTAATATCTTGGCTAACCGCGATATTGCAAGGAGCAATAGCAAGCTTGCCGACGCCAGTTCTGGTGACTAACAGCAATTCCCCTTGATCAATGATATTGGTAGATGAGTGTCGAACGGCATCAAGGGAGATAAAACGTCGAAATTCAGTAATTCCAAAGTTCGTGAAATCAGCTCCTGTAATCCACGGAATAGTTCCATTCCAATAGGCTGCAATTTCCGTCGGAGGGGTGCCTCCATTGACAAGGCGTTTAACAATTGCTCCGAAATTTTTTTGAATCCAATGTGAAGCAACTATATCATGCATAACCTAATTTCTCCCAAAATCCCTTCGGCTTCGCCTTAATTGTATTGCCATCTATAAAAATCCGAGACACTGTCTCGGAAATTCTTTGATACAGGCACCTCTGAATCCAAAGGATCAAATAAACTCTGCTCAAATCCGTCAGATTATGCATATCCAAGTTCTTCCAAAAATCCCTTCAACCTGGCCGTCGCCGCATCCCGCCGCCGCTCGATATCCCCAGCCGTGACCGCATACTTGACATAAAGGTTTTCCAGGGCTGCGATACAGGCCCGTTGATCGGCCCGAAGGTAGGACTCGTAAGTCTCCAGTAGAATCCGATGCAGCCGTTCGATGATGACCTGCCGGGCCTCATCCCGGCCAATCCTCTCCCGGGCGGCGGCCACCAGTTCCTCCTGTTGCTTCTCGGTGGCTCGCAGATCGGCCTTGATCTGCTTGGCCTCATCGGCCAGAGCTTTATGCCGCCGCAGCCGATCCTCCCGGACTTCGGCCCGCGAGAACGCCTCCCGCCCGATCCGCATGAGTTCCTGAATCAGCCCGATCCGTTCCGACTCGAACCCGGCCCGGGCGGCCACTTCCAGCACCCTCTCCCCGGCACTGAAATCCGGCTCATTGGCTGTAAAGCCCCGGGTAACATCCCCCTTCTTCACCCCCTTCGGCAGTACCCCCGCCACCTTCATCTCGGTGAATAAATCGCCGGCCAGGGATTTCAACTCCTTGAGCGCCGTCTTCCAGGCCCCATTGAGTTCCTTCAACTCTTCCTTCAGAGACCTGACCTGATCGCCAGGCAGGACGCCGGTATCGTCCTCGTCCTCGTAATCCTCCTCGTCGGCGGCCGCAAACAGCGCCGTCAGTTCCGCCAGCCGCAGCCGCTTGGCCTCCATCTCCGCCAGCATCTCCGGGAACTGGCTTTGCAGAATATCCTGGTCGGGGATCAGTTCCGGCCCCCAGCCGCTAAAGGCGATGGACTTGAACTCCGGCTTGAAATACTCGAAATACCGGGCCAGCGCCCCCCGCACCTGATGGTCCGTCAGCAACCGCTGCCCCGCCAGGGCCTCCTCAATGGTGCCCATCAACAACCGGCGCAGTTCATAGACATTGCCCGTCCTGCCATCATCTGGCGCCAGAGCCTCGATATGGGGCAGATGCCGCGCCCACCATCCCTCCAGCAAATCCATAAAACCCCAATGGGCCTCATGGACGCTGGCGTCCTCTTTCACCCTATCCCCCAGGGCACGGCGGTCCGTGACCTCCGGGGCAAAGTCCACATAGGCATCATCCCCAGGCCGGGCCTGAAAGCAACGCTCCCACAGTCCCGGGTAATTGATCCAGAAATGCCCCAGGGCCTCCACCTCCCCAACCGGCACCCCACCGTGGAGATGAGCCCGCACATCGTGGGGTTCCGGGGGTGGCGCGTTGTCCACATAGCGGCGGATATTGCAATTGAAATCTTCTCCCGCGATCTCCTCCACCGGCACCCGCCGCCCGTAACCCGGCAGTTCCTCCCGCTGCCCTCCGGTCAGGGTCCGGTAGGCGTGGACAATGCGGGAAATATCCTCGGCCCGCAGAAAATTCTGCCCCTTGCCCTCCCGATAATCCCGGTCGGCGTTGATCAACACCACATGGCGGCGGTCCTGGGCTCCCTGCTTGTTCATCACCAGCACACAGGCGGGAATACCGGTGCCGTAGAACAGCCCGGCGGGCAGCCCGATGATCGCCTCCAGCCAGCCCCGCTCGATAAAATGTTGCCGGGCCTCCCGCTCCTCGCCGCCCCGGAACAGCACCCCGTGGGGCATCACCGTGGCCATCCTGCCATCACTCTTGAGCACCGCCAGCATATGCTGTACGAACATCAGGTCCGCCTTCTTGCCCTTCTCCGGCATCCACACGGCGAAACGGCCCGGATATTCGATATCCTTCTTGATGTAATTCTGGCTGAACGGCGGATTGGCCAGCACCCGGTCGAAGCGTTTCAATTCGCCATTGTCGTCCTTGTGCTGGGGCCGGCGTAGGGTGTCCTCCTGACGGATATAGGAGTAGGGGATGCCGTGGAGCATCATGTTCATCTTGCAGATGGACCAGGTCGTTCCCATGCTCTCCTGACCGTAGAGGGACAAATCTCGTACATCCCCGCCGCACTCGCGGATATAGTTCTGGGCCTGGATCAGCATGCCCCCCGAGCCACAGGTGGGATCGTAGACGCTCATGCCGACCTGGGGTTCGACGATCTCCACCAGGGTGCGGACCACCTCGCTGGGGGTATAGAACTCCCCGGCCTTCTTGCCCGCCGAATCGGCGAACCACTTAATCAGGGATTCATAGGCCGCCCCCAGCAGATCGGGAAACTCGAAGTTCTCGTCACGCAGGGGAATCAGCTCGAAGTTCTGAATGAAGTTCGCCAGGGTATCGTCGTCGAGGGTTTGCTGGCCGATCCGACGATTGAAGTTGATGCCCTTGAGCACGTTCTCCAGGGCCTCGAAATTGGCATCCTCCAGGGCCTCCAGGGCTTTGTTAAGGGCGGAGCCCACGTTGGTTTTCAGATGCCGGATTGTGTTCCAGCGGGCCTCTTCGGGTACAAAAAAGGTGTATTGGTCCGGGTTTTCAAGCAGGACTGCAATGGCATGATCGGGCATCCCCCTGGCCTTGAGCTGTTTTTGGAGTTGCTCACGCTCCTGATCGAACAGGTCCGAGAGCCGCTTCAAAAACAGCATGCCGAAGATATATTCCTTGTACTCCGAGGCATCCATATTGCCGCGCAGATCGTCACAGGCGCTGAAGAGGAGGCTGGAGAGTTGGCTGAGGGTTAGTTTGGTCATTCTTAGCCTTGCTTGGGTAGATTAATCGCGGCCATGGGCCGCGGAAGCGACGGCGTCGGGGTAGTCGGTTTTGGGATTCTTTATTCTCGCAGGCGTCAGGCGGTTTCGGTGTCCCGTTGTTTCTCGAAGGCTTGCCGGACCAGATACAGCACGTCCGGGATTTGTTCCAGGGAGCTTAGGCCGACTTCCACGTCTCCATTGCCCCAGCGGCCGACATTGGACACGTCCTTGCACAATCCCTTGGGATCGTGGATCTCGTTGAACGGCAGGTTCAGCGACAGCCGCAGGCGGCTGGCCTGGGGCACCACATCCACGAAGTTGGTGGTGAACTTGTAGGCGATGTAGAGCTTGAGGATTTCTTCCGTTACCGAGGCATCCAGGTTCAGGACGTGCTTGCGGAACTGCTGAAACAACTCCAGCATCGGGCCTTTCAAAAAGGCGTGGTCGTCCAGGGTGTAGGTCTTCCCCCGCTTCGGCCCCAGATTCGGAAACTGGGCCAGTTGGTCGGCACTCAGGCCGGTGTAGGGCCATACCTGGGTGGCCAGGGCGGAGAGTTTGTCGGCACGCTGTTGGATGGCGTCTTCATTCCAGTGTTCCTGCTTGGCCAGGCTCTTGTTCAGCCGGATGGGACTGTCCCCGAAGCCACCTTCCATATCGCGCTTTTCCTGGAAGGGCCGGTCGCTCAATTCAGGGTTATAGCCGGTGAGGGTCAGATTGCCCAGGGTATGCAGGTAGCGTTCGTGGATATCGCGCCAATCCGATCCCAGTTCCGTCCGCCACGCCGCCGAAAGGTTCGGGTTCTGAGGCATGACGTGCTCAATGGTGTAGTCCTCCACGTTCAGCGGTTCCTTGCGGCCGTGGTTCTCAAGCTTGCTCAGGGCGTAGTTGCGGTTGCGGAATTTGTACAGGTCCTTGGCCTTCAGTTCCCGCTGGAATTCGCTGTCGTCGGGAAAGCGTCGGTAGGTGGTGGCGGTTTGCAGCACGGCGCGGGTGCTGTCCAGATAGCGGCTTTTGTCCACCTCCTTGGCCAGCGTGGCGAAGGTCTTGTTCAGGCTGTTGGTGGGAATCCCGCAGATGGCCCGGCGGAAGACGAAGCTTTCCAGCAGTTGCAGGATGCCGATCATGTTCTGCTTGTCCAGCACCTTCCGGGTGTAGTCGTCGTAGAGTTCCAGCAGGAACGGATAGGCCACGTCCACCTTCAGGGTGTTGATATCGTCGAAGCAGCGGCGCAGATCCGGGTCTTTCTCCAAGCCCAGGGCGATGGTGGCGAAATGGCGGGCGTAGCGGTGGATGTTGGCGACGATGGCGTCCGGGGTAGCGCTGTCGTGGCGCCAGGCATAGCTTTTGAAAGCATCGTAGACCGCCCTGATGTTGGGTATGGCGCCGGTCTTGAGGGTCAGGTAGTCCCGCATGAAACGGTCGAATAGGTTGGCGTAGTGGGTTTGGCCAAAGAGGCATTCCATGGGATACCAGTGCTCGTTGTAAAGCTGGGTCTGGGCCTTGTGGCCCAGCCCCATAAGCACGTAGTTGCGGATCAGATCGGCCTGGGTCAGTTCCAGACCGGTGGAGTTGAGGCTTTCGAAGATCAACTGGGGGTTGTCGTGCTCCCGATTCAGGGCGATGTCCACGATGATGAGCTTGGCCAGCCCTTGATAAACGGTGGCCAGGAGGGATTTGCCACTGGTCAGTTGGGTGACGAAATAGTTGAAGTTCTCCATCAGGCGCTTGGACAGGGGATCAGGCGGCTGCTTGTCTTCGACGATGCGCTTCAGGGTCTCCTTGTCGGTGCGATTGAGCAGCAGCTTATAATGCAGATCGTCGTCTTCTTCCGGGTTCAGCAGATAGTAGTTGACCAGTTTTTTCCGGTTAACGCCGATGCCGTCGGGCCTGCCGCGTTGGGCGATGACGTGGCCTAGAGCGGCGATAAGCAGGGAAATGGTGGTCAGGCGCTGCTGACCATCGATGACCAGCAGTTGTGGGATGGAGGAATGGCTGTACAGGCCGCGTTCGACATAGACCACGGAGCCTATAAAGTGGCCTGATACGCTGTCATCCCCACCGGCCCGCAGGATGTCACGCCAAAGCTGTTCGCACTGCTTTGGCGTCCAACTGTAGTTACGCTGGTAGATTGGGATGATGAACTGTGCGGGTTTGTGTAGAAAGTCCAATACCTTGGTTTCGCTGGCTTTCATGGGGTTGCATCCAGATTGACGATAGTGTGCTTGGTATAAGCTCAGAAAGATCAGCCCGGCACGGGCCCGGTAAACTCTTGAGCTTTGAGATAAGAATTGACGTGCGGTGCGCCTGCGATACGCCAAAGTCGAGACTTTAGCGAAGCTGAAAGCATTCTCAGTTATTCATTGTGGTGGCTACTTGTCGTTGTTCCATAGTGTATGTGGCCTGTTGGGCGGCTATAGTAACTCCAGGCCAAGCCACAGGTAAAACCGGCCCGACAGGTGAATATCAAGGACAAGGAACACCAATTCCGGCAGGCTATCCCAGGTCCTCGGTTTGCGCTGCCAGCGGGTGTTGTCCGCATTCCACCCATAGGGAATCATCTCATCCCGGCGCATCAACACAAGCTGACGCTGGACTTTGCGACAATCGTTTTCGGTTTTCTCAACGGCTCCGGGAACACTGAGCATGTAGAACATTTGCCGGACGGTGACCGGCTTACTGGTTTCCTGGAAGGCGTTCAAAATGGCTTGGCGCGGTTTGACGGTGGCCTTGCCAAGTCCCCAGCCGGGCTTTTTTGTGCTAGGCCCAATGTGCCTGTTCATTCTGCATCCTCCCCCGCAACAGCACCCCGATAAGCCCCCCGCAATGCCTCCCCTTCGGGGCAATAACGCCCCACAGGCGCATAGCAGCGGGAACAGGTGGCCAGGTGGTTATAGAAGGCGTCACGGGCCGGTACGGCGGCCAGGGGCAGCGGTAGGCGGTCAGGGCGCTCTACGCGATGCTCCTCCCCGTGGGGGTCCACGAACGGCGGGTTATACCCACCCCGGGGCTTGGTCAGGCAGCCGGGCGTTACGGCACGGTCCCAGTCACTTGGGGGGTCGATCTCCTCGGCCTCGATGCCCGCCCGGACGTAGGCGGCCAGCAGACTCGGGATGCTGGCCATCTCGGACCACTCCTCCCTGGCCCACTGGCGGAGGGCCTCCAGGGACGCACCCTCAATGTTCACAGGCAGGACGGGCGACTCCCGGGCGGGGGCGGGCGTACCACCCGGCACGGCCAAACTCTCCCCCGTGAACCCATCGGGCCAGGGTCGGCAGCCGGAACACCACCAGCCGTGGCCATCCCGCCACCAGTGGCCGCCCCCACAGGTCTTGCAGGGTGTGGAGGGTTTTGGGTTGGGTGCAGGGTTAGAGCGCCGTCGGAGGGCCTCTAGCAGCCCCGGCTTGTGCTGACGGATGGTGGCGCGGTCGGTATCAGTCAGAGCGCCCCGAGCGCGTAGGTTCTCCCCCTCCAGGCTCAGCACTATGCCCCGGCGTTTCAGATCGGACAGTACGATGAAGGCGTCCATCAGAACAGTTCTCCCTCGTCTGCGGTATGAACTTCATCCGACGGGGGCGTATTTTTTTTTCGGCGAGATTTTAAATTTCCTGGATAACGTTCATAAGGTTCATGAATTTCATACGCATTTGATTTTAAAGGATTTTCTCCATGAACTTCAGAGTTTCCAAGTTCATGGGTATTCCTTTGAAGTTCATGCCCATGAACTTTGCATGAACTTTGACCTTGGCAAGGTTCATGGGTTTTTTCCTCTTTTTTCAGTGGCTCATGAACTTCATGAACTTCATGAACTTCACGGGCAGCACTTTTATTTCCCGCCGAAAAAAGGGTATCCCCTCCGTGTGCCATGTTCATGCGCTTCAACCCGACGTGGTAGCCGTCCATCCGCCGCACAGGGTCAAACGCCACCTTAACGCCAGCCAGGCGCAGGGCCGGGGCGTTGCGTCGCAATGCATCCGCAAGCCCTTTCCCGGATCGGGGCCATGTTTCCGTATCCTGCCGATAATCGGCCAAGGTGCTTAGCAATGTCTTGAGCGATCCAGAAAACCCGCCGGGGTTGCGGTCAACAAAGGCCAGCACGGCACAGGCCACGGGTGACGACTCCAGGGCCATCAGAACGGCAGCGGTGCGTTTACGCTTGTACAGGTCCGTGAAACTGTCCGCTCGTCCCATCGCCGTGAACATAGCCTCGCCCAAGGTCGCAAAGTCCACCATCCGGGGTGGGTTCTCCAGCTCGACAGTCGGCAGTGCCCGCAGGGTGGCGCAGAACAAATCCAGCAACGCCCCCAGAATGCCGGGCCGGGCCTGGTCAAACTGTGCCCGTAAGTCTGAGTCCCGGCGCCGGGACTGGAGTACGGGTAGCTCCAGACGGATGGTGCGGTCGATCAGGTCTTGCGCCGTGGCCAGGGTGGAAATGCCGTTCATCGCTACGGGGCGTTGCGCTTCGATCAGCGTTTCCTCGGAATTGGTATACAGGGTGCGCCCGGCAAAGCCTCCGCCAGTACTCAACGTGCAGAGCGCATCCTGTTGGGCCGCAGTCAGGTGAGACAGGTTGTTGAAGCTGACCAGCCAATTATTGGCGGCTGCAACGAAAACATCCTCGACGGTCTTTGGCGCGGCGCGAAGGTTGACCTCTGACGGGTCCACCAGTTGGCGCAACCGATCTTGTGTGTCGGACTTTCCGCTACCCTGTTCGCCGCTTAGCTCCAGCACTGTGAAGTGAGTCTCGGGCCGCCAGCACTCCAGCAGATAGGCCAGCACTAGGGGGCGGTCTTCCTCCGGGACGTTGACGACTTCCCAAAGCGCGTCAAGCTTTCCCCCCGCCACGGGCAACGGCAACGGGGCCATCGTGGGAGTACGCCGAAAGCAAACTGGTGGGGCGTCCACCACTCGCCAGCCTTCCGGGCCGATCTCGACGGCTTGCCAGGCATCGTTGCACAGGTCTAGGTAATAGCGCCGGTCCTCGATGCGGGCGAGAAAACGCTTTCTGATAAGCTTCCCTTAAATCCTCCAGCCATACAAACGTACCGGGTAGCAGGGTTTCAATGCTTTCGATGCGCCATCTTGGGTAGTATTCCTCGCCCGCTACTTCTTGCGTGAGCAGTGAATGGGACTTACCCTCCAGGTACGGCCCGTACCACGTCCCAATCCCTGGGCAGCATGGCGTGATATTGACCATGCTCATCCAGATGATAAGAACGAAGCAGTACCTTTTCGCTACCGCCGGGCAGTGTGGAATATCGGCCTGTTAATAGCCCAACCAAGTTATCCGGGTGTAGCTGCCAGCCGGTCACAAAGGGAATCAGGCGGACGGAGACGGCTTTGGCACCATCAATTTCGACAAACGCATCTATTTCCATGGGCTTTGGCACCGAAGCAATAAAGGTAGAGAGGGGCAGGGCAGGCACCATGGCAATTGGCAGCTATGGTGCCCACCTGGCTGGTAGGGTGTACCGATCAGTTTTTGGCGAAAATGGCCGCATTCATCCGGCCCACCACTTTGGCGGTATGGGCTTCGCTCAGATGGCTGTAACGCTTCACCATCTGCAAGGTCTTATGTCCCAGTACCTCGGCGATTTCCGCCAACGTAGCGCCGTTCATGGCCAGATAGGACGCGCAGGAATGACGTAGGTCGTGCCATCGGAAATCATGGATGCCGGCCCGTTCCAGGGCGTATTCCCAGGCTTCGCGCAGTTCTATGGGGTTGTTCGGGTTATGGGGTGATGGGAACACCAGGTCCGTGTCGATCCGCCGTACCTTGGACCGTTCCAGCAGCAGTTCCAAGGCGTGCCCCACCAAGGGGAGCACTCGCCGTTCCCCGTTCTTGGTTTCGTGCAGGACGATGACGCCCCGCTGGAAGTCCACTTGTGTCCAGCGCATAGCCATGATCTCCATTTTCCGGGCACCCGTGGACAGGGCCAGCACCACCGCCGGATAAAGATCGGCACTTTTACTGGCCCGACACTCCATTAATAGCCGTTCCCGTTCCTCGTCAGACAGAAATCGCACCCGCCCCCTCGACTCTTTGGGTCGGGTTACCTTGGAGAAAGGATTGATCTCGATCCACCCCCATTCCTTAGACGCGATGCTGAATGCGTGGCTTAGTGCCGCCATATAACGCACTACCGTTGCCGGAGACCGCCGTTTGCCGGTAGGAGTCTTACCCCGGGCCAGTTTGTCCCGGTGTTCCGCTAACAAGGCGGGGGTAACATCGGCTACGGTATAGGCGCCGATTTCCTGCCGCCACCATAGTAGGTGCCGGGTCTGATCTCGGGCACTCTTGGGTTTGTGGGGCATGACATCGCGCAGGTAGCGGTCTACCAGATCCGTCACGGTATGGCGTTTCGCTTCGGTGGTTTTGAAATGCCGCCCTTCCCGAATGGCCGTTTCGGTCTGTTGCGCCCAGCGGCGGGCATCGGTGAGACGATCGAAGGTGGCAGACTGGGGTGGAAAGCCCTTGAGGCGAACTTTCACCCGGTAGGCTGTTTTGCCGTCGTTACTGACGCGCTTTTCGATGTTAGCCATGGTTCCGCTCTCCGTTGTCAGTGGAGCGGCAGGCGATGAAGTTGCTACGCTTTGAAGTAGCCATTGATGCGGTCTCCTAACCAGACTGTGTTAATGGTCAGGGCCGGGTAGCGGTGTTGGCGCACCGTCCGGCCCGCCTGGCATTTCAGGTTCGAAATACCTACCCACACAGTACGACAAACCGCGATAAACGGCAACACCGGATGGATAGTCCGTTGTGTGTATTATTTTTAGCTGAATACAAACAGCTAGTTGAATTTTATTATGATGGGCATGGGGCACTGGTGGGGCAGTGACAGGCAAAATATGGGTGGTTGGGTGGCCTGAAGTGGTCTTGGTGCCGAGAGATTCCAGTAAGGTCTGGCGGGTAGCGATCAGTCGGGTTCTGATGAGGTTGGTGGCCAATAGCTGTGCGTAAATGCCCCAAGAGTGTCCCACCGATGGAGTGGCAAGCAGTATGGCAAAAAGGTTTTTTTAATAAGCTACTGAATTTATTGGTGCCGAGGGAGAGACTCGAACTCTCACGGTGTCACCACCGGCGGATTTTGAGTCCGCTGCGTCTACCAGTTCCGCCACCCCGGCACGGGCGGGAAAGAGCGCATAGTACATGGATTTTCTGGGGTCCGGCAAGGTTTGCCGACGTTTGAATCACCGTTGCCTGTAGGAGCGGCTGGCCGGTCCTTTTCAGTCCAAAGGTTGATAGGGGTCAATTCTCCACCTGGACCGTTGAGGTTATCGTAGACCCGAGCGCATGACGCCCCAAGGAATACCCGACGGTCCTGGACCACGGGCGCGTTGTCTCCGGTGTCCGGTGGGCATCGCTTTGGCCGAGGAGGTGTGCGCCATCCGCGCCGTCGCTGGAGGTTCCCGAATTGACCGATGACGAACTGGTCCAATTGCTGTCGACCCAAGCGTATTTCACGAACCTGCCCAGAGATCACCTGAAGCTGATTACGCCCTGCGCCAGAGAGGTCTGGTATGCGGCTGGGGAGTATTTATTCCGCCAGGACCAAAGGGCCAACTGCTTCTATATTTTGCTGGAGGGCGAGGTAACCTTGAGCGTTCGTGATCACCGTTCGGGCGCGGCGCACATTCAGACCGTGGTCGCTGGAGAGCCGCTGGGCTGGTCCTGGCTGACCCCGCCGTTTCGCTGGCGCTTCGACGGCAAGACCCGGACCCCGGTACGGGCCGTGGTGTTCCAGGCTGCCTGCCTGCGGGAGCTGATGGACCAGCATTTTCTCCTGGGCTATGAACTGCTCAAGCGGGCTATGGACATCATGGCCAGGCGCTTGCAAGCCACTCGGCGGCAACTCCTGAACGTCTACGGGGAGCGGCCATGCTCCACCGAACCCCATGACCCCGATCCCTAGGGTCTTGGGCTACCCTTTGGCCTGTCGCCAGGGATCAGTGGATGGATGCGCCTGTCCCTGGGCTACAAGCCCGCCTTGGGTTAAACCGTCTTCAACCAGCTCACTTTATACAGGTCCAGTCGCCGGTCCCGGAAGTTGCGAACCGAGCCATGCATGCGCATTTCCTTGAGGCTGTCCAAGTCTAGGTCCACGATCAGGGTCATCTCCGTATTGGGAGTGGCCTCGGCGGCGATGGCGTCATGGGGGAAAGCAAAATCCGAAGGAGTGAATACCGCCGCTTGGGCGTATTGCATGTCCATGTTCTCCACCTTGGGCAGGTTGCCGACGCTGCCGGAGATTACCACATAGCATTCGTTCTCGATGGCCCGGGCTTGGGCGCAGCGACGCACCCGCAGATAGGCGTTTTTGGTGTCGGTCCAGAACGGCACGAACAGGATCTGCATGCCCTGGTCGGCCAGTATGCGGGGCAGTTCCGGGAACTCCACGTCATAGCAGACTAGCACCCCGATCTTGCCCACGTCGGTTTCAAACACCCGTAGCTCATCGCCCCCTTGCAAGCCCCAGTAAGCGGACTCATCGGGGGTGATATGCAGCTTGCGTTGGCTCTCCCAGGTGCCGTCGCGTCGACACAGAAAGGCGGTGTTGTAGAGTTTGTGATCGTGGTATTCCGGCATGGAGCCAGCGATGATATTGACATTGTATGCCAGGGCCAGACGTTGCATTTCCTGACGGATTTCGTCGGTGTACTCGGCCAGGCTGCGCACCGCCTCGGCGGGGTTGTCCTGGGGGAACAAACCCATCAAAGGGCCGTTGAAGAACTCGGGAAACAGCATTAGATCGGCCTTATAGCCGGATACCGCATCCACGAAATACTCCATTTGTTGGAATAGATCGTCCAAAGAGGCGAGGGATCGCATCTGCCATTGCACCGCCCCAATTCGCACCACGGTCTTGCTGGCGCCGATCAGTTTCTCCTTGCCCTCATAGTAAATATTCAGCCATTCCAGCAGGGTGGCGTAGGCTTTGGAATCCCGATCATCGCTCATATAGCCGGTGATGAGTTTGCGGACATGAAAATCATTGGCGAGTTGAAAGGTCAGGATCGGGTCGTAGATCTCCTTGGCCTTGACCTGCTCCACGTACTGCTGGGGGGACAGCCGATCGGCGTGTTCCCGGTAGCCGGGGATGCGCCCCCCGGCCACGATGGCCCGCAAGTTGAGGTTCTCGCACAGTTCCTTTCGGGCATCGTAAAGACGTCGGCCCAGACGCAAATCCCGGTACTCCGGGTGTACGAACACATCCACCCCGTAGAGGGTGTCGCCGTTGGGGTCGTGGTTGGTGATATAGCCGTTGCCGGTGATCCGCTGATAGGTGTGGTTGTCCCCATAGCGGGCATATTCCACGACCAGGCTGATGGCGGCGGCCACCACCTTGCCATTATCCTCGATACAAATCTGGCCATCGGGAAACCGGGCGATCTGGGAGGCGAACTGTTCCCGTTTCCAAGCTCCGTCCAGGTCTGGATATACCAGGTCCATGATTTCCTTAATGTCCTCGTAGTCAGACAGCCGGGTATTGCGGAGCCTTAGACGGTGTTGCTCCGCCTGCTTGGGGGTATTATCGGTCATGGCTGGGGATGCTTCCTTAGGGTTCTCACTTGGAATACGGGAGAATTGTCGTATGGTTTCCGCGTTCTGGATAGGGTATGCGGACTGTCACTGGGATGAGGATAGCAGCGCCAAGGTCTATCCCGCCTATACTTAGAAATTGCCTTAGATCGTTCATGCGCCGGAGTGCCCACATGTCCAGTTTCGTTTTCGGTGATGTCGTCAAAAAATCCCAGACCACCAGGCCATTGGTAGTGCTGGCCAGCCGTGTCAGGGACGGCGTGGAGGAAATCAAGGTCATTGCCGAGGCCGACAGCCATCCCTGGTGGTGCAAGGCCAGCAGTCTGGTTCCCCGGTCACCGGCTGAAGCGGGGAATGCCGTCCATGAACACCGCTACCACCGGCTGTTGCTGCTGTGCGCCCGTCTGGCGCTGGCCCAGGGCATTCCAGTGCGCCTGCAAGATGGCGTCTTACAGACCGAACTGTCCGAAGGGAATGAAGACTGGCCGGTTGAGGCGTCCCGACAGGCGGATTTCCAGACCCTAACCCCGTATCCGGCCTCGTCCCAGCAGGCCTCCGAACCGCCTTCGGAACCGGTCCTGGAACCGGCTTCGGAGCTAACGCCGGAACCCGCACCCGCACCGGAACCGACGTCAGAACCGGCCACCGACCCGGGGTTGTCCGCCCAGGTGTTAGCCTATGTGGAAAATCGTTTTGGCGAGGACATCCGCATCGCCGTGGAACAACTGGCCACGGAGGGGGTGGTGACGGCCACCATTTTACAAGCTACCCGCATCAAAAATTTCCTGGAAATCCACGACATCGCGTTTCGCTATCAGCCCACGGGACAGCACAGCGCCCGGTTGACCACGACGCTGCCTCTGAGCCTGGAACCGCCGGAGGACGAATCCGAGAGTCGGCAGCAGCAGATTCAATCAGGAGGGGTGGGCCGACCTTTTTGGCCTGCTCTTTAATTGACCAGGGGCTGGGGCCGGGATACGTCCTGGCGGGGGCGAACCTGGCTACGGCACCGGTCCGTCTGGGCAATAATGAGATGTCCCCCCACCGTCGGCGGGACAACGGTCGGGCTGTCGGGATCGTGGCTGATGTCCATGGGTGGGCGCTTGTAGATCTGAATGGTGCCGTCCTCGGCGATGAGGTAATAACAGAACACCTCGGCGTGAATCGGCGCGGCGAGGGTGGCCAGGACCAGGGTCAAGAGAAGGGTCGCGGTTCGGGTCAAGGGAGTACTCCTTATAGCTATCCTGTCGGTTAAAAGCGCCGACTCTTGAGTTCCGCCACCTTGCCGTCGCATTTGGCCTGCCAAAGGGAGGCGGCGTCCACATCGTTGCGCTCCCGGGCGATCATGGCCAGGGCGCTATAGTTCTTATAGACCTTGGCCAGGCGCAGGTCTTCGGCCAGGGCCGTGGCCCGGCGCAGATAATGCTCTCCTTGCTCTAGGTCGCCCATCTTCCAGAACAACACCCCCAGTTGATAATAGGATGCCTCCACGCCGGGGCGGTTATTCATGTCCAGCTTGATAGCCAGGCTTTCCCGCAGATACTCCGCCGCCTGATGCAGCAAAGTGGCGCGGATATCGGGGTTGACGGTCTGCTCGGCCCGTTTCTGGTGGAGGATGCCCAGGTGCTGGGCGTTGATGGCCAGGTGAAAACGGTCTTCCAGGCGCTCAGCCAACTCCCGGCCGCGGGCGTAACTGCCATGGGCGTTGTCCAGGTCGCCCCGGTGTACCTGGGTGGTGGCCAGCAGATCCCAAGTCCGCATCTCGGCCCCGGCGTCGGCGGCGGCCCGGAAGGCGGCGATGGCCGCCTGGAACGAATCCAGGGCTTGCTCATAGTGTCGGCGGCGGCGCTGTAAAATACCCCGCTGGCGCAGCATCTCGCCCCGCAGTTGGTGGTCTCCGGCGTTGGCGGCGGCGGCCATGGCGCGGGTAAACTGCTGTTCAGCGCCGTCCAGGTCTCGCTGGCGGATGGCCACCTCGGCCAGGCGTGACAAAAGCAGAGCGGCGGCGCGATGATCCTGACGGGCTTGATGGAGGGCCAGGCTGTGTTCGGCGGTGTCCAGCACCGCCTGATAGCGGCCCGCCCGTTCCTGGGCTTCGGCGAGTTGATCCAGGGTGGCGGCCAGGTCGGTCATCCGAGCTTCGCCCAAGCGTCGGTAATCCTTCACGGCTGCCTCCAAGGTGGTGACAGCGCGCACGGGGGCGTCATCTAGCAGTAGCCGGGCCAAGGTCCGGCGGGTTTCTGCCAGTTCCACCACCCAATGGGTTCCTTGTTCGATCCGCCCCTCCAGACGCGGTATCACGTTTCCGAGCAGTCGCTCGCCAGCCTCGCTCTCGCCTTGGCGACTCAGAACGAGTGCGTGTTCCCGGAGTTCGGCGCAGTTTTTGGGGGTGAACCGAACCCGTCGAACCCTGTTAATGAGACTGCTTAGACGGTTGACGCCGTCTAGCAACCCTTGGACCAGACGTTGAACTACCATGGGCACGCGAACCTCGTATCCGAACATTCCGTCAGGCCCCGGTGGCGGAATGATTGCCTGACTTTGTAACGGTGCTTACTCAATGCCAAGGTACAACAATCCCCGAGTCCTGAAAACGTTCGCAGTGATGCTGCTCTTGCTCTTGCATGTGGCCTGCGCCGCGCCCGCCCAACGCCTGGATGCCAGAGCCAAGGCGCTGGGCCTGGAGCAACGGCTGCTGACCGGTGGGGCTTATAAGCTGACAGCCTATGCCAAGGACGGCCCGGCCACAGCGCCCCTGCGGGTGTATCTAGAAGGGGACGGCAGTCCCTGGCTGAACCGCTATACGGTTTCTCCCGACCCCACACCCCGCCAGCCACTGGCCCTGGAACTGCTGGCCCTGGACCCCGGGCCGGCCCTGTACCTGGGAAGGCCCTGCTACCATGGCCAGTCCTTTACCCCCCCTTGTCATCCCCTGCTGTGGACCGACCGACGCTATGGTCCCGAAGTGGTGGACAGCTTGGTGGCGGCCATAAGAGCCTTTCAGCGGCAAAGGCAAAATACCGATCTGGTGCTGATTGGCTACAGTGGCGGCGGGGTGTTGGCCCGGTTGCTGGCCGAGCGCTTGTCCGGGGTCCGGGCCTTGGTCACCGTGGCCGCCAATCTGGATATTGATCGCTGGACGGCGCTGCATGATTTCAGCCCCTTGAGAGGTTCGTTCAACCCCGTCCGACGTCCGCCCCTGGCGGCGGATGTGGTCCAGCTTCATCTGGCCGGCGGGCGGGACCGCAACGTGCCCCCCGAGCTGGTGAACGGCGCTCTGGCCGGGGAACCGGGCGCCCAGGTGGAGGTATATGCAGATTTCGACCATCGCTGCTGCTGGGCATCGGTATGGTCGACGGTGTTGGCGCGGCTGTCCAGAATAGGATCGATAACAGCCCGGAGCAAAGAATATCGGCGATTTTGAAACTATACTCCCGCCCAGCGCCTTCGCCCAAGGAATCCGCCATGTCCCTATCACGCCTCCTATTCTGTGTTTCCCTCCGGTGTCGGGAGCTTGGCCGAGTGTCGCGCTGTCGAGTGTCGCGCTGTCGAGTGTCGCGCTGTCGAGCGTCGCGATGGAGCCTCGGGTGGGGTCTGATTCTGGTCTGGACGTTGCTCCTGGCGCTACCCGCACGGGCCGATTTGACTCTTCTGTCCATGACTCAAAGCCCCGCCAATCCGGTCACGCCGGGCCAATCGGTGAGTTACAGTGTGCAAGTGCAGGCTAGCGCCTCGCCCAGCGCGACAAATTTTCCAGAAATCGAAATCTTCAAGGGCGGTCAGAACATTTCCGGGCAGTTCAGTTCGAGTCATTGCTCTCTCGACGGGTCTACCTTCTTCTGCTCCGGCATGGCGCCGGGAGAGGTTCGCACCTTCACCTTCTCCTGGAACCCGCCGGATGGCGTTTCGAACTTACAGTTCGTGGCCGATTGCGTAATTTCCGAGTTGAGCTGCGCCGGGGGCAGTCGCTCGGTATCCACCGAAGTGCGCCTCTTGGCGCCGGGTGAACTGGCTTTCACCGCCACCCCTGCGGCGGTGGATGAATCTGTGGGTAGCGTCAGCTATACGGTCAGCCGCACGGGTGGTAGCGACGGCGCCGTGTCGGTGAGCTTCGCCACCGCCGATAGCACCGCCAGCGCCGCCGCCGACTACACCCAGACCTCGGGTACCCTCACCTGGGCCGATGGTGATGCCAGCGCCAAGACCATCACCGTGCCCATTCTGGACGATGATTTAAGCGAGTCCGACGAGGCGTTCCGACTGACTTTGAGCAACCCCACCGGGGGCGCCACCCTGGGCAATCTCAGCCAGCTTACCCAACTGATCCGGGACGATGACGCCAACGGCAGTCTACGCTTCGAGACCGCTGCTGTATCCACGGCCGAGACCGCCGGTTCGGTCACGGTGCGGGTGTTGCGGGAGGAGGGCAGCGACGGGGCGGTATCGGTGGCCGTGGGCACCGCCGATGGCACGGCCAACGCCGGGACCGACTACCAGTCCGCCGCCACCACCCTGAACTGGGCCGACGGAGACGCCGCGCCCAAGTCCTTTACCGTCAGCCTGGTGGATGACGACCTGGTGGAGGTGGACGAAACCTTCCAGATTCAGTTCACCGGCCCCCCCACCGGCGGCGCCACCCTGGGCAGCCCCACGGCGGCGACAGTCACCGTCACCAGCGACGATGTGGCCCAGCACGGGGTATTACAGTTCCAACAGGCTGCTATCGACGTTTCCGAAAGCGGCGGCGGCCTAACCGTGGGGGTGACTCGGGTGGGGGGTAGCGACGGCGCTGTGTCGGTGCGGGTGGCCAGCAACGACGGCGGCGCCGTGGCCGGTAGTGATTACGGCGCCGTGTCCCAAATCCTGGCCTGGGCCGACGGGGAAGCAGGGACCAAGACCTTCTCCGTGGCGATTGTCGATGACAGCCTGCCGGAGAACGCCGAAAGCTTTTCCCTGGCCTTGTCCGACCCCACCGGAAGCGCCGCCCTGGGCAGCCCGGCCACGGCCACCGTGACCATCGCCGCCAACGACTTGCCGGAGTTCGGCCAGCTTCGGTTCCGGCAGGCCGCCTACAGCGTCGCCGAGAACGGCGCTGTCCTCATCGTGGAAGTGCTTCGGGTGGGGGGCGCCGACGGAGCGGTATCGGCGCGGGTGAGCAGCCGTGACGGCAGCGCCGAGGCGGGGTCTGACTACGGGGCTGTATCCGAGGTGGTGAGCTGGGCCAACAATGAAGCCGGCGCGCGCCAGATCAGCATTCCCATCCTGGACGACGCCACGGTGGAGAACAACGAGCGCTTCACCTTGACCCTGAGCGAGTTCAGCGGCGGCGTCGGGGCGGGCAGCCCGGTGACAGCCACCGTGACCATCGTGGAGAACGACCTGCCCCAAACCGGGGAGATCGCCTTCGAGGGAGACAGCCTGGTTGTGGACGAGAACGTCGGCACGGTAAACCTGACCGTGATCCGCAGAGGCGGCGCCGAGGGTGCGGCCTCGGTGCGCTGCGTAACCGCCGGAGGCACGGCCGAGGCCAGTACCGACTTTACCTTTTCGGTCCAGACCCTGAGTTGGGCCGATGGCGACGCCTCGCCGCGCAATTGCACCCTGAGTGTCCAGGACGATTCCCTGGAGGAAGATGCCGAGACTGTGGTGCTGGCCCTGGAGGCCCTGGGCGCAACCCGGTTGGGTGCACCCTCCCAGGCCAGCCTGACCATCAACCCCAGCGACCGCTTGCCCCGGGGGGTGCTGGAGTTCGAGCAAGCCGAGTATGGCGCCGGCGAGCGGGACGGCGCGATGACCATCCGGGTGGTTCGTGGCGGCGGCGACGCCGGTTCGGTCGCGGTAAACTTCGCCGTCACTGCGGGCAGCGCCACCCCCGGTGAGGATTTCCAGACTGTTAGCGGCGTCCTGAACTGGGCGGACGGGGACAGCGAACCCAAGACCATTACCATCAATCTGGTCGCCGATGCCCTGCTGGAAGAGCCGGAGACGGTGAACCTAAGCTTGAGCGATCCCCAAGGCGGGGCCACCCTGGGCCGCAGCCAGGCGGTGCTGACCATCCAGGATCAGTCCGGCTTCGGGGATACCCCGGGTCTGACTTCGAACCAGACGGCCACCGCCATGGCCCTGGACACGGCCTGTCCCACCGCTACCGGCGAATTGGCCGCCCGCTGCCGGGAACTGGCCGGTCTGAACGATGCTCAACTCCGGGCCGCCTTGGATAGCATCACCCCAAGTCAGATCGCCGGTCTGGGGCTCATCACCCTGGAGACCGGCAACATTCAGTTCGACAATCTGGATAGCCGGTTTCGGCAGTTGCGAAGCGGCGGCGCCGGTCTGGCCCTCGACGGCCTGCATTTTGATATCCGTGGCCAGTCCCTGCCCGCTGGCGCCCTGTTGAGTGGCATGATCAGCGGCGGTGGCGCTGGTGATGGAGACGGGCTAGGCGGACGGTTAGGAGTGTTTATCAATGGCCGGGTCAACTTTGGAGACAAAGACAGCACCAGTAACGAAACCGGCTTCGACTTCGACACCTTGGGTCTAACCCTGGGGCTTGACTACCGGCTCACCGACCGTCTGGTGCTGGGAGGCGCCCTGGGTTACGCCGATACCAGCAGCGATTTTGCCGGCGCCGCTGGCAAACTGGACGCCAGGATGTTCAGCCTAGCCTTGTACGGGACGTATCATGCCCCGGACAGTTTTTATGTGGATTGGATCGCTAGCCTGGGCCGGGGGGACTATGACACCACCCGAACCATCCGCTACAGCGGCTTTAGCGGCGCCGCCAAGGGCGAGACCGATGGCGGCCTGCTGGGTTTGGCGGTCAGCGCCGGAGCTGATTTCCGCCGTGACGCGTGGCTGTTCAGCCCCTACGCTCGGATCGAGTATATCCGCTCCACCATCGACGCATACCGGGAAAGGGGCGGCGGCGGCCTGGCTCTAAACTTCGACGACCAGACTATCACTTCCCTGACCACGGCCTTGGGCGCTCGGGTGTCCAAGTCCATCAGCATGAACTGGGGGGTATTGACGCCCGGGGCGCATCTGGAATGGGAGCATGAGTTCCGGGACGACGAGCGGTCCATCGGCGCGGCCTTCGCGGTCGACCCTGCGGCCCGCCTGGCGACGTCCACCGACGAGCCGGATCGGGATTATTTCAATGTGGGGGTGGGCGTGTCGGCGGTGTTTGCCCGGGGCCGGTCGGCCTTTATCACCGTGGAGTCGGTATTGGGCCAGGATGATGTCACCGACCATACCATCGAGGCGGGGGTGCGGCTGGAGTTCTGAGGGCTGGCGGTATCGCCAAATTACCACTGCCGGAAAGTCACCACCAGCACGTCCCGGTAGCCTGGGGCCTGGGGATCACGGGGCATGATCGGCGATACCCCGTGCATGATCCGCCGGTCGTCGGCCAGCAGGCCATCGCCGGGTTGTTCCAGTGTGAAGCCGTCCAGGGGACGGCGCTTCAGGTCGTATAGGCCGGTCTCGCCGCCCGCCGCGTTGGAGCGGTTCACCAGTAGGATGAAATTATAATCCACCCCGTCCTGGTGGATGCCTTCGGGGGTGGGATGGCCGCCGCTGGGCAAGGCCAGGATGCGGAACTGATGGACTTCCAGATACCAGTTCACCGCCCCCGCCACAGCCTCCAGCACCCCCATGCAAAAACCGACCAGCCCCCGAAACACTGGATTGTTTCGGATATCCGGTTCCATGGGTGGGTAATGACGGTGGATGCCGCCATGCACGGGGTTGAAAACGCTCTCCTGATAATGGGGCCGGTGGGGAGCCAGAGCCAGGCTGCGGTTCGCCGCCGTCCAGTGAAATATCGAGTAGCGGCGGTAGCGATAACGACCGCCATCGGCCATATGCTTATCCAGGCACAGCCGTTCCCAACTGTCCTGAAAGCGTCGCCAATGGGGCGGGTCCGCCATCAGCAGAGGGGCTAGGCCAGTGTCGGGCAGCCGGGCGTAGGCACGAACCCGTAGCGCCTGGGCCAGGGTTTCCATAGGGGGATGGAGCGGCTGGGGGCGCTGCTCCATAGGGAGTGCTGCGTACATGACGAATCTACCAGGGCGCTAAAAGCGGGCTTTGGGCGAAACCTCGGATAACCCGCCTTACTATAGAAAATAATAACCGATCTTGAAGGTCTCCATGGGGACTGATCACGGGCTGGGAGCGGCGCTGTCGGCGCCGGGTCTGTATTTGCCGACCACACACCAGGCCGCGTCGAACTGCTTAAAAACGGTGGGGTGAGCCACAGGGTTTGCGTCACTTAGGGCGATTCGGCCCGGCGGGCCTTGTTACACTAATAAGCGCAACAATTTGGTTCTCTTCATGCTCGGCTCTGGAGGCCCCGCTACGTGGTCACCCTGAAGAAAAATCCACCCCTTGGCACCGATTTCGACGTTTGGCTGGCTAGCCTGCCAGTGCGCTGGCCGGACGACAAAACCGCCCTGGTGCGCCGGGCCTTTGAAGTGGCCAGTCAGTGGTGCCACGCTCGGGGGGGCGATGACGAAGCCTGCCTGTTGGAGCGTCTGGCGGTGGCCGATATTCTGGCAGATTTACGCATGGACCACGAGGTGGTGGCCGCCGCCCTGCTGTACGAGGCCGTGGATAGGGGCTGGCTGGACCCGGGGGCGGCGCGGGCCAGTTTCGGGGAGGCCGTGGCCCAATTGGTGGAAGGCATCACCCGGCTAGACGTGATCGGGGATTTCCACCAGCAAGGCCACCATCACGCTGGGCAACTGGAGAGCCTGCGCAAAATGCTGTTGGCCATGGCCAGGGACGTGCGGGTGGTGCTGATCAAGCTGGCCATGCGCCTGCACCGGATGCGAAATCTAGGGGTTGTCTCCGTTGCCGAACAACGGCGACTGGCCCGGGAGTCCCTGGATATCTTCGCGCCTTTGGCCAACCGTCTAGGTATCGGCCAGATTAAATGGGAGCTGGAGGACTTGGCGTTGCGTTATCTGGACCCGGACGCCTACCGCAAGCTGGCCAAGAGTTTGGACGAGCGCCGGGCTGATCGGGAGCAGTACATCGCCGCCGTTCAGGAGCAACTGCGCCGGGAACTGGCCAAGGCCGGCATCGCGGCCGAAGTTAGCGGCCGGGTCAAGCATATCTACAGTATCTGGAAAAAAATGCAGCGTAAAAACCTGCCCTTCGAGGAAATCTTCGATGTACGGGCGGTGCGTATCATCGTGCCCACGGTGGCCGACTGTTACGCTGTTCTAGGGGTGGTCCATGCCCAATGGAGCCACGTTCGCAAGGAGTTCGACGACTATATCGCCAACCCCAAGGACAACGGCTACCAGTCCCTGCACACTGCCGTGGTCGGTCCCCAAGGCCGGACCCTGGAGGTGCAGATTCGCACTGAGGCCATGCACCAAAGCGCCGAGCTGGGGGTGGCGGCTCACTGGCGTTACAAAGAGGGTGGGGCGACCCACGGCAGCGCCTTCGAGCGGCAGATCTCCTGGCTGCGGCAGATGTTGGAATGGAATGACGAGGACGGCGATGCCGGGGATTTTCTGGATCGGTTCAAGGCGGAAGCTTTTCAGGACCGGGTCTACGTGGTCACCCCCAAAGGCGCCATCATGGACCTGCCCCAGGGGGCCACGCCCTTGGATTTTGCCTATCATATCCACACCGAGGTGGGCCATCGCTGCCGGGGCGCGCGGGTCAACAATCGCATCGTGCCGCTCACCTACGAACTCCACAACGGCGATCAGGTGGACGTACTCACCGCCAAGCACGGCCTGCCTAGCCGAGATTGGCTCAGTCCTCATCTGGGCTATCTCAAATCCCCTCGCTCCAGGTCCAAGGTGCGACACTGGTTCAAGCAGCAAGACCAGGACAAGAACATGGCCGCCGGCAAGGCCGCCCTGGACAGAGAATTTCACCGCCTGGACCTGAGTCCCAAGCAAGTGAATCTGGATCGGGTCGCGGAGATGTTCAACTTCACCCGCCCCGAGGAACTCCACGCCGCCATCGGTCATGGGGACGTCAACACCGGTCAGGTGCTGGCCAAGGTCCAGGAGTTGATCATGCCAGCCACGCGCCAAGATTTCGTGCCCGTGGCCCGCAAGGCCCATCCCGCCCAAGCGGGGGGCGGCGTCATGATCCGCGGCGTGGGCAAGCTGCTCACCCAAATGGGCCGTTGCTGCAAACCGGCCCCTTACGACCCCATCGTCGGCTTTATCACTCGGGGCCGGGGGGTGACCATCCACCGCCGGGATTGCGCCAATCTATTCAATCTGAGCGGTCGACACCCGGAGCGACTGATCGAGGTGGATTGGGGCGAAGAGGGCAAGGCCACTTATCCTGTGGACATCCGCATCGACGCCTATGATCGCTCGGGGCTGTTGCGGGATATTACCTCGCAATTGGCCAATGACCACATCAATGTTCTGGATGTCAACTCCCACAGCGACCAGGAGCAAGGCGTCGCCCGGCTGGATCTGACCCTGGAGATCAACGATCTGAGCCAGCTCAGCCGCACCCTGGATCGACTGGGGCAATTACCCAATGTGATCACGGCCCGGCGGCGGCGTTAGGCTGCCGGGCGCTTTGTGGCCGAAATCAGGTATTGGCGGCTGTTGGCGGGGAGTGGGGCGAGTTCGAGGGCAAGGGCAGGCAAACGGTGAAGGCGGCGCCTTTCCCAGCCGTGCTATCCACTTGGATATGGCCGCCGTGCCGCTCGATGATTTTCTTGGCGATGACCAAGCCTAGGCCAGTGCCCTGTCGGCGTTGTCCGTTGCGGACACTATGAAACGGTTGGAACAGGGTTTTCAGCTGATCCTGGGGAATACCGGGACCCCGATCGCGCACCCGCACCACCAGCCAGTCCTGGCGGCGGCCCACCGCTACGGTCACCAGGCCCCCAGGGGGTGAAAAGTCGATGGCGTTGGTGACGAGATTGTCCAACACTTGCCTGAATTTGCTCGGGTCCACCGCCACCGGTGGGTTAGGGGCGCGGCAGCGAAAACGCAGCCGTACCTCCCGCTGCTCGGCCAGATAGTGGAGCAGGTCCACGTTGCGATACACCAGTTCCGCCAGGTCTAGGGGTTGACGCCGCAACACCAGGCTGCCCGCCTCGATGCGGCTGATATCCAAAAAATCATTGATCAGATCGCTCATGAACCGGCTAGAGCGTTCAATCTCATCGGCTAGCTTCAGGTCCGGGTCCGGCACCCGGCCACTGAGACGTTGGATCAACAACTGGCTGTACAGATGAATGACATTCAGAGGATTGCGCAGATCATGGGCGGCCATGCCCAGGAACTGGTTTTTTAGTTCGTTAAGCCGGGCCAGTTCGGCGTTCTGTTTGACCAATTGCCGCTGAGTGGTGGCTAGTTCGTTGTTGAGCTGGGACAGTTCCTCGTAGAGGCCGATGAGTTGACTATCGTGGCGGATGTGGCTGCTCAGGCTCTGTTGGGTGAGGCGTAGGGTGTTGGCCTGCTCGTGGTTGATGCGCACCTGTTCCTGATAGAGGCGCGGCAGGACCGAATCGGGCTGTTCCCCTATCACCAGCAGCCTGTCCCCAACCCGTCCCCCGGCGCAGCGCAAGGTAATGACGCCCTCCTGACCCAGGCTCAGGTCCAACTCCCAGGCCAGGGCCGCTCCCTGGCGGGCGATGGTGGCCACGAACTCTCGCCCTTTCTCCCGGCTTCCGGGGTCCAGCAAATCGTCGAAGTGCTGCCCTGGAGTCGCTACCGACGAGAAGAATTCCCGGCTCAGGAAATACAGGATGCGGCCATCGGGGTCGCAGATCAGGGCTATGTTCGGGTTGTACCCGGGCGAATGCTCAGCGTGTTGCATCGGTGGTATCAGGGAACAGGCTAGTGACCACCGCCACCGCCTCGGTGGCATTGGTGGCGTAGCCGTCGGCCCCCAGTTGTCGCCACAAACTGGGCGCCAGATTGAAGGGCTGGCCGCCCACGAGGATTTTCACTCCCGCGCAGCCTGGTTCCTGGCGCACCTGTTGGATCTGTTCCCGAAGCATTCCCAGGTGTTCCCCCAGGGTCACCGACAGACACAGCAGATCCGGCGATTCACGGGACAGCAACGCCGCCAGGTCGGTGGCCTCCACATTGGCGCCCAGATAGAGGGTGTCCCAGCCGGCAAGCTCGAAAAGATCGGCGACCATGCGGGCGCCGATCTCATGCAGTTCGTCCCCCACACAAGCCATGACCAGCCGCCGATCCACACGCTGGCTGCCGAAAATACGCGGGTACAGACGAGACATGATGGTTTGGGTGGCGGCGCTGATAAAGTGTTCGTGGGCCACACCCAGGTGGTTGAGCTGCCAAAGCCGTCCCACCTCTCGCAACACCGGCTGAAACACGCCCAGATAGATATCGGCAATGGTCGCGCCCTGCTCCAAGGCGGTTTCGATCAAGGCGTAGGCCCGGTGGCGGTTCAGGCCCAGCAGGGCGTCAAGATACTCCTGGGCTAGCTCCGCCAGTGGGGCGTCTTCCAGCAGATAAGAAACCGAAGGCGGCGAGGCGTCCATGCCGGACCGGGCGGCGGCGATGGCGTTCAGGATCCGGTCCACTTCATGGGGGGGGAAGTCTTCCCGCACCACCTGCTCCAGGCTGGCCAGCAAGTCCAGCAATTTTCGCTCCGGCATGCCCCGGGCGTTTCCGGTGGCTCGGGTCCAGGCGATCTGGTCGACAAACAATTCATTGCGATTGGTCGCCAGGGCTTCGCGCAGATATCGAAGTTGGCTGTCAGCCATATCCAGCACTCGTGCCCGCTCCTCCGCATCCTGGCGGGATAGCTCAGGATGCAAGTAGAAATGGCGCTCGACGATGCGGCGGGCCAGCAGCGGGCGTTGGTCAGCGGACAGTTCAATTGGCGTGGCGATCTCCACAATATCCATCAGCGAGGCCCTATTCGACAGGGTGGCAGGCGTCTAGGCTGAATGACTCTAACCGATTCGTGGCCCGTAAAGAAGGTCGGCTGACCAGGCAACACCCGCTCTGGGTTAATCCGGCTCAAATATTAAACGCAGTGTATCGGCCTCAGATCGGGTCCGCCATAACCAGGGTCCAGTACACGGGGAAGTCAGCCGCTTCCGACGCCTCCACCTGGGCGGCGCCGATCTGGGTGAATAGCGGACTCATCAGGTTGACACAGTGGCCGGGGCTGTCCAGCCACAGCGTCAGGGTAGCATCGATGGTGATGGTGCCGGCGGCAATATTCTCGCCCAGCCGCGACCAAGAATAGCCCTGGAGGCTGACCCGGTGGGCCACCGAAAGCCCGTCGGAGCCGGTATGGCTGAAGAAATTATGGGTAGCCATGTCAGTGGAATGACGTTCGGCCGCCAGGGCCAGGCGATCATCCCAACTCACCGGCAGGGTGGCAGCGAGGGTTTGGTTCCCACAAGTCCGGGCCTGGGCGCGAAGTTCATTGATGGCTTCCGTCAGTTGTCCCGGGAAGCCCAACACGGGGTCGGGGTCGGGTTCCGGGGTGACGGGATTTTCGTCGACGACGGGATTTTCGTCGATGACGGGATTTTCGTCGACGACGGATGGCTCGGAGGCGTCATCCCTGCCAGTGCATCCCCATAACAACAGCAGACAGAGCAGACCGGTGACTTTGAGCATGGCGGCTTTTTTTTGGTGAATTTTTTTAAACTATAGGTCAGCTTCAGGCCTCCAGCCAAAGCGTTAAAGCGCGCCTTTGGCATCCCCGGCCCCACCGCCAGCGCCAGGGATGGTCCTGAATAGGGGTCAAGGCCCGGTGTTGGCTACCGTCACTTGTAAGCGACGGGACACGTAGTCTGGCGTACCGTAGACGCCAAATTCCCCAAGGGCATTGATGGTGAACAGGACTAAAGTCTGGGTGTTCTCTTGATGCTCTGAGCATTGGAATGACACACTTACCCGAAACCCCGCCAGACCCAAGGCGGTGAAAGGGATGTTGGTATCCGCCAGGGCCGGGCTTGGGCAGGTGTTCAGATTCCTGGTCAGGGCCAGCCCCCATTCCAGTCCGGCTCCGGCCGCCTGCAAAGCCCGGGAGGATTGCAGGGCGGTGGTCGGCCCGCTGGCCTGGATGGCGCCAACCCGCACGATATAGGCGCTCATGGCCGCCAGCACCACTAGCAGGAACACCGCCGCCACCAGGGTAAAGCCCTGTTGCCGCCGTGGGTTCAAGGCAGGTTCTCCACCCGCACCTGATGCAACAGGCGGATACGTTCGCCGCCGTCCTCCAGCACCAGGATCAGGGTCATTACCCCAGTGGGCGTGTCCATATAGAAGTCACAGTCCTCCACATGACGGGCCAGCAGGGCGCCGGTGTTGGGGGGGGAGTCGGGCAAGGCGGCGCTGGAACTATAGCTGGCGTGGCGGGTCAAGGTGCGAGCGTTTAGGTCGCAGTGGTACAAGACCGGGCCGGAAATCACGTACAGGCGCTGTTGTGGCGACGGGCCGGCGAACTGGAAACCGGAAGATAGGGTGATCCGGGCCTCGTCGTCGGGTTGGGTGACGGTGAAGGAGAGGGAGGTGGGGGTGATGATTCCGGGCTGGACGCCGGTGGCGGCATTCTGGAACAGGGTAGTGGTGGCGGCGCCAGCCGGGACGATGGCCAGCCGCGTCCCCCCGGCGGGGTCGAATACCCCCAGGATATTGAACCGGTCATCGGCGAGGCTGAAGTCCAGCCAGGTCTCGGCTCCAGTGTGTTCCGTGGCGCCAGATTCGGCTCGGTAGCGCCCCCCAGCCGTGACCGCCAGCACTTCCAAAGAGCGATTGCCGTTGCCCGTGCGTACGCCGCCGGGTAGGGCGGCGGCCACCTCCCGGGCGATACGGCGCAGGGCCAGATCGGACTCGTCCACCAGCCCGGCTCGGCGGTTCACGTCCAGATAGCCCTGTAGAGGACGGGCGATAAAGGCCGTGGAGAGAATGGCGATGATCCCGGTGATGACAATCACCATCACTAATTCGATCAGGGTGAAGCCGCGCGGCGGACAGCGGGGGTGGGGCATCAGTAATCGCTGCGAAAACCGGCCAGGGTTATCGGAACGTCCATATCCCCATGGCTGACGGTGACGGTGACCCGTTTGGCGGGGAGCGCGGCCAGCGTGTCCGTCTCCACGCTCACCTGTACCCGATACCCCTCCAGACCGGCGATGGCCTGACCGCGCTGATCCCGGGCGCCGACATCGTCCAGGCCGTGGTAATCGGACAGGTCGTCGTATCCGCTGCGGCTCTCGCCGGGTTCCGGGCCACTGTCTAGGAGGGCGCCGAATGGCCGCTGTAGGATTTCCGCCAGATAGGCTTCGGCGATGGTCACGGCCTGTAGACGGAGTAGCGGATCGGCGCTACGGCCGATGACATGGAGGGTAGCCGTCAGCACCCCCGCCATGGCCACGCCAATGATGACGATGGACAGCACCAGTTCCACCAAGGTGGCGCCCCGTTGGCGGGAGGGCTCAAGGGCTATACACATAACCGGTCTCGCCGACAATTTGAATGGCCAGCACGCCGTCGACCGTTATCTGGGCGTCGGCCACCACGCCAGCAGCGGTCATGGCCTGGCCCAGGGGGTTGAATATCACCGTGGTCGCGCCTCCATACAAACCACTGGGCCACTGGAGCGGCTCCATCTCCGCCGGTAGGGTCACCACTCGGTTGAAATCACCGCTGTCACAGTTTTGACGCTGGCGCATTTGATAGCGGTCGCCGTTGATTTGAAACCGCGCCGGGCAGCCCGAGGCCACCGCACGCCCACGCGTGTAGCGTAAGGCCGCCACCGTGTCGTTCAGGGTCAGCCGGACCTGAAACCCCCGGTTGTCGAAAAACCGGGGCGTCGCCAGGGCCGCCAGTACCCCGACGATGACCAATACTAGAGCCAGTTCCACCAGGGTGAAGCCCGAGGCCGCAGTCGGCCCGTCCATGGCGGTGGGATTAGCAGCCGGAATCGGTGACCACGTAGGTGGGCGGCGTGTCCGCCGCATTGGAGGGGCTATAACTGAACTGGCAGTTTTCCTTGAGCTTGAAAACCGCCGTGGCCAGCCCATCGGCGGTCGAGGTGGAGAAGGTGAATGTGCTATCCAGTTCCACGGCCTTGTCGATGGTGAAAGCGGTGGGATAACCGTACAGCACTTTGATAATCTTGCCATCCACGGTGACTTCCTGGGTGGCGGTGCCGTCGGTTTTGTTTTCTATCAGCGCCTTGGCCCGGATCAGGGTGGCTGCCGACTTGACCGCCGCCAGGCCGCCGTTGAGGGAGGCTTTGCGGGCGTCGGCGCCCAGGTTGATAAAGCGGGGCAGGGCCGTGGCGGCCAGAATGCCCAACACCACGATAACAATGATCAGTTCGATCAGCGTAAAGCCGGATTGCCTGGCGTTCATATGAGTCTCCATGATTGTCTCCCTATTATGAATAGCTACTTTATGCAGGTATTAGCGCAACATGACGCCAGTGAGGTCCCAAACTGGCAAAAACACCCCCAGGGCCAGAATCAGCACCAGTACGCCGATGATGATGATCAAAATGGGTTCGATGGACGCCGATAGGCGCTTGAGATCGTAGTCCACTTCCCGTTCGTAGTATTCCGCCACCTGTTCCAGCAGTTCTCCCACCGCGCCGGTTTCCTCTCCCACCGCCAGCATCTGCAACACCAAGGGCGAAAACATGCCGCTAGCAGCGGCGGTGCGGGTCAGGGTCTCGCCCCGCTCGATACCGCCGCGCATATCCAACAGCCGGGCGGCCACGAATTGGTTGTCCACCGCCTGGGCCACTACGGTCATGGCCTGGATCAGTGGCACCCCAGCCTTCAAGGCCAGGGAAAAAGATCGGGCGAAGCGACCCAAGGTGGCCCGCTCGATGATGCCGCCGGTCAGGGGAATGCGTAGCTTGTAGCGATCCCACTGGTAGCGGCCAATGGGCGTGCGGATGGCATAAAGAAACCCACCCACTGCCGCCGCCAAGCCCGCCAGCAGCAAAGGCCACCAGGCCAGGGTGAAGTCCGATACCCCCACCAGCGCCTTGGTCTGCCAGGGCAAGTCCGCCCCCAGCCGGGTGAACACGCCGGCGAAGGAGGGCACCACCATGAGGTTGATGACCCCCACGGCCACGGAAATGGCCGCCAGCACCAACAGGGGATAGCGCAAAGCGGCTCGAACCCGGTCCCGGGTGTCTTTTTCCAGTTCCAGATAGCGGGCCATTTGCAAAAAGGTGGTATCGAGCTGGCCGGTATTCTCCCCCACCTGGATGATGCTCACATAGAGGCTCGAAAACACTTTTGGATGGGCTCCTAGACCCTCGGACAAGGGGCGGCCGTTTTCCAAGTGTTCGGTCACTTCCCGCAGGGTGCGGGTCAGTAGCATGTTGCGGGTCGTATCCGCCAGGCCCAGGATAGTGCGGATCATGGGTACGCCGGCCCGGAGCAGGGTGTACATCTGGCGGCTGAACATGATCAGATCCATCAGGGGCACCCGGGCTAGACCCAGGCGCAGGCGCAGTTCCTCCAGGGAGTTGGGCCGTTCCTGGACCAGGCTGATGTCGATGGGGCTAAGTTCGCTGTTGAACAGCAAGTCGGCCACCATGTCGCTGGAACCGGCCTCCATATGGCCTTCCACAGCCTCTCCTCGGGCATTGCGGGCCTTGTAGCGGTATTGGGGCATGGAGGCGTCTTAGCCCTCCGCCGCCGGGAGGGCGGTCGACGGCTCCAGTTCGGTGTCGTCCAGTTCTTGGACCGGTACGGGTGACGACGGGGCGTCCGCCACTTCCCCCACCAGATTCAGTACCTCGGCCACGGTGGTCAGACCCTGGACGGCATAATCCAGGGCGGCCTGGGCCAGGGGTCGGTAGTTGGCGCGGGTGGCGGCGATCCGGGTATAGCGGTTTTGGTCATTGTCCCGCAGGGCTTCGGCCAGTTCCCGGTCCAGTTCCAGCAGCTCGTAAACCCCGATCCGGCCTCGGTAGCCAATACCGTGGCAGCGGTTGCAGCCCACGCCGTGCTGAAGCCTGAGCGTCGATACGGCGTCTCCCAGCATGGACCGCAGCCAGACTTGTTCAGGGGCGCTGGGCTGGTAGTCCGTGGCGCAACCTTCGCAGATCCGACGGATCAGCCGCTGCGCCAGCACGGCCCGCAAGGCGGTGGCCAGCAAATAGCCCTCGGCTTCCATGTCCAGCAGTCGGCTGGCGGCGCCGACGGCGTCATTGGTGTGCAGGGTGGATAGCACAAGATGGCCAGTGATGGCGGCCCGCAGCCCCAGCTCCACGGTGTCGGCGTCGCGCATCTCCCCCACCATGATGATGTCCGGGTCTTGGCGCAGTGCGGTGCGTAGCACCCGCCCGAAGCTCAGGTTGATGGCCGGATTGACCTGGACTTGATTGATGCGCGCCAGCCGGTATTCCACCGGGTCTTCCACGGTAATGACTTTCTTGGCCGAATCATTGAGTTCGGTGAGCGCCGCGTACAGGGTGGTGGTTTTGCCGCTGCCGGTGGGACCGGTGACCAGAATCATGCCATGGGGTTGTCGCACCAGGCGGCGGAACCGGACCAGCAGTTCCGAAGGCATGCCCAAGCGGTCCAGTTGCAGGCTCATTCCAGATTGGTCCAACAGGCGCATCACCACCGATTCCCCGTGTTGTACCGGCATGGTGGACAAGCGCACGTCGATGGAGCGGCCCCGGACTCGAATCTGGAAGCGGCCGTCCTGGGGCAGGCGTTTTTCGGCGATATTTAGCCCGGCTATGAGCTTGAGGCGCAGCACCAGAGCCGAGCTGATGCGCTGCTCCTTCATGACTTGTTCCTGGAGCACGCCGTCGATACGTTGGCGAATGCGCAGCACTTTTTCGTCAGGCTCAATATGGATATCCGAGGCGCGCATGGACACGGCGTCTTCAAAAACGGTTTGCAACAGTCGCACTACCGGAGCATTGGCGGTGTCCTCCTCAGCGACCATCTGAGTGAGGTCGATGTCCCGGGAACTTAACTCCTCATTAAGCTCCTCGGCCAGGGTGGTGATCTCCGAGGTGCGCCGATAGACCAGATCGATGGAGCGCAGCAGGTCCGATTCGCGCACCGCCGCCGGGGTCACCGGGCGCTTGAGCAGCCGGGCCAGTTCGTCGTAGGCGAAGATGTCCGTGGGATCGGACATGCCCACCACCATATCCGTGCCCTTGTCCTCCAAGACGATGGCCCGGAAGCGGCGGGCGTGGGTCTCTGGCAGCCGTCGCACCACGTCGGGTTTGAACTTGAAGTGTTTGAGGTCCACCAGCCTGATACGCAACTGCCGGGACAAAAACTCCAGCAGGGAGTCCTCGTCGATAAACCCCAGTTCAATCAGCGTGCGTCCCAGTTTGCGCCCGGAGCGGCGCTGCTCGTTCAGGGCGGCCAGTAACTGGGCCTCGGAGATGATCCCGTTCTGTACCAGCATATCCCCCAGGCGCAGCTTTTTGGAGAGATTCATGGGGCTGTCGAAATGCATAGGGCCGGCGTCGTATCGGGAGAAGGGGGAATACCTCTCCTATCGACGGCGCAGGCGTGAACTTTACGGTCCCAAAACACGCAGGCGGTCCTCCACGTAGTCCTTCAGTTCAGCCACCAGGGGATAGCTGCGGGCGGTAGAATAGGCAGTCCGGGCGCCGGCCCGATCACCGCCAGAGTCCAGAGCCAGACCCAACCCCGCCCACCAGGCCCCTTGATCGCCCCGCTGTCCCAAGGCCAGGGTATAGTGCTCGGCGGCTTGGGCATGGCGGCCCTGACGCTGATACAAAGCGGCCAGCAGGGCCAGGTACTCAGGATCGGCGGCAGCCCCGGCCCGTGCCTGCTCCAGCAGGTTCACCGCCCGGCCCAGTTCACCCCGATCCACCAACAGGCGAGCCTGAAGCTTGGTGAAGCCGGGATAGTCCGGCGCCCGGCGCACACCCTCCGCCAACACGTCCAGGGCGGTATTGATCCGGCCTTCCCGCGCCAACAGCGCCGCCAGCGCTTCCCTTGCCGGCCGGTGATCGGGGTCCATCTCCAGGGCTTGGCGCAGCTCCCCCAGGGCGGGGGCGCCGCGTCTGGCCGCCGTCAGGGCCAGACGGTAAAACTGATCGGCTCGCTCGGCGGTGCTGGGAACGCGGGGCTGCTTGACTGGCGGCGGATTCCGGGTCGGCCGCGAGGCTGCCTTGGGGCTGGGACCGTCCGGGGTCCGGCCTTCCGGGGTCCGGCCATCCGGGGTCCGGCCTTCCGGGGTCCGGCCTTCCGGGGTCCGGCCTTCCGGGGTCCGACCTTCCGGGGTCTGGGCCATGGGTGACGGCTTGGGTCGCAGGGCTGGGGAGGCAAGATCGCTGCGCGGTGGCGGCAGACCCTCGATCAGGTACAAGCCCACGTTGAGTTGCGGGGCGCTGCTGCCCAGGGGCTGGACCAGGCTGCTGTGGACCCGGGCCGGTCGCTCCAGATACAAGTCCAGGTACAGCCCACCGTCTTCATAGCCGCTGCGTAGTTCGCGGATTAGGGGACCGGTCATCAGACTGTCGGGGATGGGGGTGGCCAGACGGGTGTTGTCCAGCCACAGGCGCAGCCGGCGTCCTCCTTCAGGATTAACGATTCGGTAGTCCACCACCCGGTCCAGATCCAGGTTCAGTCGTGAGCCTAGCCGATGGTGGCTGACCCGTAGGCTGTCCAGCCGGGCCGGCTCCGGGGGGGGAGGGGCCATGGGGGTGGGCGGGGCCGGTTCGGGAGGCGCGGGGGGCGTGGGGGGCAAGAATGCGGCGTCCGGCGGTGGCGAGTCAGAGCTAGGCTGAACCTCTAGCAGGGTGGATTCAGGCAACGGCGCGGCGTCGAAATACCAGACCGCCCACGCCCCGATGGCCAGGGCCACGACCAGCAGCAGGGCAACCAGAAGATACCAGCGGCGGCCCCTGGAATTGACACGACGGGCGGGACTCAGTTCTTTTAGGGTGGCATTGTGTTGGGCCTCCGGCGGCGGTAGCCGGTCTTCCAAATCCTGGAGCATGCGATTGACCAGACTCACGGTCGGCCCCCCAAGAGCAGGACCAGACCCACCGCCGCCACCGCCAGTAGCCCCAGGCCATAGCCCAGGGGCCGCAACAGGCTCTGGAAAGCATCGCGGGTATCATCGGTATCCCGCACCGCCCTTCGCAAATGCCGGGCCTGCACGAGGGGCATGCCCTCTCCATAGGCGGCCATTAGCGCCTTATGGGCCAGGATATTCACCAGCCGGGGGATGCCCCGGCTAGCGGTGGCCAGCCCCCTAAGGGCCCAGGGGCTGAACAAGGTGCCGCCCTGAAAGCCGCTGATCCGTAGCCGGTGCTGGAGATACTCCCGCACCTCAGCCTGGTTCAGGGGATGCAGCCGATAGGAGAAAGTGATGCGTTGTTTGAGCTGGCGCAGATGTGCTTGGTCCAGGCGCTGATCCAGCTCCGGTTGGCCGAACAACACCACCTGCAATAGTTTGTGGCGCTCGGTCTCCAAATTGGTGAGCAGCCGCACCGCCTCCAGACTGTCATCGGGTAGGGCCTGGGCCTCATCTAGCAACACCACCACCCGTTTGCCCTGGGCATTGATGCTCAACAGGCGCTCGGTCAGGAATTGGGTGAGTTTTTCGGCCGTGCAGTTACCGGACAGTCCCAGTTCGGTGGCCAGGGCGCGGCGCAGGGCGCCGGCGTGGAGAAAGGGGTCGGGGATATAGGCGATGACAAAATCCTCTCCCAGACTGTTGAGCAGCTTGCGGCATATCAGGGTTTTGCCGGTGCCCACCTCCCCGGTGATCTTGATAAAGCCTTCACCGCTTTTGAGGGCCAGTAACAGAACGTTGAGGGCTTCTTTGTGACTGCCCCGATCATAGAAAAAGCTGGTATTGGGGGTCAGTGAGAAAGGCAGTTCCCGTAGGCCGAAATGTTCCAGATACATGGTGTTCCCTCACTATGCCGGTCAGCGGCCGGGCAGTTCTCCCAAAGTGCCGAACACTTCCGGCCGACCTCCGGCGTGAAACCCCCGGTCCAGGCGGCGAAACCGTTCGGCGGACTCCCCCAGCGCCGCAGACCAGGTGGATGACTCCACCACCAAGGGTCTCAATAGGATGACCAGCTCGCTTTTGCGAGCCGTCTGCTTGGTATGGCGGAACAAGCCACCGATAAAGGGCAGATTGCCCAATATAGGCGTGGCGGCCAGGTCTTCCCGGGACTCGTCTTTCATCAGTCCCCCAATGACCACCACATGGCCACTGCGGGCGCGGATGATGCTATCGGACTCCCGAACGCTGGACAGGGCCAGGGGCAGGCTCTGGGTCTGGTCGGAAACGGTAAAGGTTTTTTGCTGGTCTGTCACCTCGCTCACCGTGGGGTGGATATGCAGGGTAATATAGCCGTCGGCGCCGATCTGGGGGGTCACGTCAAGGGCGATGCCGGAGAAAAATGGGGTGAGGGTCACATCCGGGTTGATAATGGCTCCAGATCCGGCGTCATTGACAATTTCCGTGGACACATCGGTGACGAAAAACTCGTCGGAACCCACTTTGATAACCGCTTTATGGTTGTTGAGGGTGGCTACCCGGGGGCTGGATAAAACCTGGACATTGCCCTGGGTGGACAGCAGTTCGATAAAGGCGGCGAAATCATCAATCCGCAGGGCCGCTGAAAAAGCCCCGCCGAAGGCATCGGTGGCGATGCCCGTATCCCGATCGAAGGGATTGAAAACCCCGCTAACCGCGTCCACCAGATCAATCAACCGCACACCTCCGGTTTCTCCATCCACCAGGCTGCCGCCGCCGGTCTGACCGGCCAACAGGCCAGCATTGCCGTCTTCGGATAACCCAGTCCAGTTGATGCCGGCCTGATAACCGTCGTTCAAGGTCACTTCCAGAATCTTGGCTTCTAGAATCACCTGGCGATTGATGCTGAGGTTGGCCGCCTTCAGAAAAGTTTCGATTTCCCGTAATTCGTCGGGCATGGCCCGCACCGTCACCACCCCGGCCTGAGGGCTGACCACCACAACCCGGCCACTGCTCCCGGCGGACTGATTGGAGAGGCCCAGCATGGCCTGCAAGGTGGCTTGTAGCTCGTTCCAGAAATCAGTGGTGGACTCGGTTTTGACGCTGCTGCCAGATAGGGTGCTGGAACCGTCGCTGACGCCGGAACTGGAGGAGCCGCTATCCAGCAGTTGCCCGGAGCTGATCCGGGTATTGGAGGTGCCTGTTCGGTTGACATTGAGGTAATTGACTGGATACAGCCGGGTTTGAAGGGTGGCTGGAAACACCTGCCAGCCGGTGGCGTTGCGCCGAAAATCGAAGCCGTAAAGGTCGCGCACCGTCTCTAATACGTCGGCCACGGTGACGTTCTTGAGTCGCAGGCTAATCACGCCTTGCACACCTGGATGGACGGCCAGGTTGTGGGGCGTTCCCTCCACCAGGCTGAGGAAAAACTCCCGGGCCGGCGCTTCATCCACGGTGACATCGAAACGGGACTCGGCGCTCGCTTGGGTCGTGGGGGGGGGCAGGGCCACAGTGATGGGCGGCAGCAAAGCGTCGGCCACCGCCTTGGGGGGCTTCGGCGCCGGTGGCGCCTCGTCTTCCCGAGGCTGGCCCAGGGCGGTCTGGATCGCCGCGCCGGTACCTCCGTCCCGGGGGGGGAGAGCCTGGCAGCCGCCTAGCAGCAGGGCCAGCAGCAAGGTCACGGGCAAAAGGCGTGGAGTCACGGAGTCGCTCCCGGCGAACGCTTGACGGTGGGCAAATCCAAGGTCAGGGTCAATTCTTGTTCGCCCCGGCGCAACACCACGGCGTCGGCGCGAATCTCGGTGACTTGCGCCTCAAGAATTCGGCCTCCTACTCCCAGCATGCGTTGGTTGATGATGGCCACCCGCCGTTGGGGGGCGATCAGTATGGAGTTCAAGGTCAGGGCCTCCGGCTCCGGTTCGAAAATAGGTTCGGGTGGAGGGGGTGCGGGGGCGGCTTCGGTCGGTGGCTGGGTGGGATCGCTGAGATCGACGCTCCAGGTCGGGGTGGCCCACGTCCAGGCCAGCAGTCCCAGCAGCCCCATTGTCACCACGGAGCTAGACACCGATCCAACCCTCCCGCAGGCTGAGGGTATGAACCGTGATGGTCACCTGGGTTTCTGGATAGTCCAGGACCTCCAGGACCAGACTGTCCCAGAACAACTCCCAAGGCAAAGCCTCCACCGCGCGCAGATAATCCAGGGCGTCCAGATAGCTGCCCTGGAATTTCAGTTCCAGTCCGTGGCGATAAACTTGAGTCCGCAGGGGGTCTGGGGTGGTGTCTGAGCCGCCCTGGGTTGGTTCGAGAAACGGTTCCGGCGCCAGGCTTTGCACCCGGACCAGGGTCAGCCCTCCCCGGCGCACCAGCAAGTCCTCGAAGATCCGCACCATCTGAGCCGGTTCGATCAGGGTGGCGGTGATATCGCGCAGTTGCAGATCCAGGTGGCGGATATCCCCTTGCAGCCGCTCCGCCCGCAGGTGATGTTCGGCGACCGGGTCTTGGATCGGCTGTGACAGCAGGGCCTGGGTTTCTTGATCCACCACGTTCAGTTGCTGGCTCAGGGTCGTTATGCGGGTATTGATGCGCTGCTGTTCGGCGTACCAAGGCTGCATCAGCAGGATATCCCAAAGGCTATAGGCGACCACCAGCACTGCCCCCAGGAGCAGCACCCGTTCTCGCAGGCTGAGCAGGTCGATGCGATGGGCTAAGGTGCGTAGACGCATTTTCATGGCCTGGGGGGGGCATTGGAGAGGGTGAAGTCGATGGCTTCGGCGTCCTCTGGACGGTTCATGCTCAGGGTACGGAATTCCTTGCCCACGAAACTGAGTTCATCGCGCAGTCGGCTCAGCAGCCGGGGCACTTGTTCGGGGGACAGGCTACGCCCCGACAGGGTCAGGCCATCCCCCCCCTGGTCGATGCTCACGGCCGTCAGCCACAGCCCGTCCACCCGTTGCCGGGCCAAGCCTTCCAGATAATCCCCGAACCCCCGGCGATTGCCCCCAGCGCCGCTTTGCAGGACGGTTAACAGGGTTTGTTTGGCGGTCCACTGCCGGGACAGATCGGCGATGCGCTGTTCTAGGTCGGGCATCTGGGCCGCGCCGCGCCGGGACGCCCCGGCGAGTTCCTCCAGTTGGGCCAAGGCCTGGAGATGGCGCTGCTCCAACTGGGCCAGTTCAGCCTCCTGTCCAGCCCGTTGCCACAGTCCATAGCCATGAACGGCGGCCAGGGCCAGTACGAACACCAGGCTGATCTGGGCGATGGCAGCGGCGGACAACAAGGCTGGTCGGCGGCGTAGCACCGGCTGGTAGAAGTTGACTTGCTGTCTCATGGGGCGTCGTCGTCCTGGCGCAGGGCGGCGCCGATGCTGAGCAGGCAGCGGGCCTGCTGGGATCGGGTCGGCGGCCGGGCGCAGTCCAATAATTCGGTCAGGTTGGCGACGCGTGCGTCGATAGCCAGATTTTCGGCCAGATACCCCGCCAGCCCCGGTGGCTCCGGGTCCAGGGGGGCGATGAACAACTGGGACGGTGGGGGGAGGTCGAAATGGCTCTCGCAATAGTCGAAACTGCGCTGTAACTCCAAGGCAAGAACGTCCAAATGGGGATAGGCGAGTGGTCCGCCCTCGGTCCCCTGCAAGCTGAAGTCCACGTTGCGAGCCAGATACAGACTCCCCTGGCGAAACAGGGTAATCAGGCCCTTCTGATGGTCCAGTTCCAAGCAGGCGGTGGCGTTGGGGGTGTCGGTGGGCGCTAGGGCCACCACATTGCGCAAAGCCAGTTCGGCGATGTCGATGGCCTGGAGGTCCAGGTCGGCGGCGGTCACCGCCTCCACAATCCGGCGAATCCGGGTTTCCCGGGTTGCCGCCACGTACATCAACGGGGTGGCGCGCCGCTCCCTGGGCTGTGGCAGATCGAATACATCCACCACCGCCTCGTCGATATGGAAGTCGATCAGGTCCTTGATCCGCCAGCGCACTGCCTGTCGAAGCTCGGCCGTGTCCACCTCCGGGGCGTCAATGAGCATCAGGTGATAGTCGCCCGGCTCCAGAACACAGACACAGGGTAGCCCCTCCAGTCGCCGGTTATGGACTTCAGTGTTCAGGACGGCGGCCAGTTGTTCGCTATCGGAATAGGGTCGAAATTCGCAGAACTCCAGGCGCGGTGTGACTCCGGCCTCCCGCCTCACCAGCGCTAAGGCAATCCCGTCCGAGCGTACACCGACTCCGAGTATCCCGGTCGGCTTGGTTTTAGATAAGAAAAACAGGGCGTCAGTCCCGCTTGACAGTGTGTGTTAGCCCCGTCTGCCAGACGTTCTGGGAAAGAGGCTTGAGTCCAGATCACGCTTAAGGTTAGGCGTGGCTATCCGAGCTTGTCAATCAATCCATCTACGGTGTCAGACAGTAGGGCGCCGGTATGTTCATCGGCATCGGAGACGGAATACTTAAGGCCGGGTGGCGGCTTTTGCGGATGCGTCGTGGGCTTCCCAGCGCGTCCAGTGGGTCGGCCAGTCATCCAGATGGGCGATTTCCTTGTCGTCTATGAATAGGGTGAACAGCGGCTCCAGAGGGAAATCGTTGAGCCGCAACCTCCAGAGGGAAGCGCCGATGCGGGCCTGGTAGGGAAAGTCGGTATTTTCGGCGCGGCTCCAGGTCACCGGAATAGTGGCGATCTCGGCTTCGCTCCATAGAGAGTCACTCACCGGGCTTGCCTCCCTTTAGGCTTAGGAACTGCCGTCCCCAGACCCGGGGGCGGGCGGCGGATTTGATGATGACCCCGTAAACGTCATCCTCATCGGGGGCCCGCTCCAGGCGGCGGGCCAGGCTGGCGCGAGCCAGCTCCAGATACGCCGGAAATGCGTCACCACCGCGCCGGGTATGGCGCTCCGCAAGGGCGGCGGCCAGAAACCCATGACCGTTGCCTTCTAAGGCGTCCCGGGCGGTGGCGCGCAGGGCGTTGACAAAAGTGTAGGCGTGTTCCGCCTGTTCCCGGAGGGAGCGGCCTTGTGCTTGCCGTTGGGCCAATTCCTGGCGGAGCCGGGCGCGTTGCAGCTCGCATTGTTGGCGCAGCTCGTAGCAGGCATCGCGGCCGGGTTTGGCTTGGATGGCGCTGTTGGTCGCCCCACGGAAGGCGTCTGCGGCCTCCCGGGCGACGGCCAGCACCTGTCCGGCGGGGCGTTTGGCGGATCGGTACAGAACCGCAGCGGCTTTCATGAGTTCGGCGCTCATGGGGTGGCGCTCCCGGTGGTGGCGTTCCAGTCTCGGTCCAAATCCTCCAGCACGTCCACCAAAGCCCGCAGGCGTTCTTCGGGACGGATGTCCGTCATGGATAGATACGCCCGGACCTCGGGAATCTCGTCGAAATCCGGGCCGGCCAGCAGGCTTAGACAGGCAAACTGGGCCAGTGCCCGAGGCGAGTGAATCCCGTAACGCCTGGCGCGCTGGCAACAGTCCTGGAGGCGTTTCATGAGTTCCGGCCCGGTGGCATCGGGCAACCGTTGCTTTAGAAAAGCGGACAGTTGATCCAAAAACCGCTGTTCCATGACGGTATCCAGTTGGTCCAGTTGTCGCTGCGAGAGAATGACCATGGGTTTGGCGTCCGTGGCGGTGTTATCAAGCTTATACACCATAGGCGCGGCCGGGATAGGGTGCAAGAGAGTCGGGTCTTGCTGGGCTATAACTAAAGTTAATTGGCGGCGCGGTGAGTCCGTCGACTGCAAACCGGAGCTGAGAATGAACGACAATGTGCTGCAAGATCGGGAGCTGGCGACGGACGCGTCGGCAAGCGCCCAGTCCGCAGATCTAGAGCGGTTGGCGGCGCGGGTCGGGCGGGTCCATCTCCGCCAGCGGCTGGGTATCGAATCCGACCATGCCCGGGACGTATTCGGTCGGGGGCGCACTTTGTTTCATATTGAGAATTGGTATTCGATCCACGCCCTGCTGCGGTTTCTGCTCAGGGTGAGCGGCCTGTACCGGCGGGGTCTACGCAACGCCGAGGCCATTGAAGTGCGCCAAAACGAAGTGTTGTTGCCGGGGCTGCCGACACCCTTCGACGGCTTTACCCTATTGCAGCTCAGCGATCTGCATCTGGATATGAACGAGCGCTTTCCTCCGGCCTTGATTCAGAGGCTGCGAGACCTGGACTACGATCTTTGTGTGCTTACCGGCGACTTTCGGGCCAGAACCTTCGGTGGTTTCGACCGGGCCTTGGAAGCCCTCGCCCGGCTTCGTCCCCATCTTCACGCGCCGGTCTATGGCATCCTAGGCAACCATGATTCCATCCGCATGGTGCCAGCCATGGAAGATATGGGCATCACCCTGTTGCTCAACGAGGCCGTGGCCATTCAACGGCAGGGGTCTGCTGTGTGGCTGGCGGGCATCGACGACCCCCATTATTTTCGGATGGAAAATTTCGAGAAAACTGCCCATTCCATTCCCGCCGATGCCGTGGCCGTACTGCTGTCCCATTCCCCCGAGCCGTTTCGCCGGGCCGCCCACGCTGGCTTTGACTTGATGCTCAGCGGCCACACCCACGGTGGCCAGATTTGCCTGCCTGGGGGCGTGCCCCTGATGACCAATGCCGACTGCCCACGGCGCTTCTGCCGGGGAGGTTGGCGATACCACACCATGCAAGGCTATACCTCGGTGGGGTCCGGGGCGTCGGTGGTGGATGTGCGCTTTAACTGTCCGCCGGAGGTGACCTTGCATCGGTTGCGGGTGGGCTGAAATCCACTTAGGTCGGACTCAATACAGTTGTCGCCGGAAAATCACCCGCTCCGATCCCCGGGGTAGGCCAAACGTGGCCGTGGCTTGAGGGTTGTCGTCGTAGCTCCCGTCGCTGTCAGTATCGTCTTGCAGCCAGTCGGACGCGGGCAGGGTGACGGCGACGCTACCGTGGTTGCCGGACCCTGGGGCCGATAGGGCGGTCGGGGCGGCGGGGTCATGGCGTCCCCCGAGCAGCCATCCGGTCCCGTCCGGGAGGGACTCGCCGGGGTTCAGATTGCCGGTATAGTTCCCCAGGATCATGGTCGCGCCGTCGTAGGCGGTGCAGCCGTCCAGGCTGTTGAGACGCCAGCCGTCATCGAAGTATTGGGCCGACAACGGCAGGGTCAGGGAGTCCAGGGCCGAGCCTTGGGCGCTGTCCAGGACCAGGCGGCCGAAACGAATCTCCACCGGGTCCGGGGAGAGACTTAGGAGCGTCGGGGCCAGTGTGCCGTCGTCGTCGTCCACCCGAGTCAAGGACAGGGACAGGGTGGCGGGGAAGGGGGCGATCCGGGCGTTGGGTTCCTTGACATAGTTGAACCGGTCGTCCCCCAGGGTCAGGGTCAGGCTGCCGTCGCCGTTGGGACTCAGGGTGGCCGCGCCGGGGCTGCGCTCCAGGCGTATCAGGGTGGTCCCGTCGGCCCCCAGGGTGGTGGCGGCCGCCGCCAGGCTGAGCTGGGTCGCCGGGTCCTGGAGTTTGGCGAAAGCTTCCCGATAATTGTTGACCGGGGCGCCGACGGCGTTGACCGGGGTGATGGTCACCGTCGGCTGGGCGTCGGCGGCATAGCCGAAGCTCTGGCCCAGATAGGTGAAGCCGGTGCAGGCGTTGGCCAACTCACCGGGGTCCGCCGTCGCCAGTTCAAAGCGCTCCGGGGCGAAGCGGCCCACGGTCACCGGGTCCAGGGCCGGAATGACGGCGCCAAAGTAATCGCCGTCTCGGGCCTGAAGGCGGATCGTCCCCACTTCGCTGAAAGCCGCCTGGGAATCGGACACCGCCCCGTCCTGGAACAGGCTGTTGATTGCGGTCCAGGCGGTAGCGCCCGGAAAGCTCCCGGGTAGGGTCTGTCCGCCCAGGGTCAAGGCTCCGGGAATAGCGCCCTGGTCGGCCTCGGGGGCGGCCAATTCCACCGCCAGCGCTGCGGCCCCGGGCCGGTAGTTGGGGGTGAGGCTGCCATCGGCGCAGACCGCCCGCGCCGTCAGCTCGAAACCGCGCCCGGCCAGCCAGCGGGGGGCGCCGCCGCTGGTGGCGTTGTCCAGGGGGACGCCGTCGGCAATGGCGCTTATGGCCAGGCCATGGGGACGCACCGTCAGGTCGATTGCCCCGGACAGTTCTAGACCGGCGTCCGAGCCGCTGCCCTGATAATTCGCCCCCAAAGTGAGCAACCCGGCATCCCCATAGGCCAGTTCAAGACGGCCCCGGCCCTGGCTGTCGAAAGCCACTGGAATTGTGGCGTCGCCTCCATCCGCCAGATTGACGCCGGCCACGGTCAGGGGTCGGGCGCCGGTGTTTGGGTCGGCGTAGGTCAGGGCAAAGCGCACGTTCTTGGTGGTGTCGGCGATACCGACCACGCAGACCTGGGTGGTATCGTCGGCCCGCACCGCCCGCAAGCCCAGGGTGAAGGGTTCGCAGGCCACCGGGGTGGCGTCGGGGAGATCGAACACCAGCCCCGAGTCCACGAAGCTCAGGCGGCAGTCGGTGGTCCCTGAGGGACCGACGCAGCGGACCGGGTTCAAGGGGTAGGGGGTGGCGGCGCTAATACCCAGGGTCACAGTGCCGGTTGTGGTGCGGCTTAGGCGCGGGTTGGACGAACCGTGCAGGGTTTGCGTATCACCGTCTACCCAGCCGCTTGGACTTAGAGTGACGGACACGGAGCTGTCGTATAACTGGTCGCATGTGGCGTCGGCACAGGCTTGCAGGGTGATACTGGCCGGTTCGCAGGTCGGAGCCACTCCTGGGTGGAGCAGACGCAGATGATCCGGCCTAGGGGGTTGAGAACCGACCGGACAACTCGACAGTCCACTCAGGGCGGCGGCGCTTTGGGCATCGTATAAGAAGCGGACACCGTCTTTTAACCGGACTTCGCCGGAGGAGAGAACCACGCCCGTGAAGGTGGTATCGTCTTTGATCTCCACCTTTTTAAGCAGGTAGGGGGCATAGACCGTGCTACTGATGGTGGAGTCTTCACCGAACTTTAAATCGTCACCACTCGTGTAGGCGAAAAACTGCAACTGATCGGGGCTACCGGTCGGGTTCAGTTGCCCCTGTTTACCGGTTTCCAGTTTTTTCTTGATATAGATACGGGCCGGGCCTGGGGGGGTAACGTGGAGGGCGATATTGTCATCGAGTTTCAATTCCTCCACGAAATACTCACCCCGGCCGAGGTAAACTGTCGCCCCACTCTTGATTTCTAGTTTTTTGATGTGATAAGTGCCTGGGGCGAATGTCCCGGTCCTATTGCCTTCCACTTTGACTTCCTTATAGATTCCCGGTTCGATCAGGGTGCTTGATGTGGTGGTGTCGCCGAAATCAACATCAGGAAAGGCGGGGGGATAGAGGTCGGGAAAGACAGGGGGTGGAGACAGTTCCAGTAACAGCCCTTGCGGGGAAACGGCATTGCTGGTCTTGCAGTCATACTTGTCGTGTACGGTACGGGTACTCTTGGCGTGGTTGGGGTCGTTGTTGAAGACGAACTCCACCTGAACTCCCTCTTCCATTTTTAGCTTGCTCAGCGCCACGACCAGGTAATCCGCCGGCAGTGGTCCACAATCGCCGCTGGGGTCAGGGCTACAGGTGCTGACGGCGGCCACCGCCGTTTGGGTGGCCGGTGAGGACAGGATGCTAACATCCTGTTTGAGATGTACCTGGCTATTACTGAGTACGGCGCCGGTGAAGCGTGAACGCTGGCCGATTTCCAGTTTGTGAATGGTCACGGGAGCGTGGATCACGCCATTGAACACGGTATCGTCGCCGAATTTAGAATCCTCTTCGCCATAGAGGAACATCCTCAAATGGCTCACCACGCCTCCAGGATTGAAAAGCGCCAGCTTGCCGGCTTGCAGTCGCTGCTTCAGTAGGAATTCAACGGGACCGGCCGGCGCGATCTCCAGCCGCGCCCGATCCCCTACGTTGAGTTCCTCCACAAAGTAACGCCCAGGAGCGAATCGGGCCGTGGCGTCAGAGCCTATCTCCAGTTGCCGGATGGCATAGTCGCCGCCGGCGAAGGTAGTGGTGACGCCGCCCTGGGCCTTGACTTTGGCGTAGACGCCGGGATTGATACTGGCGGCGTCGCTGTCCTGCTGACCGAAATCCACGGAGGGAAAGACTTCGGGGTCCAGGGGTGGGAGTGCGAATGCGTCGTCGGTTTCCGTATGAGCCAGGCCGCCGTCCGTGGCGATGGCGTCGTAACAGGCATCCTGGGAGAAGTTGATCCCGTTGTAAGCGGCCTTCTTATCGAGGGACAGCTTCTTCAATCCGACGATGGGATTGTCCAAGGGAATTGGCCCACAAGTAGTGCTGCCGCCCAGCGCAGGCCAGAACAACCAAGCCGATAACAGGTACGGATAGGCAAAACGGTAACCCTGGTTCGCGGCCATGGTGGCAACGCCTTTGGCGTGAAAGTGGGCTTGATCAGGATTTATCGGCGGTTGAGAAGCGGACTGGAGAGGGGTTTCAATCAATCAAGAGCCTCGACCCCTGTTCGCAAAAAACCCGTGAGGTCTTTCAAAGCTTTGAGAAACACCGCCGCACCCGCCTGGACAGCCTGCCGGGCAGCTTCGGCTTCGGCTTGGCGGCAGGGACCAGACTCTTGCCAGGCGTCGGCTGCGGCCAGTCGGGCGGTGAAGGGGGTGGGCGTATGGGGGCCGGATTGGGGATCGCCCAAGGTATCCACCAGGCTCACGGCCAGCCCCGTGGCCTTGGCAAACTGGGCAAGGGGAGTATCCCAGTTTAGGGCTGAGAGTACAGGATTCATCGGCCTCCTTGGGGTCGCTTCGGACGATGGCGACCTGTCTACTTGGAATCCTCCCGATCAGGTTCGTTCCGGGGTGGCGCGATCTCGGCCTCCCCCTCGCCCGCGTCTCGGGTGGGGATGACTCGGGGGATTCCTGACCGGAGAAGACCTGTTCGTCGATTACCGGGCTGCGCCGGGAGGGCGAGCGGGCCAGGACTCCGTAATAATAGGAAAACGGCAGTTGCGGCACCGCCTCGCCATCGGCCTCATCGTTGTTCATCAGTTGGATGCCGCCAATGCGGATCACATATTCCCGGGTGTCCCGCACCGGCGCGCTGTCGGCAACTGTGCCGATTCCACAGGAAGGCTCCCACCCCCACCGCTAGATTGGAAAAACAGGCGGCTGCGAACACCCCGGCTACCCCGTATAGCCGCCCGCCGATAAAGGCCAGGGGAATATACAGTAGCAGCCAGCGGGCGAGAGTGACCACCGTGGCCCGCAGGGGCTGGCCCAGGGCGTTGAATACTGCGCCGCTGACCATGATCACCCCGTTGCCGCCATAGCTCACGGGCACCATCAGCAAATACAAAGAGGCAATAGCCACCACTTGGGGATGGTCGTCGAATAGCCCCGCCAGGGAGGGGCCTGTCAGGGCCAGCAGCACCGCCACCAGCAGCCCCCAGCCGATGCTGAACAGGCTAGCCAGGCGCAGGGCCTCGAACACTCGCGCGTAGCGCCGGGCGCCCCAATTCTGGCCCACAAAGGGGCCGACGCTGGCGGCCAGGGCCATGATCACCATCAGGGCCAGGGCCTCGATGCGGGTAGCTACTCCGAAGGCCGCCACCGCTTCGGCGCCGAAGCCCGCCAGCAGAGCAGTGATGATGGCCGTGGAAATGGGGTTGACCATATTGGTAGCCGCCGCAGGCAGACCCACATGCAGCACCGCACGCCAGGAGTCCAGCAATTCAGAGAGGATAGGCCATTGCCAGATTAGCACCCGCTCCCGGTAGTGAAGCACCAACAGTGCCGCAACCAGGGTCAGACCTCGGGCGATGACCGTGGCCAAGGCCGCCCCCTGCATCTCCAGGCGCGGAAAGCCGGCCAGGCCGAAGATCAGCAGCGGGTCGAGGACCGCGTTGGTGAGGGCCGCGACGGTCATGATCAGGGAGGGGAAGGCGGTGTCCCCCCCGGCCCGTATCACGCTGTTGCCCACCATGGGCACCACCAGAAACACCATGCCCGGATACCAAATCAGCAGATAGTCATGGATCAGGGGCAGTAGCTCCGGTCCGGCCCCCAGCAGCCGGAACAGCGGGTCAATGGTGGCCAGACCCACCGCCACGAACACCGCCACGATCAGCACCGCCAGCAACAGACTATGGGTGGCCAGACACCGGACCCGGTGGTGGTCTCCCTCGCCGATGGCCCGGGCCACCACCGAGGCGGTCCCAGCCCCCAGACCCAGGGCCAGGCTGCCCATCACCATCACTACCGGGAAGGTGAAACTGATGGCCGCCAGTTCCCGGGTGCCCAATTGGGCCACGAAAAACGTATCCACCAGATTCAGGGCGATCACCGAGAATATCCCCCCCACCATGGGCAAGGTCAGGGCCGCCAGTCGTCGGCCCACCGGGCCTTCGGTGAGCCGGGGGCGGGGCGATGGGCGATGGGTTCGCGACGTAGAGTTCAAGATACCGTGACTCCCCAAGGGTGGCGCAGTGACGTTGCGGAGGGCGGATACGGTAGTGGCGCGGCATTGGTCCGCCCAAAGGATAGCAGCAAGCCGCCCCTAGGGTCGGAAGACGGTTCGGCGCTGATCCGGTCAACACCCACCAAAAAGAGAGGTTTGAAGACATGCCTAAAGGTTTGTCTTGGCAATGGTCGCCCCCATCAAAACCAGTTACCATTGTTGACACGATTAATCGTCGAAATTATTTACACTTTTACATTTTTACATTTTTGTAAATTTTACAATTTTTTGATACTTTTAATAAAAATTAACTTGGCATTTTTAGTGCATTAATTTTCAAGCGTACAAAAATCGATATTTTTGAGGATTGGCAATGATGAACAATTCCCCGTTCGTGGCGAGCAGCGTGGCCATGTTGCTGTTGGTATTCAGCCAGGCAAGCCCAGCTCAGGAGGGAGGCTCCGCCCCCCAAAAAAACCAGCTCGGCGACTTTTTGTCGGTGGCGGGGATGTGCCTGCCTCCGGCGGGAACCGAGTCAAGTGGAAGCCCTGGGGTAGGGGCGATTGAAACCGCGCAAGGCGGTTTCAGTGGTTCGGCATCCACCCCAGGAGATCATTCGGGAACCGCTCGTTCCGCCTCCCCAGGGGCCGGGGCTCGCCCTTTGGGCCTGGGTAGCGGTGGCCTTCAAACGGCGCTACGGTCCCCGAAGGACACTTCCCATGAGGATCAATCCGACCCCGATTTAGACGCAGAGAGTAACTCCCCTTGGAGTGTCGGAACTACGAAACCGGAACTTACCGTGGCCAGTAAGGCGGTCGCGGATAGCGTCGGCAGTCCCACCAAAAGCAAGACGCTTGATGGCGCTTTCGATTGGCCGAACTTGTTTGTGGGGGATTCAGGTCTGCTTACCGCCTTGAGGGAGCGATTGCTTGACAGATACAAGCCCGGCGCGAGCCAAGGAGTGGGCCAGCAATACGCCACTCCCGGCGCGGGCCAAGGGGTAGGCCAGCAATACGCCACTCAGCAGCCAACCTCTCCAGCGACCGCCGGACTTCAGTCGCCACAGGCGAGCGACCCTCTGGGAGCAGGTCCGGCGGCCATTGCCGAGACCAGTCTTGTTCAACTGGCCGAAGAGGTCGCCGAAAACAGCAGCTTGAATGTGAGCGAGGAACCGCCCGTGAGCGCCCTAGAGGCGGTTGTACAGGAGCAACACAGTCTGCTGAGTGATCCTGCCGGGTCGTCGCCTGGCGTCGCGACCACCGGTCTAGTCGGTAGCGGGTTTTTTCCGGCCGCCGTATCCGAGCCGGCTGCTTTGAGCCTGCTGAGCATGGGGCTGCTGGGCCTGGTTGGGTGGCGGCGTCGACAAGGCCTGTCAGGGTGGGGCCGGAACCAGGCGTAGGTGTTGGTGGGTCGGTCCCGGCAGAAACGGCGTGGGTTCTCCCCGCGTCCAGGCATCGTGGCCGTCCCGATAATGGGGTGATAGGGGATGACCACTTTGTCCGCCGGGCATATGGAAGTAACCCAGGTGTTCCCGGCCAGGGGAGACGCCCATGCGTTGGGAAGCGCCCCAGCCTGGCCCCTGGGCTCGGGGCATATGGGTATCCCCAGGCAGGGGCAGGGGCGGCGCATCCAGCCAATGACCAAGCCTGGGTAGAAAGCGGCTGAAGGGGTGTTGAATCCGCGCAATATTCCTTGCTCCCCAAGTGTAATCGGCCAAGTCCGCTGGCGTCTGTTTTGCCAGATCGTCCACGGCGCCCAGCAGTAGCGCCCGCCAGTTCGGGTAGGGGGAGGGGAGCAGATGGTCTGGGCGCGTCGTCACCAATGTCCATAGGGGGCCCTCTCCGTATTGGAACCGGCTGTAGTCGAAGCGAGGATTGGCGGCTCGGCAGGGGGCGGTCAGGGCTTGCAACACCTGCCGCGCCACCTGCTCCCGAAATTCCCGAACCAGCCGGTAGCCCACGGAGTCCACAGCCGCCCGCCCGCCCCAGTAGGCCACTTGACGGCGCAGTTCCGCCCGTCGGGAATCGGCGGTCAGAGCCTGCTCGTCCAAGGTATCCAGCAGCAGCCGCCGCCAGCGGCCCAGGAACAAGGCGCGGTCGTCCAGTTGCAGGGCCAGCATATCGGCCTCCAGGGGTCGCGGGAGGCGCAGTCCGTCCCGGACCTGCCTGGCTCGGGCGCCCAGGTCATAGTTTCCGAAACCCAGCCGCTCCAGATGGACACCGTCTACCAGGCGGTTATTGGCAGACCATAGCCGACCGTCGGTGGGATCGGACAGCCGCGGCCGCTGGTCATGGGCCAGCCAGCCATCCCAGGCGGCGTCGCCGTCCGCCCAGGAGCGGGGGGTGCGGCCGTCCAAACCCCGACGCCGGGGGATAGGTCCGGTTACGGTCCAGCCGATATGGCCATCGGCATCGGCTACCATCAGATTTTGGGCCGGCGTCCCGGCCGGGGCGGCGATGTCCAGGGCCTGTTCCACCCCGGTGGCGGTTTCCAGCCCCAGCAGTTCCAAATTTAGCCCCTCGGGATCATGGGCCACCCAACGCAGGGCGCGTTGTCGGCCCTGGTGGTCCCGGTCCAGCACCGGGCCCCAGCGGGTGGATAATACTTCCAGCGTGTGGGTCGCGCCGTCCTTGACTCGGATGGTTTCCAGATCCCGCTGAAAAGGCCGTGGTCCGTCGGGCGTCAAATATCCTCCCCGAGCGTCGGGTTCGAGAATCACCAAGTCGCTCCAGTCCCCCTCGGCATTGGTAAACCCCCAAGCGACCCGACCGTTGCTGCCGGCCACCAGCGCCGGTGCGCCGGGCAGGGTGACCCCGGTTACCCGCCACTCGCCGCCCCGCCCATCCGGCCAGGCCAGCATCGCCCGATACCAGATGTTGGGCAGGCTATGACCCAAATGCATATCGCTGGCCAATAAAGCGCCGCCGTGGCCGCTATGCTGGCCCGACACCGCCCAGTTGTTGCTGCCGGCTGAGAAAGACGCAAAGGCGGTTGGCGGGAGGGCAGGCATCTTGGCCGGGGGCATCGCGGCCAAGTCAAACTCCCCGGGCAGGGGTAGGGGCGCGGACGGCAGCATCGGTCCCGTCAAGGGGGTATCCCAAGAAGTCCCCCGGGGGGTCAAAAAGGCGAACAGGGCAGGGGGCAGCAGGTCTTTCATCAGCCCCAGGTCGGTTTCCAGGGCCACATTGCCGCCTTGCAAATCCAAGTACATGGCATAGATCACCAAGGCGCTATCTTCGGCTCGCCAGGGCGCCGGGCCGGTCCCCAGCAGCAGGTATTCGAAAGGTCGGGCGCGCAGTGCCGCCAAGCCGGTATTTACCCCCTTGGCATAAGCCACGAGCAGCGCCCGATGTTCCTCTGGCAGGGCCGCCAGGCGAGCCGCCGCTCGGTGCCGGAAGCGATGCACCCGCGTTTGCAGGTCCAAATTTAAGAGGGCTTCGCCCAACAGTTCCGCCAGCTCTCCCGCCCCCCGGCGGCGTAGCAGGTCCATTTGAAAAAACCGTTCCTGGGCATGGATAAAGCCCAAGGCCATGGCCAGGTCGCGACGATTGGAGCCGCGCAAGGTGGGCACCCCCAAGCCGTCCCGTTCCACCGTTACCGGCGCTTGTAGCCCAGACAGGCCAAGCTGGCCGTCGGTTTGGGGCAAGCTGGCGGTCAACAGCCAATAGCCACCGGCCAGGGCAGCTCCCAAGACCGTGAGCAACGTTAGGGTGCTGATCAGCAGTAAGCGTCGCCAGCGGGGCGTTCTGGGAGGCCTATAGGCATCTTGAATCCCCGCTGCCGGTTTATTGCTGTCCATGATCCCCTACATGCCGTGTGGACCCGTTCGCGTCGCCGAGTAAATGTCCAAGCCAGATCAAGGCGTGGTCCGGTCGCCCACGATGGCGCTTTTCTGAATCAGTCGTTATTGGGGGTAGGCTTCCAAGCCGACACCAGTTGCTTCTGGATAGGCGAGGGCACGGGATCGTAGTGGCTGAGTTCGATGCTATAGCTGCCTTGACCGCCAGTCATGGACTTGAGTTGGGATTCGTAGCCCTCCAATTCGGCCAGGGGCGCCAGGCCGTTGACGACCGCCATATTCCCGGCGGTGTCGGTGCCGTTGATCCGTCCCCGCCGCCCCGACAGATCCCCGGTTACGGCGCCCACCGCTCCGGGTGGGGTCTGAATCTCGATATTGACCAGTGGCTCCAGAACCAAGGGCCGGGCTTTTCGCACCGCATCCAGAAACGCCTCCCGGCCGGCGGTGACGAAAGCGACTTCCTTGGAGTCCACGGGGTGGTGTTTGCCGTCGGTGACCACAGCGCGAATGTCTTGGAGGGGGTAGCCCGCAGTGGCCCCCTGGCTCATGGCCTCCCGGACGCCTTTTTCCACCGCCGGCAAAAACTGGGTGGGAATGGCGCCGCCCACCACTTCGCTCTTGAATTCGAAGCCGGTACCCCGTTCCAGAGGCTCCACCCGCAGGAATACCTCCCCGAACTGACCGGCGCCGCCGGTTTGTTTTTTGTGGCGATGATGACCCTCGGCCACGGTGGTGATGGTTTCCCGATAGGCGATCTTGGGAGGCTTGGTGTCCACCTCCAGGCGGTAGCGGTCTTTCATTTTCTCCAGGGTCATGCGCAGGTGCAGCTCCGATAGGCCCCGCAGCACGGTTTCCTGGGTGGTGCCGTCGTATTCCACTTTGAGACAGGGGTCCTCCTCCACCAGCTTATGCAGGGTATCCGACAGCCGCTGTTCATCGTTTCGGGTCTGGGCGGTGATGGCCAGGCCGAACAGCGGGGTAGGAAAGCGCAGCCCCTCCAGGTGGATATGGTCCTCGTCGTGAGAGTCGTGGAGTACCGCGTCCCGGTGAATATCATCCACCTTGGCCACGGCGCGGATATCCCCCGGCAAGCCCTGCTCCACCTCCGTGTGGTCCTTGCCGTGGACTTCAAACAAATGCCCTACTTTGAACGGCTTGCGGGCATCACCAATGAATAACTGGCTATCCTTGCCGATGCTCCCCTGGTGGATGCGAAACAAAGCCAGTTTGCCCACGAAGGGGTCGATGGTGATTTTGAACACATGGGCCAGGGCGTGGAGGGAGGGGTCCGGCACGGCTTGAAACGCCTCAGCGTCTGGTCCTTCGCCCTTGAAAAAGGGCGAGGGGTTGCCTTCGGAGGGGTTGGGCAACAGCCGGGTGAAAATATCCAGCAGTTCCCGGACCCCGGCCCCGGTGCGGGCCGAAACGAAGCATACCGGCATCAGGTGGCCCTCCCGCAGGGCCTTTTCGAAAGGCTCATGGAGTTGATTCGGGTCCAGTTCCTGATCCTGCTCCAGGTACAGGGCCATCAACTCTTCATCCAGTTCCACCACCTGATCGATAATCTGGGTGTGAGCTTCGGCCACGTTGGAGAAGTCACTGTCTCCCGAGGGGTTGAAGAAACAATCCACCACCTCGGCGCCGCCCTTGGCGGGCAGGTTGATGGGCAGGCACTCCGGGCCGAAAGTGTCCTGGATTTGAGCCAGCAGTCCCGGTAGATCCAGGTGTTCGGCGTCGATTTTATTGATAACGATGATGCGGCATAGGCGTTGCTCCTGCGCCCGTTCCACAATCCGCTGGGTCACCGCCTCGATGCCGTTTTGGGCGTTGATCACCACGGCCGCCGTTTCCACTGCCGGCAGCACGGCGATGGCCTGGCCGATAAAGTCGGCGAAGCCCGGGGTGTCGATCAGATTGATATGGGTGGCGTCGTGTTCCAGGTTGATCACGGCGCTATCCAGGGAGTGCAGATGGGTTTTCTCCTGGGGATCGAAGTCGCAGACCGTGCTGCCCTTTTCCACGCCGCCAGCTTGGGTGATCCGCCCGGCCGCCATCAGTAGGGCCTCGGCCAGGGTGGTTTTGCCAGCGGCTCCGTGGCCCACCAGTGCGATGTTACGGATAGCGTCTGTGTCGTAGTTCATGGATATTCCCCTGGGCTAGCTTGACCATATGGGTATTGACGATACCGGTTCGAAACTTTCCTCAGTATAGGAAGGGAAACCGAGTCTGTTCGGGCCGACGGTCATGGGAACGTCACACTTTTTTGCCGCCACCCCGGCTTCGCGCACTGGAGCCGGCCCGGAAAACCGCTTACTATTGGGCGGTCTAAAAACTCACAAGAACGCGTGTTTTATGGCTTTATTCAGAACCGTCTGTCTTGGCTTGGCCCTGATTGCCCTGCCGCCCGCAGTTCAGGCCACCGATGCCGGCCCAGAACTGGGCCACCTGCTGACCCAGGCTCCGGTCGCCGAGCAGGTGGCCTGGGCCGTTCGCTACGAGCACGGCGAAGGGGTATCCCAGGACTATGCCAGCGCCCTGCGTCTGTATTGCGCCGCCGCCCGCCGGGGCGACCCGTTGGCCCAGTATCAATTGGGCTGGCTTTATGCCAACGGTCGCGGCGTGGAGCGGGACGACGCGCTGGCCGCCGCGTGGTTTGCCTTGGCCGCCCGCCAGGGTGATGTCCATGCCCAGCGCATGCTGGAACGGCTAGGCGGGACCGAGGCCGCGACCGCCCCCCGCTGCGTGGCCAGAGGTTTGGGAGCGCCCTTGGCGCGGGGCAATACCCACGGACGTGGCCAGGTGGAGCAGTGGGTGCGAGAACTGGCGCCCCGCTACCAGCTCGACCCGGAACTGGTGTTGGCGGTGATCATGGCCGAGTCCGGTTTTCGGGTGAACGCCATTTCTCCGAAATCCGCCCAGGGCCTGATGCAACTCATCCCCGCCACCGCCGCGCGCTTCGGGGTCAGGGACCCCTTCAACCCAGTGGACAACCTACGTGGCGGCATGGCCTATCTGCGCTGGTTGCTGGCCTACTTCCGGGGGGATGTGCGCCTGGCCCTGGCCGGTTATAACGCTGGCGAGCATGCGGTGGAGCGATACCAAGGGATTCCCCCCTATCCCGAAACCCGCGCTTATGTGTCAAAGATTATCGGCGTCTACGGCTTCGAGACCCATCCCGTGGCCTCCGGCATTGTCGAGCCGTCAACAGTGCTGGTGGCTATGGATTTGAAACTGCCCTGAACGCCCATGCATGTGGACGATGGGGACCGGGTATTTGTCTATGGCACTCTGCTTGAGGGTTGCCGCAACCACCATTGGCTGATGGGCGCCCGAAAACTGGGGGATCACGTCACCGGAGCTTGCTACACCCTGTACGATCTGGGACCGTATCCCGGGGTGATGGCCAAGGGCGCTACCGCCGTGGTGGGTGAGGTCTACCTGGTGTCGGCCGGGATTCTGGCCCGGCTGGACGTATTGGAGGACTATCCCCGGGAATATACCCGGGAGCGCATCGACACCCCTTTCGGTCCAGCCTGGATCTATCTGTACCGGCAACCGCCCCCCCATGCCCGGCCCCTTGTCGGAGGGGACTGGCGGCAACGCTGAATCCCCGCCGCCCTGGGGATCAAAAATGGCTATTGGCCAGCTTAAGCACAATCGCCGTTACCCGCTCCCGGTCCTGGGCGGCGAAAACCAACATCCGGCCCCCCACCAGACGCAGGCCCATATCCCCAGCAGGCCCCTCTACCACCGCATCCAATTCCCAGTATTGGGCGCATTCTGTTGCAGGGGGCTGGCGTATGTGCAGCATAACCGCCCCAGAAGGCCGCAGTTCAGCGTCCAGCAGTTCGGCAATGTCCTCCTTGGGCGGTGGGTCGGGATATGAGCAGGGCGCGTCGGCCTGCCCCCAGACCCCCCGGGGGGGTCTGGGATCGAAACATCGCACGAATTCACTCATGGGCGTCCTGGGTGTGGGGATCGAACCGGTTAGTCATGGCGGCAGCGACATGGAATCGGCTAAATCCTGGTTTTCATCAATGGTTTCGGTGGGCCAGTACAGGTAATATCCAAGAAAACAATCTTGACCGGCAGTCATCGGGGAGATCAACAATCATCAGTTCCAGGAGCGTCTTGAGCCAATGACGACCGCATCGCCCAACAATCTACCCAATAGCACCACGCCTTTATTGTACACGGCTCATTTCGGCATGCGCCGCAAACCCTTCGGCGGCGCCGATCCTCGGCTGATGATCGGCGCCGCCGCCGAGCGGGTGTTCGGTCAGTTGCTCGACGGTGTGCGCCGACCCGGTGGCTTGGTGGTGCTCAGCGGCGAGGCCGGCACCGGAAAGACCCTGATGCTGAGACGGTTGATGCACCAGCCCATGGAGGGACTGGAGTTTGTACTGTGCTACTCCACCCAGCTCAGCTTCGAAGACTTATTGGGTTATATCTGTGATCGTCTGGGTCTCGACACCGCCGGGTCCGATCAGGCTCAACGGTTGCTGGCCCTAGAGGAGCATCTTGGCCGCCGGGCGCGTCAAGGACGGGCGGTGGTTTTACTGGTGGACGAAGCCCAGCATCTGGATGATGGGGTGCTGAGCGATGTCCTCAAACTAGCCCGCGACGGGAACAGCCCAGCGCCGCGTCTGGTGTTGGCTGGATCGCCGGCCTTGGAAGCACGGCTGGATGACCAGCCCTTGGCCACGACGGCTATCCGCTGTCGTTTGGAACCCCTCTCCGAAGCCCAGGTGGTGGAATACGTGCAACGCCAGGTGCGGGCGGCCGGGGGCGACCCGGAGGACCTGTTTCCGCCCCCCGTGATGGCCAGGATTGCTGAGTATTCCAATGGGATACCAAGGCTGATCAACGCTTTGTCCGATCACGCTCTGGTGCTTGCCCAGTTCACCGGCGCGCAACGGGTAGCCGAGAACATGATTGATGAGGTGGCCGACGAACTGATGTTGTCATCCACCCCGGCCCGGCCTCCCCTCGGCTCCGATCCGTCCCCGGCATCGATCATGGAGCCGCTACCCTCCCCGGTAGCCGAGGAAAAGCCAACCCTCCCCGGCCCGGAGGGCATCGAGACGTCGCCCAAGCCCGCGCCGCCCCCAAACCCGGTGGTCCAGGCTGCCGCACCATCCGCGCCTCCCACGCCGCTTCCCGTCCCGGCGGTTGAGGCTGCCGCCCCGTCGGCCAGCGCCCCGGATATTGCCCCCCCGGAGACCGCCGCGCCGCCGTCCGATGTCCCCCTGGTGGCGGCCCAGGCAAGCCCGGCTCCGGCGGTCCCGACTCCCGACTCTTCTGTGGAGCAGACGCTGCCCCAGCCCACCGCTCTGGTGGTCCCTGCCCACGCCGATGGCACGTCCCAGACGGGGCATACCGAAACCCTGCCGTCCCTGGCGGTGGATCCCGACCCTACCGCTCGTCTGCCGGTGGCCTACACGGCAGGGGGGCCGCCCACCCGACGGGTGGCGGTGGTACAGCCCCAGGCCATGGACCAGCCCCGTAAAAGCGCGGGAGTGTGGTATCTAGGGGCCATGCTGTTGGTGATCCTAGGCGGGGGAGCTTGGTTGTGGTACAGGTCCCAGACCGAAGGGTTTGTGGTGACCCAAGAAACACCTGAAGCGCTTCAGACAACCCCTCCGGCGCTGGCGTTGGACCCGGTGGGCGAGCCATTGAGACGCGACGCCAGTCCACCACAAATTCAGGTTGAACAGGCCCAGGGCCGCGCCGACCAATACATACCCCTGGCCATTGCCGTCCAGGGTGATCCCCAGGACACCTTTACCATTGACATCGCCGGTCTGCCCCGGGGCGCCACCCTCAACGCCGGGCGGCAGTACTCCAGGGGGGTTTGGACGCTGACCGCCGGTGAACTCGAAAACCTGGCCTTGCGTCCGGGCGGCATGCACGGCGGCGTTCTGACTCTGCGTATCACCGCCATCGCCATACCGCCGTATCGGGGCCAGAGTGCCTCCAGCGAGACCGAGCTGACGGTGAACATCAATCCCATGGGACCCTCACCGGCCCCTGCCGAGGTGGTCCCCGCGCCGGACACCAAGCCTTTGGTATCCGAGCCTGCGGTCGAGATGGAGTCCGTCGTCAAGTCCGCCGCGCCGCTTCCTGGCCCCGCCTCCGAGGCAGCCGAGGTGAGTGCCGAGCTGGCGACGGCCCGGCCTTCGCCCTCGACTCTCTCCGCCACGCCGCCCCCCTCTGACGCCACGCCGTCGGACGCCGCTGCGACCGATTCCGTCGCCGCCGTGGCAAGCCCGGTTCAGGCCGATTCCGCCGCCGTTGTAGCTGTGGAAACAAGCCCGGTTCAGGCCGATTCCGCCGCCGTTGTAGCTGTGGAAACAAGCCCGGT
>CAZQXD010000015.1:60068-72960 GCA_964597315.1 uncultured Candidatus Competibacteraceae bacterium
TCAGGCCGATTCCGCCGCCGCTGTAGCTGTGGAAACAAGCCCGGTTCAGGCCGCCCCCGCAGCTGTGGAAACAAGCCCGGTTCAGGCCGCCGCGACACCGCCGGAAGCCTCCCTCCCGGAGGCCACGTCGGACAGCGCCCCCGGCCCGGTCAATCTGTCCACGGCCAAGGTCGCCACACCCTCGGTGGCGGCGTTCATGGAGAGTGGGGACCGGCTCATGGGCCTGGGGGATCTGGCCTCCGCGCGGCTGTTTTACGAGGCTGCCGCCCAGGTCGGTATCCCAGCGGCGGCCTTGGCTGTGGGCCGGACTTATGATCCCGTGGTGTTGGGCCAGCGGGGTCTTAGGGGGGTGTACGCCGATCCCCTCAAGGCGGCCCAGTGGTATCGTAAGGCCCAGGAGGCTGGCGCCAGGGAGGCCGAAAGCCGACTCTCGGCTTTAGCTCGCTGGGTGGATGCAAACCAGAACCTGAGTCCTGAACAGGCCCGAGATATACAACGCTTACTGCCCTGAGGGGGCGGGGGCTACGGCGTCCAGCCACTGTTGGGCGGCCCGAAATCGAGTCCAGCCTGGCACCACCGCTGGCAGGCTCACCTCCCGCCACTTGGGATGGCGGGAGGGTTGCTGAAAGGTCTGGAAATTTTCAAAAAACCGATTAACAAACCGCGCCACCTTGGCATAACGGCCCTGGCCAGGGTTCCAGCTGTACACCGCCAGCACCGCCCCCACCGCCACGGTGTTCACCGTCTCCCCGGCGGGGATCAGGCCGGGGTAATCGGCGCTGCCAAGCCGGGCCGGCAGATAGGTTTCCATAAGTCGCGGGGTATAGTCGATGGGCAAAAAATGCAGTCCACTGCCGGTGGCGATGTCCTTGAACAAAGTAGTAGGCTTGCCGGCGACATAGACCAAGGCGTCGATCTGGCCGTTTCTAAGTTGTTCCAGAGCCAGGCTTTGGTCATGGTGGGTGGTTTCCACCTGGATGCCCAATACATCGAAGATCACCGTTGTAGTCATTGCAGTGCCGCTGCCCTTGGAGTCCACATTGACCGTGCGCCCTTGCAGTTCGGCGATGCTGTTGATGCCGGGTCGAGCCAGCAAATGAAACTCCTCGTTGTAGAGTTTGGTAATGTAATGCACCCGGTTGGCGATATTGGCGTAGACGCCTTGTTGGCGCAGAAACTCCAGCACGTCGGACTGGACGATGGCCACATCCATGCCTCGCAGATAGAGTAGGTCGGCCACGTTCTGCACCGATCCTTTTCCCAGAATGGCCAGAATCCGCAGATCCTCCGCGTCCAGCACGGCGGCTAAGTCGGCGCCGATGCGGATATAGGTGCCGTTGACGCCGCCGGTGACGATACCCACGGTGCCGCGGTTGACGCGATCACGCAGTTCCTCGGTGGTTTGGGCTTGGGCTTGGGCGGCGCCCAGTATGGCCAGTGCCATCAGTATCGGTACCAGAAATTGGGCCATGGGTATCCTCTTGTTTTAGCCATGGGCCGCCGCAGCCAGCGGCGGGGTTCAGCGGCTCTCCCGGTCCAGTTGTTCAGTGAGTTCCCGCAACTCCGGGGCGATGGTGACCGGATAAGGGGGCTGGACGCAGTTGGCGCGCAAGGTGTCGGGCAGGGCGGCTAGTTGCTCGGCCACTCGTCGGCGGATGGTATCCAGTGGCTCGACGGGTTTAAGGCGCTGTCCCGCCGTCATCACCAGGTCTAGCAGGGGTGTGCCGGGATGCGTCGTCGTTTCTAGCCCGAGACAGTCTTCTATCATCCGGCCATGAGCGTCCGTGCACCGATAGACCTGCTTGCGCCCTGGCCAGGTGGATTTGCCCTCGGCGCGCTTGCGCCGTGCCCGACCGGCGTATTCCTGGAGCTTGTAGACGCAATCCAGGGAGGGCCGGTCGGCGGAGATTCCCAACCGGGTGCCTACCCCGAAGCCGTCGATGGGCGCCTGGGCGGCTATCAATTCCGTCAGCCGCTGCTCGTCCAGGTCGCCGCTGGCGAAGAGGGTTACTTTATCAAGGCCGCCGGCGTCGAGAATCGCCCGCACCCAGCGGGCCTGTTCCGCCAGGTCGCCGCTGTCGATCCGCACGCCTTTGATGGTGATGCCCTGTTCCGCCAGCCGGGGGGCCAGATCCACCACTTTGCGGGCAGCGGCTTGAGTGTCGTACGTGTCCAGCAACAACACCACGGTATCCGGCTGGGCCATGGCGAAGTGGAAGAAAGCGTCCTCTTCTCGGTCGTGGGCCTGAATCAGGGAATGGGCCATGGTGCCGTACAGGGGAATATGGAAGCGGGCGCCGGCCAGTACCGTGGCGGTGCCGGCGAAGCCCGCAAGATAAGCGGCCCGGGCCGCCAGCACAGCGGCCTCGGCCCCGTGGGCGCGGCGCATGCCAAAATCCACCAGGGTTTTACCAGGAGCGGCCAGGACGCAGCGGGCCGCCTTGGAGGCGATCAGGGTCTGGAAGTGGAGCAGATTGATCAACCGACTTTCCACTAACTGGGCTTGGGGCAGGGGAGCGGTCACCCGCAGAATAGGCTCGAAGGGAAAGATCACCGTGCCTTCGGCCACCGCGCGCACCTCTCCGGTAAACCGCAACTTTGCTAGATAATCCACAAACGCCCTGGAAAACCGCCCATCGCGGGACAGCCAGCCCAGTTCATCGGCGCTGAAATGGAGATTCTCCAGAAAATCCAGGGCCTGCTCCAGGCCGGTGGCCAGTAGGAAACCCCGTTCCGGGGGTAAGCGACGGATAAACAACTCAAACACTGCCGTGTTCTCCATGCTCTGGTTGTAGTAGGTGTGGAGCATGGTGAGTTGATACAGATCGGTCAGCAGCGCATTATCAGCAGATCGAAACATCAGCCAGTCTCGCCCTGACGCCGGGTTGAATGCGGGGTTTGACGGGTTTCCAGGCGCCGTTCGCCATAGCGGCCTCCCTTTGGGGTTGCATAGAAACTCTAGCAGGCAGACCAGAACCTTGATAGGGGCGGTGGGACGGTGATCGGCAAAAAAAATGGCGACGTCTGTTGGAACGACAGCGTCGCCGTAAGGGCTGGATTGGCAAGGTGAAATATACAGATCGGCAAGCTGCTTCACAATTAGGGCGTTCCATAGGGGGATTATGGTTTTCCCTAGATCGTCGTTGGGCGTCCAACGCCCCGAATGGGGCTGGAATACGTAAACACCTTGCCCAGCGTAAGGAAATTACCAATGCTCTGTTGGCTCGGATTTGCTTAAATTATCCTATTAATTCCGTCGCTCCGGGATGGCGGAGTCTGGTTGCCATAAGGGCCGTAGTGGTGACGTGGACATGGCGATTCGCAATGGAGGAAGGACTGAGTGCAACGTGTTAGGACAGTCTTTGTGGTGGATGATGACTCCGCCATCAGAGATGCGCTACAGCTTTTGCTGACGGTCTCGGGGTATCGGGTGGAACTGTACGCCAGCGCCTCGCAGTTTTTGGAGTCTTTTCAATCGCCACGCCCGGGGTGCCTGTTACTGGATATATATATGCCGGGCATGGACGGTTTGGATTTACTGGAAGAATTGAAAAATCGGAATATCCCCTTGCCCATTATCATGTTCACGGGACACGGTGATAGAAAGTTGGCGCGCCAGGCCCTAAACAATGGGGTGATGGCTTTTCTGGAAAAACCCTTCACCAGCCAAGCGCTGATCAAGCAGATCGAAAAAGCCCTGAAATGTTGTAAGTAGCTCAAGGCGTCGTTTTGTAGTCCGCTGACTAGCTCTGGAACTGCTTGTATAAGGCCAGCATCCTCACCAGATCCGATAGGGAGTTGGCCGCCAGTTTCTCCATGACCCGCTTACGGTGGGCTTCCACCGTCGATACGCTAATGTACAGATCGGCGGCAATGACTTTGTTGTACTGTCCCTCCACCACCCGATCCAGCACCTCCCGCTCCCGGTTGGAGAGCAAGGCCATGCGTTCGGCAATAGCCTGGTAGCGGCGCTGCTGTTGGCGGATCAGGGCGTCTTTATCCAGGGCGTCCTGGACCCGGTCTAGCAGCATCGGCCCGGAAAACGGTTTTTCAATAAAGTCCAGGGCGCCGGCTTTCATGGCCCGGATCGCCATGGGCACGTCTCCATGGCCGGTGAGGATAATGATCGGCAAACGGATATTGTCGGCGGTCAGGCTGTCCTGTAACTCCAGGCCGCTCATACCGGGCATGCGTACATCCAGCAGCAGGCAACCAGGCTGATCCGGGGTATAGGCGGCGAGAAACTCCGCAGCGCAATTGAAGGTCCGCGCCCGAAAACCGGAGGTCGTTAGTAGCAGCTTAAGCGCATCGCGCACCGCCGTGTCATCGTCCACCACAAATACCGTGGAGTTCTGGCTCATAATCCGTCTCAATGCAATCCAGGCGGCGGGTCCCTCGGCGAATAGGACACCAGGCAGTCATTTGTCGAACGGCAACAGGATACCTGCTGTTTTTAAAAATCCCAAGTTGCCGTGATAAAAAAGCGGCCATCGAGGATTTTAATGGTCCTGGGGACCCGTGATGGACTCGATCAGCACACATAGGGTTTCGCCGTCGGGTTCCCCGTCGGGCATGCTCCGCCACTGGCGTAGGGCATTCTCCATTCGCCCCTGCAAGGCGAGCAGTTCGGCTAGCTTGCGGCGGTTGTCCACGATTCGCCCCTCGATGATCGCCCGAACCCGGGGACAGGGGGAGCGGTCATGGGCGGCGTGATCGAGAATCTCGCCAATCTCGGTCAAAGTAAAGCCCAGTTCCTGGGCCTGGCGGATAAACCGTAGCCGTTGAGTGTCGGATTCTGAATAGAGCTTATAACCGTTGTCCGGGTCGCGTCGGGGCTGCAGCAAGCCGATGCGGGTATAGTAGCGGACAATATGGGGCGGCAATTCGGCGCGCCGGGCCAGTTCGTGTACTTTCAATTTTAATCCCTGGGGAGTGGTCGCCGGGCGCCGGGACGCCCGACTGACACGCTTTGGTCAAGAGCGACCCCTAGTATGCCCCATTCGTCGCTCCCGGCTGATGGATGCTGATCACGATTGCGAGGTTTCCTTGTGCTGGCAGAGATCGAAAAACAGTTTCGCGCCTTGGCCCCGGCCGTGGAGTTTTGCTCCCTGCGCCTGGTCCATGAACGCCATGAGGTGCTGAGCGTGCGCCGGGATGTGGCGCGGCCGGTGCGCCAGACCGAGGACCTGGGGGTGATGGTTAGTGTGTTCCACGAAGGCGGGTTGGGCTATGCCGCCACCCCCGATCTGAGCCGGGCTGGCCTGAAACAGGCCCTGGAACAGGCTCGGGTTTGGGCCGAGGCGAGCGCTGGTCACAACCTGCTGGGCCTGACCGCGCTGGAACGCCAGCCTCCCGCCGGAGAGCATCACGGTCCCGAGCTTCGGCCCTGGCGGTCCTTGTCCCTAACCGAGCGCTTGGAACTGCTGGTCCGGGAGTGCGCCCGCCTCAAAGTGGACTCCCGCATCCAGGACTGGCAGGCCAGCCTGTGGTACACCGACACCGAAACTCTGTACCTGGATAGCGGCGGTGGGCGGGTCTATCAGCGGTATCCAGCCCTGCTGCCTTCTCTGTCCGCCACCGCCCATCGCCCTGGCGAGACCCAGACCCGCAGCTTTGGCCGAGGCGCCCATGTGCGCCGGGGTGGGTTGGAGGTGCTGGACGCCACGGGCTTTTTCGAGGCCGCCCCCACGATCGGTCGGCAAGCGGTTGAGCTGCTGGAAGCCCCCCATTGTCCGTCCGGGACCATGGACCTGGTGCTGGCCCCGGACCAGATGATTCTGCAAATCCACGAGTCCATCGGCCATCCCCTGGAACTGGACCGGATACTCGGGGACGAGCGCAACTACGCCGGCGCCAGCTTCGTCACCCCGGAGATGTTCGGGCGCTACCCCTACGGCTCCGAACTGCTCAATGTCACCTTCGACCCCTCCCATCCTGAGCAAATCGCCAGTTATGCCTATGACGACGAGGGACGGCCCGCCGCGCGGGAGTATCTGATTCAAAATGGCGTGTTGCTGCGGCCCCTGGGGGGCGGCGGCTCCCAGGCCCGAACCGGGCTGCCGGGGGTAGCCAACGCCCGGGCGTGCGCCTGGAACCGTCCGCCCATCGACCGCATGGCCAATCTCAACCTGGAACCAGGCAGTGATTGCTTCGCCGACCTGCTGGCTCGGGTCGAGCGGGGCGTGTATATGGAGACCAATTGCTCCTGGTCCATCGACGACTCCCGGAACAAGTTTCAGTTTGGCTGTGAGTGGGGCCGGCTGATTAAAGACGGGGAGCTGACCTGCGTGATCAAAAACCCCAATTACCGGGGCATTTCCGCCAGCTTCTGGCGCAGCCTGGCTGGAGTGGGGGATGCCTCCACCTGGCAAGTGCTGGGGGTGGCCAACTGCGGCAAGGGCGAGCCAAACCAGGCCATCCGGGTGGGCCACGCCAGCCCTCCCTGTCTGTTCCGCCAAGTCGCCGTATTTGGGGGGGAATAAGCCGTGCAGGACTATTTTTTCGCCATCGCAGAGTATCTGGATAGCCTGCTCCAAGGGGATGAAATCCACACTTGCGCCTTTACCGGCGAGGACTCGGACTTCGTGCGCTTTAACCACGCTCGGGTCCGCCAGGCCGGCCGGGTCCGCCAGCAGTCCCTAACCCTAGAGCTGATCCAGGGCCGCCGTCACGCCCGGGGAGAACTGACCCTGGCCGGAGCCTGGACCGAGGACCGCGCCCGGCTGACACGGCTGATGAATGAACTACGGGATATTTGCGCCCAGGTTCCCGAAGACCCTTGGCTGCTCTACGCCACCGAAGCGATGCTTAACGAACAACAGCATCCCGATACGCTGCCTTCGGGACCGGAATTGGCCGCCCAGGTGCTGGAGGCCGGCGCTGGCCAGGATCTAGTGGGGATATTGGCCCGAGGGCCGGTATACGCCGGTTTCGCCAGTTCTTTCGGCGGTCGCTGCTGGTATCGCCGCCCTAGTTTCAATCTGGACTGGAGCCTGTACCTCAAGACCGACAAAGCAGTGAAGAGCCGCTATGCGGGCTTTACTTGGGATGCCGCCGAACTGGATGCCCGGATGAGCGCCGCCGCTGGCCGCCTGGAGACCCTGGCCCGCCCCTGGCGCGACCTTCCCCCTGGGCGCTACCGGGCGTATCTGGCCCCCACGGCCCTGGAGGAGATCATGGCTCTGCTGGCCTGGGAGGGTTTCAGTCATCGGGCCTTGCGCACGGGCCATTCGCCCCTGCTGCGGATGGTGGAGTCCGGCCAGTACTTGCATCCCCTGATCAACCTGCGGGAGAACACCGCCGAGGGGGTGGCCCCACCTTTTCAGGAAGCTGGGTTTCCCCGGCCGGATTCCATTCAGCTCATCGGCCAGGGCCGCTTCCAGGACAGCCTGGTCTCCCCTCGTTCGGCGGCGGAATACGGCATGCCCGACAACGGCGCCGCCGAGGACGAGTCGCCCCGCTCCCTGGATCTGGCCGGGGGAGAACTGGACGCCGAACGCATCCTGGAAACCCTGGACACGGGCCTATACCTGGGCAATCTCTGGTATCTGAACTGGTCCGACCCAAACGCCGCCCGGCTCACCGGCATGACCCGTTTCGCCACCTTCTGGGTGGAGGATGGCCGTATCCAGGCCCCGGTTCAGCCCCTGCGCTTCGACGAAAGCCTGTACCGACTGCTGGGCGATCAACTGCTGGGGCTGACCCGGCGGCGGGAACTACTGTTGGACCCGGACAGCTACGGCGGTCGCTCCAGCCGCAGCGCCCGGCTGCCGGGGGCGCTGGTAGGGGAGATGACCTTTACGCTCTGATGGGCGGCGGCCAGCGCCCGGAGAGTCCGAACCCTTGAATTTTCCCTCCCTCGGTCGATAACCCGCCCATCAGGCCGGGCCAGGCTGCCGGTCAATCAGCCGAGGGGGGTAGACACAATATGGCTTCAATGCTGCGGAAGTTGTTTGGGCGACAAGAGACGGACATCACGCCGGTCATCCAGCAACCCGACCCGGAACCGCCCAGGCTGCTGGAATCCAGCGCCGGGTTGCGGGCCTGTCTGGACTGCCTACGGGCCAATGTGTTCGTGGCCGATCTGGATTTTAATTTGGTGTATATGAACGCCCAGGCCGAGGAGACCATTCGTCCCATCGAGGACGAGGTGATTAAGGTATTCGGAGTGAGCGTGGACGACCTGCTAGGCGGCTCCATCCATCGTTTTCACCGGGACCCGGAGCGCGTGGAACGGATTCTCGGGGATTACCTGGGCAGTTTGCCACGCAAGGCCGTGTTCAATTTCGGCAAAATCACCCTGCGCACCACCATCAATGCCGTGACCACGCCCGACGGCGTCTTGCTGGGCTATATCGTCTTCTGGGACGATATCACCCAGATCATGGCAACCGAGCGTCAGGTCCAGGAGGCCCATCAGCGGGAACAAGACCAGGCCGAGGACTTGCGCGCCAAGGTGGAAATCCTGTTGAAGGCCGTGGAGCAGGCCGCCGGGGGCGATCTTGGCCGTGAGGTGCCGGTGCGGGGCAAGGATGCGATCGGTCGGGTGGGCAATGGCTTTGCCGAACTGCTGACCAACCTCCGCTCCAGTCTGGGAAGCATCGCCGATAACACCCGCCAGGTGGCCGGGGAGGCCGAGGCGCTGCTGCGGGTGGCCGAGCAACTGCGGGGTAACGCCGACAACACTTCCCAACGCTCGGAGCGTGTGTCCGACGCCGCCGATCAGGTCAACCAGGGGGTGGAGACCGCCGCCGCCGCCGCCGAGCAAATGAGCGTCAGTGTCAGGGAAATCGCCCAGAACGCCGCCCAGGCGTCTAATGTGGCCACCAAGGCTGTGGATATGGCCCAGACCGCCGCCACCATCATGTCCCGGTTAGGTAGCAGCAGTCACCAGATCGGCGATGTGCTGAAGGTCATCAACAGCATCGCCGAACAGACCAACTTGCTGGCCCTTAACGCCACCATCGAGGCGGCCCGGGCCGGGGAGGCGGGGAAGGGCTTCGCAGTGGTGGCCAACGAAGTCAAGGAACTGGCCAAGGAAACCGGAGAGTGGACCCTGCGCGTCCTGGTGCTGACCCTGGCCCTGACCCCGCTGAGCCAGCTCACCGGCAAACCCCAGTTCGTGCGCATACGCCGCATGGTGGGCCTGTTCACCCTGTTCTATGCCACGGTGCATTTCCTGGTCTGGATGAGTTTCCTGCTGGCCTTCCGCTGGGTCGCCATCGGCGAGGAACTGGTACAGAGACCATTCATCACGGTGGGGTTCGCCGCCTATATGATCCTCCTGGCCCTGGGCATCACCTCACCCCAGTTCATGCTGCGCAAACTCGGCAAGAACTGGAAGAAGTTGCACCGCCTGATCTACGCGGCGGCCATTCTCGGGCTTATCCACCTGCTCTGGATTCTGCGCACAGACGTGGGGGAAGCCGCCTTGTATGGGCTTATCGTGGCGGTTTTACTGGGGTTCAGGGTCGTGAAAAGCCGGAAGAAGGCGATCGCCTAGGAATTGATTGAGGTAGAGAAGTACCAATACTGGGGAAGTATTGGTGGGTCTGGGCCGATTTGAACGGCCGACCTCACCCTTATCAGGGGTGCGCTCTAACCAACTGAGCTACAGACCCAATCTGTTTCCTGCATTTACTCTGAGCTGGGCCGGTCGGAGACCTCACCCTGCTCTTTACCCAAGATCGGGGGTGCGCTCTAACCAACTGAGCTGCAGACCCAATCTGTTTCTTGCTATTACTCTGAGCTACAGAGCTGATTCTTCAGCGGCGGTGCCAGAGGCACAGCCGAGGCGGCGTATTATACGCATCTAGCCCGTGCAGACAAGCTTCTGTGAATCGGGGCGATAGCCCCGGTGGAAAATTTCTCTGAACATCAAAGGGTTGAGAGGCAGGTATGTGCAGATGAGGCCGTCGAGCGGCAAAGGCATTGCCCCAACAACAGCAAAATTGACTTAAAGGCCAGAACTTGAGGGTTCGGGTCAAATTCGCTCAGTTATTGCTAAACTAAGCACACATTTGAATCAATCCTGGTCCCTGTATGAAAAATCCACTACTCCTCAGCCTGGTGCTACTGCTCATCTCCTGCAGTGAAAGCACGCCTCCAGCCAATGAGTTGACAGCATCAGACGCTGCGCCAGCGATGACAGAATCGGAGCGCCTGACCGCCTGGCTGGATGAGGAATTTGCCACCTTGCTGGACTTCAGTCCCCTCACCAAGACACGCCTCGGCGACAAGAGCGACTACGGGCAACTGGACGATGTGTCGGAGGCAGCCATGGATCGGGAACTGGCCTGGCGGCGGGACAGCGTGGCCCGCATGCAGGCCGGGTTTGACTATGAGGCGCTGGACGCCGAGGGCAAACTGAGCTGGGATCTGTGGGAGTACCAGTTGGCCAGGGAGGAGCGGGCGCTGCCGTTTCGGCGCCATGGGTACATCTTCGGTCGTAACGGTCCCCAGACTGGCCTGCCCAATGGGCTAATCAATTATCACAATGTGGAATCCATTGCGGATATGGAGGCCTATATATCCCGCCTCAATCAATCCAATCGCTATATGTTGCAATACCTGGAGCGGGCGCAGCTCTCGGTGGCGGATGGTATCCGTGCGCCTTATTTCGATTACGACCGGGCCATGAGTGAAATTCAAAGGGTGACATCTGGCGCTCCTTTCAGCGATGCTGGCATGTCGGCGATCTGGGAAGACATCACGGGCAAGATTGAGAACCTGGTGCAGGAAGGCATTGCCAGTGCGGATGAGGCGAGGTCTCTGGAAGCGCAGGCGAGTGAGGCGCTGCTGCAGAGTTTCAAGCCCGCCTATGATGAGATCCTCGCCTGGCTGCAGCAAGACAGGGTTAATGTGCCGGAGGTGGCGACTGGGGCCAGTGAGCTACCGGACGGCGAGGCCTATTACGCCCAGCGCCTGCAGGCCATGACCACGCTGCCCATGACGGCGCGAGAGATTCATGAACTGGGACTGTCTGAAGTGGCCCGTATCCAGGAAGAGATGCAGGGGATTCGCTTACAGGTTGGATTTCAGGGCAGCCTGCAGGAGTTCTTCAATTTCCTGCGGGAAGACGACCAGTTTTACTTCCCCAATACGGATGAGGGCAGGGCGCAATACCTGGCCCTGGCCACTGAAATCCTCGATGAGATGTACACCCGCTTGCCCGACTTCTTTGGCATTCTGCCCAGGGCAGGCCTGCAGGTTAAGCGGGTTGAGCCATTTCGTGAGGTCGCTGGTGGGGCGGCGCACTATGCCCGGGGCACGGCCGACGGTTCCCGGCCTGGCACCTTCTATGCGCACCTGATCGACATGCGCGCGGCCGCGGTGAATCGGCTGGAAAATCTGTCCTATCACGAGGGCGTGCCGGGACACCACATGCAGATTTCCATTCAGCAGGAGTTGGAGAATATTCCGCGCTTTCGTGCCAACAGCGGGTACACGGCCTTTAGCGAAGGCTGGGGCCTCTATGCGGAATTGCTGGGCAAGGAGATGGGCGGTTACAACGATCCCTATGCAGACATGGGGCGTCTATCCGGCGAGATCTGGCGCGCGGTACGGCTGGTAGTGGATACCGGCATCCATGCTTTCGACTGGACCGAGCAGGAAGCGGTGCAGTATGCCCTGGAGAACTCGCCGCGACCCGAGCCTTCCGTGCGTTCTGAAGTGAGGCGCTATTTCAATAATCCGGGGCAGGCCACCGCCTACAAGATTGGCATGCTGAAGATCATCGAATACCGCCGCAAGGCCGAAGCAGCATTGGGAGATGCGTTCGATATCAAGGCCTTTCATGACACCGTGCTTGGATCGGGTCAGCTCCCCATGGAGGCGCTGGAAGCGAAGATCGACCGCTGGATTGAATCGGTACGCGGCTGAAGGCCGTCTGACACTGGCGGTTCACAATCTGATCGTCAGATGCCTCGCGATCACACTACCCGGGGTCGTGCTCTGCAGTGAGTTAATGATGCTTCGCTACTGCTGAATCCTCCAGCAGGGTTGGTAGTTCTCGTAATCTATCTTCATGCGGCGTTGCTCCACGAAATCATCCAGCAGCGTCTGCAGCTTGTCCATGATGTCTGGATCGCCCTGCATCAAATAGGGGCCATGTTGCTCTATTTGTTCGATACCGAAGGACTTGACGTTGCCAGCCACGATGCCGGAGAACGCCTTACGCAGGTTGGAGGCTAATTGATCGGGCGGCAGTGAGCGCGTAAGCGCCAGCGCGGACATGTTCTCGTGAGTTGGCTCGAACGGATACTGAAGATCCGAGGGAATGTAGAGTTCCCAGTTGAAGCCATAGGATGCGCCAGAGCCCATGCGATGTTTACGGCTATGGATAACGTGTTGTTTGGCGCGGCGCGCGACTTCTTCGGCATCACCAATCACGATTTCATAGTACTCGGCGGCTTCGTCACCGAGTATGGTGCGGATGAATTTGTCCACGGCTTCGAAATAATCGCGGTTTTCCTTGCGCGCCGCCAGCACCAGGCCGAATGGATGGTCCTTGTTGCGCTCGTGGAGCAGGATGCTGAGGATGTAGAGTAATTCCTCCGCGGTACCCGCGCCGCCGGGGAATACGATGATGCAATGCGCCAGGCGCACGAAGGCCTCGAGGCGCTTCTCGATGTCCGGCAGGATTACCAGTTCATTCACGATCGGGTTGGGTGCCTCGGCGGCGATGATTCCCGGTTCCGTGATGCCGATATAGCGGCGCAGTTCGTGCAATTGCTTGGCATGTCCGATGGCCGCGCCCTTCATCGGCCCCTTCATGGCACCCGGCCCGCACCCGGTACCGATATTCAGTCCACGCAGCCCAAGCTGGTAACCTACCTCCTTGGTGAAGTCATACTCTTCCCGGCTGATGGAGTGTCCACCACAGCACACCACC
>CAZQXD010000016.1:0-26659 GCA_964597315.1 uncultured Candidatus Competibacteraceae bacterium
CCGTCAGGCCCTGCTTCTCGCCGATGCCGCCCTGGAGTCCTATCGAATCGGCAAGTCGGTCAAAGTATAGGTCCGGTTGTTCCCTGGGATTCCTGCGGCGTATGGCGTCAAGAAGTTCTTGAGTGGGTACCAGCCGATGACGTGCGTGGCCGGATGTTTCGTCACCGTACAGGGAAACGAAATATCCGGCGCGAATTTGAAAAATATTCCAAGTGGTGTATGTTGATGTCCGAAAATGAATAGGATTGAAAAAACAAGTACGCCGTCATTCAACGGGCCGTAAACGTTTTATGATGATGATCGCAGCTCCCCGAGATCCGGATGACCTTCGTGAAGCAATCTCTCAGCACTATCCAGATCTCAGCAAACGCCTCCGGCAGATTGCTCATTTTGCCCTGGAGCACCCTAACGACATGGCGCTGGAGACCATCGCGGTCATCGCCGAGAGGGCCGGGGTGCAGCCTTCGGCCGTGATCCGCTTCGCCAAGTCCTTCGGCTATAAGGGCTTCAGTGACATGCAACGGGTGTTCCAGGCCCGGCTGATGGAACGCGCCCCCAGTTACAGCGAGCGCCTGCGCCTGTTTCGCAAAGAACACCCGGACCAGCGGCAACGCACGCCGTATACCGTGCTGCGGGAGTTCGCCACGGCCAGCATCCTGGCGCTGGAACACCTGCAGGAACAGGAACTGGAGCAGCGTCTGGAACAGGCTGTGGAACTGCTGGCGGGGGCCAGGGAGATCCATCTGATGGGACAGCGTCGCTCCTTCTCGGTGGTGTCGTATCTGGCCTATGCCCTCAGCCACGTGGACCGCTACGCGCACCTGCTGGACGGGGTCGGCGGCATGCTGAACGAGCAGGTCGGCGGCCTGGACGGGGCCGACGTGCTGGTGGCGGTGAGCTACCCCCCCTACGCGCCGGAAACCGCCGAGGTGACAGCCCGTGCGGCGGAACGGGGGGCCGCGATCATCGCCATCACCGACAGTCCGGTCAGCCCAATCGCCACCCAGGCCACCGTCTGCTTCGAGATCAATGACTCCGAAGTGTACGGTTTCCGTTCCCTGACCGCCTCCCTGTGCCTGGCCCAGACCCTGGCCATGGGTCTGGGGCTGTTGCTGAACGGTACGGGGGAGGCGGCATCGCGCCTCCCTGAAGGTGGCGCCGGTTAGGCGTTGCCGTGAATGGTGTCCCGTGTACCCCGAGGCTGCCGGAACGAGCCGGGGGTCGGCCACCGGGGCTAGGACACAACAAGCGCACGCCCTGCTCCACCGTCACCCGCCTAAGCTCCCCAAAGCCGCTACCGCTCGCTGGAGGCGCTGCGGGAAGGCCGCCGCAGCGGCGATTCCCTTCCCTTCTTCAGGGAGGGAATTTTCTTCGCCAGTTACCGTTGCCTTAAAACTTCGGTATCAGACGCATGCCCACCTTGCGGATACGGCTCCCCTGCATCTCGCGCACGACAAATTCAATGCTGCCCACTTTCAGTCGATCCCCGACCACTGGTTTATTGAAGGTCCGGGACAGGCAGTCTTCCAGGGTGCCAATCATGAGATCAGGCTCCATCTCAAGACCATAGAAGCGCACTACTTCGGCCATACTGGCCTGCCCATCCAGCACCAGGTCGCCGAAGAAGTGATGGGGTTCCAGACGCATGGGCAGGGCCACTGACGCAAACAGCCGATCCAGGGCGGGAATGTCCTCACTCTGGGCGATTAGATAGACATAGTCCCCCTCCAGAAAAGCATCCACCTGATGGGTATCAAGCAGTTCCTCGGCCCGCACGATCGCCGCCAGGCTGGCTGCCCTGGGCAAGGGCAGGCGAGTCAGGGGGTGATGAATAGCCGGGTTACCCGCCGCCAGCCGATAGGCTACCAGTTCGTAGCTGTGCTGGCCCGGCAGGTCCAGTTCCACCCGGTGCATGGCGCCAGGACCGGGAGGCACTTCCAGTTTCAGCCAGCGGGCCGCTGGAGCCACGGTCCAGCCCTGGAGGATCAAGGAGACCAGGACCACGAAAAAAACCACGTTGAAGAACAACGGCGCGTTGTCCAGCCCCGCCAGCAGAGGGAACAAGGCCAGGACAATGGGCACCGCCCCTCGCAGTCCCACCCAGGAGATGAACAACCGCTCCCGCCAGGGGAAGCGAAAGGGCAGCAGGCATACTCCCACCGCCAGTGGCCGGGCCAGGACGATCAGCACCAGGGCGATCAGCAGACTGTAGGGGGTCACCGGGATCAGGTTGGAGGGGGTGACTAGCAGTCCCAGAATCAAGAACATGCTGATCTGGCTCAGCCAGGCCAGGCCGTCGTGGAAGCGGTGGATGTTCTGTTTGCCTTGTAGAGGACGGTTACCCATCACTAGCCCCGCCAGATAGACCGCTAGATAGCCGCTGCCACCCGCCACGGCCGTGGCGCCGAAGATCAGCAGCACTCCGGAGAAAGCCAGCAGCGGATACAAACCAACCGCCAGGGTCAGCCGATTGATGAGTCCCCCCAACGCCCAGCCGCCCAGCAGGCCCATCACCGTACCCACCCCCATCTGCTGGGCGAACAGCCAGGCCACATCCCAACTCAATTCACCGGTGCCGGGGGCCAGTAGGCCCACCAGCGTGAGGGTGAGGAAAATCGCCATCGGATCATTGATGCCAGATTCGATCTGCAAGGTCGCATCCACCCGCTGCTTCAGTTGCAGTCCCCGGCTGTGCAGCACCGAGAAAACGGCGGCGGCATCGGTGGAGCCGACGATTGCGCCGATGAGCAGCCCTTCGGTCCAGTTGATCGGCAGCAGCCAAACGGCCATCAGTCCGGTGACAGCAGCGGTGATGGCCACCCCAAGGGTGGCCAGCCACAGGGCCGGCCACAGCCCGACCCGGAAGGTGCTGATGCGGGTACACAGTCCGCCATTGAACAGAATCACCGCCAGGGCCAGGGTGCCGACAAAGTAGGCCGCCTCGACGTTCTCAAAATGAATTCGACCCGGCCCATCTTCACCGGCCAACATCCCCAGCCCCAGAAAGGCCAGCAGCAGGGGCATGCCCAAGCGGGTAGTGATCACACTGATCAGGACGCTGACCGAAAACAGCAGGCCCGCCAGCATAATGATGTTGTTAGTCATTTCCATCGCTTTTCAACGCCCCTTTGCTAAAGTCCGCGAATGCCTATTGAACCGCTCCCTCTGCTGATGCGGCAGAATGACATAGCCAAGCAACCCACATCTGGTTCACGGCGAGCCAGACAGGAGGCGGATTAGAACTTCCGGGTATAACGGTGAATCACCTACAAAAGCTCGTTAGCCCACACTGGGAGGACTGACGATCCAGCAAGGCCGACGTTACAATGTATTTGAAATTCCCAAGAAAGGATGAGCCATGTCCCGTGACAAATCTGTTTCGATCATTGTTTTCGATGTGAATGAGACGCTTCTGGATATCACCACTCTCGAACCGCTGTTTGAGCGCGTCTTCGGCGACCGGGCCGTTTTGAGAGAGTGGTTCGCGCAACTGATCCTTTACTCTCAAACTATGACCCTTTCCGGTCTTTATACGCCGTTTGGTGAATTGGGCGTGGGAAGCCTGCATATGCTCTCCACAATTCATGGCGTAACCGTCACCGATCGCGACGCCGACGAGCTAAAAAAGCGGATGAATACCATGCCGGCCCACCCCGACGTTGTCCCGGCGCTCACCCGGCTGCGCGATGCGGGTTTTCGGCTGGTGACGCTGACCAATTCGGCGAGCGCATCATCGCCTACGCCCCTGGAACGGGCTGGGATTAGCGGATTTTTTGAACGCGCCTTTAGTGTCGAGGCAGTTCGAAAGTTCAAGCCGGCCCCGGAAACCTATCAATTGGTGGCGGACGAGTTGGGCGTCGAGGCATCGCGCCTGTGTCTCGTCGCCTGTCATCTCTGGGATACGATTGGCGCCCAGGCCGCTGGCTGGCGTGGCGCGCTCATTACCCGACCCCATAACGCCATGCTGCCCGCGCCTGAGGTGTTGGTCCCGGACTTGAGCGCATCGGAACTGACCGACCTCGCCGAGCAGATCGTGCTGCGCTGGCAGACAGTCTGATGCGCCAAACCCCGTCAGTGACCGCTCAGCCCCGGCGCCCAAGCGCTCAAGACTTCGGCTCCCCGCAACAAGCTGTCGAGCAGCTGACGGGTGCGTTGGGCGTTTTCGGAGTCGTCGTATAGCCAATTTATGAAGGTGACGAGATACAAGCTGGTGAGCACTGACTCCTCCACCGCCCGCTGCACAAACTTAGCGTCCCGGTGGGCGGCCTCCCGGAACCACTGCACGGTGCGACTAACCCGCAGCAGGCCAGGAATCTGGACATGCAGATGGCCGGGTTCACATTTGTTGAGGATGATTTGTCGGGTCACCTGCCGATGTGGCGCCAGGGCATCCAACCAAGCCATGATCGAGCGATGCAGGCGTTCTCTGGGTGTGAGCGTCAGATAATCGGGCCGGGCGGCATCCTCTAGCATAGCCCGGTCGGCCCGGTCGAACCAGGCGTCGGCCAGTTCCTCTTTTTCCCGGAACTGGTGGCGGATATCCTCCAGGCTGAGTCCGGCGGCCATGGCCACGTCAAACAAACGCACCGCCTCCCAACCTCGGGTATCGGCCAGTTCCAGGGCGGCATCCAGAATTTGCTCCCGGGGGGTCATGGCTGGGGTTCCCGCCAATCCGCCGGTCCCAGGTCGCCGGTATGCACCAGGAAGCGCCCGGCGCGGCGATCGGCGAAATAATGGGTTAGGGTCTCCCGCACCGTGGCAAATGCCAGTTGCTCCCAGGGTATCTCGGTCTCGGCAAACAAGGCGACCTCCAAACTTTCGGCGCCCGAGGCGTAATCCGGGTCCAGCAGTCGGCCCCGGTACATGACATGCACCTGGCTGATATGAGGCAGGTTGTAAAGGGCGTAGATCGCCAGCAGTTCAACCCGGGCATTGGCCTCTTCCAGGGTCTCCCGCAAGGCCCCCTGGGCGGTGGTTTCGTGATTTTCCATGAAACCGGCGGGTAGGGTCCAGAATCCCCGGCGCGGCTCAATGGCCCGGCGGCAAAGCAAGATCCGCCCCTCCCACTCGGCCACGCAGCCGGTGACCAGGCGTGGGTTTTGGTAGTGGATGTGGCCGCACTGATTGCAGACATAGCGCTTACGGTTATCCCCCTCGGGGATTATATAACCCAAAGGCCCGCCGCACTGATTGCAAAAGTTCATGGCCTGGTTCAATGCTCCTTAATAAAGCCGACGGCATCCTCCAGGATTGGCGCCCAGTGGCGTAAAGGCGCCGCCAGAGCGCCCACGATACCCGCATGCCCCAGATCAGGATACAACTTCACCCTGGCCTCACCGCCCAGATCCCGGATTTTTTGGGCCAGCCGCAGGCTGTTGCCTGGATCGACCGTGGTATCGTCCCGCCCCGTTAGCAGCAGGGCTGGAGGGTCGGTGGCGTCGGCGAAATTAATCGGCTGACTCTTTGCTAAATTACCACCCTCGTCCTTATCGACTGAGGCGCTGAAAATCTGTTTCAAATCGTCGCTGGTCAGGGGTAGGAAATCATAAGGTCCAGCCAGCCCTATCAGGCCGCGCACCGCGTCGTGTTCCAAATATCGAGGGTCCAGGGCCAGCAGGGCGGCGATATGGGCGCCGGCGGAATGGCCCATCAGATAGACCTGATCCGGGTCGCCCCCATATTCGGCGATGTGGGTTTTGACCCATTTCACCGCCTGAGCGCCGTCCTCCACGAAACCAGGGAAACGCACCTGGGGATACAAGCGATAATCAGGAACCACCGTCACCAGCCCCTGGGACACCAGAGCCTGGGCCGCGAACAGATAATCCTCCCGAGAGCCGAACTGCCAACGACCGCCGTAAAAGAACACCACCACTTTGGCGGGCCTATCAAGCCCATGGGGCACATAGATATCCAAGTGTTGGCGGGGGTCGTCTCCATAGGTCAGGCCACGGGTTATCCCATATCCATCGGTGGGGATCACCGCGTTTAAAAACGGCAGGGGCGAGCAACCCGCCACCCCCACCAGTAATAAACCCAGCAGTCCTCGCCGTCTCATCAATGACGATTCAGCAGCCGCTGCTCGGGGCCTTGGGCGGGGTCCGGCCACTGGGCGAAGGGAAAGGGCATCTCCTCGCTGTTAAAGGTCAGAAATCGCCAGATTTGATAAACGAATACACTTAGACTGCGCCCGAAGGCCAGTAACTGGACATTGGTTTTGCCAGTAATCAACTTGGTCAAGAACTGGAACACCACCACTGCCAGCATCACGATTTCAGCAACCTGGTAAATAAGGGCGAACAGCACCATATACAAACCGCGCAGCCAGGTGCCGCGCTCGGCGACATTACGTTTTAGAGCTTCGTCCACGGAGGGCCTCCTAAAAGTGTGACATGCCGTCAGGCACTCATTCTCATGTGGGGCCAACATTGGGGGTTTTCAATACGTCGGATGATAAACTGGACCGGGTGACCGGTGGAACGGGGACCACGGTCACATTGTCAGTATTATCACCAGTAGCGCCATGGAGCCGTGATGAGCGACGACAAACTGCCCGCCCGATCTACCGCCACCCAGGTTGCTGAATTTCTTGGTCAGGTCGCCCGCATGCCCGTCCGGCGGGATGGTCAGGGACGGCTGATTTTTGCCCTGGACGCCACCGCCAGCCGTCAGCCCACCTGGGACCGGGCCTGCCGTTTGCAGGGGGAAATGTTTGTGGAGACCACCCGGCTGGGCGGCCTGTCGGTACAACTGGCCTGGTATCGGGGCTTTGGGGAGTTTCATGCGGGCCGCTGGGTCAACCGCGCCGACGATCTGCTGGGACAAATGAATCGGGTCTTTTGCGTGGGCGGCGCCACCCAGATCGAACGGGTGCTGCGCCATGCGGTCCAGGAGACCCGAGAGCAGCGTATCAACGCCCTGGTATTCGTGGGCGACTGTCTGGAAGAAGACCCCGGTTTTCTGTACGACCTGGCGGGTGAACTGGGCTTGTTGGGAACGCCGATATTCGTGTTCCATGAAGGGGGCGACCCGGAAGTGGGCGCGGTATTCAAACGCATTGCCAGGTTGAGCCACGGCGCCTACAGCCCCTTCGATGCCGACAGCGCTCAGCAGTTGCGGGACTTGCTCAACGCCGTGGCGGTGTATGCTGCTGGCGGCCGATTGGCTTTGGAAGATCTGGGCCGCCGCGCCGGAGGGGCCGCCCTGCGGCTCACCCACCAACTCAAGAGCGGGGCTTAATCATGCAATTTGCGCTGTTGATGCTGGGGGGAGTACTGGCCGGTCTGTATTTTTATGAGCGCTGGTCAGTCAGGGCGACACCCGCCCAGCGCGCCAGGACCGTGCGCAAGCTGGCGCTCATGGTGGTGGGCGGCGCCCTGCTGATCCTGGTGCTGCGAACCGCCCCGGCGTTGCTGCTGCCGCTGTTGCCCCTACTGGTGCCTATTCTGTTGCGCGGCGGCGTCGGCGGTCGTTGGCGGTTCCACGGCGCCGGTGGTTTTGATGGCCTACACCGCAAGCCACGCCCTGGCGCCACATCCGAAGTGGTGACCCGCTTTTTTCGCATGTCCCTGGACCACGCCAGTGGCGCCATGACTGGCACGGTGCTGGAGGGGCCCTATCAAGGCAGGTCCCTAAGCGATCTAAATCTGGAGCAGCTATTGAACTTATGGCGATCCTGTCAAGTGGACACCCAGTCGGCGGCGGTGCTGGAGGCCTACCTGGAGCGCACCCAGAACGCAGACTGGCGGCAACAGGCGGCGAGCGGCGAACGCGATGGTGGACACTCGGCCATGGACCGTCAGGAAGCCTACGCCATATTGGGTTTGGCTCCGGGCGCTAGCCCCGAAGAAATCAAAACCGCCCACCGTCGGTTGATGCAGAAGTTGCACCCGGATCATGGAGGCTCCGACTGGCTGGCGGCGCGGATCAATCAGGCCAAGGATCTGCTCTTGGGGGAGTGAGGGGCAGCCCCACGTCGAAACGGCTTCCCCCTCCGTCCCGGGCCAGGCAGCAGACCTCACCGCCGTGTTGCTGGGCAATGCGCTTTACCAAAGCCAGCCCTAAGCCCACCCCGCGGCCGGTTTCCCGGCTGCACACACCTCGATAGAAGGGCTGAAAGACCCGTTCCCGCTCCGCTTCCGGCACACCCGGACCACGATCCAAAACGCTTAGACGCGCCCTCTGCCCGGAGACAGCTTCCACCCGCACTTCGATGGCAGACCCCCCGCCATAGCGGCGGGCGTTTTCCAGTAGATTCTGAATCAGCCGCCGCAGCAACAACGGGTCACCGGATACCGTGATCGGTTCACCGCTTACCTCGGCGGTAAAGGTGGCCGCCGTCTCCGCCGCCAGGGCCAGCAGGTCCACCGCCTGTCGTCTCGGCGTTTGCTCCAATTCTAGCCGACTGGCCAACAGTAACTCCCCAATTAGGCTATCCAATTCGGCAATATCCCGAGCCACCTGATGGCGCAGCTTCGGGCGTTGCTCTCCCAGCAGTTCCATGGCCATGCGAATTCGGGTTAGGGGGGTGCGCAATTCGTGGGAGGCGCCGGCCAGCAGGGTGCGTTGGGCTTCCACCAGGGTCTGGATACGGGCGCCGGCGCGGTTGAAACTGCGCGCTAGGTCGGCGATCTCATCGCGGCCTTCTACCTCGACCCGGGCTGTCAAATCCCCTTCGCCCAGCCGCTCCACCCGGTTGCGCAGCCGTTCCAGGCGCCGGGTGAGTCGGCGCACCAGCGGCCAGGCACTCACGGCCACGGCTAGTGCTAGCAACGCCAGGCCTAGCAGCCAACCGCCCCGGTGTTGGTTCCATTGGGGCCGCGCTAGCAGCCAGCGTCCATCGGTCAGGGGCAAGGCCCAGACCCCATGGCCCCGGAGCCAGCCGCCCCTGGCATGGCCCGAGTGGGGCATCGGTAGCGGTTCGCCGACCACCGCCAATAATCGGCCACCGCTGTCGCGCAGGGTCAGGCGAGCAGCAAAATAGCCCGCCAGACGCTCTAGGGCGGCTTGTTGGTCCGCCACCTCCGCTCGTGGCCCGGGCAACCAGTCGGACAGCAGCAAGGACAGGCCGTCCAACGCCTGCCCGTTTCGCTCCTCCGGTTGCACCATTACCCAGGTCAGGGCCGCCAACAGGCCAAACACCAGTAATGCGCCTACCAGGGTCAGATAGATTTGTAGATACAGTCGGCGCATCAGCGCCGGTCCTGATGTTGAGCGAATACATAGCCTACCCCTCGTACCGTAAGGATGCGGCGAGGCTGCTTGGGGGAGTCCTCGATAGCGGCGCGAATCCGCGAGATATGCACATCGATGCTACGGTCGAACGCTTCCAGGTCCTGGCCTCGAACCTGATTCATAAGCGCTTCCCGGGACATGACCCGGCCGGGGTGGCGAGCAAGGGCCAACAGTAACTGGAACTGATGTCCGGTGAGTGGCCGCGTTTCGCCGTCCACTTGCGCCACCCGGGCGCCGGGGTCGATCTCCAGGCGCCCGAAGCGCAGGACTTCACCTCCCACCGGTCGTGTCCGGCGGCGCAGAATAGCCCGCAACCGGGCTAGCAGCTCCCGGGGGTTGAAGGGCTTGGGGAGATAATCGTCGGCGCCTAACTCCAGACCGACGATCCGGTCGGTTTCATCGCCCCGAGCAGTCAGCATAAGAATGGGGATAGTGGAGCTGGCGCGAATCTTCCGGCAAACCTCGAAGCCGTCCAAGTCCGGCAGCATCACGTCCAAGACCACGGCATCGGCGCCTTCCCGGGTCAGCGCCTCTAGCCCTAAGGTAGCGGTGTGTCGGGCGCTCACGGTCAGGCCCCGTTCGCCTAGGTATTCAGCGAGCATGGAAGCCAAAGCTTCGTCATCTTCGATGAGCAGTATCCGATCTGGCACCTGCGGCCCTCCGGGAGTACAGCTGGGCGAGGATGCCCGGCTTCCAGCTTAGAGTGTGGGCTTCAGTGATGGAAGCGGTCGGCCATGGCCAGCAGCTCCCGGCGCTGCTCGGGGGTCAATACCTCGGCTATTTGGGTTACGGACTCCAGTAGTCGTTGAGAGGCGGTGTCGGCCAGAGCCAGCTCCGCGACTCGCAACTGTTCCAGAACGGTCCGGTCCAGTTCCGGTCGGACCAGTTCGTCCAGGAGTTGGTCGCGATGGCGGCGGTGCTGCTCCACCAGAGCGGTCAGTGCGTCCGTCAGTTCGGCGATGACGTTCCTAGTTTGTTCCCGCTGGCTGGCGCTGGCATCAACTTCGGTCAGTATCCAATCGGTGACCGCCTGGGCGCGGACCTTGACCGCCGCAGGGTCCATCGGGCCGTGGTGATGGCCCATCCGCCAGTGACCTCCCCGAGGACACCAGCCGCTTTCGTGGGCCTTACTGGCAACGATTGCCCCTGTGCCCAATAGGCTACCGATCAGAGTGACGATGAGGGTAGTTTTCCAGGGAAACCGCCGTTTGGGTTGGGGATCAGGATGAGTGGACATTTTTTGGATTCCTCTATTGGGTTCGGGTCTTGGGAGGCGTGTTGTTCTCTCCCTGAGCCATTACCCTAGGCCGACGGCGTTTCCCGGCTTTGTCTCTAATGTAAAGTTATGTGAACCGGGAATGGTGGGGCTTCTCGTGGAGAATCCGGCGCACAGGCATTCGTGTGGCGGTGGGGGAGTCGCAGTTGGTGCTATTCTAGGCAGGTAGGCAAAACTATAGGAAATCCGCTCCGTTCATGACACAAGCTGATCGTGGGGAATGGCATATATTGGGCGCTGGGGCCATGGGTTGCCTATGGGGCGCCTATCTGGCTATGGCGGGCTGGCCGGTGACATTGTTGTTGCGTAATGCCGCTGCCCTAGGGGCTTTTCCTGGGCATATTGTGTTGAACGCTCCCACGGGGTCCCGGCAAGTGGCGGTCGCGGCCCAACTAGCGGAGACGCCAGGACCGACTATTGATCGCCTGTTGGTGACCGTTAAAGCCCAGGACACCCTCCCCGCCCTGCTCGGTCTCAAAGCTCGGCTGGGTCCGCATACTCGGGTATTGCTGGTGCAAAACGGAATGGGTGTCGTGGAGGAGATTTCTCGGGAATGGCCGAATCTGCAACTACAGGTCGGTTCCACGACCCATGGCGCTTACCGGAAAGAGGCGTTTCAGGTGGTGCATGCGGGCTGGGGCGAGACTTGGCTGGGTGTACCTTTGGGTTTGGTGGCTGGAGAGGCTTGGGAGGTGTTTCGGGATTTGGAAGGCTTGGATTTAAATATCCATAAAGATGATGATATAACAACACGGATGTGGGATAAGTTGGCTATTAACTGCGCCATCAATCCGGTTACCGCGCTGCTGCAATGTCAAAACGGCGAAGTGCTGAAATCGCCTCTGGGTTCCACTCTACTGGGGCGTATTTGCGACGAAAGCGCCCAGATCATGACGACCGTCGGTCTGGATAGGCAGGGTAGCGCCATTTTTGAGCAGGTTCGACGAGTAGCCTCGGCTACTGCGGCTAATTATTCCTCCATGTGCCAAGACCTTCGCAGGGGAGCCGTCACGGAGATTGACTATATGAATGGCTATTTGCTACGCCTAGGCGCAGCGAAGGGGCTGTCCCTGCCCTGCAACTCTACCCTGGTGGAGTTGGTGAAGCTGCGACAAACACTGGCTTCACCCTTGTCGCCTCCTTGAGTTTCGATGATGGCTGATAAAATCCCACTGCTGCTGATTCCCGGCCTGCTTTGTGACCATCGACTGTGGACCCACCAACTGGCCGCACTGGCTGATCTGGCGTCGATACAGGTCGCCGACCATACCCAACACGACGCCATGTTTGAAATTGCCCGGTCAATCCTGGACCAGGCTCCGCCCCGTTTCGCCCTGGCGGGATTGTCGATGGGGGGTTATTTAGCATTTGAGATCATTCGCCAAGCACCTGATCGGGTGTTGAAACTGGCCCTCATCAACACCTCTGCCCGCCCCGATTCGCCGGAACGGATTCAAAAGCGTTTGGACTTCATGGCCCTGGCCACGCGGGGACGATTCCGGGGAGTCAGCGCCGCTTTGTTGCCATTTCTGGTTCACCATAGCCGTTTGGGAAACAAAGAACTGACCCAGACTGTGCTGGCCATGTCCAAGGAAATGGGCGCCGAGATATTTTTACGCCAGGAACGGGCCATCATGGATCGCCTCGACAGCCGCTCTGGGTTGGCCGCTATCCACTGCCCTACCTTGGTGATCGGCGGACGCCAGGACGAGATGACACCTGCAAACCTACAGGAAGAAATCGCCGCCGGTATTGATGGCTCCAGGCTGTTGATCCTGGAAAATTGTGGACATCTTGCGCCTCTAGAGTGCCCCTTGGAAGTCAGCCAGGCGCTTCGGGCGTGGCTAAAAGAAGATGATATAAAAAACCGACAGCCACCGCACCCATCAACTCGGGTCCCGGATGTAGCCTTGCGGGGACGCTAAGCGGCGACGGTCCTCGCCACTGCGCCTGCCGCTTCTGCCGGTACGGTCGAAATAACCGTTGCGGCGGTCATTGTTGGCCCGTCGATCTGCACCACTGCGCCGTTCCACAAAGGGTTGAGGAGACGCTTGCGATTTATTCTCTGCTGGCGGCGGAGGCGTCAAGCGCGCCAAGTAATTGAAAACCACCATCAACACCACGATGGCGGCAATGACTTCGATAATGAGCAGCATGCGTTATCTCCTATCGGTTGGCCGTTAGAAGAATCCGCACCAAAAAATGCGGAACATCATAATCACCACGCCTTGAATACTAGCAGGAGTAGCTTAAACCATTGTATTGCTGCGCTGCAACAATATACACGTCCCCCAGACCTCTCTAGGAGACCGAGACCGGGAACCACCCAACGTGATTCAATAGACTAAACTATTGGTCTGGGCCTAGGTTCTTATAGGGAAGCCACTGGCCTGCCCCCGATCGTCTAGCCGCCAACTGCGTTTCCGACGTGCGCCGGGAGGGTCTGCAATACCCTGCGGCGACCAATAAACTGTATTATTTAATGACCGAGGCCCAGCGGCGCAAGCTCACGGGAGTGCGGCTCAAGGACGAGGCCCATCCCAACGAGGGCAGCCTGGAGTCCACTTCGGGGAAAATATCCCCAGTCAGGTAATGCTAATGCCCGTGTTTCAATCAGCCGATGAAGCAGCCCGGCTTGCCACCTTGCATCGCTACCGGATTCTTGATACCCCGTCGGAACCGGCTTTTGACGACCTCAACACCTTGGCGGCGCAGGTTTGCGATACCCCCATCGCCTTGATAACGCTGCTGGACGCCCACCGACAGTGGTTCAAGGCCCGGAAGGGAGTAGTGCTTCGGGAAACCCCCCGGGAGCATGCTTTTTGTGTTTATGCCCTGGCCAGGACCGATTTGCTGGAAGTGGCCGACGCCCTGGCGGACCCGCGCTTTGACCATAACCCCCTGGTGCTGAACTCCCCCCACATCCGTTTTTATGCCGGAGCGCCGCTCACCACGCCGGATGGCTATGTTCTTGGCACCTTATGTGTTCTCGACTACGTTCCCCGCCGCCTGGAGCCTCACCAGCGACGCAGCCTAGCGACCCTGGCCGGGGCGGTTATCACCCAATTGGAACTGCGCCTTCAGGCCCTGGAGCGGGAAAAGGTCGAACGGTTGTTACAGGCCAAAGACGAACAATTCCGGCAGTTGGCGAACCACCTCCATGAAATCATCTGGATGTACGACTGCCGCGAACAACGAGTGCTTTATGCCAGCACGGCCTACGAAACGGTTTACGGGCGTTCCCGTGAGCAGCTATACGCCAATCCGGCGGACTGGCTGAAAGCGGTATACCCCGTAGATCAAGCAAGCGCCCGAAAAGCCCACCAACAAGCCTCGAAATGCGAGTTTGACGTGAGCTATCGAATCCGCCATCCCAGTGGGGAACAGCGTTGGATTCGCGACCGGGGTTTCCCGGTACGCAACCCCAAGGGCGAGATATACCGTATCGCTGGCATTGCCGAGGACATCACCGAAGCCCATCGGCTGCAACAGCTTCAGGCGGACCTGGCCCAACAGAGTCGTCATACCTTGGTGGGTGAACTGGCTTCGGGACTGGCCCATGAAATCAATCAGCCCCTGACCGCCATCATCACCTATACGGATACTGGGCGCACTTTGTTGAATCAACATCGTGATACGCCCAAAGCCGTGAAACATCTGCTTCGCGCCATCGCCGAGCAGGGTCGGCGGGCGGGGGAGATTATCCAGCGATTGCGGAGCTTAATTCGCAAGACTGGGCCGTATCGAGAAATCACCCACCTCAACGACGTGGTTCGCGAAGTGGCATGCCTGGTGAAGGGCAAGGCCCGGGACCAGCAGGTGGAGTTGGTGCTTGAATTGGCGGAGCAGTTGCCGCCAATTAAGGCGGACATCATTCAGATCCAACAGGTGATCCTCCATTTGCTGAACAACAGCATCGAGGCCATGGCCACCCAGAACAGCTCTCCCCGACGGCTGTTAGTACGCACCGCCAGCACCGAACACACCGTGGAAGTATCAGTCACCGACACTGGTCCTGGACTCCCCCTAGGGGCGGAAGGCTCGATATTTGACCCTTTTTTCACCACCAAGACGAATAGCATGGGCTTGGGCCTGACCATTTGTCAGAGCATCGTCAACACCCATGGCGGCCATTTATTGACCAGCCTGGAGACTCAGCAGGGTTCAACATTTCGGTTCACATTACCCACCCTGGAATCTGATAACCACCACTAAACCCCATGCATCTGCTACGGTTAGAGCGGATCGCACCGCAACGGGGCGGCAACCGCCGAGGTGACACTCAAATGACAGCGACTTTGGTTTTGACGGTGATAGGCCGCGACCGACCCGGCCTAGTGGACACCCTCTCACGCACCGTGGCCGAGCATGAGGGCAATTGGCTTGAAAGCCGCATGGCTCGTCTGGCTGGACAGTTCGCCGGCATTCTCCAGGTAGCGGCGCCCGAGGCCCGGACCGCCGACCTGACGACCGCTCTCACCCGCCTGGAGACCCAAGGTCTTACCGTGGTGGTAACGGCCGCCAACCCGGAACCACTGGAGCGTCACCGCGCCTTGTGGCTGGAGCTACTCGGGCAGGATCGGCCAGGAATCGTGCGGGAGATATCTCACGCCTTGGCGGAGATAGGGGTGAGCATCGACGAGTTGACCACCGAAACCCTGAGCGGCTCCATGTCCGGGGAAACCCTGTTCCAGGCATCCCTCCAGCTACGCGCCCCGGAGCGGATAGCCCTGGAGACCGTGCAAGCGCGCCTGGAATCCATTGCCGATGAACTGATGGTGGATATCACCCTAGACGATGACAACGAAGAACCCTGCTGCATGTGAGTCCTACGCCCGATGCTTCCTACAGCGCGGGATCGGGGATTCCCGCGCTGTAGGCGGGTACTCTCAGGCCACGTGCCGACCCTGGGTCTGGGCGATGAGTTTGCGCAATTCAGGCACACAAGAGCCACAATTGGTGCCAGCCTGCAGAGCCGCTCCCACCTGCTCGGGGCTGGTCAGCCCGTCCTGGCGAATAGCCTTGATCAAAGTGTTGACCCCCACCCCAAAGCAGGCGCAGACCAGCCGTCCCTGATCCTCCTGACCACGCCCGGGCCGGCCCGCCAACAGCGAAGCCCGTTCGGGGCTGTCCAGGGACGGACGTTTGAAGAGGCCCGCCAGCCAGGAACGGGGCGGCAGCTCGTGATCGGGGGCGATGAACACACAGTACTCCAGGCGCCCATCCAGTAAAGCCGCGCCCCGGTAATGGCCGGCTGCGGCGTCCAGGTAATCAATCCACTGGATAGGCAATGGTTCCGCATCCGAGGAACTCGGGACAGCCTCCCGTAACGCGGCCTCCAGATTCGTCACTTGGGCTTCTCCGGCGATTTCGTAGCGATGAAAACCCTCCCCGCGCACGTCCACTCGGTAGCTCAATGGAGTCGGCCAGTCCCGTAGGTCCAGACGCCGACGGGACAACACAAACCCTTGCCAGGCCGGCCGATAGGGCTGAATGCGCACGGGTGTATGCTTGGATTCGGGTTGACCGGACAGGGGGTCCACGGCGGGGTTGACCACGGCATCGATACGCCCGGTCAGGGCATGGCACTCACCCCAGTGCATGGGCACAAACACCGACCCCGGCTGCTGATCATCGTTGACCTTGGCCCGTACGATGGCCTCCCCCCAACGACTAGTGACCCGCACCAGCCCGTCGTGGCGGATATTGAAGGCCAAGGCGTCCACCGGGTGCAGCTCGGCGTAGGGTTCGGGCACATGGGCCGAAAGACGGGGGGATTTTGCGGTGCGGGTCAGGGTGTGCCAGTGGTCCCGTACCCGGCCGGTATTGAGTACCAGCGGGAAGCGATCATCGGGTCCATTGGCGGGATGACGCTCCCCCACTGCAATCAGTCGCGCCCGGCGGCCGGGGGTAAAGAATCGACCGTTCCCGAACAGCCGCTCCCCGCCCTTCCCCAGAGGCCATTGCAATGGCGCCAAGTTATCATAGGCGGCCTTATCCAGGGCAGCTAGGGCGCTGATATCAAAATCCCTCGCCCCATCGTTCTCCACCCCGGACAACGCGGCATGTTCCCTGAAAATCTGGTCCGGGCCATGGTAGTCGAAGCCGGTGGCGAAACCCATGCGCCGGGCCACCTGGGCGATGATCCACCAGTCCGCCCGGGCCTCTCCGGGCGGGGGCAGAAACGCCCGCTGCCGAGTGATGCGCCGCTCGGAGTTGGTGACCGTGCCATCCTTCTCCCCCCAGGCCAGGGCCGGTAGGCGAACGTGCGCCATGGCCATGGTGTCGGTATCGCGCACCACATCGGAGACCACCACCAGTTCGCAGCGGCGCAGGGCATCCCGCACCGCATCGGCGTCGGGCATGCTAACGGCTGGATTGGTGGCCATGATCCACACCGCTTTAACCTCGCCCCGGGCCACGGCCTGGAACAGCTCAACGGCCTTGAGTCCGGGCCGGTCAGCCATGGCCGGCGCCTGCCAGAAGCGCCGAACCCGCTCCACCGACTCCGGGTCGAAGTCCATATGGGCGGCTAACTGATTGGCCAGCCCTCCCACCTCCCGTCCACCCATGGCATTGGGCTGTCCAGTAATGGAGAACGGTCCCATGCCGGGGCGACCGATACGCCCGGTGGCCAAGTGGCAGTTGATAATGGTATTGACCTTATCGACCCCATAAGAGGACTGGTTCGCGCCCTGGGACCATAGGGTGACGGTTTTCTCGGTGCGGGAAAATAAGCTATAAAACTCGGCCACCTGTTCCTCGGACAGCCCGCAGGCGGCGGCCACGGCGGGTATGGTGGGTGCGTTCTCCCGGGCCGCGTTCAGGGCCGTCCAATACCCTTCAACATGGTTTTCCAGGAAATTGAAATCCACCTGATCATCTTTATGAAGATGATATAACAAGCCATTAAATAATGCGGTGTCACTGCCAGGGCGCACAGCCAGATGCAAATCAGCATTGTCACAACTGTCGGTGCGCCGAGGGTCGATCACCACCAGCTTGCTTGCGGATTTGCTCCGTCGAGCCGCCAACAGACGCTGATGCAACACCGGATGGCACCAAGCCAGGTTAGCGCCCACCAGGACCACCAAATCAGCTTGCTCTAGGTCTTCATAACAGCCGGGCACCGTATCGGACCCAAAGGCTCGCTTGTGGGCAACGACACTAGAGGACATGCACAGCCGGGAGTTGGTATCGATATTGGCCGAGCCGATGAAGCCTTTCATCAGCTTGTTAGCCACATAATAGTCTTCGGTAAGCAATTGCCCGGAGACGTAAAAGGCCACGGCTTGGGGTCCATGCTCCCGGATCACCCGCTGAAAACCTTCTGACACGGCGTTTAAGGCGGTGTCCCAGTCCACTGGCCGACCATGCAGTTCGGGGCGCAACAAGCGGTCGTCCAGCTCCAGGGTTTCGCCCAGAGCAGCGCCCTTGGAACACAACCGGCCAACATTGGCCGGGTGGCGCTGATCGCCCTGAACCCGAATCCCACCCTCGGCAAGCCGCTCCGCCACGACACCGCAGCCTACCCCGCAGTAGGGACAGGTGGTACGAACTTCCCCTAGCTGTTCGGCCATGATGACCTCCTCAGGCGCAGTGGCGCTGGGCCGAAGCCGCCAGGGCCTCGGCGGCCAGCAGCACCCGATTGTTTTCCACCTTGACCGGATAGCGTGGAGCACAACCCTGGTCCGGGGCCACGGCCTCACCGGAGTCCAGCTCCAGCACCCAGTTGTGCAAGGGGCAGGTCACCCGTTTGCCATGGACAATGCCCTGGGACAGGGGGCCGCCCCGATGGGGACAGCGATCATTCAGGGCAAACACTTCATCCAAGGCGGTGCGGAACACGGCGATATCGCCCCGGGGCGATTCCACCACTCGGGCGCCCAGCCGGGGGATGTCTTCAAGGGCGCAAAGGTCGAGCCAGTCGCTCATGAGTATTCTCCAAATGCAGCCGGGACGGAACCAGAACACCGCCCCGGCAAAAGAGTTGTCAGGCCGCCGAACTGCTTTCCAGCGGTTTGATGGGGATGAACTGCCGGGCATGGGCCTGGCCACTGGCCCGCTCCGCCCAGGGGTCCACCTGGGCATGCTTTTGGGACTCCAGGAAGCGCTGGTGCAGAACCTTGCGGCCCTCCGGGTCCTCCAGTAGGCGCTGTTTGACGTAGGCCAGCCCCACCCGCTCGATCCAGGGGGCGGTGCGCTCCAGATAACGAGCCTCCTCCCGGTAGAGCTGCATATACGCTCCGGCGTACTCCATGACCTCGTCTTCGGTATTGACCTTGCACAGCAGTTCCGTGGCCTTGACGTGAACCCCACCGTTGCCGCCCACATGCAGTTCCCAACCCGAATCCACGGCCACCACGCCGAAGTCCTTGATGGTGGCCTCGGCGCAGTTGCGGGGGCAGCCGGAGACAGCCAGCTTGACCTTGTGGGGTGTCCAGGACCCCCAGGTCATCTGTTCGAGCTTGATGCCCATGCCCGTGGAGTCCTGGGTGCCGAAGCGGCACCACTCGGAACCGACGCAAGTTTTGACGGTACGCAGGGATTTTCCGTAGGCATGACCGGAGACCATGCCGGCCTGGTTCAGGTCGCCCCAAACCTTGGGCAGGTCCTCCTTCTTCACCCCCAGCAGGTCGATGCGCTGGCCGCCGGTGACCTTGACGGTGGGTATCTTGTATTTGTCCGCCACGTCGGCGATGGCCCGCAGTTCCTTGGGATTGGTGACGCCGCCCCACATCCGGGGCACCACCGAGTAGGTGCCGTCCTTCTGGATATTGGCGTGGGCGCGCTCGTTGATGAACCGGGACTGGTAATCGTCCTGGTACTCCCCGGGCCAGGCGCACAGCAGATAGTAGTTCACGGCCGGGCGGCAGGTGTGGCAGCCGTCGGGATTGCGCCACTCCATGAACTCGAACACTTCATGCACGCTCATCAGATGCTGCGCGCGCACGGTTTTGCGGACTTCCTCGTGGGTGAAGTGGGTGCAGGGGCACAGGGGCTTTTCCTTGGGCGCTTTGGAGTAATCGCCCCCGGCGGTGGCCGCCAGAATCTGCTCCACCAGCCCGGTGCAGGAGCCGCAGGAGCTGCTGGCCTTGGTATGGGCGCGCACCTCTTCCAGGGTGAACAGTTTTTTGTCGGTGATGGCCTTGACAACGGCCCCTTTGCAGACGCCGTTGCAACCGCAGACTTCGGCGTCGTCGGGCATGGCCGCGGCGTTGTTGCCACCGTGGCCGGAGTCGCCGATATGGGCCTGGCCGAACAGGATATGCTGGCGGAAGGCGGAGATATCGGTGCCCTCACGCATCAACTGGAAATACCATGACCCATCCAGGGTATCGCCGTAGAGAACCGCGCCCTTGACCCGGTTTTCCTGGACCACTAGTTTCTTATAGACGCCCTGGGTGGGGTCTTGGAGCACCAGTTCCTCGGCCCCCGGACCACCCTGGAATTCGCCGGCGGAGAACAGGTCGATGCCGGTGACCTTGAGCTTGGTGTTGGTCACCGAACCCTGGTAGCGGGCGATGGCCAGTTTGACCAGGTGGTTGGCGCAGACCCGGGCCTGTTCCCACAGGGGGGCGACCAGCCCATAGGTGGCGCCCCGGTGCTGAACACACTCGCCCACTGAGTAGACCCGGGGGTCGTAGGTCTGCATATTGTCATTGACCACGATGCCCCGCTCGCAGTAGATGCCCACGGATTTGGCCAGTTCGATGTTGGGGCGGATGCCCACGGCCATCACCACCAGGTCGGCGGGGACCTCCAGGCCGTCCTTGAAGCGTACCGATCGCGCCCGTTCCTCGCCGAGGATGGCGGCGGTCTGGGCTTCCATCAGAAACCGCATGCCCCGCTCCTCCAGGCTCTGGCGCAGCATCCGAGCGGCCACCCCGTCCAGTTGCCGCTCCATGAGAAAACCCTGGATGTGTACTACGGTCACCTGCATACCCTGCTTCATCAGGCCATTGGCGGCCTCCAGGCCCAGCAGCCCGCCGCCAATCACCACCGCGTGCTTTTTGCCGGAGCGGGCGGTCTCCAGCATGATGTCCACGTCCTTGATGTCCCTGAAGGTGATCACCCCCTCCAGGTCGGAACCCGGTACAGGGATGACGAAGGGGTTGGACCCGGTGGCCAGCAGCAGCCAATCATAGTCGGCTTCCACCCCATTGGCGGCGATTACCTTGCGCTGGCGCCGGTCGATGTGGGTGACCGGGCTGCCGGTGTGCAGGGTGATGCCCCGCTCGGCGTACCAGTCCCGGTCGTTAATCATGATCTGGTCGACGGTCTTCTCCCCAGCCAGCACCGGGGAGAGCATAATCCGGTTGTAGTTACCGTGGGGCTCGGCGCCGAACACGGTGATCTCGAAGCGCTCCGGCTCTAGGGCCAGCAGTTCCTCGATGGTGCGCATGCCGGCCATGCCGTTGCCCACCAGTACCAGTTTCTCTTTGCTCATGGTTCGCGGTCCTCGGAATCAAAAAGGGTTGTGAGTGGCGACCGGCTGGGTCGGCGCGTGGCGCTCGGGGGAGCTGCCCTGGGCGCGCTGGACCCGCCAGGGTCCGACGGTCGGGATTTCGAACACCTGCTCGTCGCAAAATCGGTCCGGCCCCATGGGGATGGGCCGGGTAGCCTGCTCCAGGATCCAAGGCTCGGCGTGGGCGCCCTCGGCCTTGTGGTCCACGGTCGGGTAATCCACCCCGGCGGCGGCCGCGACTTCCCGGTACAGGTCCGGGCGGAATACGGTTCTGGCCGTTTCCAGCAGGTCCACCGGGCGATGCACTTGCCCCCAGCGGTCCATCTGCTCCAGATACCAGGCGGCCTGGGAAACCCAGGGGAAGTTGGCGGCGTGGCGGTGGAAGCGGTTGAAATCCGGCAGCGCCTGTGGGGTGGCGTCCCGGGCATAGGGAAAACGCCCGGTGAGAGAGGCTAGCACCACCTCCAGTGGGGCGTTGGCATAGGCGGTTCGGGCTACCAGCTTGGCTGCTTTCAGCCGATTGCCGGGGTCGTCCAGCCAGCGACAGGCCTCCAGCAGCGCCCCGATCAGCGCCCGGTGCGTACGGGGGTGCGTCTCGGCCCAAGTTTCCGTCACCGCCAGCACCTTTTCTGCCCGTCCCCCCCAAATATCGGCGCTGGTGGCCACCACCCGGCCCAGACCCAACTGCACCGCCCGCTGGTTCCAAGGCTCACCCACGCAAAAGCCGTCGATGCGCCCGGCGCGCAGGTTGGCGACCATCTGCGGCGGCGGAATGACGATCAGCCGCATGGCCCGATCCGGGTCCACCCCGGCGGCGGCCAGCCAGTAACGCAGTTCGTAGAAATGGGGAGAGATCGCGGAGACCGTCGCCAACGTGGGTGGCGGAAGGCCGACGACCCGATCGGCCTCAGACAGGGTCTTGAAGGCTCGGGGGTTGATGGGTACCTCGGCCATGGCCTCCGGGTCCACTGCCAGCAGCCGCTGATACAGGGTTTCGGACACGGTTATGGCATTGCCCCCCAGGTCCAGCACCAGACCGGTCAGCATGGGCAAAGGCGGGCAGCCCACCCCCAGAGTGGCGGCCAGGGGCATGGATGCCAGAGCCTGGGCGCCGTCCAGGTCTCCCGATGCTAGACCGCCGCGAACTGCCTCCCAGGCGCTCATGCGGACCAGGGTTACGTCCAAGCCATGGCGGCGGAACAGCCCCTGCTCGGCCGCCACCGCCAGGGGAACGCAGTCGGTCAAAGGCACGAAGCCCAGGCGCAACTGGGTTTTTTCCAAAGGAATAGAATCGCTCATGCTCAAGCCGCTCCCTGCCAGCCAGGACCTGAAACTGTCAAGGTATGTCTGGCGTCGTACATTGCCGATCTCCTTGCTGTAAAAAAAAGCGCCTGTCCCCGGGCCTGTAAAGCTATGCCATGGAACAGACGCCGTTGTCTGGTAGAGGCCGTCACCGACCGTTTCAAAGCTGGCCCGCGCCGCCATTGGCTGCCAGCGATTCTTACTTCGCCGATACCTTGAGCAAAGGTTGTGCCAGGTAATTATTAGATGTTTAAATAACTGTTTTTATTATTATTTCTATATGTTCCGAGAAATGATCTATTTTGAATAAACAACTCGCGTTCCATTATTGTGCAACGCATCATCAGTTTGCCCGTTCTCCGTGCATGGGCCCGTAGAGCTGATCAGGTCTGATCCCCATCAATGCCCGGCAGCGGTTGCCGGACGGTCGGTCGGAAAAAAAGGGCCAAGGATACCTTGCCCATAAAGGTGGCGGGGGACCCGGGAGTAGGGATGGAAACGGCCTATTTCAGACCGTGGAAAGCCAGGACGTCGCCCGGGAGAAAAGTCTGATTACAGCGCGAAGCGCAGGCCCACGCACAACAGCATTCCCGCCAGTATCGGGCGCACATAGTGCTCAGGCAGGCGCAGCCCCATGCGGCTGCCCAGCCAGACACCGGGCAGGGAACCCATCAGCAGCAGGACCAGCAGGGAAACATCCACGGTGCCTAGGTGCCAGTGGCCCAGGCCGGCCACGGCGGTGAGAATGACCGCATGGGCCAGTTCGGTGGCGACGATGGAAACCAGGGGCAGGCCCGGGTATAGGGCCAGTAGCGCCACAGTGCCAATGGCCCCAGCCCCTACCGAAGACAGGGTGACCAGCACCCCCAGCACCAAGCCCACTATCACAGTGATCCGATCGGTCCGCCGAGCCATGCCGACCCGCAACCGGCCCAGCCGATGACCGGCAAACCGACTCAGGCGATCCCGGAACATCAGCACGAAGCCGGTGACCAGCAGCGCTGCGCCCAAGGTGGGTTTGACGATCCAGTCCAGGTCCAGATCACCGGCCAGCCGGTTGAGAAAGGCGATGGTCAGCAGGGCGCCGGGTAAACTACCGGCCAGCAGCAGCCTCACGATAGGCCACTTGACCCTGTGTTCCCGTTGGTAGACCCAGACCCCGGTGAGTTTGGTCAGACAGGCGTAGAGAAGATCAGTGCCCACGGCCACGGCGGCGGGCACCCCGAATACCAGAATCAGCAGCGGTGTCATTAGCGAGCCACCGCCAATACCGGTCAGGCCCACGGCGACCCCCACCAGTAGCCCGGCTAAGGCATATGCGCCTTCCATCGGCCCCCTCCCCATGGTAGGGCCGAGCCGCAACAGCTCGGCCTATATGGACTTATCGTTGCTTGTTCTCGTTCGCGCCAACCGCGCTCAGACAGCTTGACGCAGGGAGGCTTCGGAAGCGACAGTCTGTTGGCGCCAGGACAGTGATTTATGCAGGGTCACTACCTCACCCAGAATCACCAGGGTCGGGGGTTTAACCCGATACCGCGCGGCCAGGGCCGGTAATTCGGCGAGAGTGCCGACGATCACCCGCTGCTCCGGGCTAGCGCCCCGCTCCACCAGGGCTGCGGGTCGAGAACCGGGGGCGCCGTGTTCCTGGAGTCGGGCGGCGAGCAGGGTCAAGGTGTGCAGGCCCATGTAGAACACCACGGTCTGGGTCGGCCGGGCCAGGGAGGCCCAATCCAGGTCCAGGTCCCCCGACTTGAGGTGACCGGTAACGAAGGTGACGCTTTGGGCGAAATCCCGGTGGGTCAGGGGAATGCCCCCATATGCGGCGCAGCCGTTGGCGGCGGTGATGCCCGGCACCACTTGAAAAGGAATCCCGGCCTCGGCCAGAGTCTGAAGTTCCTCGCCTCCACGGCCAAACACGAAGGGGTCCCCCCCCTTTAGCCGACAGACCCGCTTGCCCTGACGAGCCAGGTCCACCAGCAGTTGATTGATGGCCTCCTGAGGTAGGCTGTGATTGTCCCGAGCCTTGCCCACGAAGCGCCGCTCGGCGGCGGGATTGACTCGGGCGACGATCTCCGGGGCCACCAGGCGATCATAGAGCACCACGTCGGCCCGCTCCATCAGCCGCAAGGCCCGTAGGGTTAAAAGTTCAGGATCGCCAGGACCGGCGCCGACCAGATAGACCTCTCCTAAAGGCGGGCTAGCAGGGTTGTCCGGTGGTTCAGGGGTGGCGGCTGGCTGCTCCTGGGGCAACACCAGAGTACCCAGTTCGGGGGTTCCGGGCACACTGACCGTGACGCCCAAACGCCGGGCATGTTCCGCCACCCAGCGGTTGCTCAGAGCATTGTCAGTGGCGGCTATCACCAGGGCCAGACCTTCCAGCATGCCTGGATTGAAGCAACCGGGCATATGGCGCAGACGGCCAGCATCGCGTAAAATCAGCAGTTCCTCGTCCAAACGAGATGCCACCACCTGTACCCGAGCGCCGGCGTTCAGCAGCCGCCGCGCCGCGTCCAGGGCAGCCGCGCCCCCACCCACCACCAGACAGGAACGGTCCTCAAAATTCAGCAAGGCCGGGAATAACGCCATTGACACCCTACCCCTTTTAGACTAATCCTGGTCCACTATAGTCAAGGAAGTTGATAATCAGAAAGAATGTTTTATCCTATTTATATTCTGTAGTGATATATAATCCTTGACGGTTCGACCGCACGGGATACCGCCGTGAAGCTTCAGCAACTACGCTACCTGACCGCTATCGCCAAGAATAATCTGAACATTTCGGCGGCGGCGGAAAGCCTCTATACCTCCCAGCCTGGGGTGAGCAAACAGATTCGGTTGCTGGAAGACGAGCTGGGAATCGAGTTATTCAACCGCAACGGTAAGCACCTGACCCATATCACCCCCGCTGGGCGGCATATCATTGAACGAGCGGAAACGATTCTTCGGGAAGTACGCAATATCCAGACCTTGGCTGAAGAGTTCCGGGACGATACCCGGGGCAATTTATCCATCGCCACAACCCATACCCAAGCCCGCTATGCCCTCCCCAGGGTGGTGCAGAAATTCCGGGAACACTACCCGGCCGTGGCCCTACAACTTCACCAAGGCTCTCCCACCCAGATCGCCGAAATGGCCGCCGCCGGCACCGTGGACTTCGCCATTGCCACCGAGGCCATGGAGTTGTTCGAAGATTTGGTGATGATGCCTTGTTATCGCTGGAATCGCTGCGTTCTCGCCCCTATAGCCCATCCCCTATCCAAAGTTCGGGGCGAACTCACCCTGGCCGAGGTAGCCCGGTATCCGCTGGTTACCTATGTGTTCGGATTTACCGGTCGGTCCCGGCTGGACGAGGCGTTCCGCGGTCAAAAACTCAACCCCACGGTGGCCTTTACCGCCACCGACGCGGATGTGATCAAGACCTATGTGCGCCTGGGTTTGGGCGTGGGCATCATCGCCCGCATGGCCTATGACCCGGAGACGGATCGGGACCTGATGGCCTTGGACGCCAGCCACTTGTTCACCTCCAGCACTACCCGAATCGGCTTTCGGCGCGGCACTTTTCTCAGGGGGTATATGTACGACTTTATAGAGATTTTCGCGCCCCACCTAAATGCCCGCAGGGTACAGGCGGCGGAGCGCACCCAATCCTCCGACGAACTCAATGCCTTGTTCGATGGCCTGGAACTGCCAGCCTATTGATCGGTTTCAATGCCGGATACCCCGCCGGTAGACGACCACCCTGTCACGTCCTTCGTGTTTGGCGGCATACACGGCCCTGTCAGCGGCCTGTACCAGTTCCTCGCAGGTCTGAAAAGACGGACAGCCGCGTATATGGGTGGCTACCCCCACGGAAGCGGTGATCTGGATGGTCTGGCCATTGGATAGCCGGTAAGGATGTTCTCGTATCACGCCCACCAGCCGCTCCATCAGCTTACTAGCCGTACTTTCTCCCATTCCCGGCAGCACCAGCAGAAACTCCTCGCCGCCGTACCGAGCCACCACGTCGGTCTGGCGAACGTGGGTAATCAGTATTCGCGCCATCGACACCAGCACTTCGTCCCCCGCCTGATGGCCAAAGCTATCATTGATCATCTTGAAATGGTCAATGTCAAGAAAAGCGATGGTCAACGGCCAGCCGTGGACTGTCGCCTGGTCGAATTCTTTGGCCAAGGCTAAATCCAGATAGCGGCGATTATACAGTCCGGTAAGCCCATCCCGCCGACTTTGCTCTTCCAGGGTCCGGGTGCGGTTCTCCAGAACTTCGGCTCGTTCTTTGGCCTCATTGGCCTCATGGGATAGCCGCATATTGCGAATGACCAGCAGTTCCCGAGCCTGGTCCAGAATGCCAGCGATCTGGGCCGCATCCACTAACTCCACCT
>CAZQXD010000016.1:26759-68581 GCA_964597315.1 uncultured Candidatus Competibacteraceae bacterium
TCCCGAGCCTGGTCCAGAATGCCAGCGATCTGGGCCGCATCCACTAACTCCACCTCGAACAGCTTGGCCAACTCGGGGAGGGCATCACCCATGGACTCCAACACGGACTGATAGTCCTCGCCATCGAGCTTCAGCCAACGGTGGGCGAACTCAGCGCCCGCGTCGGTCAGGGTCTGGTCTTCGGGGTGTAACCAGGCATCGGCGATGCGTCCAGACAGCGCCACGCACAGGACAACGGGGTCCGATTCGCCATCCACATGCTCGGGATTTTGGCTTCCGGCCACTGCCCGGCGCAGATATTCGGGCATATTCCATTGCTCTAGCAGCCAGGCGCCCACCTCGGCATGATCCGCGCCGAACAATTCCTGTTCGGCTTCGGCCAGCCGGTCTTGATCGGGATTTCCGGCCACCAAGGGTCCGTATTCGTTCGGTAGCATGGTGTCCAAAACCAACATGCCAATATCCTGGAGCAGTCCCGCTAGGAACAGTTCCTCCCGGTTCCCGGCGTCAAGCCGCTCGCCCAGGGTACGGCTGGCCTCGGCCGCCAACAGAGAACGCCGCCAATAGCAGTTAATATCAAATCCATGGTGTCGACTACTGGTCAGGGACCCGCTCAGGGAGAAGCTCAGGGCCAGGGTGAGGGCGGTGTTCAAACCCAGCAGACCCAAGGCTTGGCGCAGATTTTCGGTTTTACGGCGCAGACCGTACAGGGGGGAATTAGCCACTTTGAGCAGCTTTGTGGCCAAGGCTGGGTCCAGGGACACCACATCCGCCACCTCCATAATGCCCACATCAGGGTCATTGCCCAAATCAACGATCCGTAACGCCACGCTTGGCATGGTGGGCAGGCTTCGGCACAGCTTCAGCCTTTTTTCTAACCCAGCGTGCATACGTGGACCTCCTATAATGATTTTGTTTAAAAGGCGAGGTGATCGTACTGCGTCTGAGACATCGACCGATTGGCCAATCCCTTTAGGATGAAGCAGCGGATGAGTAAAATTTTAAAATGCGGTTATGTTAAATAACCCTCCACCGGCCGCCAGCGGCCTGCACCTGTAGGAACAGAAACTCGTCGAGTCCTACACTGGCAGTGCACACGAGAGGAAAGGCCGTTTGCTTTTTGGTGGCATCGACCCCGTTAAAAAACATGGCCTGGGGACAGTTGCGGATCTGCGTGTGGTGACGCCTTCGGGCGATCCCGGATAGGAAGGTGATCGATACCGCCGTCCCTGCTCTCAACTTTGACCCAATCACGGGAGCATCGCCATGGCACAGCCCGGAACCAAGAAGCGTAGCCGCAAGAAGCGGCTTTCCAGCGTCAATCCGAATGTTGCTGGAATCGATGTCGGCTCTCAGTTCCACGTCGTTGCCGTACCAGAGGACCGGGACGAGGAGCCTGTTCGTACCTTCGATAGTTTCACCGGCGATCTTCACCGGTTGGCCGACTGGTTGGTCGCGTGCCGGATCGAATCGGTTGCTATCGAGTCCACCGGGATCTACTGGATTCCGCTCTACGAGATTTTGGAGTCACGCGGCATCGCCGTCGTCGTCGCCAATGCCCGCGATGTGAAGCACGTGCCGGGGCGCAAGACCGACGTCAATGATGCCCAGTGGTTGCAGCAGCTTCACGAGTACGGCCTGCTGCGCGGCAGCTTTCACCCGCCAGCGGATATTGCCGCTCTGCGAGCGTATCTACGTCAACGCGAACGCCTGCTTGACTATGCGGCCTCGCACATCCAGCACATGCAGAAAGCGCTGATGCAGATGAACCTGCAATTGCAGCATGTCGTTTCCGACATCACGGGCAAGACCGGTATGCGCATTATCCGAGCCATTCTCGATGGGACGCGTGAGCCGAGCGTGCTGGCGGAGCTTCGCGATGTTCGCTGTAAAGCCTCTACCGAGACGATTGCCCATGCGCTGGAAGGAAACTACCGTCCCGAGCACTTGTTCGCCTTGGGGCAGGCGGCGGCGCTCTACGATGTCTATCAGCAGCATGTCGCTGAGTGCGATCAACGGCTGGAGATATTGCTAGAGCGCCTCCGCGCGCCAGAGCCACCAGCGACACCGCTTCGCGCGCCGAGACACCGGACCCGCCAATCGAACGCGCTGAATTTCGATGTCCGTTCTGCCCTATACGCCATGATTGGTGTAGACCTGACCCAGATTCATGGCTTCGGTCCCTCGCTGGCCCTCAAACTGGTTAGCGAGTGCGGGACGGACATGTCTCAGTGGCCAACCGCCAAGCACTTCACTTCCTGGTTATGCTTGGCTCCCGGCAACAAGGTCTCGGGTGGCAAAGTACTGTCCACCCATACGCGCCGCTCGAAAAATCGCACCAGTGCTTTGCTCCGGCTGGCGGCTGTCAATGTCGGCAAAACCGACAGCGCGCTGGGGGCATTCTATCGACGCTTGGCTGCGCGCATAGGCAAGGCCAAGGCGGTAACGGCCACGGCGCGCAAGCTGGCGATCCTTTTCTACAACACACTCCGCTACGGCACCGACTACAGCGACCCAGGCGCTTCGTATTACGAAGAACGCCACCGTGCCCGGGTCGTGCAGAATCTGGAACGGCGAGCCAAGCAGTTCGGCTATACCCTGGAGCCAGCCACCGTAGAGGGAGTTTCTTAGGAAATCAATAGACAACCCCGACCACTCCGCACCTGGACTTAGATTGAAAGCGGCTGGCGACTGGTGAGTGGCCATGCTACCCGTTCAGAACCACCATACTGTCCCGATATAATCTTCCACCCCTTTGCAAAGGTCCTCCTCGTGCTTCAGTTCACTGTCGCGGATTACCTCGCCCTAGCCTGGTTTCTATTGAGTTGGGTAGGCTATACGGTGGCTGCCGACCATACCCGGTTACGGCACCGTAGCATAACCGTCATCATGGACCGGCACCGGGAGCGCTGGATGCAAACCATGCTATGCCGGGACGATCCTCGAGTGGTGGATACCATCATTCAGGGCAGTCTGCTTAGCGGCATTGCATTTTTCGCGTCCACCTCGATCATTGTAGTGGGCGGGCTGGTAGCCATGCTCGGCGCCACTGACCGGGCCATGGACGTGCTGTCCGAACTGCCCTTCGCGGTCACACCCAATGCTGCGGAATGGGAGCTGAAGCTGTTACTGTTGACAACGATTTTCGTATACGCTTTCTTCAAATTCGCCTGGTCATTTCGGCTGCTCAAATACTGTTCCATTCTAATCGGCGCCGCCCCCCTGAGCCGGGAATCCACACCCAACAACAAACGCTACGCCCAGCGCATCGCCAAATTGATCAGCCTGGAGGCCAAGCATTTTAACCAGGGCCTGCGGGCATTCTTCTTCGCCTTGGGGGCGTTGGGTTGGTTTGTTCATCCCTATGTCTTCATAGCCGCCACCGCTTGGGTGACTATGGTGCTGTACCGGCGGGAGTTTCGCTCCCGATCACTCGCGTTGCTCAAAGAACTCTAAAATATCCGGGGCCGAGCACGCCGAGAACGCTGCTGCTGAAAACCGATGTAAAATGAAGATGATGATATAAAATATCAATAGATTCATCTTCGCAAAGAATAGCCCTGGGGCAAGCGCCCCAAATCCCCCTCACTGAACAAAAAGCTGAGCATGTGCTGCTCAATCAATGCCAAGTGCCGAGGGTCGGCGGTCGTCAAACGGTTTTCATTGATAATCGTGGCCAGACGCCGCAGCCACAGTTGCCACCCTTCCTTGGACACATTGTCGTAGATCCGCAGGCCCAGGGGACCGGGGTATGGGGGCCTGTCCAACGCCTCGGCTTCTCGTCCCAGATGCTGGCAGTACACGGTACGTGGCATGGAGGTTCTCCGCCGGAACATTCCCGGTATTGGGGAATAGGAGTACACTCAATACTGAGTGCCTTAGTCAGATTTTACACCCTGCTCAAGGAGCGCCACCATGTTGGAACGTCTGTTCCAGCGCCAAACCCAGCCTTCTGAAACCGTGCCGCCGGTTTTCCCGGATTGTCTGGTTGATACCGACATCCGCCTCAGCCCCGCAGCCCAGGAACGGATGCGGCTGTTGTTCAGCGACGCTGATTCGGAAGTCAAAGCCATCCGCATATACGTCAGTGGTGGCGGTTGCCACGGTATGACTTACGGCATGACGTTTACCGACAATCTGAGTCCCCTGGACGCCGTGTTGGAAGGTGACGGCTACCGTATCGCCGTGGACGCCGTGGCTTTGAATTTCCTGCATGGCTGTCATATCGACTATCGCCGACAGGGTCCTAACGAAAGCTTCGTATTCAGTGATGTGTTCAAAATCGTGGGCGGTTCCGGGGCTTGTGGAGGTTGCGCCAGCGCCGGCGGTTCCCGCTATTGATCCACCCGCCACTGCCGCCCTTTCTGACCTCGCGAACGCCAACCGGGCGGCGCGGCGCCGGGTGCTGCTATTGGCTCTCGGAGACGGCGCCCGTCTATCGGCCTGGTTGGCTACCCTGCAACGCTTTGGATTGGAGCCATTGCTGGCCTCCTGTCTCGGATCGCGACTGGTTCCGGCGCCGGAGACGGGATTGGCCCTGCCGGTCGATCCCAGCCCCTGGCAACTATCTGCCCTGGCCGACACGGCACGCCCATGGCCTGTGGCGGCGGTGTTGCCCGGAGACAGGACCAGTCAAGAACCGGCGGCGGCGCTGGCCCGACGTCTTAAACTGCCTTGTCCCTGCCCGCCCCCGCGCCAGAATCCGGCACAATTTCGGCGACAACTGCTCGACGCCGGCTTGCTTATTCCCCGGTTCCGGCATTTGGACCCGGATCGCCCCTTGGCTGGCCAACTGGGCGGCCTTCGCTATCCGTGCATCCTGCGCGGCCCCCGGGGCGGGCGCCAGGCCGACAGTGCCTGGGCCTTGCTCCGGTTATGCCGTAGATGGGGTAAACGGCAACGACGTGGCCTACTGGCGGAAGACTACATCTGGGGAGTGGAGTGCCGGTTGTTGGGCTTGCTGATCAGAGGCCGGTTGCACCCTCTCGCCCTCTGCGACCGGGTAGAACCGGAAGTCGGCTGGGTGACCCCTTCACGGTTGCCGCCGCCCCTGCAAGGGACGCTTCTGGCCGACGCGGAACGGGCTTGCGCCGCCTTGGAACTGGAAGCGGGACTGGTGCGGGTGCGGGTGCGGGTCAATCGCGCCGGAGTCTGGTTCCTGGGGATTGACGCCGATACCGGCTCCGGGCCTTGGAACAAACTGCGGGAAGCCCTCACCGGCGGCGTCTTCGAAACACTGATCCTGGCCGGCCTGCTGGGTCTGCCACCGTCGAACCCACAGATCGGGTCCGTGGGCGTGGCGCCAATTTTCGCGCCACGCCGTGCCCGGCTGCGCCGATTGGAGGGACTTCGAGCCGCCACCTGCCTACCCTTGGTCCGGGAGGTATCCCTGCATCCCAACAGTGAGGCGGGCTTGTTGTGCCTGATCCGGGTACGGGCGCCCTCTCCCGAGCAGGCGGAGACGGCCTTACGGATCGCCCGGGCTCGTCTGCGGGTGATTGTCGCGCCCCGCTAATGGGATTGGCGGACCCTAGAAATGCAAGACCCCGCCCTCGGGCGGGGTCTTTCGCCGGAACGGCTGCGAATCAGGGTTATTGGGCGATCACGTTGCTCGCTTGCAAGCCCTTAGGGCCCTGTTGTACGTCGAAGGAAACTTTTTGGTTTTCTTTCAGTACCTTGAACCCGCTGCCTTGGATGGCTTTGTAATGAACGAAAACGTCGGGACCACCGCCATCCTGAGTGATGAAGCCAAAACCCTTTTCTTCGCTAAACCATTTAACCGTGCCTGTAGCCATGCATCTTTACCTTGAACTATTAAGAACCAACTGAGTGATGTTGTGCAGGTCATGAGAGGGGAACTTGATACGTCAAAACGTCAAAGATCGCCGGAAAAGACCACTGTCATAATCTGCAACGCCCGAATAGTATGCCAAACCCGAGCGGGATGCCACGAAAATTCAATATTTTTTGATCGTTTTTACTCTCTCCATTCCCGAATAGCCTGAGGTTCCCCCCTCGCGGCATGAAACCGGCGGATAATCCTTGACTCTCTCTAAAGGCGGTTGACAGGCGAGGGTCGACTCTCCAAGGATAGTCGCACCCGAAAACCAACAAACGTCTTTTTTAAGGGAGACTGTTCCATGATCCGATTTGGAATCCCGCTGCTGCCTGGCCTGGGCCTGCTGTTTCTAAGCGGCTGCGATAACGCCCCCTCTAATCTCAATACCCTGCCCGACTTCGTGCTGAGCGAAATCAGTTCCACCCATTACGATGGGGTGTCCAACGACCTGCTCACCGCCGGTCTGGGCGCCGAGGGGCTGGCCTCGGCCACCGCTCCGGGTTATGTCGATCCCGCCAATCCCACGGTGGAGGAACTGCGCACCAATGCCATTCACGGCAATTACCGGGCGCTGGTGGACACCACCGAGGCTGGTGGCTTTGGCCGTTTTTATGGTCCCGCTGTGGACCCGGCCACCACCATCCTGCCCCGGGGCCTGATCCCCGGCACCGAGACCATCGCCCTGACCGAGCGCGGCGGCCAGTGGGTCACGGTGATGGTGCAGGTGCCCGATACCTTCGATCCCGCCGATGCCTGCATCGTCACCGCCCCCTCCTCCGGCTCCAGGGGGGTGTACGGGGCCATCGGCACCGCCGGGGAATGGGGACTCAAGCAAGGTTGCGCCGTGGCCTATACGGACAAGGGCACGGGCACCGGCTTTCATGATCTCCAGGACAACACCGTCAACCGGGTGCGCGGCCCCCGCCAGGCCGCCGGGGAAGCGGATAGCAATTTTACCGCCCCTCTGGATGAGGCTGCCCGGGTCGCCTTTAACGCCGCCACCCCGTTTCGCTTCGCCGCGGAACACGCCCACTCCAAGCAAAACCCCGAGGCGAACTGGGGCCGCCATGTGCTGGACTCCATCACCTTTGCCTTCTATGTGCTTAACGAGCAATTCGGCGACCAGGACAGCGCCGGGCGCCACCGCAAGACCCTGACCCCCAACAATACCCTGGTGATCGCCTCCAGCGTCTCCAACGGCGGCGGCGCCTCCCTGCGCGCCCTGGAACAGGACAGCCAGGGCTTGATCGATGGGGTGGCGGTGTCCGAGCCAAACGTCAATCCCGCGCCCGGCGGCGGCTTCGGTATCCAGCAGGGCGCCGGCCCGGTGATCGGCCCGGATATCCACGGCAAGAGTCTGTTGGACTATCACACCCTGCTGAATGTCTATCAGCCCTGCGCCACCCTGGCCCCGGACAACGCCGACGCCCCCCTGAACCTCACCCCGGCGGCCAATGCCGAGGCCCGCTGCGCTTCTCTGGGGGACAAGGGCCTGCTGGTGGCCGACACCCTGGAGGCCCAGGCCGTGGAAGCCCAGGCCATCATCAACGACTACGGCTTCAATACCGAGCAAAATATTCTCCAGCCCTCCCATGTGACCCTGCAAGTGCCCCAGGGTATCTCCGCCCTGTACGCCATGGCCTATGGCCGTTTCGGGGTGGAGGACCATCTCTGCGGCTTTAGCTACAGCGCCGTGGACGCGGCCTTTATGCCCACCCCCATCGCCCCGGCCGCCGCCGCGGTGCTGTTCGCCACCAGCAACGGCATCCCCCCCACCGGCGGGGTCAATCTGATTAATAACGACGCCGCCAACGGGGCGGTGGACCATCGGGCCGGCATTTCCCCCAGCACCGGACGGGCGGACCTGAGCCTAGACGCGGCCCTGTGTCTGCGGGAGCAGGCGGCCACCGACCGGGTACTGTCGGGCATCGACGAGATACACGCCACTGGCAAGCTACGTAACAAACCGGTGGTGATCGTTACCGGCCGGGACGACGCCGTGCTGTCTATCAATCACACCTCCCGCCCTTACTATGCGCTTACCCAGCAGACCCAGGGCAACCAGGTGCATTACTACGAGGTCAAGCACGCCCAGCATCTGGATGTGCTGAACGGCCTTCCCGGTTTCAACGAGCGCTATATTCCCCTGCATGTGTACTTCAATCGGGCCTTGGACCTGCTCTACACCCATCTGAAAACCGGCGCGCCCCTGCCGCCCTCCCAGGTGATCCAGACTCAGCCCCGGGGCGCGGGGGCGCCGCCCCTGGCCGAGGCCAATGTGCCGACCATTGCCTTGGAGCCGCCAGCGGCCGACCGCATCGTCCTGGACGATGGGGTGCTGCGGATTCCGGACTAAGCCTCACCCCGCCGGGTCGGCGGTCGCGCCGGCCCGGCCCTTTGGCCTATCATGGACGATAAGACCAAGAGGTGTTCGGCAATGGATATCATCGACCAAATCGCCGAGGCCGCCATCCAGGAGGCCATGGCTCGGGGCGAGTTCGACAACCTGCCCGGCGCCGGCCAGCCCCTGGTGCTAGACGACGATGCCCTGGTTCCCCCGGAACTGCGGGCCGCCTACCGACTGCTCAAAAATGCCGGTTTCCTGCCCCCGGAACTGCAACTGCGAAAGGAGATCGCCGCAGCCGAGCAATTACTGATGGCGGTGGAAGACGCCGCCGAGCAGGCCCGCGCCCGCGCTCGGCTGGACTTGCTGCGTCTACGCCTGGAGCAAAACGGTCGGGGTCGGGTCGATTTGCGCCTGGAAGAGGGCTATTACCACAAACTGTTGGAGCGAATGGAACGTTGAACCCGACCCAACAAAAGGTTCGCGCCACCCTGATCGGAGGCATCGCCGTACTGCTGTGGGCCTTGCTGGCCCTGTTCACCACCGGCGCCCGAGGGTTGCCGCCCTTCCAATTGCTGACCATGAGCTTTGCCGTGGCCTTCGGACTGAGCATGGGGGTGCTGGCCTGGCGGGGCCAGGACGCCCTGGCCCGACTGGTGCAGCCACCGGTAGTGTGGCTGCTGGGGGTCGGAGGGCTGTTCGGCTATCACTTTTTTTATTTCGTGGCCCTGGGCAACGCGCCGCCCGTAGATGCCTCCCTGATCGCCTATCTGTGGCCGCTGCTGATCGTGGTGTTCTCGGCTCTGTTGCCGGGAGAGCGGCTGCGTTGGTTCCATGTGGCGGGGGCGCTGTGCGGGCTGGCCGGAGCGGCGCTACTGGTGACCCGGGGCGGCGCCCTGAGCTTTGATAGCCGCTATACGGTGGGCTATCTGGCGGCCCTGACCTGCGCCCTGACCTGGTCTGGGTATTCCATCCTCAATCGCCGCTTCGGCCACGTGCCCACGGAGGTGGTGGGCGGCTTTTGCGGGGCGGTGGCGGTGCTGGGGCTGGTGTGCCATCTGTTGCTGGAAGACACCGTCATCCCCGGCGCCGGCCAATGGCTGGCGGTGCTGGGCTTGGGCCTGGGACCGGTGGGGGCGGCGTTCTTTGTCTGGGATTACGGTACCAAGCACGGCAACATCCAGGTGCTGGGCGCTTTGTCCTACGCCGCTCCGCTGCTATCCACGCTGCTGCTGATCGCCTTCGGCCAGGCTGAGGCCAGTTGGACCGTGGCCCTGGCTTGTACCCTGATCGTGGGCGGTGCGCTATTGGCCTCCCAGGAACTACTGCGCCGCTCCCGGCGTCGCGCCGCCCAGCCGCTGATGAACGGGGACTGTTGACCGGCCGCGCCCCTGTACGGCCAGAAGCCCCTAGGGCTACACTTTCTCACCTATTACCACTTTCATTCAGGAAACCAGCACCATCATGCGCGTATCCCGCTATCCCCTGTACACCCTTAAGGAAACCCCGGCCGACGCCGAGGTGATCAGCCACCAACTGATGCTTCGGGCGGGAATGATTCGCAAACTCGCCGCCGGCATCTACACTTGGCTGCCTCTGGGCCTCCGCGTGCTGCGCAAGGTAGAGGCCGTGGTCCGGGAGGAAATGGACCGGGCCGGCGCCCTGGAAGTGCTGATGCCCGCCGTACAGCCCGCTGAACTGTGGCAGGAATCGGGCCGCTGGCAACAATTCGGCCCGGAACTGCTACGCCTCAAGGACCGCCACCAGCGGGATTTTTGCTTCGGTCCCACCCATGAGGAAGTCATCACCGATATGGTGCGCCGGGAGATCCGCAGCTACAAACAATTGCCAGTGAATTTCTATCAGATTCAGTGGAAGTTCCGGGACGAGGTGCGGCCCCGTTTCGGGGTGATGCGGGGCCGCGAGTTCCTGATGAAGGACGCGTATTCCTTTGACCCCGACCAAGCCTCCCTGGAACAGAGCTACGACGCCATGTACGCCGCCTATGTACGGATCTTCGACCGGTTGAATCTGCGCTACCGGGCGGTGCTGGCCGATTCCGGGGCCATCGGCGGCAGCCGTTCCCAGGAGTTCCATGTGCTGGCCGACTCCGGGGAGGACGCCATTGCCTTTTCCTCGACCAGCGACTACGCCGCCAACGTGGAACTGGCCGAGGCCCTACCTCCGGCTGGAGAACGCCCAACGCCGAGCCAGTCCATGACCACGGTGGACACACCCGGGGTACATACCATCCAGGACCTGGCGAAGGCCCTGGAACTGCCCCCCGAGCGCTGTCTCAAGACCCTGCTGGTCAAGGGAGCCGAGGGGGGCGTGGTGGCCCTGTGCCTGCGGGGCGACCACGAACTGAATCCTCTCAAGGCCGAGAAACTGCCCCAGGTGGCCGTACCCCTGACCTTCGCCACCGAGGCGGAGATTGGCGCCATCGTCGGCTGCGGTCCCGGCTCCCTGGGGCCGGTGGGCCTGAGGGCGCCGGTGATTGCCGATCGGGGCGCTGCTCCCATGGCCGATTTCGTCTGCGGGGCCAACTGCGAGGAGCGGCACCTGATCGGCGTCAACTGGAGCCGGGACCTGCCGGAACCGGAGATGGCGGACTTGCGAAATGTGGTGGAGGGAGATCCTAGCCCCGACGGCCAGGGCACTCTGACCATCGCCCGGGGCATCGAGGTAGGCCACGTGTTCCAGCTCGGAAACAAGTACAGCAATGCCATGAACGCCAAGATATTGGACGAGAGCGGCCGAAATCAGGTGATGCTCATGGGCTGTTACGGTATCGGCGTATCCCGGGTGGTGGCTGCCGCCATCGAACAAAACCACGACCCGCAAGGCATTCTCTGGCCTGCCTCCATGGCCCCCTTCCAGGTGGCCTTGGTGCCTATCAACGCCCATAAGTCGGCGCGGCTGCGGGAGGCCGTGGAGATGCTCTACCAGGAATTGTTGAAGGCCGGCATCGAGGTGCTACTGGACGACCGGGACGCCCGTCCCGGCGTGAAATTCGCCGACATGGAGTTGATCGGCATTCCCCACCGGGTGGTGCTGGGCGAACGGGCCTTGGATGCCGGTCAGGTGGAATATAAGGGCCGTCGGGACCAGGATAGCGTCATAGTGGAGCGTGACCAGATACTGGGCTTTTTGATGGAACGACTGGCGACCGACTGAATCGATCCATGGGCTGTCGCCGTCTGGCGACGGCCCATGGCAGGGTGATGCAGCTAAGTAACTTATGGTCCTGAAGAATTCGTGCTTATCCACAGAACCTGTGGATAACTCTGTGGATAACTCTGGTTTGGCCTCCGTAACCCCGCGTTCCCATTGGTCAAATGACACTTTGATGAAATTTTCACCAACAGAAATAAATCATTTAAATCATAAGCTTAAAAAACAATTGCGGATTTCTCAAGGGACTGATATACGGGCTGGGGAGTACTTTTCCCCTTGAACATGGTTTTGTTGATAAGTCAATACGCCCCGAGCGGGCGCGGGCTTACAAAATCCGAAAATTAGCCAATTCCTGGTAGCTCAGAAGCTCGCTTTGCACGTCCTCGACCCGCGCTTGCTTCGGTCCCTCCCAAAGCCAGTCCCGCAGAGCCTTGACCGCAGCATCCTCGCCACAAGCCAGCACCTCCACCCGGCCATCGTCTAGATTGCGGGCATAACCTTTGACCCCCAACTCCTGGGCCTTATTCCGGGTGCAGCCCCGATACCAAACCCCTTGCACGGTGCCGGAGACGTAGCAGCGCATGCAGATCACGGAGCGATCCCCATGGACGCTGACCCCAGCATGGAAACGGCGTTATTGGTCGGTGTGAACACTGGACTGCTCCCGAGCGCGGATGGCTTCGTCCCGGGCATCCAAGGCATAGCGCCGGGCGTCAAAATAAGAACCCGACTGTAAACTGGTTTCGGCATGATCCAGCAGTTGCCTGGCGTACTCCAAGCGATTGGGGGCATGGTCGCGCGCGCCCGCCTCCACGGCGGAGCGGATAGCCTGGCGTGCGTCGCTCATTTCCTGTACCGGTGCGCTGACACAGGCGCTGATGACGGCCAGCATGCCAATCAATAATAGGAGTTTGCTGCCCAATTTACTTAATATATCGCTGCGCGGTGAAACCGCCGGGTTTTCGTTTCAAGCTAGCACCCACCCCCAGACCCGTCAAGCAAGCCGCTTACACTAAGGAACCACCCATGTCCAATTTCCAAGACGTCGTCATTTACCATAACCCCCGCTGCTCCAAGTCCCGCCAAGCCCTGGAACTGCTCCAAGCTCGGGGCATTGAACCGCAGGTGGTGGAGTACCTAAAGACCCCTCCCGACAGTACTCAACTGGAAAATATCCTGAAGCTGCTTGGACTGGAACCCCGGGAACTGATGCGCAAAGGCGAGGCTCCCTATACCGAAAACCGGCTGGACGATCCCAGCCTGGAGCGTTCTCAACTGATTGCCGCCATGGTCCGCCACCCTATTCTGATCGAGCGACCTATCGTGCTGGCCGGAGGGCGAGCCGCTCTGGGCCGTCCCCCCGAAAAAATAGTGGAGATATTGAACGATGCCTGAAGTATTAGTGTTGTATTACAGTCGCAGTGGCGGCACTGCGGCCCTGGCCCGGCAACTGGCCCGGGGAATCGAGGAAGTCCCCAGGATGGAAGCCCGCCTGCGTACGGTGCCACCGGTATCAACGCTCTGCGAGGCCACCACCGATGCCATACCCGAAAACGGCCCGCCATACGCCAACCTGGACGATCTCAAAGCGTGCGCCGGCCTGGCCCTGGGCAGCCCCACGCGCTTCGGCAACATGGCCGCGCCCCTAAAATACTTTCTGGACTCCACCAGTGGCCTGTGGCTGTCAGGGGCCTTGGTGGACAAGCCAGCGGCGGTGTTCACCTCTACCGCCAGCCTGCACGGCGGACAGGAGACGACTCTGCTGTCGATGATGCTGCCACTGCTGCATCACGGCATGGTGATCGTGGGCCTGCCCTATACCGAGGACAAACTCATGAGAACCGCGAGTGGCGGCACCCCTTACGGAGCCAGCCACTGGTCGGGCGCGGACAATGACCTGGAACCTAGCGATGAGGAAAAACACCTCTGCCGACGGCTGGGCAAACGCCTGGCGACCTTGGCCAGCCGACTGGAGCAACCACAATGAGCCGCAGTTTTCAGGGGCTGGCCTTGGGCTGTTATTTCGGGCTGTTGATTCTGCTGGTCGCGTGGTTTACCTGGCTGTCACCTAGCCTCTACTACCCGGTGGTCATGGTATTGCTGGTGATGGTCACACCGCTCCTGTTACCTCTGCGGGGGTTGCTTCATGGTCGGCCGCGCAGTTACATATGGGCGGGTTTTCTGGCCTTGTATTACTTTGCCCTGGGCGTGGCCGAGGTGGCCGCAGGTGAGGAGCCGACACTACTGGCCTGGTTGGAGGTGCTGCTGAGCCTGGGGCTGTTCGGAGGGGCCATGGCCTATATCCGCCTGGGCGGAGGCCGGGACGCTGCCGCCGATCCGCTACGGGAAGGCCAGCAGGGGTAGCCACTGGTCTGGCGGCTTTAGCCCTTATCCAACCCAGCCTCCTTGAGTACGGTTCTGACGAAGGGCACGGTCAGTTTGCGCTGGGCCGCCAGGGACGCCTGATCCAGGGCGGCCAAGGCGGCCAGCAGGGCAGTCATGGAGCGGCCACAGCGACGCAGCAGATAGCGCCCCACCTCGTCTGGCAGCCTGAAACCCCGGCGACCGGCCCGTAGGCGCAGGGCGGCCAGGCGCTGCTCGTCATCCAGCTCCCGCAATCGGTAGACCAATAGCCCCCCCAGGCGGGACACCAGATGGGTCAGTCCAAGGCCCAGCCCCGTCGGCGGGCCGGCGCCAGCCACCACCAGGGCGGCGCCGGTGTCCTGTAGGCGCTGCATCAGCCGGGCCAGGGCCAGCTCCCATTCCTCCCGCCCAGCGATGCGCTGGATATCGTCGATGCACACCAAGTCCACCTGTTCCAACCCATCCAATAGGGCGGAAGGAAACTGATCCGGGGGGTCCATGGGCAGATACACGGCTGCCGCCTCCCGACGCCCTGCGGCATGACAGGCGGCGGCCAGCAGATGGGTTTTGCCGGTGCCGGGTTCGCCCCACAAAAAAATCCCTGGGGAGTCCACGGTGAGCTGGCGCAGCCGATCCCAAGGCTCTTGGTTGGGACCAGGAAGAAAACTTTCAAACGCGGCGCTGTCCCTAGCGCCCAGGGTCAGGGGTAATTGTGGGGTATCGATAGGGGATTGCCGGGCCACCTGTGCTCCTTTCAGCCTTCGTAGACCTCGCTCTTAAGATACTCCTCGTGGGCGTGGCGCAACAGCACCATGACGATGGCCGCCACCGGCAGGGCCAGCAACACCCCGAAGAAGCCGAACAAATGGCCACCCGCCAATACCGCGAAAATCACCGCCACCGGATGCAGGCCGATACGGTCCCCCACCAGATAAGGGGTCAGCGCCATCCCCTCGATGGCCTGGCCGACCCCGAATACCGCCACCACCAGGACCAAGTGAAAGAAATCCCCAAATTGCATCAGCGAGGCCGCCACCGCCATGATCAGGCCGACGATGGTGCCCAGATAAGGCACGAAGCTGATCAGCCCCGCTGTCATGCCGATCAGCAGGGAAAAGTCCAGCCCCACCGCTGCCAACCCAATGGAATAAATCGTCCCCAAGGCCAGCATCACCATGAACTGACCACGCAGGAATCCGCCTAATACCTCGTCGGATTCCTGGGCCAGTTGCGCCACCCGAGGCTCGATGGATCGGGGCAGCAACTCCCGAACCCGACCCACCAGCAGATCCCAGTCCCGCAGCAGGTAAAATGTCACCACCGGGATCAGCACCAAGTTGGCCAGCCAGCCCAGCACCACCGCCGAGGACTTGGTGATCTGGCGCAACAGATCAGCCAGCATCCCCCCGACCTTGCCCAAGGATTGATTGATCTCCTGCTTCAGATGGGCCAGATCGAAACGCTGGGCATCAATCCCCAAAGTCTCGCTCAACCACGGCAGCAAGTGGCCCTGAAACCAGTCCAGATAGACGGGCACGCGACGGATCAACTCGCCCACCTGCTGGCTGAGCAAGGGAATGAGAATCAGCAGCAGGAGCAGCAGAATCACAAAAATGGATACAAACACCGTGACCACGGCCATGGTCCGGGAAAACCGGTGGGACTCCAGATAATCGGCCACCGGATCGCCCAGATAGGCCAGAAAGGCCCCGAACAGAAACGGGGTCAGCACCGGCGCCAGCAACCATAAGAGCCAGCCCATAATCACTAGCAGCACCACGCCCCAGCCGAACCGGGATTCAGATTGCATTGTGTTGTCTTCCTCTCTGCAAGGCCCGCAAGCCCCAAGTCCAGACATAGTGACCGCCGCTCAGAACCGTAGTCAGGGCGACGGTGATCAGCAGCGTCGCCGTCAGCCAGCCCGGCACAACCGCCACCCCCTTTGAGAACATCACCGTCAGCACCAACAAGAGCTGCATCAGCGTATTGAGCTTGCTGATCAGGGTCGGTTCCGCCGTAAACGGCTCAATCAGGTAATGATAGCCGAGGGCGCCGCCAACGATCAGCAGGTCCCTAAGCACCACCAGCACCACCAGCCAGGTGGGTAGTTCTCCCATCCACCCTAGGACCAGCACCACGCCCAACAGCAACAGCTTGTCGGCCAAGGGGTCGAGTATTCCCCCCAGATTGCTGGTCCAGCCATAGTGCTTGGCTAAAAAGCCGTCCACGGCGTCGGACACCCCGGCCACCACGAATAAAGCCAGGGCGGCGCCAAAGCGCTCTTCCAGCAGCAGCCAGAGAATCGGCGCCACCAACAGAATTCGGCAGCCAGTGATCAAATTGGGAATATGACGGGCTTTCACGACACGATCGGAACGAAGCAGATGATCGGATCATCACTTTACCATGCCTTGGCCAGGTGTCGAACCAGGGGTGCGCCCACCCGCTTGGCGTGTACAATACGCGCCACCCCAATCATCAGCGGCCGAGGTTTTCGTGAGTGACCAGACTCCCCCCCCATCCGCCCCCTTGAGCTACCGGGACGCCGGCGTGGACATCGAAGCCGGCAACCGGCTGGTGGACCGCATCAAGCCCCACGCCCAACGCACCCTGCGCCCGGGAGTGCTAGGCGGGCTGGGCGGCTTCGGGGCTTTGTTCGAACTGCCCCTGGACCGATACCGCCAACCGGTGCTAGTGTCCGGCACCGACGGGGTGGGCACCAAGCTGAAACTGGCCCTGGAACTGGATCGCCATGACAACATCGGCATCGACCTAGTGGCCATGTGCGTCAACGACATCGTGGTGGCTGGGGCCGAACCCTTGTTCTTTTTGGATTACTACGCCACCGGCCAACTGGACGTGGACACCGCAGCCTGCGTCATCCAGGGCATCGCCCGGGGCTGCGAACTGGCCGGAGCGGCTCTGGTGGGGGGCGAGACAGCCGAGATGCCGGGCCTGTATCAGCCCGGCGATTACGACCTGGCGGGCTTTTGCGTGGGCGTGGTGGAAAAGGACCGGATCATCGACGGAACCCAGGCGCGGCCTGGTGACGTGCTGTTGGGCCTGGCCTCCTCCGGTCCCCATTCCAACGGTTACTCCCTGATCCGTAAGATCTTGCAAGTGACCGCCGCCCCCCTGGACACGCCCCTGGCCGACGCCACTCTGGGAGAGGCGCTACTGGTCCCCACCCGGATTTATGTCAAATCCCTGCTCACCTTGCTGGAGACCGTGGAGGTCCGGGCCATGGCCCACATTACCGGCGGCGGCCTGCCAGAGAACCTGCCCCGGGTGCTGCCCGAGGGGGTCAAGGGGGTGATCGACCCCAGCAGTTGGACCCGACCGCCGGTCTTCCAATGGCTCCAGGAACAGGGCCAGGTGGCCGAAGCGGAACTGCTGCGCACCTTCAACTGTGGGGTGGGCATGGTGGTCTGCGTGCCGGAAACCCAGGCCGAGGCGGCCCTGGACAGCCTGCGCCAGTCCGGGGAGAACGTCTGGCGGCTAGGCCGGATCGAAGCCCACGACGGCCCACCACGAGTGGATCTGTGCCCATGAGCGCCAAGCCGGGACTGGTCGTGCTGATCTCTGGACGGGGCAGCAATCTGCAAGCCATCCTCGATCAGGCCGCCGCAGGCCAGTTGCCGGTGGCGTTGCGGGCAGTGATCAGCAACCGTCCGGGGGTTCAGGGTCTGGAGCGGGCGCGCCGGGCCGGCGTATCGGCCCTGGCCCTGGACCATACCGCCTTCCCGGACCGTCCGGCTTTCGAGTCGGCGCTCATGGAGATGATCGACGCCCAGCGCCCGGACCTGCTGGCCCTGGCCGGCTTTATGCGGGTGCTGACGGCGGACTTCGTGACCCGCTACCAGGGCCGGATGCTCAATATCCATCCCTCCCTGCTGCCCAAGTATCGAGGCCTACACACCCACGAACGGGCCATCGCCGCCGGTGACCGGGAACACGGCGCCAGCGTGCATTTCGTCACCCCGGAACTGGACGGCGGCCCGGTATTTCTACAGGCCCGAACGCCAGTGCTGCCCGACGACGACCCGGACACTCTAGCGGCCCGGGTCTTGAAACAGGAACACCGCTTATATCCCCTAGCCATCCGCTGGGTGGCCGAAGGGCGGGTGGCCATGGCCGACGACCGACTTTTGCTGGACGGTCGGCCACTGGAACAACCGATCATCCTGGATACTCCAGACCCGGGAGACTCAACATGAAATCAATCACACTGCTGACCACCGTCCTGGCCGGACTGTTCTTGAGCGCCGTCGCCGTCGCCGCGCTCCCCATTTCCCCCTTTCTGGCCACCTATCAGGTGTACGGAGCCGGCATTCCACTCGGGGAGTCCGTGGTGGAACTCCAGGATGCCGGCAATGACCGTTACCGGATGCGTTCTGAAGTCAAGCCCACCGGGCTGGCCTCGCTGCTGGTGTCGGAACAGCTTAGCGAACAGGCCAGCGGCCGGTTTCGGAACGGCCTGCCCCTGCCCGCTCGTTATGAACAACAACGCAACGGCTCTAAAGGCCCTAGCAACCAACAGGCGGAATTTAATTGGGTTGACAATCAACTGATCGCCGAAGCCGACGGCCAGACAGCCCGTCTGACCCTCAGCCCCCGGGTGGTGGACCCCCTTAGCCTGCACCTGCTGGTGATGCAAGACCTCAAGCGTAACCGCTTGCCCGGTCAATACATTCTGGTGGACAAAACCGAGCTAAAGACCTATCAGGTCACCGCCGGTGGAGAGGAAATTCTCGACACCCCCCTAGGGAAACTGCGCACTATCAAGATCAGCCGCCAAAAACCGGGCAGCAACCGGGTCACCCGGCTGTGGTTCGCGCCGGACCTTGACTACCTGCTGGTGCAAATCGCCCAGACCAAGAATGATAAAGAAGTGCTGCGCATGGAAATCAAGGGCGTGGAGGGCATCCGGGCCAACCGCTAACCCCCGTGGACCCAGGATGACCGTATAGCCTACAACCGGCTTTTAGCTCCGGTCGGACTCATCGGCGCCAATGCGGCTGGGCACCGGACCGGTCTGCCCCCGGTATTTGGCCCCGACTCGGGTGCTGTAGGGCCGGGCCGCCGGCCCGGAGAGGGTCTCGAAGTTGATGGCGCAGATGGTCATTCCCGGACGCAGGGCCAAGGGCAGCTTGCCGCTGTTGAAACACTCCAAGACGATGGCTCCGCTCCAGCCAGGGTCGATGCGATGGGCGGTGACGTGGACCATCAGGCCCAGCCGAGCCAGGGAGGAACGGCCATCCAGCCAGCCCACCAGATCGTCGGGTACGGTCACTGCTTCGGCGGTGACCGCCAAGGCCAGCTCCCCCGGATGCAGAAAAAACGCCCCCTCCGGTCCAATCAGGATCTCCTTGCCCATGATCCGGTCGATGGCGGCGTCCACCTCCACCCGAGGTCCACTCAGGTCAATATAGGGGGCGGCGTGGTCGTTGAACACCCGGAAGCTATTGCCCAGGCGCAGGTCCACGCTGACCCCGTTGATCCGGGCCTGGGGGGGGCGCGGTTCGATGCGGATACGCCCGACCTCCAGGGCTGCCTCGATATCTCGGTCGCTCAGTCGCATGGCCGCCTGGCTCAGTTATTCTGGATGACGATATTGGGAAATTTATGGGCGTAGCTCTTGCCCTGGAGGGACAGTCGGGCGGCGGTGCGCCGGGCAATGTCCCGGTAGATCAGGGCGATTTGCCCTTCCGGCTCGGCCACCACCGTAGGCTGCCCGGAATCGGTCTCCTCGCGGATACGGATATCCAGGGGCAGCGAACCTAGCAGGGCGACCCCGTATTGCTCGGCCATGCGCTGGCCGCCGCCTTCTCCAAAAATATGCTCCTCATGACCACACTGGGAACAGATATGGGTACTCATGTTTTCCACGATCCCCAGCACCGGCACTGATACCTTCTCGAACATCTTCAAACCCTTGCGGGCGTCCAGAAGGGCAATATCCTGGGGGGTAGTGACGATCACGGCGCCACTCACTGGGACTTTCTGGGCCAGGGTCAACTGGATATCGCCGGTGCCTGGGGGCAGGTCGACGATCAGATAGTCCAGGTCTTTCCAACGGGTGTCGGAGAGCAGTTGTTGCAGGGCGCCGGTAACCATGGGTCCGCGCCAGATCATCGGTGTTTCCTCTTCAATGAGGTAACCGATGGACATGGACTGGAGACCATGGCTGAGTACCGGCTCCAGACTTTTGCCGTCCTTAGAATCGGGCTTTTGCAGGGCGCCCAGCATACGCGGCTGGCTAGGGCCGTAAATATCGGCATCCAGAATGCCCACCTTGGCCCCCTCGGCTTGCAGGGCGAGGGCGAGGTTGACGGCGGTGGTGGACTTGCCCACCCCACCCTTCCCGGAGGCCACGGCGATGATGTTTTTGGCTTCGGTCAGGGCCTTGAGTCCCTGCTGCACCTCATGAACCACGATCTCCCAGTCCACCCGGATCGTGGCGCCAGCCACCCCTTCCAGGGACTCGATACGGGATTGGAGTTCCCGGGCCAGGGTGTCCCTATAGCCGGCGGCGGGAAAGCCCAGCACCACATCCACCGCCACCCGGTCGCCGTCGATACGAATATCCTTGATGGCCTTGGCGGCGATCAAGTCCTGGTCTAGGTAAGGATCAGAATAGCTCTGGATAGCCGCGTCGATCGCGGCGCGGGACAGTGCGGACATGGGATTCCTCCGGTGAAGGGCGCCGCCAAGGGGGCGGCGCGGCGAGTGAGACTGGACCTGCTGCATTGTAACCCATTTGCCCGCCAGCGAAGCCCGGGCCTTGGACGATCGATGCGTCCGAAGCGACCGGTGGCGGGAGCCGACGGCTAATAGCGTTGGGAGCGGGAGCTGGTCTTGACCGCGCCGGTCATGATGCCCAACCCCACCAGCACGATCACCCCCACGATGATCCACTGGCCATCGATGCCCAACAGCATGGCTCCATAGGCCAGGCCGCCGATGACCAGCAGCAGGCCGATAATATAGACGGCGAAGTACTTCATCCGGGATTCTCCTCAGAGAGGTTTGAAGGTTTTGAGGTTGCGGAGTGTAAATTCATTCCCGCCCCAGCGTCGATACGCGCCTCTCGGGACCCTGGGGTGAATTCCACCGACTCCACGACCGCTCAGTCCTCCGCGCCGGGCCGACCCCGCAGGGATTTTAGCTGGCCGCGCCGGGTCTTGGCATCCATGATCCGCCGCTTGGCGGACTTAGGCTTGCGAGTGGGAATACGCTTGGGCTTGCGGCGATTGAGGACCACTAGCCGCTCCCGCAACCGGGCCAGGCACAGGGCTTTGTTACGGTGCTGGCTGCGTTCGTTGCGGGCCGTGACGGTGATGCCCGTGGGTCGGTGGCGCAGCCGCACGGCACTGTCGGTGGTGTTCACATGCTGGCCGCCAGGGCCGCTGGCCCGGAACGATTCCAGGTCGCATTGGGCCAGCAGATCATCGTCGGTTTCGGGTATATCCACGGGGGTGGTCATGGCTGGTCGCGCCGTCGGTTGCTCTGGGAGCCACTATACCAGAGCCTGCCTTCGGCTTCGGTCAGGAGACCGGGGGCGGCAGCCGATGCAAGGAGCGGGTCAGACGGTATAGCCGCCGATAGCGTTCTAGCTTGGCGTGATAATAATCCCTTCGCTCCGGTCGCGATTCATGGCGCTGGCGCTGGGGGGGCGGGACGCAGATGCGCTGGATGGCCGTCTCCCGGTCCCCGCCACTGGCGCCGACCATGGCCAGCCGCGCCGCCCCCAGAGCCGATCCCACCTCGCCCCCGGTCCGGTATACCAAGGGAATGGCGATGACATCGGCCAGCAGTTGCCGCCAGCGCATTGAGCGGATTCCCCCCCCCACCAACGTCAATTCGGAGGGCCGGGCGTCAGTGGCGCAAAGGACGTCTAGCGTGTCCCGGCAGGCAAAAGCCACCCCCTCCAATACCGCCAAGGTCAGATCCTCCAGCCCGGTGCGGTTGTTCAGGCCATGAAACTGGCCCACCGCCGCTGGGTCATTGTGGGGGGTATGCTCCCCGGTCAAATAGGGCAGAAACAGCGCCGGGGTCTCGGTCTTGCCGGTGGCCTCTAGACCTTTTAGCAACTCCACCACGTCCCGTTCAACCAGCCGGGCCAACCAGGCCAAGGAGTTGGCCGCCGACAGGCTAACGGCGATCTGGTGCCAGCGATTGGGCAGGCAATGGCAGAAGGCATGTATCGTAGACTCCGATCGAGCCTGATGACGGTCGTTGACCACCGACAGCACCCCGGAGGTGCCCACGGACAGCAGGCCCTGGCCCGGATTGATGACCCCAGCCCCCACCTCTCCCCCGGGGTTATCTCCGGCGCCAGCCACGATCAGCGCCCGGGGCAGACCCAGTAGCGCCGACGCCCCGGCGCTCAGCTCTCCCACCGGCTCGCAACCCTCGTACAGGGTGGGCATGTGGGAGCGGTCTAGATGGGTGGCGGCCAGCAAAGCGTCGTCCCAGCGCCGCCGGGCCGTGTTCAGCCACAAGGTGCCGGCGGCGTCGGACATATCGGTGGCGAACTCGCCGCTCAGCCGGTATTGAATATAGTCCTTGGGCAACAGTACCTTGTGGATGCGCCGGAACAGGGTCGGCTCGTGCTTGCGTACCCAGAGGAGCTTTGGGGCGGTCAGGCCGGGCATGGCCATATTGCCGCTACGCTCCCGAAAGTCGGGCAGGGCGGCTTCCAGCTCTGGGCATTCGGCGTGGCTGCGGCCGTCGTTCCAGAGAATACAGGGGCGTAGCACCGCTCCGAAACGGTCTAACAAGGTGGCCCCATGCATCTGCCCGGCCAGGCCCAGGGCCTGAATCGCCCCCAGGGGCGCCCCGTCGGCTCTCAAGGCGGCGACCGCAGCCTGGCAGCCCTGCCACCACAGCTCTGGGTTCTGCTCCGACCACAAGGGCTGAGGGTTGGAGACAGCATAGGCGGTGTTGGCTCGATAGCGAATCCGTCCAGACTCGTCCAGGAGTACGGCCTTGATGCCCGAAGTGCCGATGTCGATGCCTAGAAACATGCTGGTACGCTCTATCGCGGGTAACCCCGCTATTCAATCCAAGCCCATGGCCTACCGGAGACTCAAGGGTAGCCGCTCTCTGGCTTAGACCTCACCGGACGTCCAGCTAGCCACCAACCCCGGCAACAAATCCATGTGGTCTATGACCACCGACGCACCCACCCGGCGCAGCCGATTCCCTTGATCCGGGGCGACATGGCTAGCGCCCGTAAAACCGATCACGGTCATGCCCGCGAGGCGGGCCGCCGTCACCCCGATCACGCTGTCCTCCACCACCAGGCAATGGGCGGGGTCCACGCCCAGGGTTCGAGCCGTGTGCAGATACAGGTCGGGGGCAGGTTTGGGGGTCGCCACGCAGTCGGCGGAGAATACCCGATCCCCGAACACGGCTGTCAGTCGCGCCTGATTCAGGGATTGCCGCAAGCGGCGTAGGGCGCTGTTGGAGGCCACCGCTTTGAGGGTAGACACCGCCTTCAGGGCCGAGCGCACCCCTGGCAGGGGCTTCAATTCCACCCTCAAGGCCTGGTCCACGGCCGCGCGCACGTCCTCCAGGGTTGTCGCGGGCAGGGTTCGACCACTTTTGGCCTGCGCCCGCTCCAGAACGGCGGCCGTGGTCATACCGTCGGTGCTGCGCACCAGCGCCGCCACATCCACCCCCGGCAGGCGGGCTGTCAATTCCCGTTCCATCACCCGCTGGGCGATGATCTCGCTGTCCACCAGCACCCCGTCGCAATCGAATATCAGAAGATCCATGGCGCCTCACGCTGGTGGGATCGGTGGGTGGCCCATGGCCGCAGGTTCAAGCCGACTGCTCGGCAGCCTTGCCCTCGATGCAATGCAGGCTGTCCATCAACCATCGACTTCATTGAGATTCTTGGTGAGGGCATACAACTCGCGGTAGCGGTAGAGTTGAGTCTGGTGATACTCGCGCCGACCCGCCAGGGGCTGGTAGCGGGCCTCGGCGGGGGGCGGAAAACAGACCCGGGCGATAGCGGCGTCCCGATCCCCGGCGGCGGACCCCACCATGGCCAGCCGGGCGGCGCCCAGGGCCGGTCCCACCTCACCGCCGATACGGTAGTCCAGGGGCAGGTTCAAGGCATCGGCCAGCAACTGCCGCCACCGGGACGAGCGGGCGCCGCCACCGATTAAGGCCATGTCCCGAACCCCCGCTCCCGCCCCTTGCAGCGCCTCCAGACCGTCGCAAAATGAGTACGCCACCCCTTCCAGCACCGCCAGAGTCAGGTCGTCCAGTTCGGTGGCGGTGGTCAGTCCATGGAATTGGCCCACCGCTCGGGGATCATTATGGGGAGTACGCTCCCCGGACAGATAGGGCAGAAACAGCACCCGGGTCTCGGTCCTGCCGCTTTGCTCCAACCGGCCCAGTAACTCCCTCACTTCCATGCCCACGGTGCGGGCCAGCCAGGCCAGGGAGTTGGCCGCCGACAGGCTCACCGCCATCTGCTGCCAGCGCCGGGGCAGGCAATGGCAGAAAGCGTGTACGGTGCGCTCGGGACAGGCCCGGTGCTGCTCGCTGACCACGAACAACACCCCGGAGGTGCCCAGAGACAGCAGCCCCTGGCCCGGCTCAATGACCCCCACCCCCACTGCGCCGCCAGCGTTGTCCCCGGCCCCGGCCACCACCGGCGCCCGGGGCAACCCCAGGGCCTGGGCCGCCGCCGGGGTCAGTTCCGCCACCGGTTCGCAGCCCTCGTACAGGGTCGGCATCTGGTCACGCTCCAGACCGGTAGCCGCCAGCAGGGACTCGTCCCAGTCTCGACGCGCTGGGTCCAGCCACAGGGTACCGGCGGCGTCGGAGGGGTCCGAAGCATATTGGCCGGTCAGCCGGTACTGGATATAGTCCTTGGGCAGCAGTACCTTGGCGATGCGCTTGAACAGTTCCGGTTCGTGTTTGCGCACCCATAGCAGTTTCGGCGCGGTAAAGCCCGGCATGGCCATATTGCCGCTGCGCTCCCGGAAGTCGGGCAGAGCCGCTTCCAGTTCCAGGCATTCGGCGTGGCCGCGGCCATCGTTCCAGAGCATGCAGGGCCGCAGCACCGTGCCCTGGGCATCCAATAAGGTAGCCCCGTGCATCTGCCCGGACAGGCCCAGCGCCTTGACCGCCCCCAGGGGCGCGCCCTCGTCACGAAGCGCCGCCGTGGTGGTCAGGCAGGCGTTCCACCACAGCTCCGGGTCCTGCTCCGACCATAGGGGGTGGGGATGGGACACGCCATAACCGGCGGTGGCCTGGTAACGCACGGCGCCGCCGTCGTCCAGGAGTACCGCCTTGACGCCCGAGGTACCGATATCGAAGCCTAAATACATGGCTTGCCTTCTATAACCAGGAACAAGACCGTGGTTGGATACGGCCAGAAATCAATGCTGGATGAAACGTTCATTTTATAGACTAGACAAGTTTGCTCCGAGTCCCACGACTGTCATAGAATTTTTCGAGCCGCAGCCTCGTCGGTGACCAATCCGGTCAGCCAGCCTCCTTCCAGCGCCGCTTGAATGGCTTTGGCCTTGGCCACCCCACCGGCCATGCCAATCAGGGGACGATCCGGTAAAGCGTCCAAGGGCACGCTAGCGAGCCGCACACTGACCGAGGAGGTCACCAACTTGCCGGCGCCGTCCAAGGCCCAGCCCAGGATTTCCCCCACCGCGCCCAGACTTATCAGTTCTTCCAAATCGGCGTCGGTGATAAAACCATCCTGATACAACGGAGCGTCCCGACCGATGGAGCCGATACCCACCAAAGTGGCCTCGGCGTTGGCGGCCAGATCCACCACGATCCGGTAGACCCGTTGGTGTAAATACTGGTCCCGCTCCTCCACCGAGTCCGCCACCAGGGGCGCCGGCAGCAAAAACCGCCGACTGTGGGTCTTGTCGGCCAGCACCATCACCGCGTCGAAGGGGTTAGAGGAACCGTCCCGAGCCACGTTGCCCACCAGGGACACGAAGCGGTGCTGGGGGCGGTACAGGCGGGTCATGGCGTCCACCCCGGCCCGCAGGGTACGGCCAGTGCCCAGATTCAGGACCGTGGGCTGGTCGTTGGTCAGGAGACTTTCCAGCCGGGCGGCCACGGCTACGGCCAAGTAGCGGGTATCGGTCCCCGAGGTGCCGTCCTCGCTAGGCACTACGTCGCACAGGCTCAGGCCATAGCGACGGCGCAGTTCGGCGGCCAGGGCCATGCATTCGGCCACAGGATAGTCGATGCGCACCTTGACCAGACCTTCCTCTCGGGCCAGGGCGATCAACCGCTGGGCGCCGGGACGGGAGACATTGAACTGGGCGGCGATCTCATCCTGAGTGTTGCCGCCCACGTAGTACAGCCAGGCCGCCCGGGCAGCTTGATCCAGTTTTTGTTTCTGCCTATCCAATACAAACCCTCCGGTTTTTTTTTAATCGGGGTGACGTATTGATAGAATAGCCCTATGGACAGAGCATCATCAATCCATCCCTGCCGTGAACGGCAGGGATGGATAGCGTATCCGTCAACGCCACCCCTCACTCCGCCCGCAGCGCCTCGATAGGGTCCAGCCCGGCGGCATGGCGGGCCGGCAACACCCCGGCCAAGACGCCGATCAGGGCCGACACGCCCAGGGCCAGCAGGGCATAAAACGGTGATAACTGCACGGGCAGGGCCGGCGCCAAAACCCCCAATAGCCAGGCCAAACCACCCCCCAGCAGCAACCCGGCGGCCCCGCCCAGACAGGCCAGCCACACCGCCTCCCCCAGAAACAACCACAGGATCTGCCCCCGGGCGGCGCCCATGGCCCGCAGCAGGCCGATCTCCCGGGTGCGCTCGGTGACGGCGATGGTCATGATGGTCAGAATCCCCACCCCGCCCACCAGCAGAGAAATGCTCCCCAGGGCCGCCACCGCCCCGGTGAGTACCCCTAGAATCCCCCCCAGCACATCCAACATCTGGGCCTGGCTGGTGATGGTGAAATCCTCCCGGCCATGGCGGGCCAGCAGAATCCGGCGAATGCCGGCTTCCACTTTGTCCACCGGGGCGTCGGGCTGATAGAGCAAATCCACCTCCATCAACCCCTCCCGGTCAAACAGCTCCAAGGCCCGGGCGGCGGGGATATACACGGCGCCATCGATATCAAAGCCCAGCACCCTGCCCTTGGACTCCATCACCCCGATCACCCGGAAGCGGTTCTGGCCGATACGCAGGGCCGCTCCTAGGGGATTGGCCGCCCCGAACAGTTCCTTTTTGAGACCGGCTCCCAGTACCGCGAAGGGCCGGGCCGCTCGGGGATCATCGGCGGGCAGGAACCGACCCACGGCCACCTGAAAGCGCCACACTTGGGGCGCCTCCGGTCCCACCCCCAGCACCAAGGCGCGGCGGCTCCGGGGACCGGACTCGATACGGGCATTGCCCTGAACCACCGGCACCATGGCCTCCACCCGGGGCGCCCGGCGCAGGGCCTCGGCATCGTCCAAGGTCAGGGGCCGGGTGGACCCGATAATGCCCCCGGAGGCGCCGAAGGTCTCGCTCTTGCCAGGAGTCACGCCAATCAGATTGGTGCCGAACTGGGTAAACTCCGCCACCACATAGCTTTGCACCCCTTGGCCGATGGCGGTGAGTAGCACCACGGCGGCGATGCCCACGGCGATTCCCAAGGCGGTCAGGCCGGCCCTCAAGGGCTGGGCGCGCACCGAACCGGCCACTAGGCGCAGGCTATCTACGGCCAGCACGGTCAGCGCCCCGACAAAGCCCGCACCGGGTCCAGCCGGGCCGCCTTGCGGGCTGGCAACCAAGCGAATAGCAAACCGGCCCCCACTGCTACCCCCAGGGCCGCGGCCACCGCCCATAGGGGGGGCGTCAGGGGAAAATCCGGGAACAGCCGCCGCCCCACGGCCACTCCCAGCAGACCCACCCCCAGCCCGACCCCGGCCCCGGCAGCGGAGAGCAGCGCCGCCTCGGCCAGAAATACCCCCCTTAGGGTGCCAGCGGTAGCGCCCAGGGCCTTGAGCAGGCCAATCTCCCGAGTGCGCTGGGACACGGCCACCAAGGTGACGTTCATAATCAGTATCCCCGCCACCACCAGGCTGATGCCAGCGATGCCCCCCAGGGCCAGGGTCAGAGCGCCGAGAATCTGGTCGAAGGTGGCCAGGATCGCGTCCTGGGTGAGGATGGTCACATCATCCTCGCCATCGTGGCGGGCCTGAATAGTGGTGAGGATAAAGTCCCGAACCGGTCCCATGGACGCCAGGCTGTCCGCCTCCACCAGTATTCGGAACAGGGAGGCGGTGTTGAACAACTGTTGGGCCGAGGCCAGGGGAATAATGGCCACGTCATCCAGGTCGGTGCCCAGGGACTGGCCACTGGAGGCCAACACCCCGACCACCCGGAAGCGCCGGTCGCCGATCCGTAGCCATTGACCCAAGGCCGACTTGGGACCGAATAGCTCATCCCGAACCCCACCCCCCAGCACCACTACCGGGGAGGCCAGGCGCGGGTCCAGGGCTGGCAGAAACCGCCCCAGGGCCAGGTCCAGATGGCGCACCGCCCGGAAATCATGAGTGGTCCCCAGAATGGTAATCTCCCGATCCCGGCGGCCATGGGATACCGCCGCCATGCCCACGGTCAGGGGTGCTAGCCGGGCCACGGACCGATGGCGGCCCAAGGCTAGGGCGTCGTCGATGGTCAGATCCCGGGGCGTCTCCCCCAGCAGTGGCGGGGCGCCGCCGGTGGTTTCGTTGCGCCCAGGCAGAACGATCAGCAAGTTGGTCCCCAGGGCCGCGAACTCGCCGGTGACATAGCGCCGCGCCCCCTCCCCAAGGGCGGTGAGCAGCACCACCGCCGCCACCCCCACGGCCATGGCCACCAACAGCAGTCCGCTACGCAACCGGTGGCGGGACACCGCCCGAAACGCGAACAGCCCCAGATCGGCGCTACGCATGAGAAGTCTCCTGGTCCTCAACGATGCGCCCATCCACCAAGCGGATGCAACGCCTGGCCCGGGCGCCGATTTCCGGGTCGTGGGTGACCACCAGCAGGGTGATGCCCTGGCCATTGAGGTTTTCCAGCAGCGCCAGCACATCCTGACCGGCGGCTCGATCCAGATTGCCGGTAGGCTCGTCGGCCAGCAGCAGCCGAGGCCGGTTGATCATGGCCCGGGCAATGGCCACCCGCTGGCGCTGGCCCCCGGAGAGCTGCTCAGGGCGGTGGTCGGCCCGCTCCCCCAAGCCCAGGGCGGCCAGCACCTCGGCCACCCGCTGGCGCCGCTCCCGAGGCGCCACAGCGGCCAGCACCAGGGGCAGCTCCACGTTCTCGGCGGCGGTAAGCCGGGCAATCAAATGAAAGGACTGGAACACAAAACCGATGGCCTCTCGGCGCACCCTGGCCAGTTCTTCATCGGACAAGCGGGTCACGTCCTGGCCGTCCAGGCCATACGCCCCGGCGTCCGGGCGGTCTAGCAGGCCAATCACATTGAGCAGGGTGGACTTGCCGGAGCCGGACGGTCCCATGATGGCCAGATAGCCGCCGTCGGGCACGGTCAAATCAATATCCCGCAGGGCGTGGACCGTCTGCTCCCCCACCTGAAAGTGGCGCTGCACGGCGCTCAGGGCGATCACGGCTCGGCCACCGCCTCCCGACCGGCCTCCACTCCGGGCCGGTCCAGGGACACCACCACCGACTCGCCGGGTTCGATGCCTTTGGTGATTTCGGTCCAGGTCCAGTTGGCCAGGCCAGTGTCCACGTCCCGCCGGGTCAACACCCCAGCGGCCAACACCAGCACCGCCTGGTCGTCGATCAGGGCCTCTGTGGGCACCCTCGTGACATGGGGACGGGTCTCCAGGATGACTTCGATATCGGCGCTGTAGCCCGGTAGCAGATAGTCCTTGACCCCGAGATCGGCGAACTCCACCTCCACCTCCACGGTGCGGGCTTGTTTCTCCAGGTCCAGCACATAAGGGGCGATGCGCCGCACCCGACCCTGGAAACCGCGTTTGGGAAAGGCGTCCAGGGTGATCCGGGCGGGTTGGCCGACCTTTACGGCTGGGGCGTCCACCTCGTCTAAGGGGGCGCTCACGAACAGGCAGCGGGTGTCGATGAGATCCACCGCCGGGGGGGTGGGAATGCCCGGGGGCGATGGGGTGACGAATTCCCCCACCTCGCCGGTCACCTCGGCTACTACCCCGTCGAAGGGGGCGCGCAGCAGGGTTCGCTCCAGGGCCGCCCTGGCCACCGCCACCTGGGCTTCGGCGGTCTCTCGGGCGGCATTGGCGGCCCGGCAGCCAGCGGCCCTGGCCAGGGATTCGGTATGGGCTTGGTCCAGGCGCTCGGCGGACACCAGCCCCCGCTCCCGCAGGGGTTGCAGGCGCCGGTAATCCCGCTGGGCCATGTCGGCGTTGAGACAGGCTTCCTCGGCCCGGGAACCGCTGCTGGACAACTGAGCCTGAGCCAGGCGCAACTGGGCGCGCAGGTCCTCGTTCCAGAGTTGCAGCAGCAATTGCCCGGCTTGAACGCTATCCCCCTCCCGCACCTCCAGGCTGCTCACCTGGCCGCCCCCGGGCGGAGCCAGCCGGGCGCGGCGGCAGGCTTTGAGGGTGCCGGCCCGGGTGTTGGCTACGGTGGACTCCACCAGGCCCCGTTCCACAAGCTTGACGGCCACGGCCAGGGGCTGGGGGCGAGTGAAATACCAACCGGCGGCGGCCAGGGCGGCGAGGATCGGCAGGATGACGAACAGGCGGCGCAATAGTAGGCTCCTGGTGATTATGGATATACGGTCCCCGGCAGGGTTCTAAACTACCCCGCCACCCCGATCGGGTCAAAACCTCATGCTGGGTTCGCCCGCCGTGGCGCGGGCCGGTCAATACTGCTACTTTAAGCAGCTTCAAACTCCCCGCACAACCGGCCCCGACCCATAGCCATGACCGAACCGACCCGCGACATTCTGGTGACCAGCGCCCTACCCTATGCCAACGGCCCCATCCACATCGGCCATCTGGTGGAATACATCCAGACCGATATCTGGGTGCGCTTTCAGAAACTGCGGGGTCACCGCTGTATCTACGTCTGCGCCGACGACGCCCACGGCACCCCGATCATGCTCCGCGCCCAGCAGGAGGGCATCGAGCCGGAGCAGCTCATCGAGCGCATCGGCCAAGAGCATCGGGCCGATTTCGGGGCGTTCCTGGTGGACTTCGACAATTACCACTCCACCCACTCCCCAGAGAATCGCCACTACGCAGAGCTGATCTACCAACGGCTCAAGGCGCGTGGACATATCACCCAACGGGTCATCACCCAAGCCTATGACCCCGAGAAGCAGATGTTTCTCCCGGATCGCTTCATCAAGGGTCAATGCCCCCGCTGCGGGGCCGCCGACCAGTACGGGGATAGCTGCGAGGTCTGCGGGGCCACCTATTCGCCTACCGAGTTGATCAACCCCCGTTCGGTGGTCTCCGGGGCCACCCCCATCGAAAAAGAATCTTTGCAGTATTTCTTCAGGCTCAGCGACTTCGAGACCATGCTCAGGGACTGGGTCCGGGCCGGCCATGTGCAGCCGGAAATCGCCAACAAGCTGGAGGAGTGGTTCCAGGAAGGCTTGCAGGAGTGGGACATTTCCCGCAACGCCCCCTATTGGGGTTTCGAGATCCCCGACGCCCCGGGCAAGTATTTCTATGTCTGGCTGGACGCCCCCATCGGCTACATGGCCAGCTTCAAGAGCTACTGCGAACGAGAGGGCGTGGACTTCGATGCGTACTGGCGTCACGACAGCGCAGCGGAGTTGTACCACTTTATCGGCAAGGATATCGCCCGCTTCCATACCCTGTTCTGGCCGGCCATGCTGGACGGGGCGGGGTTTCGCAAGCCCACGGCGGTGTTTTGCCATGGCTTTCTGACGGTCAACGGCCAGAAGATGTCCAAGTCCCGGGGCACGTTTATCATGGCCCGGACCTATCTGGATCATCTCAACCCGGAATACCTGCGCTATTACTTCGCCACCAAACTCTCGGACCGAGTGGACGACTTGGACCTAAACCTGGAGGACTTCCAGCAACGGGTCAACGCCGATCTGGTGGGCAAGGTGGTGAACATCGCCTCCCGCTGCGCCGGTTTCATCAACAAGCGCTTCGAGGGCCGACTGGCCGCCGAGCTGGACGCACCGGAACTGTACCGGGCCTTCGTGGCCGCCGGGGACTCCATCGCCCGTGCCTACGCGGGCCGGGAGTTCTCCCGGGCCATGCGGGAGATCATGGCCTTGGCCGACCGGGCCAATCAGTACATCGACGAACATAAACCCTGGGTGCTGGCCAAACAGGCCGACGCCGGAGACCAGGTTCAGGCGGTGTGTAGCGACGGTCTGAATTTATTCCGGGTGCTGATGCTGTATCTGAAGCCCGTGCTGCCCAGGGTAGCCGCCGATGCCGAGGCGTTTCTGAACATCCCGCCCTTGGATTGGCAGGCTCTGGACCAACCACTGCTGAACCATACCATCGCCTCTTTCCGGCCCCTGCTAGCCCGGGTAGACCCGGCGCGAGTGGCGGACATGCTGGAGGCGTCCCAGGAAAACCTAGCCCCCACGGCCTCCGCCGTCCCGGCCAGGCCCTCGCCTCTCAAGACCACGCCCATCGCCGCCACCATTGGCATTGATGACTTCATGAAAGTGGATTTACGGGTGGCGCGGATCGTAGACGCGGCCACGGTTGAAGGGGCCGATAAACTCTTGCGCCTGACCCTGGACCTGGGGGGCGAGACTCGGCAGGTATTCGCTGGCATCAAATCCGCCTACAAGCCCGAGGACCTCAAGGGTCGGCTGACGGTGATGGTGGCCAATCTAGCCCCCCGCAAAATGCGCTTCGGCCTGTCCGAGGGCATGGTGCTGGCCGCTGGGGACGGGGACGGGCTGTGGCTGCTGGCCCCGGATTCCGGGGCGACGCCGGGGTTGCGGATTAAGTGACCTCCTCAATATCAGCCGGGATTTCCCCTGGGACAGTGTGTCGATGGCGGGCCTACGCCGACTCTATGACGGACGCCTTGAGGACCGGCATCAGGGCCTAACCTGGGTCGTACGCCTACGGCTTGATCTCAATGGGCGTTCCATCGGCCACCGCCCGCCAGATTTCCACCATGGCGGTGTTGGATACGGCGATACAGCCCGCCGTCCAGTCCCGCCGCCAGGCATACAGCCAGGCCAGACCGTTGGGCCGGCCATGGAGCATGATGGCCCCGCCGGGAGACACCCCCCGGGCGACGGCGGCGCGACGCTCTCCGGGGCCGGGGTAGGTGATATGCAGGGACAGAAAGAACCGGCTGTGGGGATTGCGCCAGTCCAAAAGATAATGCCCCTCCGGGGTGCGGCCGTCCCCCTCCTGAGCCTTGGTCCCCACGGGATGAGGCCCCAGGGTCACGGGATAAACGGCCAGCACCTGTCCACGCCGGAAAAGATACAAGCGCCGCCGGGATTTATGGACCCGCACCCGGTCGGCTGGGGGCAGGTTCCGGGCCAACAGCCAGGGCAGCCACCGCTCTCCTAGGAGCGGCAACACCGTCAACAGCCCCAGCAGCACGCCCATGCGTATCAGCGATAGCGGTCCATGGTCAGCCCGTCCATGCTGATCTCCGGCTTGCGGCCGGTGATCAAGTCCCCCACTACCCGCCCGGAACCACAGGCCATGGTCCAGCCCAGGGTGCCGTGGCCGTTGTTCATCCACAGGTTGGCATAGGGGGACGGACCCAGGATGGGGGTGCTGTCCGGGGTCATGGGCCGCAGTCCGCACCAGTAAAACGCCTTCTGGAGATCCCCGCCCCGAGGAAACAGGTCCTGGATCACATAGGCGATGGTCTGGCAGCGGGACTCCCGGAGCTTGAGGTCAAAACCGGCTAGTTCCGCCATGCCCGCCACTCGGATTCGGTCTCCCAGGCGGGTGATAGCCACTTTATGGGACTCATCCATGAGGGTGGACTGGGGAGCGGCGGCATCGTCCATGACCGGCAGGGTGGCGGAATAGCCCTTGACCGGGAACACCGGGACCTTGATGCCGATGGGCTTGAGCAGCAATGGCCCATAACTGCCCAGGGCCATGACGTAGTGGTCCGCCCGCATCACGCCCTTGCCGGTGCTGATGCCGGAAATCCGTCCGCCTTCCGTCTGGATGGCGTGGATGGGAGTATCGTATTCGAAGCGCACCCCCAGCCCAGCGGCGATGGCGGCCAGGGACTGGGTAAACTTGAAGAAATCGCCGGTCTCGTCTTTGGGCAGGTGCAGGCCGCCCACCAGCTTGTCCCGGACAGGGGCCAGCCCCGGTTCCACCCTCAGACAGCCCTCGGTGTCCAGCAAGGCGTGGGGGATGCCGTTTTGGGCCAGGATGGCGGCGTCGCGCTGGGCGCTGTCCAGTTGTTGGGCCTTGCGGAACACTTGCAAGGTGCCCCGGGTGCGTTGGTCGTACTGGATGCCGGTGTCCTCCCGCAAGGCGATCAGGCACTCCTGGCTGTAGTTGGCGATGCGCAACATCCGGTCTTTGTTTATGGCGTAGGCCGAGGCCGTGCAGTTGAGCAGCATCCGCGCAAGCCAGCTCCACAGGGCCGGGTCCGGCAGGGGCCGGATGATCAGGGGAGCGTGTTTCTCGAACAGCCATTTGAGGGCCTTGAGGGGCACTCCCGGCGCCGCCCAGGGGCTGGAGTAGCCGGGGGAGACCTGGCCGGCATTGGCGTAGCTGGTTTCCATGCCGGACTCCGGCTGGCGATCCACCACCACCACTTCGACACCAGCTTTGGCCAGATAATAAGCGGTCGCCACCCCAACCCCGCCACCACCTAAAATAAGGGTTTTCATCGGCTGCCATCCCCCATGACCAATGGCGCGCCCTCATGGCAGCGCCTGCCCAATGAGGATAGCCGAAAATTGTTATCTGCCCTTCCGATCGTGGTTTTGGATCAGTTCCGCCACCTGTTCCGGGGGCAGGGGCGGGCTGAAGTAATAGCCCTGGATTTCATCACAGGATTCCGCCCGCAGAAATTCCAGATGCTTTTCGGTCTCCACCCCCTCGGCGATCACTTTTAGGCGCAGACTGTGGGCCATGGCGATCACCGCCAGAGCGATGGCGGCGTCGTCTGGGTCGTTAACGATGTCCCGGACGAAAGACTGGTCGATCTTCACCCGGTCCAGGGGAAAGCGCTTGAGATAGGCCAGGGAGGAATAGCCGGTGCCGAAATCGTCCATGGCCAGGCCCACACCGAGCCGACGAAAGGCGTTGAGGGTCTCCACGGCCAGGTCCACGTCTTTCATGAGCAGGCTCTCGGTGATCTCCAATTCCAGGGCCGCTGGTTCCAGACCGGTATCGAGGAGTATATCCGCCACCCGCTTCGCCAACCCCGGACGCAGAATCTGCCCGGCGGACAGGTTCACCGCCACCCGCAGCCCGTTCAGCCCAGCCTTCCGCCATGCGCGCAGTTGCCGACAAGCGGTCTCCAGCACCCAATCACCGATGGGCACAATCAGACCGCTCTCCTCGGCGATGGGAATGAACCGGACCGGGGACACCCGGCCCAGGCTGGGGTTTTCCCAGCGGCACAAGGCTTCCACGCCAATCACCAGGCCGCTGGCCAGATCCATCTGGGGTTGATAGACCAAAGACAGTTCGCCCCGGGTCAGCGCCTGGCGCAAGTGGTTCTCCAGAGTCAGCCGCTCCAGGGTCCGAACGTTCATTTTTTCGGTGAAGAACTGAAAATTGTTGCGGCCGCATTCCTTGGCGTGGTACATGGCCAGGTCGGCGCTTTTAATCAGCACCTCCAAGTCATCGCCGTCATCCCCTAGTAGGCTGATGCCGATGCTAACCCCAACGATCAGTTCATAGCTGTCTAACTTGCAAGGCAGGGCCAGTTGCTGGAGGATTTTTTCCGCCACATGAGCGGCGTCCTCATAGCCGTGAATATCCGGCAGCAGCACAATAAATTCGTCGCCCCCCTGGCGGCTCACGGTATCGCTAGCCCGCACACAGGCGCCCAAACGCCGGGCGACGATCTGGAGCAGCCGATCCCCCTGTTGGTGGCCCAATGAATCGTTGATGGTCTTGAAGCGATCCAGATTTAAAAACAGCACCGCTAAACCGGACCCCCGGCGACGGGTGTGGGCTATCTCCAGGGATAGCCGCTCCCGCAGTAGATTACGGTTGGGCAGGCCGGTCAGGCTATCGTAGTGGGCCAGGTATTGGATACGTTGTTCGGCGGCCAGGCTCTCGCTCAGATCCTTGAGAATGGCCACGAAATGGATAATCTCCCCGTTATCGTTGCGCACCCTGCTTAAAGACAGCCAGGCGGGAAACCCTTCCCCCGTCCGCCGCCGGTAGCGAACCTCCCCCTGCCAGCGCCCGCTGTCCCTGACCACTTGCCAGATCCCCCGGGAGGTGTCGCAAGCCCCTTGTTTCTGCTCCAGGCGTTCCGGCCCCTGATTTAGAACCTCGGCTTCGGAATAGCCAGTGATATGGACAAAGGCTTGATTGACCAAAACGATGCGCTGTTGGGCGTCGGTGACAAAAATAGCCTCGCCGCTGCTGGCGAATACCTGCGCCCATAATCTCTGCTGTTGTTCGGCGCGCTTGCGTGGGCTGATATCCATCCAGGAACCCACCACTTCCCGGGGCTGTCCGGCGGCGTCCCGCAATAGCACCCGTTTGTCATGAACCCAGCGGTAACCGCCGTCCTGATGGCGAAACCGGTATTCATGGTCTATCCAGCCTTGGTGATAAAGTCGGGTCATATCCTCCAGCACCCGCTCCTGGTCGTCGGGGTGGATGTAATTGATCCAGAAGTGCTGATCCTGGAGCCACTGTTCGGGGGTATGGCCCACTAGGTCCTGAATAGCTTCACTGACGAACAACACCCGAGCCGGCCGTCGCGGGTCATCGGGATCGGGGATCAAGTTGTAAATGGCGGCCGGCGAGATATTCAGCACATGCTGGAGCCGGGATTGAACCCGATGCATACGCCGTTCGGTATCCTGGCGACGGGCTTGCTGGGCAAAATGATCCAGGGCGTAGGAAATCTCCAAGGCCATCTTGTCCAGCAGATCCACCAGGTCCTGGTCGAAAAACCCCTTCTCCTCGGAATACACCACCAGCACCCCGGCCACCCGCTGTTCCTGGCGCAGCACAAACACGCCGGTGGAATGAAATCCCGCCTGCTCAATTGGGGTCCGCCAGGGTTCCACCTCCGGGTCCAGGAGCAGATCATCGACAATCTGGTGGCGGTTGGTGCGTATCGCCCGCTCTGCGGGTCCACGGCCTTCCCGGCGGTCGCGATCCACGATCATGGGCACGTCCTTGAGGTATTGAGCGGGCTGCCCATGCCTGGCCACCGGGACGATCAGGCGGCCATCGGCGTCCAGCAGGCCGATCCAGGCCATTCTGAAGCGCCCAAAATCCACGGCGATACGGCAGATTTCTTGAAATAGGCCGTCCTCGTCTCGGGATCGGGAAATGGCCTGGTTGGTATAGCTCAAGGCCGCGTACAGGTTTTTCATGCGCAGCAGGCGACGCTCCACCTTGCGCACGGCATCGATGTCGTGGAGAACGCTGATAAAACCCTGAAAGCGGCCGGCGGCGTCGCAATAGGGCTGCCCCTGATCGGTAATCCAGTGATAGGTTCCGTCCTGGTGACGCAGCCGGTACTCCATGACGAATGGCAGGCGGGTTTTCAAAGCGTCCTGGAAGAACCCCCAACACCGGGTCCGGTCCTCCGAGTGGACAGCGTCCAGCCAACCCCGCCCAAACTCCCCCTCAAGGGAGCGGCCCGTGAACGCCAGCCAAGCGCCATTGAGATATTGGCAGCCACCGTCGGGTCCCGCCAACCGGATAGGGCTGGGCAACTGGTCCAGCACATCCGTGGCGACCTCCTGGATCAGGATGGAAGGGAGCATAGCCGCCTGATCAGACGCCTCCCGTGCGGACGTTGGTGATTGCTGGATAGGTGTCGCCATATAGCCTGAGCCGCGCTGTCCGGTCTCGAAAAACCGAAGAATTTTGACCGCCGGGTACGGTTGTATAAATTGAGTATTTGTTTCATCGGCGTCCCGGCGCGGGCCTTTAGCCCCTTCCACCGACTCGATCAGCTAGACTGCACATTGACGGCCCAGCGGCGCCCGGGGACGACAAGGATTCAAAGCCCAGCCGTATAGGTTACGATTCGGATGCCCGTTACCAGAACAAAAATTGCCCCGTGGAGCGACCGTGAAGAAACCCACCCGTGTGCTGATCTGGATGAGTCTGTTTTTACTGGCTGTGGGCACGGTGGTGGGGCTGTTGTTCGAACCCCTTCGGGAGGCATTTCTCGCCAACCGGATTTTCAATGCCATGATCCTGGGCGTGTTCCTCACCGGAGTGGTGATCAATGTCCGGCAAGTGATCGTGCTGGCCCCGGAGGCGGCCTGGATCGAAGCCTTTCGCCGCAACGAAATCGACCAGGACTCGCCCCTGCCCACCCTGCTCTCCCCCATGGCCAAGATGCTCACCGGCCGGACTGGGGACCGGGTCAGCCTGTCGGCCATGTCCATGCGTACCCTGCTAGACGGCATCCGCTCGCGGATGGACGAATCCCGGGACTTGTCCCGCTATATGATCGGGCTGTTGGTGTTTCTGGGGCTGCTGGGCACCTTCTGGGGACTACTGGCCACCCTGGCCTCGGTAGGCGCGGTCATCCAGGGTCTCAGCGTGGGCGGCGCGGACATCGAGGGCATTTTCAATGAGCTGAAAGCGGGCCTACAACAGCCTCTAACGGGCATGGGCACGGCGTTTAGCTCCTCGTTATTCGGGCTGGGAGGCTCTCTGGTGTTGGGATTTCTGGACTTGCAGGCCGGCCACGCCCAGAACCGCTTCGTCAACCAACTGGAGGAATGGCTGTCCGGCCTCACCCGGCTGTCCAGCGGCGCCCTGGGCGGCGACGAGCAGAGCCTGCCCGCCTATGTCCAAGCCCTGCTGGAACAGACCGCCGAAAACCTGGACGCCCTCCAACGGGTGATGAGCCGCCGGGACGAGGAACGCCATTCCGCCAACCTCAATCTGCTGACCCTCACCGAACAGATCGCCAATCTGGCCGATCAGGTGCGCTCCGAGCAAAAACTGATGTTGGGCGTGGCCCGTCAGCAATCCGACCTACAGCCTCTGATCCAGGAACTGATCAAGGCGGTGGGGGGCGACCGGCTGATGGACGTGGAGACCCGGGAACACCTGCGCAGCCTGGACAAGGCCGTGGGTCGCCTAGACAGCCTGCTGGATCTCAACCGGAGCCGAATGGTGGAAGAACTGCGGGGTGAAATCCGGCTATTGACCCGCACCGTGGCCCGGATGCAAGAGGGCAGCGAAACCGACACCCGGCCCCGGGGCTAGGGTCCTATCGTGTACACCCGCCGCGCCCGCAACGCTGTCAATATCTGGCCAGGCTTCGTGGATGCCCTGGCCACCCTGTTGCTGGTGTTCATTTTTATGCTGGTGGTGTTCGTGATGGCCCAGTTCCATCTTAACGACGCTCTATCCCAGCGGGACACCGCCCTGGAACAGCTCGGGGAGCGAATCGCCGCCCTCACCGAGGCCCTAAGCGCCGAACAGGACCGGACCCAGGGCCTGAGCCAGCAAGTGAATGAGCTGTCGGATCGGCTGGCCGTAGCCCTACGCCGCCGGGAGCAACTGCAACGGGAAAAAGATCAGGCCATGACCACGGCCCAGGTCCATAAACAGGCCCTGGAACTGCGCCTGGCCGAACTGGCCCAACTGCGGGACGACATCGCGGCCCTGCGCCAAGTCCGGGATCAGCTGGAAGAACGGGTGGCGGGGCTTGCCGCCCAGCTTCAGGCCAGCCAGGCCGAAACCGCCGCCGAACGGGACCGGAGCCAGGCCCTGGAGGCGCGGCTCGCCGAGCAGCGGGAAACCACCCACCTGGCCCAGCAAGCCTTGGAACAAAGGCAACAGCGCTTGGAGGAACTCCTGGCCCGGCTGGCCGTCCGGGATCAGGACCTGGCCCAATTGGCCATGCAACTGGCCAGCGCCCAGGGCCAAAGCCGGGAGGCCCGGGCCGCAGCCGACGCCCGGCAACAGCGGGCGGACCAGGCCGAAGCCCGGGCCGAGACCCTGCAAGCCGAGTTGGACGCCGCCTTGCTGAGCCTACAAGCGGATCGGCAAACCCTGGAATTGCGGCTGCGGGAACTGGCCAGTCTGCAAGCGGATCTCCATGCCCTGCGCCAGATCCGGGAGGAACTGGAACAACAGGTGGGCCAACTGGCCGATCAGCTCCAGGCCAGCCGCGCCGAGTCCACCACAGAGCGGGACCGCCGCCAGGCCCTGGAGGCGCAACTGGCCGAGCAAGGGGAACGCACCCGGCTGCTGCAACGGGAACTGACCCAAGGGGAAACCCGGCTGGAAGCCCTGATCGCCCAGTTGGCCCAGGGTAAGGAACACATCACCGAGCTGTCCCGGCAACTGAGCGAGGCCCTGGGCCAGCGGGACCAGTACCGGAGCCGACTGGAACAGGCCGACGCCCGCCTGGCAGAGACAGCGGACCGGCTGGCGGACCTCCAGGCCACCGTCAAGGCTGACCGTGAAGCCCTGGAACTGCGCTTGGCTGAACTGGTCCGGCTGCGCGACGATCTGGAGGTCCTGCGCACCCTGCGCACGAACCTAGAAGACCAGGTGGGCCGACTGGCCGATCAGCTCCAGGCTAGCCGCGTCGAAACCACCACGGAGCGGGACCGGCGCAAGGCCCTGGAGGCGCAACTGGCCGAGCAGCGGGAAACCACCCGGCTAGCCCAAAGCGATTTGGAAGAACGGCAACTGCGCCTGCAGGAACTGTTGGCCCGGGCCAGCGCCCAGGACCAGGCTTTAGCGGCCCTCACCGTTGAGCTGGCCAAGCGCCAGCAAGACTTGGACGCCCAGGGGCAACTGGCCGCCGAACTGCGCATCCAGCGGGACGCCCTGGACCAGCATGTGCCGGCCCTGCGCCGCCAACTTCAGCAGCTCTATGCCATGCTGGCCGACTCGGAAACCATGCGGGAGACCCAGAGCTTCCGCATCGCCGATCTGGAGGCGCAACTGGATCGGGAACTGGCCAGCAAGGTCCGGGAACTGAGCCGTTACCGTTCGGAGTTCTTCGGCCGACTGCGGGAGGTGCTAGGGGAGCGCCCGGATGTCCGTATCGTCGGCGACCGGTTTCTGTTCCAATCGGAACTGTTTTTCGACTCCGGCTCGGCGGAACTGGGAGAGACCGGCAAGGCGCAGTTGCAAAACCTGGCCACTACCCTCACCAACATCGCCGCCCAGATTCCCCAGGACATCGACTGGATACTGCAAATCAGCGGACACACCGACCGCCGCCCCATCAACACACCCCGTTTCCCTTCTAACTGGGAACTATCCACCGCCCGGGCCATCTCCATCGTGCGCTTTCTAATTGACGAGGGCATCGCCCCAGAGCGACTGGGCGCCACCGGTTTCGCCCACTACCAGCCCCTGGACTCCGGCGACAGCGAAGCGGCCCACAGCCGTAACCGGCGCATCGAATTCAAGCTGACCAGTCGCTGAGCAAGGTTAGTTTATTTTTTCTAACGTATTGATTAAAAAATAATTCTGTTGACACCCCCGGTGACCGGACGTATTGTTCATCCTATCATTTTGTGCGCCGCACCATGCGAAGCGCCACTCACTTGAAATCCCAGGAGATGTTCCATGTATCCTATAGCGACAGACTATGCACGACGGCTGTTTGAACGGCTGCCCATCCAGGACCCTATCCATGTGGCCGTGAGCGCCCGGGTCCATCGCCAGGCCCTGTTCGGCCACTGGCTGGCCCGGTTGTTCGGCATCAAGCGACCCCAGGACCGGGAACAGTTCTGGCGGGCTTTCTGAACCCAGGATTGTGGCGCCAGCTTCGCGACCTGCGGAGCTGGCCTACTATCAACACCCGGGTCCACTCGGTGTGTCCAACATCAGCGGCGATAGGCCCGAACTGCCCTCTAGGGACGCAGAGTGTCGGCGTGGGTGATACCGCTCATTGACATCCTCCCCTCCCTAAAGGAAAGGGGATTCCCGATCCAGAGACCGAGAGGGTTGACGCTTCACAGCACGT
>CAZQXD010000017.1:0-67234 GCA_964597315.1 uncultured Candidatus Competibacteraceae bacterium
CGATAACACCCGGAGCGATTTTTTCGATGGGCGAGCTTAGATCGGTATTGAGGGGACCCTTGCCGTCGATGGGCTGGCCTAGGGAGTTCACCACCCGACCTAGCAGGGCTTCGCCCACCGGGACTTCTAGGATACGGCCGGTGCATTGGGCCTTGTCCCCTTCGGCCAGATGCCCATAGGACCCCAGCACCACCGCGCCCACCGAATCCCGTTCTAGGTTGAGGGCTAACCCGAATGTGTCACCCGGGAACTCGATCATCTCGCCCGACATGGCATTCTCCAGGCCATGGATGCGGACGATGCCGTCGCTCAGACTGACGATGGTGCCTTCGGTGCGCGCCTCGGCGACCACCTCGAATTTTTCGATGCGGCTGCGTATCAGTTCGCTGATTTCAGCAGGATTGAGTTGCATAAGACTATGTTCCCCTTACTAGCGCAGGGCCGTGGCAAGCTTGGCCAACTGACCCCGGGCTGAACCGTCAATGACCAAGTCGCCGGCTCGAATGATCGCCCCGCCTAGCAACGATTCATCCACCGTCACCTCCAGATCAATTTCATCGCACTGGAGTTTCTGCCTCAACTTGGCGGCGATTTTATCGCGCTGCTCGTTGCCAAGGGGATGAGCCGAAATTACGTTCACGTGTACGGCTTTCTCCGCCTCGGAACGCAGTTCCTCGAAGAGGATGGCGATGTTTGGGAGGGCAGCTAGACGGCGGTTTTCGGCCAGCACCTTAACGAAGTTGTGACCTTCTTGGGCGATGTCCACGTCGGGTATCTCGGCGCAGATGTCTAGCAATAGCCTAGCCTTTTGATCCGCGCCGAGTTTGGGATCGGCCAGGGCTGATTGCATCAGCGGATCCCGGGCCACCGCGGCAAGTGCTTGAAGCATTCCAGACCACTGCTTGAGACCACCCTCTTGGGAGCGCGCCTGCTCGAAAGCGGCCCGGGCATAAGGCCGGGCCACAGTTGTCGTTTCAGCCATAGGTTCGATCCGTTCTTAGAGCTGGCTTACCAGATCGTCGAGCATCTGGGCGTGGGCTGTTTCGTCCATTTCCTTCTTCAGCACCCTACCGGCGCCGGCGACGGCAATGTTGACGATCTGGCCACGCAGTTGCTCACGGGCGCGGTTCATTTCCTGCTCGATTTCGGCTTGGGCGGCAGCCAACTGGCGCTGCCCCTCTTCACGAGCGTCTTGCTTGGACTGGTCCACGATCTCGTTGGCGCGTTTTTGGGCGTGAGAGATGATCTCGGCGGCCTGTTGCTTGGCCTCCTTGAGCATCTGGGCAGACTTAGCCTTGGCCAGTTCCTGCTCATGTACACCCCGCTCGGCCATCGCCAGCCCCTCGGCGATTCGCTTCTGGCGATCCTGCATGGCCTGCATCAAAGGAGGCCATACATACTTCATAGTGAAGATCACCAGAAGGCTAAACGTGATCATCTGCCCAATCAACGTGGCATTGAAATTCACGTTTCACCCCCTTGGTTAGCGGTGTTCATTGGAATAGCGACCTTAGCCGCCGAGCGCCGTCTGGACCGGACCCATGAACGGATTGGCGAAGGTGAAGAATAAAGCAAGACCGACACCGATCATGGTCACGGCATCCAGCAGACCAGCGACAATGAACATCTTGACCTGTAGCGCGGGGATCATTTCCGGCTGCCGGGCGGCGCCCTCCAAAAATTTGCCGCCCAAGATGCCGAAACCAACAGCGGTGCCCAGGGCGCCCATGCCCAGGATCAAGGCCACGGCGATAGCGGTCATGCCCTGAACGTCAGCGATCAAGACTGCGGTTTCCATTTTGCCTCCAAGTAACAGGTTAAGGTTTGTGATGTTGACGGTGGATGGTTCGCGGTTTTAATGATCCTCGTGCGCCATGCTCAAGTACACGATCGTGAGGACCATAAAGATAAACGCCTGCAAAGTAATGATTAAAATGTGAAATACCGCCCAAGGCCAGCCCAGCAGAAACTGCATCCACCAGGGCAGCAAGGCAATCAGGATGAAGATTAGTTCACCGGCGTAGAGATTGCCGAAAAGACGCAAAGCCAGTGAAATGGGTTTAGCTAAATCTTCCACGATCCGCAGCAACAGATTGGCGGGCATGAAATATTTGCCGAAGGGATGGTAGAGAACTTCCTTGGTAAATCCAGCCACACCCTTGACCTTGAGGCTGTAGTAGTACACCAAGAACATAACGCTCAAGGATAGGGCGAAGGTGGCGTTGACATCGGTGGAAGGCACTACCTTGAGGTAATGAATCCCTAGCATCGAAGCAATGGCCGGGAGTAGATCAACAGGGATCAAGTCCATGAAGTTCCATAGAAAAACCCAAACAAAAATAGTCAGCGCCAGCGGCGCTATAACGGGGTTTTTGCCATGGAAGGAGTCTTTTACCTGAGTGTCCACGAACTCCACCATGATCTCGGCAAAGTTCTGCAAACCGCCTGGAACACCGCTAGTGGCGGTCCTGGCTGCTTTTCTGAACAACCATATAAAGAGAAGACCCAAGGCCGCCGATACAAATAAGGTGTCCAGATGCAGGGCCCAGAACCCCTCACCGACGCTGAGCGGCGTCAGGTGGTGGACGATGTATTCCGACGATGTGGGTGTACCACTTGCGCTCATAGCGTCCCCTTCTCAGCATGTATCGATAGTGGCAGAACTAACCAATACGCCAGCAATGTCGCCAGGTACGCCAGGAACAGGGGAAGAAACTTAATATCAAGCCAGGCGAAAGTGGCGCTGAATAATAAGACCGTCAGCGCGATTTTCAACACTTCACCGAAATAAAAGGCTCTAGAGACCTGGGCCGCTGTTGCCCCCCGCCCTACGGAAAACACCTTACCGGCAAAGCAAGCCGTGGTGATTATGTTTATCCCCCCACCAATCCCGACGGAAAAGGCGGTTATAGCATCAAAGAAAATCAGCGACGTCGCGACTGCCAGGAGCGTAACGATGAACTGTATCGTTAAGACCGGGCGAGCCGGTTTTAGAGTGCCGACTATCCGCTTCATTAATAACTAGTGCCATGGCGGATGGTTTTCAAGTTTTTTTTGCCTTATTTGTACTGTATGGCTATCGCGCGCCTTCAGCGAAGGGCGGAGTATAAAAATCCACACCGGGCAGGTCAATCTGGCCCTCACTCATTTCAGATGAGCGATGATGCCATCCAGTTCGTCCAGGGTATTATAGTGAATCACCAGCTTACCCTTGCCGGAACTGCTGTGCTGGACCCGCACCCGGGCGCCCAAGCGATCAGCGAGGTCATTTTGTAGCACCCGTAGATCGGGGTCTATGGGGGGACTTGATCCCGATTGGCGGGGCTGCTCTTGAAGCTTTCGGGCCAGGTCTTCAGTCTCCCGCACCGACAACCCCCTGAGCATCACCTGCTGGGCGGCCTCCCGTTGCAGATCGACCGACAGCGGCAATAACGCCCGGGCATGGCCCATTTCCAGTTGGCCTTCTTCCAGAAACCGCCGGGCTTCCTCGCCTAACTCCAGCAAACGCAATAAATTGCTCACACCGGCGCGGGAACGACCAATGGCTTCGGCCACCTGCTGGTGGGTCATCTGGAATTCATCGATCAGCCGCTTGATGGCAAGCGCCTCTTCCAGGGGGTTGAGATCTTCCCGCTGGATATTCTCGATTAGGGCGATGGCCAAGGCCACCTGTTCGGAAACCGCCCGCACCACCGCCGGCACTTCACTAAGCCCGGCGAGCTGGGCGGCGCGCCAACGCCGCTCCCCGGCGATGATCTCGTAGCAGCCGTCACCCATGGGCCGTACGACGATGGGCTGCACCACACCCTGGGCGCGGATGGAGTCGGATAGTTCTTTGAGACTGTCTTGATTAATGGTTCGGCGGGGTTGGTAACGGCCTTTTTGCACCTGCTCAATGGGCAATCTGCGCAGTACGCCATCTTCCGCGAAATCCGCCGTGGCGGCCTCGGACTCGGGCTCGACCCCAACCGTGTTGACCGATTTCAGCAGGGCATCCAGACCCCGCCCCAGACCTCGTTTCTTGACTGCCACGCTGCACCTCGTGGTGTTTCCCCGCGCAAGGGGGTAGCTTAGACCGCCGCCCGGGAGCTAACCCGCTGGCGGGAGCGCCGAACCATTTCCTTGGCCAACTCTTGATAACTTGCCGCGCCTTTGGAAGCCGTATCGTAAACGATGATGGGCTGGCCATAACTGGGGGCCTCGGCTAGGCGCACGTTGCGCGGTATCGAGGTCTCGTAGACGGCGGCGCCAAAATGCTCCAGCAACTGGGCGGATACTTCATTGGATAGGCGATTACGATTGTCCACCATGGTCCGCAGCAGACCTTCTATGCGCAGCTCGCGGTTGGTTGAGCGGCGAACTTTTTCGATGGTGTCCAGCAGCGCCGACAAGCCTTCCAGGGCGTAGTATTCGCACTGGATGGGAATCAATACCCCTCCGGCGGCGGTTAAGGCGTTGACCGTCAGCATGTTCAGGGATGGGGGACAGTCGATGAGGATATAATCGAAATTGTCACGCACCCCGGCCAGCGCCTCCCGCAGCCGCTGCTGGCTGTTGGGCATATCCAGCAACGCAACCTCGGCGGCCGTCAGGTCACTGTTGGCGGGCAGCACCTGCATGGCGGCGCTTTCGGAGAACTGGAGCGCCTCGCCGATGGCCACCTCTCCCAATAATACGTCATAGCTGGTGGCCGTCGCCTGATGTTTGTCGATGCCGCAGCCCATGGTGGCATTACCCTGAGGGTCAAGGTCAATGAGCATGACCCGGGGTTTGGCCTTGGTGACAGCCAGACAAGCAGCCAGATTGACCGAGGTGGTGGTTTTTCCCACCCCTCCTTTCTGATTGGCTATCGCGATGATCTTGGACATTAAGCTTCGCCCGGATTAGCAAACGGCGCCGACGGCGCCCCCAAACCGTTCCTCGCAAGCACGGACTGATCGGGAGCCAGGCGGATCAGATGGCGCTCGGCTCCCAGCTCCGGCACCTGCAAGGCATGAATGCCCATTACTTTATAGCCCTCCGGCAGCTCCATCAATTCAGCCTCGGGACGGACGCCCTTCATGGCCAGCAAGTCGCCCCCCGAAGCGCACAGCCGCCCGGCGCCAGTCAGGTAGGCCGCCAAGGAGGCGAATGCTCGGGATACTATGCTGTCGAAGGGCGCTGTCGGCTGGTAGGTTTCCACCCGCGCCTGGACAATCTGCGTATTGGCCAGCTTCAGCTCCAATACCGCCTGAGTCATAAAGCGTGTGCGCTTGCCGTTGCTGTCCAGTAGGGTGAATTCCAGATCCGGGCGCAGCACGGCCAACGGGATGCCGGGCAGACCAGCGCCACTGCCCACGTCCAAAACCCGCCGACCCCGCAACCAGGGCAAGACCGCAAGGCTGTCCAAAATATGCCGCGCCACCATGTCCTGGGGCCGACGCACGGCGGTTAGATTGTAGGCCCGGTTCCAATGGGCCAGGAGGTCTACATAAGCGGCTAGGCGCGAAGCGGCGTCCTCGGGGGCCGCTATTTGCATTCGCCGCATGCCCCTGCTGATGCTGTGTTCGATGCTCACTAGCCGCCAGTTCCGCCAGAGGGGTGATGGGTTAGGTGGTTGAAGTCTAGCATGAGGCCGGTCACGGCCGTTGTAAACCGGCTTCCACCTGATCCCGGGTCTTGCGTCCACACAACAGCTCCACGAGCGTCAAGGCGAAATCCATGGCCGTGCCCGGACCACGGGAGGTAATGATCCGTCCGTCCTGGACCACCGCTGCGCCGGTATCCCGCACACCGGGCGCCCCGTCCAAGATCCCCGGGTACGCTGTGGCTTGGCGGTCTTCCAGCAGGCCCGCCTCCGCCAACACGCCGGGAGCGGCACAGATGGCAGCCATATAACGGTCGGCCTGGTGCAAGCGTTGCAGTAGCTCGATGATCCGCCGATCCTGTTTAAGACGTTGGGCGCCGCCAGCACCGCCGGGCAGTACCACCATCTGGAAATCCCGGTCGAGTACCTGATCGAGCGGACAATCCGCTATCAGGACCACGCCCCGGGACGCCGTGATCGGCCCCGGCTCCAGACCGGCCGCCACCACGTCCACGCCGGCGCGGCGTAGCAAATCAATGATGGTGACAGCCTCCAGTTCCTCACAACCCTGGGCCAGGGGCACCAATACGCTGGGCACGACGCTGATCCTCGCGGTTGATGGTCAACCCTCCTGGGTCTTGAGCAGGGTCAGTCCCTTGAGCAGATTAAGGGCTTCGTAAAGCTGATAGTCAGTCTGGGCCAAGGGCCGAGGCTGTGGTTCGGGGGCGGGCGGCGCCGGTGTCGCCCCAGGCTCGGCGTCCGTCCCCTCGGTTTGGCCGTTGGACAAATGACCGGACAGGTTGGCCTCTTTAAGCATGCTCAAACCCGGGGTGTCCGCCAGAGCCACAGTGAAACGCTCCAGCTTGATATCGGGTTTGATGCCCTCGGCCTGGATGGAGCGACCGCTGGGTGTGTAGTAGCGGGCCGTGGTCAGCTTTACGGCCGTGCCGTTGGTCAGGGGCAGAATGGTCTGTACCGACCCTTTACCGAAGGTTTGCTCGCCCATCACCACTGCCCGGCGATGATCTTGCAGGGCGCCGGCGACGATCTCCGAAGCGGATGCCGAACCACCATTGACCAGAACTATCAGGGGGGCGCCACTCAGGCTGTCTCCGGGGGTAGCCTTGAAACGTTGCCGCGAACCCTCGCCACGGCCTTCCGTATAGACCACCAGCCCATCTTCCAGAAACAGGTCGGACACCTCCACCGCCGCGCTCAGCACCCCACCAGGGTTATTGCGCAAATCCAGAATCAGACCCTTGAGGGGGTGTTTATTGTCCCGATGCAATTTTTCCAGCGCCCGCTGTAGATTGAAGCCGGTCCTGGATTGGAACTGCGTGATCCGAATATAACCGAAGCCCGGCTCCAATATGCGGTTTTTGACGCTTTGCACCTGGATGACGTCCCGTTTGAGAGTGAGCTTGAGGGGTCCCTCCTCGCCTTCCCGCACGATAGTCAGGGTGATCTCGGTGCCGGCTCGGCCGCGCATCCGATTGACCGCCTCGGCCAGGGACATGCCCTTGACCGGGGTATCGTCTAAACGGATGATCAAATCGCCGGCCTGCACACCTGCCCGCTGGGCGGGGGTGTCGTCGATGGGGGCGATGACCTTGATGAAGCCATCTTCCATGCCCACTTCGATACCCAAGCCACCAAACTGGCCGGAGGTGCCCACTTGCAGATCCCGGAAGGCGCTGGCATCCAAATAGGACGAATGGGGGTCCAGCCCCGCCAGAATGCCGCGAATGGCGCTTTCCAAAAGCACCTTATCATCCACGATCTCCACGTAATCCCGGCGTACCCGGTCCAAAACCTCCGTAAAGGTGCGCAACTCGTCCAGGGGCAGGTTATCTGGAACGGTTTCCTCCTCCTCCGCCCAGGCCCTCTCTGAGAGCAGGAACGCGCCCAACAACAACCCCGCAGCCATTGGCAAACCATAACGGGTTAAAACTCTCATACCGGCTCCGTAAAACTTCTATGAATGGCGAGTAATTAACCCTATGGAAAGCGGTTTAGCAAGTTAGTTGCCGAGCGCCCGGGGAAATATTTCCAACCCCGGCAGGGATGCTCAGGCTTTTGCCTTGCCCTGGCTGGCCACGGCGGCCATTAATTTTTCGATTTCCTCGGGATCACCCAGATAGTAGCTTTTTATGGGTCGCAAGCGTTCATCCAGCTCATAGACCAAAGGTACCCCCGTGGGGATGTTGAGGCCCACGATCTCAGCTTCGGAGATGTCATCCAGATATTTGACCAAAGCCCGCAGACTGTTGCCATGGGCGGCGATAAGCACCCGCTTGCCGGCCAGAACCTGGGGGACAATCTGGTCATGCCAGTAGGGAATAAAACGATCGATGGTGGTCTTCAGGCTCTCGGTACGAGGCAAGGATCGGGGATCGAGACCAGCATAGCGGGGGTCTCTGCCGGGGAAGCGTTCGTCGTCCTCATCCAACTCTGGGGGTGGAGTGTCGAAACTGCGCCGCCAGACCAGAACCTGCTCGTCACCGAATTTGGCGGCGGTCTCGGCCTTGTTCAAGCCCTGCAAAGCCCCGTAATGGCGTTCATTGAGACGCCAGCTACGCACCACGGGAATCCACATCAGATCCATTTTATCCAGAGTGATCCACAAGGTACGGATAGCGCGCTTGAGTACCGAGGTGAAAGCGATATCGAATGTATAGCCTTCGCGCTTGAGCGTCTCTCCCGCCTTGGTGGCCTCTTCCAGGCCCTTATCGGACAGGTCCACGTCATACCAGCCGGTGAACCGATTTTCTTTATTCCACTGGCTCTCTCCGTGCCGGAGCAAGACGAGTTTATACATTCTGAATCTCCTCAGCGCGATTCTAGGGTGGGACGCGATTGTCATCGGCCCGCGAGATGAACCCCAGGGGTTCTGTCAACAACTATAGCACCAGCCACCCTGTCCAATCGGCGGACCGCTTCTCAACTCCAGTATATTAATGTATGCTTATTTTGTAGTTGGCCAGCCAGGATCATGATCCATGAGTCATAGCAAACAAGGCGCGATACACGGCGCTTCGGCCAATCTTGCTGACGATGACGATTTTCTCATCACCCGGGATGAAGACATCGAGCGGGCTTCCCGCTCCCTAAAGGCCATGTCCCACCCCTTGCGACTCAAAATACTCTGCACTTTGGGCAACCAAGAAGTCAGCGTCCAAGACATCGTCGAGCATGTGGGCACCTCCCAGAGTAATATCTCCCAACATCTGGCCATCTTGAGGGATAAGGGTATTCTCGCTTCCCGCAAGGATGCCAACCGCGTCTATTATCGGGTCGGCGATGCCCGCACCCTACGGCTCATCGGTATGATGCGCGAGGTGTTTTGTCACCACGGCTGACCACTCTCGGCTATGGACAAACAACGTCGTGTGGTATTTTTGCCCATCTCTTTAGTCGGCCCGACACTCTATCTATGGACACCTACATCGATTTCATCATTAAAAACTGGTATTTATTCGCGGCGCTGGTGGCTATTCTCGGCCTACTGATCGGCGGTGAACTACTGCGGAAGCTCCGTGGCGTGGCCGCGTTAAGCCCCGCCCAGGCCCTGCAACTGATTAACGATCAGGAGGCCGTGATACTGGATACCCGGGATATCGGCGAGTACAAGGCAGGGCATATTCCCAACGCCCGCCATGTCTCCCTGGACACCATCAAAAATCGCCCGGGCGAATTGGAGAAGCTCAAGAACCGTCCGGTCATCGTTTATTGCCGTACTGGCGCTACCTCCACCGCCACCGGCGCCAAGCTCAAGAAATCCGGCTTCGAGCAGGTGCATCATCTGGCCGGCGGCATTGCCGCCTGGGAAAGCGCCAACCTGCCCATCAGCAAAAAAAAATAGCCCCATGCCCAAAATCGTTATCTACGCCACCGCCTACTGCCCCTATTGCCGCTGGGCGCGGGCCCTGCTGGATGGCAAGGGCGTGGACTATACGGTGCTGGACGTAGGCCGGGACCCCGCACTGTGGCGAGAGATGACCGAGCGCGGCAACCGCTCCACGGTACCGCAAATTTTTATCGACGATCATCATGTGGGCGGCTTCGATGACCTGTCCGCCCTAGACCAGCGCGGCGGCTTAGCCCCCCTGCTGAACGGGCATTGAACTCCCCCGGCCCCTGGAGCGGTGTCTATGGATCTTGGCGATCTTGCCCGGCGGGGCGTGGCAACTTCCCGACGCCAACCCTGCGGCTTTGCCATCCCCCCCCCACCCGGGTATACAATTCCTACCCGCAAACTCTTATCCACTATTGACCAAGGAACCTCCATGAGTGACGAAACCGCCGCGGCGAATGCCGGGCAGGCCAATACCCAGCAACCGCAACAGCAGTTCGAGATTCAGAAGATCTACCTCAAAGACGTTTCCGTGGAGACCCCCAACTCTCCCCTGATCTTCACCGAACAATGGAAGCCGGAGGTGAACCTGCAACTCAACCATACCGCCAACGGCATCGCCGAACAGGTCCATGAGGTCGTCCTTACCCTGACGGTAACCGCCAAACAAGCCGATAAAACGGCCTATTTGGTAGAGATTAAGCAGGCCGGCATTTTCGGCTTGCGGGGTTTTTCTGGCGACCAGTTGGGCGCCATGCTGGGGGCCTACTGCCCCAATATGCTGTTCCCTTATGCCCGGGAGGCCATCAGCTCCCTGATTCAGAAAAGCGGCTTCCCGCCCCTGCTGCTCAATCCAGTCAACTTTGACGCCCTTTATATGCAGCAACTGGCCCGGCAAAAAGCCGCCGCCCAAGACCAGCAGCAAGCGCCCAGCAACGGCGCCGCCTAAATCGACCATCATGGGCGTCCTGTCCACCGTCGCCGTATTGGGAGCCGGGTCTTGGGGCACTGCCCTAGCCTTATTGTTGGCCCGCAATCGCCATCCGACGCGGTTGTGGGGTCATGGGCCTCAACATTTGGAGGCCCTGACCCGGGAGCGGGAAAATCACCGTTATCTGCCGGGTATCGGCTTCCCGGAGCAATTGCAACCCCAGGCCGACCTGGCAACCGCCGTGGGCGGCGCCGATCTGGTGCTGGTTGTCGTACCCTCCCATGCCTACGGCCGGACCCTAAACCTGCTTAAGCCCCATCTATCTAAAACTGCGGGTCTGGCCTGGGCCACCAAGGGTCTGGAGTCCGGCAGCGGTCGATTTTTGCACGAAGTGACCGAGGAGATACTGGGTCCCCGCCCGGCGGCCATCGTGTCCGGCCCCAGCTTCGCCAAGGAAGTAGCAGCGGGCATGCCCACAGCTATCACCGTGGCCGCCGCCGACCCAGGCCACGCCCAGCGGGTAGCGGACTGCCTGCACGGCAGCAGTTTCCGGGCTTACACTAGCGACGATGTGGTGGGGGTGGAGTTGGGCGGCGCCGTCAAGAATGTCCTGGCCATCGCCACCGGCATCTCCGATGGCTTGGGTTTCGGGGCCAACGCCCGAGCGGCGCTGATCACCCGGGGCCTGGCGGAGATGGTGCGCCTGGGACTGGCGGTGGGCGGCCGCAAAGAGACCTTCATGGGCCTGGCGGGCATGGGCGACTTGGTACTCACCTGCACCGATAATCAATCCCGCAATCGCCGTTTCGGTCTGGCCATCGGTCAGGGCCAATCCGCCGACCAGGCCCGTCAGGCCATCGGCCAAGTGGTGGAGGGCGCCGGCGCCACCCGGGAGGTGATGCTTCTGGCCCACCAGCATCGGGTGGAAATGCCCATCAGCGAGCAGGTGGACCAGGTTTTACATCAGGGCCAGGGTCCCCGTCAGGCCGTGGAGGCCCTGCTGGCCCGAGGCCCCAAGGCCGAGGCCCTCTAGGCAAGCTGGATCAACCGTAGACCACCTCGGGCAGCCAGGTCGCCAGCCCCGGCAGCAAAGCCAGCAGCCCGAGCATGACCAACTGGATGACGATAAACGGCGCCACCCCCCGGTAGATCTGCCCGGTGCTAATGGACTCCGGCGCCACCCCTCGCAGATAGAACAGGGCGAAGCCGAAAGGCGGGGTCAGGAAACTGGTCTGTAGGTTAATGGCAATCATGATCCCCAGCCACACGGGGTCCAGGTCCATGGCCAGCAGCACCGGGCCGACAATGGGCACGACCACAAAGGTGATCTCGATAAAGTCCAGCACAAAGCCCAGCAGGAACATCACCAGCATCACTACCAGCACTGCCCCGAACACCCCCCCCGGCAGATTGTGAAGGATCTCGTGTACCGCGTCATCGCCCCCGAAACCCCGGAACACCAGGGAGAACACCGAGGCGCCGACGAGGATAAAGAACACCATGCAGGTGACCTCGGTGGTGCCGCGCATCACCTCCAGCAAACGCTGGTAGGTGAACTGGCCTCGGGCCGCCGCCAGCACAATGGCCCCCACAGCCCCCACCGCCGCCGCCTCGGTGGGAGTGGCCAGGCCGCCAATGATGGAGCCTAACACCGCCATGATCAGTAGCAGGGGCGGAATCAGCACCTTGACGACCCGGCCCAAGAGTTCGGCCTGGCCAATGGCTGCCCGCTCCTCGGCGGGAATAGCCGGGGACGAGTCCGGCTTCAGCCAAGCCATCAGCACCAGATAGGTAATATACAACCCCACCAGCAGCAGCCCTGGGATCAACGCCCCTACGAATAAATCCCCCACCGATACCGTGTCCGGGGAGAAAATCCCCATATTGAGCTGGGCCTGCTGATAGGCGGTGCCCAGCACGTCGCCCAGCAATATCAGTACGATGGACGGCGGGATGATCTGGCCCAGGGTGCCCGAGGCACAGATGGTGCCACAGGATAAACTGGGGGAATATCCCCGGCGCACCATGGTGGGCAAGGACAGCAGGCCCATGGTCACCACCGTGGCGCCGACGATGCCGGTGCTGGCGGCCAGCAGCATGCCCACCACGGTCACTGAAATCGCCAACCCACCCCGCAGGGGGCCGAACAGCATGGCCATGGTGTCCAGGAGTTGTTCGGCGATCCGAGAGCGCTCCAGCATGATGCCCATGAACACGAACAGGGGCACGGCCACCAGAGTTTCGTTGGTCATGGTGCCATACAGGCGGTTGGGCATGGCCTCTAGAAAAGCCGGGTCGAACAGATCGAAGGCCAGCCCCAAAAAGGCAAAGGCCAAGGCGGTGCCGGACAGGGTCAGGGCCACGGGATAACCCGCCAACAACACCAGGCAAATGGTTAGGAACATCGCCAATGCCATCCATTCCATAGCTCAGACCTCCTCGGTGGTGGGATGGGCGTCGGCCTGACGAGCGGGCGGGGTGTGACCGCCGATCACCAGCAAGCTACGCAACAGATCGGCGATGCCCTGGGCGAAAACCAGGGCTGGCATGACGATAATCAGGGTTTTCAGCAGGTACACTCCGGGTATGCCGCCCGCCTCTCGGGACCCCTCGCGCAGGGACCAGGACACGCTCACATATTCCCAGGCGATATAGAAAAGGAAGCCCATGGTGGGCATGAGCAACAGCAAGGTGCCGAATAGGTCCACCCAAGCTTTGGCCCGGGGACTCATCTCCCGGTAAAAAATATCCACCCGCACATGACCATCGTGCTTGAGGGTATAGGCGGCGGCGCCCAGAAACACCAGGGAGTGCATATACAAAATGGACTCCTGCATGGCGATCCAGCCCATATTGAAGGCATAACGCAACACCACCACAAGAAACGTAACCAGAACCATGGCCAGGGTCAGCCAAGCCAGCACCCGTCCGGTCCACTCGCTGAAGCTATCGATGGCGCCGCTGACCCGCGCCAGATTATTCATCGTGGGATTCATTTGCCGAGACCTTTTTCTTATCGCCAGAGAGGACTTGCAGGGCGGCGCAGCTACAGGCCCGCCTGTGATGGAGTGTAGCTGGCCCTGGCCCGCTTTGCCGGACTCAGGGCAATAGCTTCGCAAGCTCCCGGTGAGCGTCCACCCGCTGGCGCAAGGCCCGCTCGAAGACCTCCGGGTCTTTGATCTGGGTGAGTTCCCCAGGCCGGGGGAACAGTTGATCCTGTAGCCGGGACAACCAGAAGCGCAGGCAGCCGGCCCGCAGCATCACCGGCCACAGCGCCCGCTCCGAACTCAGCAGTGGCCGCCATTCGTGATAGGCGGCCAGCAGGGCCGCAGCCTTCTCGGCCTCCAGGGAACCGTCGGCCCGACCGCACCAGTCGTTCACGGTCACCGCCACGTCGAACAACAGGGCGTCGTTGCAGGCGTAATAGAAGTCAATGATGCCGGTGAGCGTGTCACCCTCGAACAGGGCGTTGTCATGGAACAGGTCGGCGTGGATGACCCCGCGGGGCGGGTCGCTGTCCCGGTAGCGATTCTGGAAGGCCAGCTCCTGGCGCAACAGCCGAGCCGGGGACGGCGCCAGCAGCGGCAGCAGCCGCCGGGCCGTGACCTGCCACCAACGGGGACCCCGGGCGTTGTCCCGATGGCCCGCAAAGGCCCGCCCCTCTACATGCAAATGCCCCAATGCCTCGCCGATGGCCCGACACTGGGCCAGGCTGGGACTGGGCACACCGCGCCCGCGCAGGCGCCGCACCAGGGCGGTGGGGCGATTTTTGAAGGTGCGCAGGTAATGGCCGTCCCGGTCCGGCAGAGGGTGGGCGCTGGGGACGCCATGTTCGGCCAGAAAGGCCATCAGGTCCAGATAATAAGGCAGATCCTCGTAGCCGATGGACTCGAACAGGGTGAGTACGAAGTCGCCGCCGGTGGTGGTGACGAAGTAATTGGTATTCTCGATCCCCTCGCTGATCCCTCGGTAGTCCACCAGGCTGCCCACCTGGTATTCCAGCAGCAAGGTTTCCAGTTCCCAGGCTTCAACGCGTGTATAGACCGACATGGAGTACCAGGCTTAGGGGGTTTACCAACTGTAGATGACCCAGCCGGGCACCATGATGTTGTCGTGCAGGTCGTTGTAGCGCACATCCAGTTCACCGTCCCCGTCGGTATCGATCAGGTAATAGGCGATGCCCTTGTCGGGCTGCACCTTGACCATATACAGCCGACCGTTGACGCGGTACTCCTGGAGAATACCCCCTTCCCGGCGGATGATGGTCACCTCCGGCTCCACGATCCCCGACGCCCCATCGGGGGCGCCGTCCGGCACCGGTTGCAGTTCGGGGGGGGGCGGCGGCTGTTGCGCCACCGCTGCGGCGCACAGGCACAACAACAGGACGGGTAATAAACGCATGGGGAATCCTCGGACCTTTTCGGCTTAGAGGTCCAGAAGGATTTCCTGTTCCTGAGCCGACGGGGAAAAACCCCGATTTTCATAGAAGTTGAAAATAGCATCTACCACGTCCTGGGGTTTGTCCAGGATCTGGAACAGACTCAGGTCGTCGGCATCAATGGCGCCCTGGGTCACCAGGGTGTTCTTGAACCAGTCGATCAGCCCCTCCCAGAACGGCCCGTGGACCAGAATCACCGGTATTCGCCGGGTTTTGCCGGTCTGGATCAGGGTGAGAATTTCCACCAGTTCGTCCAGGGTGCCAAAACCCCCGGGCAGCACCACATATGCCGAGGCGTATTTGACGAACATCACCTTGCGGGAAAAAAAATGCCGGAACGTCAGGGAAATATCCTGATAGGGGTTGCCACTCTGCTCATGGGGAAGCTGGATGTTCAGGCCGATGCTGGGGGACTTGCCATCGAAAGCCCCTTTGTTGGCGGCCTCCATGATTCCCGGGCCGCCGCCGCTGACCACGGAAAACCCCGCCTCGGACAAGGCCAGGGCGATCTGCTCGGCCAGGGTGTAATAGGGGTGCCCCGGGGGAGTGCGGGCCGAACCGAAAATACTCACCGAGGGCTTGATCCTGGCCAGGCGCTCGAAGCCCTCCACGAACTCCGCCATGATCTGGAAAATCTTCCAGGACTCTCGGGTCAGCATGGCGTCGTTGATAGGCGCCAGACCGGGATGGGAATACTTGTCGTCATCGAACATGGCTGACCTGCTGGACGGTTGCCGGAACGGCGCCGCCAGGAGGGCAACGCCTATGATAGTGTTAGACCCATAGTACGGAAAACAGGCGCCTTCTCCAATGACAGACCCCCAACCCCTGATCCTGGTCGACGGTTCAGCTTATCTGTTCCGGGCCTTCCACGCCCTGCCGCCTCTGACCAACAGCTGCGGCGAGTCCACCGGGGCACTGTACGGGGTGGTCAATATGCTGCGCAAGCTTATCAACGATTATCGGCCCACCCATCTGGCCGTGATCTTCGACGCCCCGGGCAAGACCTTTAGGGACGAGCTGTTCGCCGACTACAAGGCCCACCGCCCGCCCATGCCCGAGGAACTGGCGGCCCAGATACCGCCCCTGCACGACCTGGTCAGGGCCATGGGGCTACCCCTGCTGATGGTCTCCGGGGTGGAGGCCGATGATGTCATAGGCACTCTGGCGGCCCAGGCGGCAAAAGCCGGCGCCCAGGTGCTGATCGTCAGCGGCGACAAGGATATGGCGCAACTGGTGAACGACCGCGTCCGGCTGCTGAACATCCGCAAGGACGAAGTCACGATTACCGACCCGCAAGGGGTAAGGGACAAGTTCGGGGTACCTCCCGAATGCATCATCGACTGGTTGGCCCTGGTGGGGGACAGTGCCGACAACATCCCCGGAGTGCCCGGGGTCGGTCCCAAGACCGCCGCCAAATGGCTGACCGAATACGGCTCTCTAGACGCCCTGCTGGACCAGGCCGAGACGGTCAAGGGCAAGGCCGGGGCCAATCTGCGGGCCAGCCTGGAGCAACTGGCTCTGTCCCGCCAACTGGCCACCATCGATACCCAGGTGGCGCTGGATCGCGGTTGGAAAGACCTCACCCCGACGCCCCCCGACCACCAGACCCTGACCGAGTTGTACCACCGCTATGAGTTCAAGTCCTGGCTTAGGCAACTGGAAGACGCCGGGGACGATCCAGCCCCGGTCCCGCCCGCAGCCCCGGCCCCAGTCCAGAAGGAGTATCAAGTGGTCCTGCAAGCCGCCGAACTGGACGCCTGGCTGGAGCAACTGACAGGCGCCGAGTTGTTCGCTTTCGACACCGAAACCGACGGTCTGGATTATCTCAGCGCCCGCATCGTTGGGGTGTCTTTCGCCATAGAGCCAGGCCGGGCCGCTTATGTGCCTCTGGCCCATAACTACCCTGGCGCCCCTGACCAACTGGAGCGGGAGACAGTACTGGCCCGGCTCAAGCCCCTGCTGGAAGACCCGGCCCGTCCCAAGTTGGGCCAGAACCTCAAGTTCGACCGCCATGTGCTGGCCAGCCACGGCATTAATCTGCGCAACATCGCCCACGACACCATGCTGGAGTCCTATGTGCTGGACTCGGTGGCCACTCGCCACGATATGGACTCTCTGGCGGGCTTTTATTTGGATTACCGAACCATCCGTTTCGAAGAAGTGGCCGGCAAGGGCGCCCGCCAACTCACCTTCAACGAAGTCCCCCTGGAGCAGGCCGGTCCCTACGCCGCCGAGGACGCCGACGTGACCCTACGCCTGCACCACGCCCTGTGGCCGCGCCTGAAAGCCGAGCCGACCCTGGCCAGGCTGTATCAAGACATGGAAATCCCCCTGGTGCCGGTGCTGGGGCGGATGGAACGAACCGGGGTACGGGTGGACGTGGAGCAACTGCGCCAGCAAAGCCATGAGATCGGCCACCGGCTGCTGGAACTGGAGCGGGAGGCCCATGAACTGGCTGGCCAGCCCTTTAATCTAGGCTCCCCCAAGCAGTTGCAGGACATCCTGTTCCATAAACTGGGGCTGCCGGTCTCCAAAAAAACCCCCAAGGGCCAGCCCTCCACCGACGAAGGGGTGCTCCAGGAACTGGCGGCGGAGTTTCCCCTGCCCCGGGTGATTCTGGAACATCGAAGCCTGGCCAAGCTTAAATCCACCTACACGGATAAGCTGGCGGAATTGGTCCACCCCCGCAGCGGTCGGGTCCATACCTCCTATCATCAGGCGGTGGCCAGCACCGGACGGCTGTCCTCGTCCGATCCCAATCTCCAGAACATCCCGGTGCGCACCGCCGAGGGCCGGCGCATCCGCCAGGCCTTCGTGGCCCGGGACGGCTGTCTGATCCTGGCCGCCGATTACTCCCAGATCGAATTGCGGATCATGGCCCATTTATCCGGGGACTCGGGGTTGCTGGCCGCTTTCGCGGCGGGGGAGGATATTCACCGGGCCACCGCCGCCGAGGTGTTCAACGTGCCCCTGGAACTGGTGGGGCCGGAACAACGCCGCTCCGCCAAAGCCATTAATTTCGGGCTGATCTACGGCATGTCCGCCTTCGGCCTGGCCCGGCAACTGGGCATTTCCCGTACTGATGCCCAGGCTTACGTGGACCGCTATTTCGAGCGTTACCCAGGGGTGCTGGCGTTTATGGAGCGAACCCGTCGCCAGGCTCGGGAGCGGGGCTATGTGGAGACGGTCTACGGTCGGCGTCTGTACCTCCGGGAGATCAATGATCGCAACCCCAGCCGCCGCCAGGGGGCCGAGCGCACTGCCATCAACGCCCCTATGCAGGGTACGGCCGCCGACATCATCAAGCGGGCCATGCTGGCGGTGGACGGTTGGCTGGAACAGGCGCGCCTGGAGACGAAAATGATCATGCAAGTCCACGACGAACTGGTGCTGGAGGTGTCCAAAACCGAGCTGGATCAGGTTCGGGACGGGGTGCGCCGGGCCATGGTGGAGGCAGCGGAACTGAACGTGCCCCTGGAGGTAGACATAGGCGTGGGCGCCAACTGGGATGAGGCTCATTAGACTTATCTTTAATCGGGGAGGGGGAACCCATGACGGAAGAACTGTTTGTGAACGATGCCTACCTACGAGAGTGCAAGGCCCGGGCGGTGGCCGTGGACGCCACGGGGATTCGCCTGGATCGGAGCGTGTTCTATGCCACCGGCGGTGGCCAGCCGGGGGATACCGGCCGACTGGTGTTGGGTAACGGCCTGGAAATACCTATCATCGAGACCCGTAGGGACAGTTCATCCGGGGAACTGATCCATGTACCCGCACCGGATGCGCCCCAGCTCCAGGTCGGTGAGCCGGTCATGGCTCATATCGACTGGGAGCGCCGCTATGGACACATGAAAATCCATAGTTGCCTGCATCTGCTATGCGCCCTGATCAAAGCCGAAGTGACCGGCTGCGCTGTCCATGCCGATAAGGGCCGACTGGATTTCGATCTACCGGAAGCCACCTTGGATAAATCACGTCTGAACGTCGATCTCAACGCCCTGATCCGCGAGGGTCATGGGGTCAGCAGCCGCTGGATCAGCGACGAACAATTGCAAGCCCAACCCGAATTGGTGCGCACGATGTCGGTGCTGCCACCCATGGGCCGCGGTCGGGTGCGCTTGGTCGAGGTGGCCGGAGTGGATCTTCAGCCCTGTGGCGGAACCCACGTGACCAACACGGCTGAAATCGGCGCCGTGGTGGTGCGCAAGATCGAGAAAAAAAGCCGCCACAATCGCCGAGTCACCATCGCTCTGGAGGCTTGAGGGGTTCAGGGGCTGGGCATGGCGTTTATTTATAGCCGCCGCAACTGAACTTTTTCGATACCCGCCGATCATAGTTTGCAAGCGTTATTCAGCGCTTGCCCGCTTCCCTCCCTGAGCGGGCTCAGGTCCGGTATCCCCAAAGCCGGACCCTATTGGCCCCGGTTTCCCCCCCTTAACCGGGGCTTTTTTATGGGTGATTACCGAACCCGTCCAACAACGCGCTTTCTGCGGCCTTGAAATCCGCCCCCATCGCCAGCATCTACACTGGAATCAATATCCCTCCCCGACTCAGAGGCTGTGCATCACCATGGAACAATTCCGAGGCACCACCATTCTCTGCGTACGCCGCGGCGCTCATGTGGTCATCGGCGGCGACGGCCAGGTGTCCCTGGGCAATACCGTCATGAAAGGTAATGCCCGCAAAGTGCGGCGCTTATATCAGAACAAAGTGATCGCCGGCTTTGCCGGGGGCACCGCCGACGCTTTCACTCTGTTCGAGCGCTTCGAAGGCAAGCTGGAGAAGCACGGCGGCAACCTGACCCGCGCTGCCGTGGAGCTGGCCAAGGACTGGCGCACCGACCGCATGCTGCGCCGCTTAGAAGCCCTGTTGATTGTGGCCGATCCTGGCGTCACTTTGATTATTTCCGGCAACGGCGACGTGATTGAGCCGGAGCATGATCTGGCGGCCATCGGCTCTGGAGGCGCCTTCGCCCAAGCTGCGGCCCGGGCGCTGTTGGAGAATACCGAACTGGAAGCCCAAATGATCGTCGAGAAAGCCATGGCTATCACCGCCGATATCTGTATCTATACCAATCACGCCTTGACCCTCGAAGCCCTGGAAACGGCTTGATTTCCCAACCCCTCGTGGCACTGTAACCGGTAACCGCTCATGTCCGAAATGACCCCCCGAGAGATCGTCCAGGAACTGGACAAACATATCGTCGGCCAGACCGCCGCCAAGCGGGCCGTGGCCATCGCCCTGCGCAACCGTTGGCGTCGTTCCCAGGTCAGCGAGGAACTGCGCAATGAGATCACCCCCAAAAATATTCTGATGATCGGCCCCACGGGGGTGGGCAAGACCGAGATTGCCCGCCGCCTGGCCCGGCTGGCCCGGGCGCCGTTCATTAAAGTGGAGGCCACCAAGTTCACGGAAGTGGGCTATGTGGGCCGGGACGTGGAATCCATCGTCCGGGACCTGATGGACGTGGCGGTCAAATTGCTGCGCGAGGAAGAAATGCACAAGGTCCGTCACCGGGCCGAGGAGGCCGCCATGGATCGGGTGCTGGAGGTGCTGCTGCCCCGGCCCCGCTCCGTGGGTTTCGCCAACGAGCCGCCTGCCCCTGACCACTCCGCCACCCGCCAGAAGATGCGCGACCGACTGAACCGGGGTGAAATGGACGACAAGGAAATCGAAATAGAGGTTTCTGCCCAGCCCATGGGCGTGGAGATCATGGCCCCCCCGGGCATGGAGGAAATGACCAGCCAGCTCCAAAACATGTTTTCCAGCCTGTCCAGCGGTCGCACCAAGCCCCGCAAGCTCAAGGTCAAGGACGCCCTTAAATTGCTGCGCGAGGAAGAGGCCGCGAAAATGGTCAATGAGGAGGAACTCAAGCACAAGGCCCTGGTCGCCGTGGAGAATCACGGCATCGTATTCTTAGATGAGCTGGACAAGGTCTGCAAGCGGGGCGAGTACGGCGGCCCAGATGTCTCTCGGGAAGGGGTGCAGCGGGACCTTCTGCCCCTGGTGGAGGGCTGCACCGTGTCCACCAAGTACGGTATGGTCAAGACCGATCATATCCTGTTTATCGCCTCGGGAGCCTTTCACCTGGCCAAGCCCTCGGACCTGATTCCCGAACTGCAAGGCCGACTGCCGATCCGGGTTGAGTTGGAGGCCCTGACCACCGCTGACTTCGTATGCATCCTCACCGAACCGGACGCCTCCCTCACTGAGCAGTATGGAGCCTTGATGGCTACCGAGAACGTCACCCTAGAATTCAGCGAGGACGGGGTGCGACGTATCGCCGAAGTGGCGTTCCAGGTCAACGAGACCACCGAAAACATCGGCGCTCGGCGGCTACACACGGTCATGGAGCGGCTGCTGGAGACTGTCTCCTTCGAGGCCCCGGACCAGCCCCGGAACACCCTCACCGTGGACCAAGACTACGTGGACCGGCACCTGGGCGAACTGGTCCGGGACGAAGATCTGACCCGGTATATACTGTGAGCGCCATGGCCATCCGACCCACCGATATTCATCTGCACCAGCGCTCCCGAGTGCTGGAACTGGTATTTGAGGACGGCAGTCGCTTCGAGCTGCCCTGTGAATACCTGCGGGTGTATTCCCCCTCCGCCGAGGTCCGGGGCCATGGACCCGGCCAGGAAATTCTGCAAGTAGGCAAGGAAGACGTGAACATTTCCGCCATCGAGCCGGTGGGCCACTACGCGGTGCGGCTGGTGTTCGACGACGGCCACGATACCGGGCTGTATTCCTGGGATCTGCTTTTCGAGCTGGGCGTCCACTATGAACGCAACTGGCGGCGCTATCTGGAACGGCTGGCGGCGGCGGGGCATCAGCGGCGGGGCTGATGCCCACGAGAAACACCCCATCCCGGATGCGGCCCAGTGGATGGCGATGGTATAAAGGGAATCCCGTACGGCGGATACCCGGCAAGCACTGTCACAGAGGCCCCATGGACAAAGACACTACCCACTTTGGCTATCAAACCGTTCCCGTGGCCGAAAAGGCCGACCGGGTCGCCCGGGTTTTCGATTCGGTGGCCAATAATTACGATCTAATGAACGATCTGATGTCCCTAGGCGTTCACCGGCTATGGAAACGCTTCGCCATCGACCTGGCCGGGGCGCGGCCTGGGGAGCGGGTGCTGGATCTGGCCGGAGGCACTGGCGACCTGGCTACCCCTCTGGCCGAACAGGTGGGCAGCAGCGGTCTGGTGGTGCTGGCGGACATCAACGCCGCCATGCTGGCCGAAGGTCGGCGTCGGCTTACCGACCAGGGCGTGGTGGGCAATGTGGCCTATGTGCAGGCCGACGCCGAGGCCCTACCCTTCCCGGACAACAGCTTCCACTGCCTTACCATCGCCTTCGGGTTGCGCAATGTCACCCACCAGGACAGGGCCTTGGCCGCCATGTATCGGGTACTGAAACCCGGTGGTCGGCTGCTGGTTCTGGAATTCTCCCAGCCTACCGCCCCAGGTCTCAAGCCAGTTTACGATCTGTATTCCTTCCAGGTTCTGCCACGCCTGGGTCAGTGGGTGGCGGGGGACGCCGACAGCTATCGGTATCTGGCCGAGAGCATTCGCATGCACCCCGACCAGGACAGCCTCAAGGCCATGATGGAACAAGTCGGCTTCGAACGCTGCGAGTATTTCAACCTCAGCGGCGGCATCGTGGCCCTGCACCGGGGCTATAAGTTTTGACAGAGCGCCACGCCGGCTTCGGGCGGCGGCTGGCGGCCACCCTCGTGGACAGCCTGTTGCTGGGGATTGTTAGCGCCCTGCTCCTGTACCTGGCCTATGGCCCGGCCTACTTTATTTGGGCCGCAGACTCGGATCGGGAGGGCCTGATCTACGGCCCCGTCGAGGTCTTGATCAACGGCCTCTTGCCCGCCGTGGTCATCGTGGCCTGCTGGCATACTCTGACCGGCACCCCCGGTAAACTGCTGATGGGTTGCCAGGTGGTGGACGCCCGCCATGGCCGACCGGTGGGTTGGGGCCAAGCCGTGCTGCGCTATCTAGGTTATTTCCTTTCCGCCCTGCCCCTGGGCCTGGGGTTTTTCTGGATACTCTGGGACCGGCATGGGCAAGGTTTTCACGACAAAATCGCCAAAACCGTGGTGGTGCTGGAAGACGAGTCCCACCGCTCCCTGGCTGAACTGGAAGAGGAACTGCGGTGAGCCTGCTGACCCTGCCCCTGGAAACCCTGCTCAATCAGATACTGGCTCTGGACCCGGACTTACAGCCCCGGCTGGCCGCCCTGGAGGGCCGGGTCATTGCCCTGGAACTGACCGGCCTGTTCACCCTGTATCTACGCCCCGAAGCCGGCGCCCTGCGGGTGGATGACCATAGTGACCGGTCGCCGGACGCAACCATTCGCGGCGCCCCCCTGGCCCTGTTGCGCCTGAGCCAGGGCGGATCGGCCGGCCCGGACGTGACCATCGACGGCGACACCCATCTGGCCCGGGCCTTCAATGACCTATTCCAGGCCATGGACGTGGACTGGGAGGAGCAACTGTCCCGGATCATGGGCGATGTCGCCGCCCATCAAGCCGGCAATGCCGTGCGGGGGGTGCTGGCCTGGAGCCGTCAGGCCCTGGACACCCTGGGCCGGGACAGCGGCGAATATCTGCAACAGGAAAGCCACCTGCTGCCCCCCCGGGGCAGTTTGCTTGCCTATCTGGATGCGGTGGACCAGTTGCGGGAGGATGCCGACCGCCTGGAAGTCCGGGTTCGTCGCCTGGAAGCCCGAATGGAACAAACCCCGCGCTGACCGCTGCGGCCCTAATCGCCCCACCACCGGAGAACCTGAGCCGTATGCTTCGCCCCGTCAAGGCGCTACGCCTGCTACACATCAACTTCGTACTGGCAAAGCACCGGCTGGACGACATCATCCTGGCCACGCATTTATTTCGACCGGTGCGGTTTCTACGCTACCTCAACCCCTGGAACTGGGGTGGCGGGGAGCGGCCCCGGGGCGAGCGCATCCGCCTGGCCCTGGAGGACCTGGGTCCCATATTCGTCAAGTTCGGGCAAATGCTGTCCACCCGCCGCGACCTGCTGCCCGACGACATTGCCCTGGAACTGGCCCGCTTACAGGACCGGGTGCCCTCTTTTCCAGGCGATCAGGCCCGGCGCATCGTCGAGCGGGCATATGGCCAACCCTTGTCCGTGATCTTCCGAGAGTTTGACGACACGCCGTTGGCCTCAGCCTCCATCGCCCAGGTGCATGCCGCCACCCTATTGGACGGTCAACCGGTGGTGGTTAAGGTAGTTCGCCCCACTATCGAGCGGACCATTCGCCGGGACGTTGATCTGCTGTACATCATCGCCGAACTGGCCCAGCGTTACTGGAGCGAGGGCCGACGGCTGCGACCGGTGGCGGTGGTGGCGGAGTACGAAAAAACCATTTTCGATGAGCTGGACCTGGTGCGGGAAGCCGCCAACGCCGCCCAGCTCAAGCGCAATTTCAAGGATTCCCGGATTCTCTATATCCCTGACGTGTACTGGCCTTATAACCGCCGCAACGTCATGGTCATGGAGCGCATCCACGGCATCCCCATCGGCAACCTGGAAGAACTGCGGCGACGGGAGGTGAACCTGGTCGTCTTGTCGGAACGGGGGGTGGAGATTTTCTTCTCCCAGGTATTCATACACAGTTTCTTTCATGCCGATATGCACCCGGGTAATATTTTTGTGGATGCCAGCAACCCCGAAGATCCCCGCTATATCGCCGTGGACTTCGGCATCATCGGCACCCTAAGCCCTACCGACCAGCATTACCTGGCTGAGAACTTCCTGGCCTTTTTCCGCCGTGACTATCGGCGGGTGGCGGAACTGCATATCGAGTCCGGCTGGGTGCCCCTGGACACCCGGGTGGACGAGTTCGAGTCGGCCATCCGCACTGTTTCCGAACCTGTTTTCGACCGCCCCTTGAAGGAAATCTCCTTCGGGGCCTTTTTGCTCACTCTGTTTCAGACCGCCCGGCGCTTCAATATGGAGGTCCAGCCGCAACTGGTGCTGTTGCAGAAAACCCTGCTCAATATTGAAGGGCTGGGCCGACAACTCAACCCAGATTTGGACCTGTGGAAAACCGCCAAGCCATTCCTGGAAAAATGGATGCTTGATCGGGTTGGTCCCAAGGCCTTCTTCAAACGGCTGCGTTCCAACCTGCCCCGCTGGGCCGAACAATTCCCCGAATTACCCAATGTGGTCTACGACATGGCCCGCAAAGCCCGGGAAGGGGAACTGGAACTGCGCCTGCAACACCGGCAAATGGAGGAACTCAAACAGGAATTGCGTCGCTCCAGCAAACGCGGCTTATATGGGGCGGCGGGGGCGGCACTGCTGGTCTCGGCGGCGATTCTGTTGGGTTTGGATGGACGACCGCCAGACCTGCTCTGGGATGCTCCGCTGCTGACTTGGATACTGGGGGGGATGGGGGCGTTGTTGCTGATTCTGGGCTGGCCGGGCGACTAGGCGGTTTTAGTCCCGGTTCACAAAGCCCTGGCGGCGTAGGGGGGGCGGGGGTTTTGGCGATGGCTCTAATGGGCGGTCCGCGTCCCGCCGTACCCGATCATCGTCCCACCGATGCGAGTTTGCCAGACGGCGGCGGGCCGGGGCATACCAGGGGTCTATGGACAGGGCGGTTTGCAGCAGGGAGCGGGCCTTGGAGAAATCCCCCCGGAGCCGGGCGGCGTCGGCCCAGTGCAGAAAACTGGCCTTGATCCGGGTGATGCCCCGCCGGGCCGCTGAGTTATCAGGGTCCAGATGCAACACCCGCCGATAACTGTACAAAGCGTTATTTCCAGCGGGACGGGTATAATGCAGTCTCTCCAACTGCTCTTCGGCTTGCTCCAAAAGCCGCGCGACCCGGACCGCCGAATCCGAATCCTCCTGGCTCTCCCCCTTTGAAACCTCGGGCGCTGGTTTCGCCCCCTCCTTAGGAGCGCCCATCTTAAGGCTGGCATTCCCATCCGCCTGCCGCGCATTCGTCAGCAGCTGTGGGGCCGGGGCCGGGGCCGGGGCCGGTGAGGGTTCGATATGATGGGGTTTGGTGACCACTGCGGCGAATTCGGCGCTGGCGGTGGGACCGGCTGGGGTATGGGCTTCGGTGTTGGCGAAGCGTCCCGTCCAGATCAGCACCAGTAGCGCCCCCATGGCAGCGCCGCCCAAGCTGGTCGCCAGCAACCATCCCGCTGCGGCGCGCCAAGAGGTTTTCTGGTCCGCCTCCGGCTCGGCTGACACCACCGCCAGGGGATAGGCCGTGGCGGCGGGCGCCGGTTCGGTCGGTGGCAGCGCCTGGGTGAACAGCCCCGCGTCCATCTCGGCGATACTGGCCGACCCCATGGGCAGGGGATTGCCCCGGGCCGCCTGAGCCACACAGTCGGCAGACACTGTATCCCACCCGGCTAGAAACGTTTCCAATAGCGCCTGGGAACATAGCAGGTTGATCAGTCGGGGTAATCCACCGCTGTGCCGGGCCACCGTCTCCAGGGCCGCCGGGCTAAATAGGGTGTCGCTAGCCCCCGCCGCCCGCAACTGCGCCAGAATATAGCTTTGGGTTTGCCGCGCATCCAATGCCGGCAACCGGCAATGTCCACCTACATATTCCTCCAACGGTTGCTCCCGGAGCCGGGCCGTCAGTTCATCGCCACCGGCCAGCAGCAAACGCAACAACGGCCTACCGGCCCGTTGCAGTTGGGTCAGGGAATGCAGCCCCTCCAGAGTAGCCCCGGCCAAAAGGTGGGCATCGTCCAGCACCAGCAACACCGTCCCACCGGTCTCGAAACGTTCCCCTAGCCGCGTCTCCAGTACCTGCGGCAGACACTCCCGGCCACCCGGCGACGTTGGCAAATTCAGGTGATCGCAAAGGCAGTTCAACAATTCATCAAAATCCAGGTAGGCGTTCCAAACCAACACCGGACAAACCGTCTCGGGCAGCCCGGCCAGCAGTCGCCGTAACACCGCAGTTTTGCCGGAACCAGCGGGACCGGTGAACAACAACACCCCACACTGGGGGTCGCGCAAATGCTGGTCCAAACCATCAAGAGCGGCCTCGAAAGCCGGACTCAGACAACCCTCCCGCCGATCCGGGTCGGTGAAAGGCCGATGGCTAAAACCGTAATACTCGGTGTACATCTATAGCGTCCCCAAAAGTAGCCTTGCGGCTCGGTTCCATGCGCTGCTCCCTACCCCACAGGCGTCACGCACGAATCGATCCTTACTGTCCTGGGAGCATCTCGTTGCTGACCAGAAACTGGTTTAGCAGCCGAGCCACGGACTCAGGGTTTTCCAGATGTAGATGGTGCCCGCCTGGCAACCAGCTCAAGCGCAGGTCCGCCACCCGATCGTAGCGTTGCGCCATGACAGGCCGGTCCGCCAAATACCCGGCCTCGCCATTGATCAGCAGGGTGGGCGCCTGGATGCGGGACAAAAAAGCCAGCACCTGAATTTCCATGAGATACAAAGGGGAGCGGAAGGTCAGCCGCGGATCGCTGCGCCAGCTCAGGCCCCCGTCCACCGGCTTCACGGACCGGGCCGTCAAGGTGTGCGCCGCCGCCCGACTCAGCCCCCCGGCCCGCTCCCGGGCAGACACGGCGGCCTTCAGATCAGGATACACCGGCAGACGCTTACGGGGGAGGTGGCGCATTTGGGCGATGGCGGTCTCCAGGGCCGCCGGATTCTCGGCGGCGGAGTGGGTCAGCGGCCCCAGCCCCTCGATCAGAGCCAATCGGCGAATCCGCCCCGGCACGGTCCCTGCGGCGAGGCTGGCCACCCCCGCGCCCAGGGAATGGCCCAACAAGCTGAACCGCTCCCAACCCAGGCAATCGGCGGCGGCCAGCACATCCCCTATATAGTCCACCACATGGTAATGGGTCCCCGGCGGGCGCCAGTCGGATCGGCCATGACCCACCAGATCCAGGGCTACCAGCCGACAACCCGACAACAGCGGTCCCAAGCCATCGAAACTGGCGGCATTGTCCAGCCAGCCGTGCAGGGCCAATACCGGAACGCCATCGGTCGGTCCCCAGGCCCGGGCCGCCAGGCGCAAATACGGGGTGTGCAGTTCGAGGTCCTCGGCCATGGCCCGAAGCTAAAGGAAAACACTGGCCCTGACAATGCCTCCGCGAACTCTGGGCTGTGGCCTGGCACCAATGCCCTGCCGATTGGAGGGGACCACCAATAAAAAAAGCCACGCCGGTTTAGCGGCGCGGCAAAGAGCCCAGGTTGAGGCTCAGCTAAGGGATAGCCAATCGGTGAACACATTCACCGGGGTGTTTTCCAAGCTCTCCTGGTCGGCGCAGAGGGCCAGAATCGCCTTGCACTTCTTGGTCGACAGGCGACCGGCCAGGTTTCGCTCGAACTTGGATTGCAATACCGGGATACCCTCGCCCCGGCGGCGGCGGTGACCGATGGGGTATTCCACTTCCACCCGGTCGGTGCTGGTGCCGTCCTTGAAGAACACCTGCACGGAGTTGCCGATGGAACGCTTTTCGGGGTCCAGATAGTCCTTGGTGAAGCGCTGGTTCTCCGCGACTTCCATCTTGGAGCGCAGCTCGTCGATGCGAGGGTCCTTGGCCACTTCGTCCTCGTAGTCCTCGGCGGTGAGGGCGCCCTTGATTAGGGGTACGGCCACCATGTACTGGATGCAGTGGTCCCGATCGGCAGGGTTATCCAGGGGACCGGTCTTGTCGATGATCCGCACCCCGGACTCCTGGGTCTCAATGACGATGCGGTCGATATCATCCAGGCGGTCCTTGATCTCTGGGTGCAGGGTGACGGCGGCCTCCACGGCGGTCTGGGCATGGAACTCGGCGGGGAAGGCGATCTTGAACAGTACGTTCTCCATCACATAGCTGCCGTAACCCTGGGTGAACTTGAGATCTTCGCCCTTGAACAGGACGTCCTGAAAGCCCCAGGTTTTTGCGGTGATGGCCGAAGGGTAGCCCATCTCCCCGCTCAGAGCGATCAGGGCTAGGCGCACGGCCCGGCTGGTGGCGTCGCCTGCCGCCCAGCTCTTGCGAGAGCCGGTGTTGGGGGCGTGGCGGTAGGTGCGCAGGGCGCTGCCGTCGATCCAGGCTTGGGAGACGGCGTTCTGAACCTCATCGCGGTTGCCTCCCAGCAGCTTGGTGACGACGGCGGTGGAGGCGATACGCACCAGCATCACATGGTCCAAACCCACCCGGTTGAAACCGTTCTCCAGGGCGATAACGCCCTGAATCTCATGGGCCTTGACCATGGCCTCCAGTACGACCTTCAGGGTCAGGTGCGATTTACCCTCCCGCAGGTTCTTGCGGGACAAGTAATCGGCGGCGGCCAGAATGCCCCCCAGGTTGTCGGAGGGGTGGCCCCATTCGGCGGCCAGCCAGGTGTCGTTAAAGTCCAGCCAGCGGATCATGGCGCCGATATTGAAAGCGCCCATCACCGGTTCCAGTTCATAAGACGTCCCGGGCACCTTGACCCCGCCCGGCATCTGGGCGCCGGGCACCGTGGGGCCGAGCATCTTGGTGCAGGCCGGGTAGTTTAGGGCCAGCAAGCCGCAGCCGAGGGTGTCCATCAGGCAGTAGCGGGCGGTCTCCATGGCTTCCTGGCTTTGGGTGACATCGTAGTCCATGACGTAATCCACGATATCCTTGACGACCTGATCGAAATCGGGGCGCTTGGCGTCGCGTACGATAGCTCCAGACATAACTGTTATCCTCGATGATTCGTGGGTTGGGAGTATCCTCACCGGTTCAGGGGCCTTGCTCAGCGCTGGTCGATGGGCATGAAGTCCCGGTTCTCCGGTCCCGTATAGTTGGCGCTGGGCCGGATGATCTTGCCATCCTGACGCTGCTCGATGACATGGGCGCACCAGCCGCTGGTGCGGGAAATCACGAACAACGGGGTGAACATGGCGGTAGGCACGCCCATCAGGTGGTAGGACACCGCCGAGTACCAGTCCAGGTTGGCGAACATGTGCTTGGCCTCCCACATCACCGCTTCCAGGCGCTCGGCCACGTTGTACATCTTCATGTTGCCGGCGTCCTCGGACAGGTTTCGAGCTACTTCTTTAATCACCTTGTTGCGAGGATCGCCCACGGTGTAGACCGGGTGACCGAAACCGATGATGACCTCCTTGCGCTCCACCCGGGCGCGGATATCGGCCTCCGCCTCGTCGGGGTTGTCATAACGCTGCTGGATATCGAAGGACACTTCGTTGGCGCCGCCGTGCTTGGGGCCACGCAGGGCGCCAATGGCGCCGGTGACTGCGGAGTACATATCCGAAGCGGTGCCGGCGATGACCCGGCCGGTGAAGGTGCTGGCGTTGAATTCGTGCTCGGCATACAGCACCAGGGAGGTGTGCATGGCCTTGACCCACAGTTCCCGGGGCGGCTGGCCGTGGAGCAGGTGCAGGAAATGCCCGCCGATGGAATCGTCATCGGTCTCCACCTCGATGCGCCGACCGTTATGGCTGTAGTGGTACCAATACAGCAGCATGGAGCCGAAGGAGGCTATCAGCCGGTCGGCCAAGCCCCGGGCGCCAGCCACATCGTGGTCCTCTTTCTCGGGCAGCACCGTGCCCAGCACCGAACAACCGGTTCGCAACACGTCCATGGGGTGGGCCGAGGCGGGGATCTGTTCCAGCACCGCCTTCACCGGCGTGGGCAGGCCGCGCAGGGCTTGGAGCCGGGACTTGTAATGGTCCAGTTCCGCCCGGTTGGGCAGCTTATTGTGGATCAGCAGATGGGCGATTTCCTCGAACTCGCAATGCTCGGCCAGATCCAGGATGTCAAAGCCCCGGTAGTGCAAATCATTGCCGGTGCGGCCCACGGTGCAAATAGCGGTGTTGCCGGCCACCTGGCCGGACAGGGCCACGGACTTCTTAGGCTTGCGGACGGGATCGGTTGCCATTTCGCTCATGACTTGTCCTCCTTAGCGAATAACTGATCGAGTTTCTGCTCATAGGCGTGGTAGCCCAGGAATTCGTACAATTCGGATCGGGTCTGCATCAGGTCAACGACGTTTTGCTGGGTGCCCTCGGCGCGTAAGCTTTGGTAGACGGCCAGGGCGGCCTTGCTGGCGGCCCGGAACGTGGACAGGGGATACAACACCAGGCCGACGCCGTTGTCGCCCAGCTCTTGGGTGGTGTAGAGTGGCGTGGAGCCGAACTCGGTGATATTGGCCAGCACCGGCGCCCGAACCGCCTCGGCGAACTGCTTGTACATGGCCAGATCGGTGATGGCCTCAGGGAAAATCATATCGGCTCCGGCCTCCACGCAGGCGCAGGCCCGGTCCATGGCCGATTGCAAGCCCTCCACCGCCAGGGCGTCGGTGCGGGCCATAATCACGAACTGGGCATCGGTCTTGGCATCCACCGCCGCCTTCACCCGGTCCACCATCTCGGCCTGGGAGACGATGGCTTTGCCCGGCCGATGGCCGCAGCGTTTCTGGCTCACCTGGTCTTCGATGTGAACGGCGCCGGCGCCCATCTTGATCATGGACCGCACGGTACGGGCGATATTGAAAGCCCCGCCCCAGCCGGTATCCACATCCACCAGCACCGGTAGTTCGGTGACAGCGGTGATGCGTTCCAGGTCAATGAGTACGTCTTCCAGAGTGGTGATGCCCAGATCTGGAATACCCCGGGAACAGGCGGCCACGCCGCCGCCAGAGATGTACAGGGCTTTGTAGCCCACTTGTTCGGCCATGCGCGCAAAGTAGGCGTTGACCGCGCCGACCACTTGCAAGGGTCGCTCTTGTTGGACCGCAGCGCGAAACCGCGCCCCGGCGGAGTGGGTATTGCTCATGGGGATTCACCTCGCTGTTCTCAGTCCTGGTCGGATCGGCGCCAGAAGCCGTTCGGCCGCCGATGGGCGGTCGGTGGTGTCCATACCCTCCCTGCCCCCTCCCCCGAAAGGGAGGAGATAGTATATATTTCAAACGCTTAAAAATTTGAGGCGGTTATTCCTGCACCGCCTCGCGCACCGCCTCCAGGGAGGCGGGGTCATCCAGGGTGGACAAGTCGCCCGGATCGCGGCCTTCCGCCAACGCCTGGATGGAGCGGCGCAGCAGTTTGCCAGAACGGGTCTTGGGCAGGGCCTTGACGAAGTGGACATGCTTGGGGCGAGCTACTGGTCCCAGGGACTTGACCACTGCGGCCATGATCTCCTTTTCCAGAGCCTTGGCCGCCTCGGGCGTATCGGCCTTGGAGGGGTCCTTGAGGGTGGTGAAGGCCACCGCCTCCTGGCCCTTGAGTTCGTCGTGGATGCCCACCACCGCCACTTCGGCCACTGCCGGATGGCTGCTCACCGCTTCCTCGATCTCTCGGGTGCCCAGCCGGTGGCCAGCCACATTGATCACATCGTCGGTACGGCCCAGGATGAAGAAATAGCCGTCGTCGTCACGCACCGCCCAGTCTGAGGAGGAGTACAGTAATTCCTTAAAATCGGAGAAATAGCTCTTGAGAAACCGCTGGTCATCACCCCAGACCGTGGTCATGCAGCCCGGTGGCAGGGGCGGCGCCACTACCAATACGCCCTTCTCGTTGGGACCGGCTTCCTGGCCCGTGGTTTCGTTGATTACCCGGATGTCGTAGCCGTAGTTGGCGAAACCCGGGGAGCCGAAGCGGTTGGGCTTGAGTTCCACACCGGGCAGATAAGAAAGCATGGCCCAGCCGGTTTCAGTCTGCCAATAATGGTCGATCACCGGCACCCCCAGGGCGTCGCTGATCCAGCGGGAAGTAGGCTCATCCAAGGGTTCCCCGGCCAGGAACAGATAACGCAGGGAGGACAGGTCGTATTGTTTGAGGTATTTGGGGTCCTGCTTTTTCAGCACCCGCACCGCAGTGGGGGAACTGAACATGGTGGTGACGTTGTAATCCTCGACGATCTTCCACCAGATACCGGCGTCGGGACGGGTGGGCAGCCCCTCGTACACGATAGTGGTCATGCCATTGATCAGCGGCCCGTAAACGATATAGGAGTGGCCTACCACCCAGCCGATATCGGAGGTGGTAAACATGGTCTCGCCAGGATTGGCGTTATAGACGTGCCTCATGGTCGAGGCCAAAGCTACGCAGTAGCCGCCCACGTCCCGCTGTACGCCCTTGGGAGTACCGGTGGTGCCAGAGGTGTAGAGGATATAGCTGGGTTCGTTGGACTCCAGCCAAGTGCAGTCCACCTGGTCGTCTAGGTGCTGCTCGCGGAGGCTGGCGTAATCCAGATCCCGCCCCTCGACCATGGGCATCTGCTTGTCCAGACCCCGGTGGCAGATGATGACCTTGTCCGGGGGGAACTGAGCCTTCTCGCAAGCGGCATCCACCAGGTGCTTATAGAGCACCGGCTTGCCATTGCGCATCCCGGCGTCGGCGGTGATCATCAGTTTGGGCTTGGCGTCGTCGATGCGCACCGCCAGGTTATGAGCGGCGAAACCCCCGAAAACCACTGAGTGGACGGCGCCCACCCGGGCGCAAGCCAACATGGCGAAGATGGCTTCGGCGATCATGGGCATGTAGATCACCACCCGGTCGCCCTTGCCCACGCCCTGACTCTTGAGTACCGCAGCGAAGCGGTTTACCTCCCGGTGCAGTTCGGCGAAGGTGTAAGTCCGAGTTTCCTCGGTCTCGGTAGAGATATACACCACCGCAGGCTGATCGGCCCGGTCCTTGATGTGGCGGTCCACGGCGTTGTAACAGAGATTGGTCTCGCCGCCAGCGAACCAGTTGCGAAAAGGTGGGTTGGAATAGTCCAGTATCTTGTCGGGCAGCTTGTGCCAATGGATTAGTTGCGCTTGTTCGTCCCAGAAACCCTCAGCGTCTTCGATGGAACGGCGGTGAAATGCTTCATGGTTCATTATCTCTATCCTCCAGATTCCACGGCGTGTGTAGTGCGGCCGGAGCCTAAATACGTCTCTACCGCCCGACCTTCGGTGACTGAGGCGGCGCTGTGGAGCGGGACCTCCTACCGAGACTTATAATAAATTAACTTAATATCTTTTAAAAAAACAATTCACAATGTTAATAAACAACATTAGATAATACCACCTTAGACTAAATCTAAGATTTTGAATGGCGTAATAAAAAAGGCGCCCCTGCAAGGAGCGCCTAAGCTGTACCGAATCATGGCATTGCCGAGTAGCTTGAGCGGGCATCGGCAGCCATGACCGTAGGCAATATCAACCTCCGAGCAGGTGTTCCACGGCGGCCCGTTCCTCACGCAGTTCTTGCTCGGTGGCATTCATCTTCTCGCGGCTGAACTCGTCCACCGACAACCCCTGGACGATATCGTACTTGCCCTCTTTGCAAGTGCAGGGATAGGAGTAAATTATCCCTTGCTCGATGCCGTAAGAACCATCGGCGGGGATGGACATGCTCACCCAGTCTCCATCCGGGGTACCCATGGCCCAGTCGCGCATATGGTCGATGGCGGCGGAGGCGGCGGAGGCGGCGGAGGAAGCGCCCCGGGCCTTGATGATGGCGGCGCCGCGCTGCTGCACGATGGGGATGAACTGGTCCCGGTACCAATCCTGCTCCACCAACCCGGGGGCGGCCTGGCCAGACACGGTGCATTGGCTGATGTCTGGATACTGGGTGGCGGAGTGATTGCCCCAGATGATCATCTTCTTGATGTCGTTGACATGCTTGCCGGTCTTTTCAGCCAACTGAGACAAGGCCCGGTTGTGGTCCAGACGGGTCATGGCGGTAAACTGCCGGGGGTCCAGATCGGGCGCATTGGCGGCGGCGATCAGGGCGTTGGTGTTGGCTGGGTTGCCCACCACCAACACCTTGACGTCACGGGCGGCATGGTCGTTGATGGCCTTGCCCTGGGGTCCGAAGATGGCGCCGTTGGCGGACAGCAGGTCCTTACGCTCCATACCCGGGCCACGGGGGCGGGCGCCCACCAAGAGAGCATAGTTGATATCTTTGAAGCCCACATTGATATCGTCGGTGGCCACCACGCCCGCCAGCAGCGGGAAAGCGCAGTCGTTCAGTTCCATGACGACCCCTTCCAGGGCCTGGAGGGCCGGGGTGATTTCCAGCAGGTGCAGGATCACCGGCTGGTCAGGCCCCAGCATATCCCCATAGGCGATGCGGAAGGCCATGGCATAACCGATATTGCCGGCGGCGCCGGTGATGGCTACGCGAACGGGCTGTTTCATGAATTCGCTCCTTATAATATTAAGTCTGCTCGTTTAAGCGATGACGTGTTGAAAAACCCGGGGACCGGGACCCGGCGCTCCAGGGCTACAGGAAATTTATGCCGCCTATATCCTGCATAATATGTGTGGAATTGCAAATTATAAAGCCAAACGGTTCAGGTGTGCAGGGTCGGACGATGGGTCGTCTTGCGCCGCTCCAGCCCGGCCATATCGATGATGGTGGCGGCGATCTCCTCGATGGACTTGAGGGAGGTGCGCAGATGGGAAATCCTCAGCTTGCGAAATAGGGCCTCGGCCTGGCGGATCTCGTAATCGCACTGCTCAATGGAGGCATAGCGGCTATTGGGCAGACGCTCATGGCGGATCTGGGTTAGGCGCAGAGGGTCGGTGGTCAGCCCGAATAGCTTGGCCTTGAAGGGCTTGAGGGTATTCGGCAGTTTCAGTTCCTCCATGTCGTCCTCAGTGATGGGGAAATTGGCGGCGCGGATGCCGTAATGCAGGCTCAGATACAGGCAGGTCGGGGTTTTACCGGTGCGGGAGATGCCCACCAGGATAATATCCGCTTCGTCTAGTCGGGCTATTGTGTTGCCATCATCGTGGTTGAGGGTGAAGTTGATGGCCTCGATACGCGAGGAATACGTCTCAATGTCGGTCATGCCGTGGGAACGACCGGCGGTCAGGGTAGACTTGGTCTCCAGTTCTTGCTCCAACGGCTCGATGAAGGCGTCGAAAAAATCTAGGAACACGCAGTCGGCAGAGCGAATGGTTTCCCGAACCCGGGCGTCGATCAAGGTGCTGAACACCAGTGGCCGGACGCCATCTTCCAGTCCCGCTTGATCGATCCGCTCTCGGGCTCGTTGCGCCCGCTCCACGCTGTCGATAAAGCGCATGGAAGACTGCTCGATGTTCAGGGATTCGAACTGGGTGAGCAGGCTGTGACCCAGGGTCTCGGCGGTGATGGCGGTGCGGTCGGAAACAAAGAACGCCCGGCGCTTTGGCATCGCTGCCCCCTTCAAAAGATTTCGAGGGGGCATTGTAGCCCAATCTGCATCCCGTGGGCGGGATCGGTATTCAGCCCCGACCGGCGTCTAGCGGCCCCATGACCAGCACGATATGCAGTCGGATCGGCCCATGGGCGCCCAATTGCAAGGTCTGTTCGATATCCGCCGAACGGGATGGACCGGTAATCATGTTGACCGTGCGGGGAATTCCCTTGCCCCGCTCTCTGAGTTTCTGCCAAGCGTCCTCGTAGGGACCGACAATGGACTGATGGCTCAACACCACGATATGCACATCCGGCAGCAGATTTAGCGTGGTGGGGCTGTGGGGACCGGAGAGCAGCATTAGAGTGCCGGTCTCGGCGATACCGGCGAAGGCTCCGGTGACGGTGATTTTGTCCCCGTTCTCGGCTTTGCGCCGCTGGATCTCCAGGCGGGTGGTATTCCAGGGTAGCCTGGCCAGTCCTTCGTCGGGGGCCATGACCAACCGGTTGCCCAAACCCTCGGCGTCCAGGTATGCGGCGATCGCTTGGGGAACCTGCTCGGCGGACTCCACCCGCTGCACCTCGGCCGCCGCCTCCTCGGCCATGGTCACGAACAACTCCGTGCGCTGCTCCGAAGGCAGCAGGGCGCGGCTCGGAATGGGGTTGCGGGGATGATCGGCCAGCCGTTGGTCCAGTTTCGAGCGATGGTCGCCGTCCAAGGGGCCGCGTTTCAGGTTGCGGCGGATGGAGTTGAGAATCTGTTCCCGGGCTTCGCTCATGATCCTGCCCCCCGTTGCCGTTCAACCCAGAGTTGCTGAAAAGTTTTGCCCTGGGGCGCCGGCATGTCTCGCCAGTCGGTCCAGCCGCCGACCAGGGGCAGTTTGCTGATGCGTCCCGTTTTACCGCCCATGAATTTCAAGACCCGGGCCCCGATCCTGGAAACGGTGTGATACAGCTTGGGTCGGCTGGCGAAAAAACGCCAGATTCCTAGACCATAGCGCACCGCCGCCGGGGACAGATGTTGTTCATATTCCCGCTCCCGCCAATGGCGCATCAGCTTGGGCAGGGGGATACGCACCGGGCAGACCGATTCGCAACGCCCACAAAACGTGGACGCATTGGGCAGATGCCCGGCTTTGTCCACTCCGATCAGTTGCGGGGTCAGCACCGAACCCATGGGACCGGGATAGACCCAGCCATAGGCGTGGCCACCGATGGCCCCGTAGACCGGGCAATGGTTCATGCAGGCAGAACAACGGATACAGCGCAGCATGTCCTGGAATTCGCCTCCCAGCATGCCGGCGCGGCCGTTATCCAGCAGCACCACATGGAACTGCTCCGGTCCGTCTAGGTCCTCGGGGCGGCGGGGTCCGCTGGACAGGGTGTTATAGACGGTGAATTCCTGGCCGGTGGCGGAACGGGCCAGCAGCCTGAGAAACAGGCTCAGGTCTTCCAGGGTGGGCACGACTTTTTCGATGCTGGACAACACCACATGTACTTTGGGCAGGGTTTGGGTCAGATCGCCATTGCCCTCGTTGGTGACAATAATGGTGGAGCCGGTTTCCGCCACCAGAAAATTGGCCCCGGTGACGCCCACGTCGGCGGCCAGAAATTTATTACGCAGCACGAAACGGGCCTCATTCATGAGTTCCCGGGGTTCTTCTAGGCGTTTGGTGAGTCCGTATTGCTGGTGGTTGGCATGAAAAGCGTCGGACACCTGATCGCGGTTCAGATGAATGGCCGGGGCTATGATATGGGAGGGGTGTTCCTGGCGCAGTTGCAGGATGTATTCCCCCAGGTCGGTCTCCACGGGCCGCACGCCGTTGGCTTCCAGATAGTCGTTGAGACCGGTTTCCTCGCTGACCATGGATTTACCCTTGGTCACGGTCTTGGCGTCCACCGAGCGGCAGATGTCCAAGATAATGCGATTGGCCTCCTCGGCGTCCCTGGCCCAATGGACCTTACCGCCATTGTTGATCACCTTGGCCTCGAAGGTCTCCAGATAATAATCCAGGTGGGCCAGGATGTGGTTTTTCAAGTCCCGGCCCTGGTCGCGCAAATCTTCGAACTCCGGCATCCGGGCGATGGCCGCAGCGCGTTTGCCCGGAAAACCGGCGCGCAGATTGCCCAGGGCCTTTTGCAGGGCCGGGTCGTGCAGTGCCTTATGGGCATTGTGCTTAAAGTCGGGGCTGCTTATCCGCATGAGAGGTTTCCCCTGGTTCTCAGGACTCGCCTATTGGCGGCTCCTTGGTGTGACCCGATAAAACCTCGGCCACATGCCGGACCCGGATGGCTGATCCTTCCCGCTTGAGCTTGCCGGCCATGTTCAAAAGACAGCCCAGATCCCCGGCCAGCAGGGTATCGGCTCCCGAGGCTTTGATATGGGCGGTCTTGTCGCTGACCATCCGGTTCGAAATCTCGGGATACTTGACGCAGAACGTACCACCGAAACCGCAGCAAACCTCACAGTCGGTCATTTCCTTCAGTTCCAGACCGGCCACCGAGGCTAATAGCTTGCGGGGTTGATTCTTGACCCCCAGTTCCCTCAATCCCGAACAGGAATCATGATAGGTCGCGGCGCCCTCGTAGTGGACGTCCGCCACCGACTCCACCCCCAGCACATCCACCAAAAATGCGATGAGCTCATAGGTCTTGTCCGCCAATGCCCGCGCCCGGGCTTGCATGGCGGGATCGTCGGCGAATAGCTCCGGGTAATGATCTTTGATAGTGGCGCCGCAGGAACCGGATGGAGCCACGACATAATCGAAGCCTTCGAAGGCTTCGATCACCTGTCGGGCCAGCACGGCCGCATCGGCTCGATCACCGGAGTTATAGGCCGGCTGACCGCAGCAGGTCTGGACCCGAGGCGCCTCCACCCCGCAGCCGGCATCTTCCAGAAGTTTCACCGCCGCGAATCCAACCGAAGGCCGGAACAGGTCTACCAGACAGGTGACGAACAACCCCACCCGCAAATTACCCTCATGGGGGTCGCGGCTGCTTGATTTCATCATTCATCCTCAAATGGGTTTGATGCATCCACCAAAACTAGAACGCGGCGCAATAGTGGACTGACTCCACACCTAGACAACAACGCTGGAATCAATCTCTACAAAATAGCAGAAATAATGGGGGTTATAGGAACTTGGTCAATGTCTGTTCAGGGGAGGCTAAAATTTTGGACCTGAAATCGTCATTCGAAATTCATGCCAATACGCGCTAAACGCTCAGAACAGGACTTCACTCAGCAGGATAAAAGCACCAGCAATCACCATCAGTACAGCAAACAACTTTTGTAATTGAGGACCGGCCAAGCGCCGACTCAAGCGCATCCCCAAAGCCATACCCACAAGTCCACCCAAGACGAACAGGCCGGTAATCCACCAGTCCAGAGAGCGGCCTGAAAAGCTCTGGGCCATAACCCCGGCGAAGCTCACAATGGCAATCACCAAAAGAGAGGTCGCCACCGCCCGACGCATGGGCAGGGAAGCCGCCAAAACCAGGGCGGGAACAATAATGAAACCAGCCCCTACTCCAAACAAACCAGACAGCAGGCCAGTCAGGACGCCACTACCCAATAACACGAAAAAGCAGCGGGAGGTCACACGCAAACGCCCACTGGTCAGGTCATGACGACAAACGGAATCGCCGTTCTCGCTATCCTCCTCCATATCGGCCCGAACCAGCGCCGCCTCTTGGGGCGCGCGACTGGCTTGGCTCCACATTCGAGCCGCCACTATCAACATCAGTACGGCGAAACCGACCAATAGCAGGGCTTGAGGCAGTTCGCCCCCGAGCCAAACCCCCAAGGGCGCTCCGGCGATTCCCGCCAGTCCGAAGATCAACGCGGTGCGTAATTCCACTTCCTCGTGGGTAATACGAATCACCGCCCCTGACAGGGCCGTGGTTCCTACTGCCGCCAGGGATATCCCCACCGCTTGATGAATCGGCAGACCCAAACCGTAGACCAGTAATGGCACGGCAAAAATAGACCCACCGCCCCCGGTCAGGCCCAAGGAAAAGCCGACGATGACACCGAAGCTCAGTCCCAGCACACAATCCCCCCTATAATTAGGGAAGGCGATACACTACCTCCCCATCGGTCAGGCCAGCCAGGCGCCAACCATCAGACCTAAACGTCTGGCCCCCAGCCAAACTCCTGAACGGTTTTGAATAACTGGGTGTCGGAGACAATACCCAGGGGCTGCCCGTCCTTTTCTACCACCAAACGGCGGATATTGTTCTCCACCATCTTGGCGGAAGCATCATGCAAGGATAGGTCTTCGGGCACCATCATCAATGGCCGGGTGGCAATTTCGTCCACCGATACACTGGCCGGGGAGCGATTGGCGCTCACGATCTTCTTGACCACATCCCGCTGGGTCATGATGCCCCATTGACCATTGTCGTTAGGCTCCACCAGCACCGCGTCGATATTGGCATCGCGCATGGCATGGATAGCGAAGTTGACGGTTTCGTCACCCTTGATGCTGGTCACCCGGGTCATGATGTCACCGACCAGGGTGGGTATCCGCCCGGAAGTTTTCATAGCCTGGGTTGGGTTGGCCACCCGCAGCGCCTCCCGGACCTTACGTTCCGCCTTTACCCCCATCCGGCGGCGCTCTTCCTCCTCGACCAGGGTTTGGGCGCCACCCTTGATCTTGGTGATTAAAGCGTCACCGAAGCCACTGGTCGATAGCTCAGTGGCGCCCTCCATCTGCCGGGCGAAGTCGTAGGTGACGGTTTTGTCGGCAATAACCTTGGGGAAAGCCGCGTTGATAAGGTCGGCGGCCTCTTTCCAACCCATATACTCCAACATCATGACCCCGGACAGTAGCAAGGAGGAGGGATTTACCTTGTCCAGATTGGCATATTTGGGGGCGGTGCCGTGGGTGGCTTCGAATACCGCCACGAAATCGGCGATATTGGCGCCCGGAGCGATGCCGACCCCGCCCACTTCAGCGGCGGCGGCGTCGGACAGGTAATCACCGTTGAGGTTGAGGGTGGCTAGTACGTCGAACTCTGCTGGCCGCAACATCAGTAACTGAAAGATGATGTCGGCGATCCGGTCTTTGATGACGACCTTGCCCTCGGGACGGATGCCGCCGTGAATGCTGTACAACTCATCCTCGGTAATGGTCTGGTCGGCAAACTCATCCCGAGCGATTTCGTAGCCCCAATTACGGAAGGCGCCTTCCGTAAATTTCATGATGTTGCCCTTATGCACCAGGGTCACTGATTCCCGGCCATGGTCGATGGCGTACTGGATGGCCTTGCGGACTAGGCGCTTGGTGCCGAAAGCCGAGACTGGTTTGATGCCAAGGCCAGCGCCCTCGAAAAAATGGGCGCTCATTTCCTCGCGCAGAAACTTGGCGACTTTTTGGTTTTTCTCGGTGCCGGATTTATATTCAATACCCGAGTAAACGTCTTCGGTATTCTCCCGAAAAATTACCACGTCCACCTGCTCAGGATGGCGCAGGGGCGAGGGTACGCCGGCATAGTATCGAACCGGGCGCACGCAGGCGTAGAGATCCAGTTCCTGGCGCAGGGCCACATTCAAGGAGCGATAGCCGCCACCCACGGGTGTGGTTAGGGGACCTTTGATAGATACGACAATATCTTTTAGGGCATCCAGAGTTTCAGCGGGAAAATAATTGCCATCGTAATACTCGGCGGCCTTCTCCCCCATATATAGCTCGCACCAGTGGATCTTGCGTTTGCCCCCGTAGGCTTGCTTCACCGCAGCATTCCAGACCCGCAGGCTGGCCTGGGTGATATCCGGCCCGATACCGTCGCCTTCCACGTAGCCGACGATGGGATTATCGGGAACATGCAGCTTACCGTCCCGTATGGTTATTTTTTCACCGCCCTCGGGAATTCTGATGTGTTTGTACGCCATTGGACCTCCTTCCTCGTCTGTGAGAGTAGGAAAGTGAACCGGAAGGCAATGGTTAACCCAAGCCCATATCCAGCTAGCCGTGAAATAACGATAGGATAAGGGTACAGCAGAGACAACGCCGAGGGGGATCAGCCCAGGTCTTTGACCCGGTGCGCGGCAAGCCCCGTCCTTCTGGGCCTAAAGGAGGTCTGCTTCATAGCGCACCGGCAAAGCCAGCTTGGCGCCATGCTTCATAGACCACGATAGCCACCGCATTGGATAGGTTGAGGCTGCGAACCGAAGACACCATGGGAATCCTCACCTGTCGATCAATGGGGATTGAATCCAGCACGGTATTTGGCAGACCTCGAGTCTCTGGACCGAATAATAGAGCGTCTTCAGGACGATAGACCACATCGTTGAAACGTTGCCCGCCGCGGGTAGTAAAGGCAAACAACCGCTCTGGATTCATTTTCTTGAGACAAGCATCCAAACTGCCATGCAGTTGTAACCGCACCCACTCATGATAATCTAGCCCGGCGCGCCGTAGTTTACGGTCATTGAGTTGGAAGCCCAATGGCTGGATCAAGTGAAGTTGGCAGCCAGTATTGGCGCATAAGCGGATGATGTTCCCGGTGTTTGGAGGTATTTCCGGCTCAAAGAGAATAATTTGGAACATGCTTCAGTATAATCCAAGGGCCATAATTCGCGGCATAGATGGCTGCTCCAAACCGACCAACCTAGCTCATTCCAACTCCAGCTCTTTGATTTTTCGGGTCAGGGTGTTGCGCCCCCAGCCCAGTAGCTTGGCGGCGTCCTGGCGGTGACCGCCGGTGTGCTTGAGGGCCGTGACGATCAATACCCGCTCGAAGGCTGGCAGAGCCGTATCTAGAATCTGGCTACCGCCATGGGATAAGGTCTGGCGCGCCCACTGCCGCAAGGCATCTTGCCAGTCCTCAACGCCACTCGGCGCATTCGGCTGGTCGCGCAGTTCAGGGGGCAGATCTTCCATATGTACCTCCCGCCCCGAAGCCATTACCGTAAGCCAGCGACATAGATTCTCTATCTGCCGCACATTACCCGGCCAGTCCAACTTGGCCAAATACGCTTCTACATCCCCACGCACTAATTTGGGTTCCACATCGAGTTCATGGGCGGCCTGTTTTAGAAAATGGCGCAGCAGCAGGGGGATATCCTCTCGGCGCTTGCGTAGCGACGGCAGATGGATACGGATCACGTTGAGACGGTGGAAAAGATCTTCCCTGAACAATCCCTCCCGGACCCGCTGTTCGAGATCCTGATGAGTGGCGGCGATCACCCGTACATCCACCCGGGTTGGGGTATGACCGCCTACTCGGTAAAACTCCCCCTCGGCCAGTACCCGCAACAGTCGGGTTTGCAATTCCTGAGGCATATCACCGATTTCATCCAAAAACAGAGTGCCGCCGTCAGCCTGCTCAAAACGACCTTGGCGGGCGGTTTGAGCCCCCGTAAAAGCGCCTCGTTCGTGACCGAACAGCTCGGACTCTAATAGATCTCTGGGAATAGCCGCCATATTCAGAGCGATGAACGGTTGCCCAGATCGCGGGCTATGGCGATGCAAGGCCCGAGCCACCAGCTCCTTGCCAGTGCCGGATTCACCATTGATCATCACTGTTATATTGGAACGGGACAAGCGGCCAATGGCCCGGAATACTTCCTGCATGGCGGGTGCTTCGCCGATGATTTCCGGCGCGGGGCCACTGGTATCCTCCCCCAGATTGTGTTGTCGGTGTAGATCACAGGCCCTGCGCACCAGGGCAACGGCCTCATCCACGTCGAAAGGCTTAGGCAGATATTCGAAAGCTCCGCCTTGATAGGCCAACACGGCACTATCCAAATCGGAGTGCGCAGTCATGATAATGACTGGCAGATGGGGAGAACGCTCGCGAATCTGGGCTAGTAATTCTAGGCCATTGACCCCAGGCATTCTGATATCGGCAACGATAGCATCCGGTTCGTTTTTATCCATGGCTGGCAATACGCCAAGACCATTTTCAAAAGTTGTTACCAGCAGGTCCTCCCGTTGCAGTGCTTTTTCGAGCACCCAACGGATGGAATGATCGTCATCGATTACCCAGACATGTTCCTTTCTAGCCATCAGCTTTCTCCAAAGGCAACAACAGTGTGAATGTGGTTTCCCCGGGGTGGCTCCTGCACTCGATGATGCCGCCATGCTGGTTGACCAAATTTTGGGCCAATGACAGACCCAAACCGGTTCCATCGGCCCGGCCGGTAATCATGGGATAAAAAATTTCTTCTCTGATCGCTTGAGGAATACCTGGCCCGTTATCGACAATATCCAGTTGTGCCACTAGCTTATGTCGTTTATGACCAATAGTGATCTGTCGCTGTACCCGTGTACGTAGCAAAATCTCACCGCTACCTTCCATGGCCTGAACCGCGTTGCGGACAATATTCAGCACAGCCTGTATCAATTGATCAGGATCACCAATAAGCCCTGGTATACTGGGATCGTAATCCCGCTCGATTTGGATACCGCCACCGATTTCGACTAACACCAGGCTGCGTACTCGTTCCAATAACCGATGGATATTGACTTCTTCGCGTACCGGCATGGTGGTGGGACCCAACATTCGATCAACCAAGTTACGCAGCCGATCAGCCTCGCCGATGATGACCCGGGTGTATTCCTTGAGACTATCATCGGCCAATTCTCGTTCTAGAAGTTGTGCCGCGCCCCGCAGCCCGCCGAGAGGATTCTTGATTTCATGGGCTAGGTTGCGAAGCAAGGTGCGTGAGGTGTTGTGTTGAGCCAGTAGGTTTTCTTCACGAAGAACTCGTAGTTGGTGATCCACCTGACGCAATTCCACCAGCAATTCTACTGTTGTTTCTTTTTCCTGAAGTGGGGTGACAGTGCAATCCACCGTAATGGAACGGTTTCCTGGTAGGATCAGTTGTAGCTCTCTTTCTGTATAGGGATTACCACTTTGTAAACAGTGCCGCATCCCCGCCACCAGCACATCGGTCCCTACAGCCAGATCTTTAAATACCATCCCTTTAGCTTGGCGAAAACTCAGAGCAAACAACATTTCCGAGGCCGAGTTCATATATATTAGCCGCAACCGCGACTCTAATATGACAATGCCGGTTGACATACCGTCTAGGATTTGACGGGAATAGTCGGGCTTTACCACAGATTCGGTCTCTCTTCGCATAAGAAACAGAAAGCAAAAACGAAACCAACAGTAGAATTGGATTACGGAAATTTATAGCACCCAAAATAATACTGTTTTATTGCGGAACAATTAAGAGAGTAGCAAGCAATCCCTCACTGTAATCTAGATGGGTTCGCATCATATCAACATATCTAAAGTTATTGATAATAATCAATTTTTTCTATTTTTCCAAAACTGAAACGCCCCTGGAGGGGCGTTCCTGAATTAGAATCACAGATCACCTTAGAGGCTGAAATACAGATCGAACTCCACTGGGTGCGTTGTCATACGCAACCGAGTGACTTCCTCCATTTTCAGCTTGATATAAGCGTCGATCAAATCGTTGGTGAACACGTTCCCTTTGAGTAGAAATTCCCGATCATCATCTAAAGCGGACAGCGCCTGATCGAAAGCGTAGCAGACCTGAGGAATCTCTTTTTCCTCCTCCGGGGGCAGATCATACAGATCCTTATCCATGGCATCACCCGGGTGAATCTTGTTCTGGATGCCATCCAGACCGGCCATCAACATCGCAGTAAAGGCCAGATAAGGATTCGCGGTAGAGTCAGGAAAACGCACTTCGATGCGCCGCGCTTTAGGATTGGATACATAGGGAATACGGATAGAAGCGGATCGGTTGCGAGCTGAATATGCCAGCATCACCGGTGCTTCAAAACCTGGCACCAAACGCTTATAACTGTTGGTGGATGCATTGGCAAAAGCATTCAACGCACGGGCATGCTTGATGATACCACCGATATAAAATAGGGCAGTTTCAGATAAACCGCCATAGAGGTCACCAGAAAATAGGTTTTTACCGTCTTTGGCCAAGGACTGATGAACGTGCATGCCATTTCCGTTGTCACCTACCAACGGTTTCGGCATAAATGTCGCTGTCTTTCCGTAGCTGTGGGCCACATTTTGAATGACATACTTTAGAATCTGAATTTCATCAGATTTTTTAGTTAGCGTATTAAATCCAACACCAATTTCACACTGGCCTGCGGTAGCAACCTCGTGATGGTGTACTTCCACATCAATACCCATGTCTTCCAATGTCAAGCACATGGCAGCTCGAATATCCACCAGTGAATCGACCGGAGGAACCGGGAAGTACCCACCCTTCACCTGGGGACGATGACCCATGTTGCCGTCTGCATAAACGGTTTCAGTATTCCAACCGGCTTCCTGAGAGTCGATCTTATAAAAAGAACCACTGATGTCGGAACGCCAGCGCACATCATCGAAGATGAAAAATTCGTTTTCTGGTCCGAAGTAGGCCGTATCAGCAATGCCAGTGGATTTCAGATAGGCTTCGGCGCGCTTTGCCAACGACCGCGGGTCACGCTCGTAACCCTGCATAGTGCTTGGCTCAATGATATCGCAAGTGATATTTACGGTGGGTTCATCGAAAAACGGATCGACAAGAGCGGTATCGGGATCAGGCATCAGAATCATATCGGATTCTTGAATACCCTTCCAACCGGCGATGGAGGAGCCATCAAACATCTTCCCATCTTCAAAGACGTCCTCATCCACCTTACTCGCCGGCACAGTTACGTGCTGTTCCTTTCCACGAGTATCCGTGAATCGGAAATCCACGAATTTGATCCCCTTTTCTTCAATTAATTTCAGTACGTCTTTACCTGAAGACATCTCTACTCCTCCGAATCAGAGAGAATTGCTAGGATGGAACGACTTTTTGCGATAGTTGTAAAATAATCGCATGGGCAAGTCTTAAGCATAAAGTATGCCAGGATAAAAAGTCCAAAAAACGGCGGATTATGTGAAATTTCCAGAGCAATGATCTATTGTAGCGCACAAAATTAGTGCATGTCTGCAAAATTACGGCGTTTTTTGGTGCAATCAGACGCTTCCTTACTTCATGTTCTTGATCATCAGTCGTCAATTTTTCGTCCTCCTGACTACCGTCTTGCTGTATAAACCCAAATATCTATGTCCTACCGCTTTTAAGCCAGCCACTATATAACTATATTGGCAAATACTTTTTTGCATATTCATTAGGCAACCATGTAGCGTTTGGTCTTACATGCGTTTGGCTAGGCATAGCCTTAGCTCCCTGAGGCTGCCAACCGGCTTGGTCTCCGCTAGACTAGTTATATCTATTGACTTTTCTAATGGAAAACAAATGTTAGACTGCGGTCGGAGTGCTGAGCAGCCACACCCCAAGGTAGGCTTGATACTCACTGGAGGGGGTGCGCGGGCCGCTTATCAAGTTGGTGTCCTCAAGGCTGTGGCGGAACTCAAACCTGAAGGACTACCTGTCCCCTTTCCTATTATTTGTGGCACATCAGCAGGCGCTATCAATGCAGCAGTCTTAGCCAGTGAAGCCGACGACTTTCGGCGCGGCGTCTCTCATCTACTTCAAGTATGGTCAAATTTCTCAGTTGAGCGCGTCTTTCGTACAGAGCCTTCAATAGCGATCATGAGTGGCATGCGTTGGATACTCTCGGTACTCTTGGGAGGGCTTGGTCGCTTTACCCCAAAATCAGTTTTAGACAACGAGCCACTACGATGTCTTCTGGAGCAACATCTTCGTCCAGATCGGATTCAAAAATGGATTGACAGCGATATTTTACACGCATTCAGTATTACTGCGGCTTCCTACACTTCAGCTCAATCAGTGACATTTTATCAGGGGAAACCCGACATTTGCCCTTGGACTCGAACCCGTAGAATCGGTATCCCTCGTCCGATTACCTTAGATCATCTGATGGCCTCTATCGCCATTCCGATTTTATTCCCCGCAGTCCGTATCGGATATGAGTATTACGGTGATGGTTCCATGCATCAATTAGCGCCTTTAAGCTCGGCGCTACATTTAGGAGCAGATCGATTATTGGTGATTGAAATGCGAAATGATAAGCCAGATCGACCCGATATCACCCGCCGCGTTATTCAATATCCCACATTAGGTCAGATTTCTGGTTACATTTTAGATACTTTGTTTATGGATGGTTTATCCATGGATGTAGAGCGGTTAAAACGAGTCAACTATACCTTGCAGAATATCGCGCATGATCGCAGGGCCAATACCCCTTTACGGCATATTGAGTTGCTGACCATTTTTCCGAGTGAAGATATACGTCCTATAGCAGAACGCTTTGCGGGAGAGTTCCCTAGATCGGTTCGATTCTTGCTGAGCAGTGTCGGCGCTTTCAATCAAGGTGGACTACCTTTGATGAGCTACCTGCTCTTTGAACGTAATTTTTGCAATGAATTGATTGATTTAGGGTATCACGACGCCATGCGGAATAAACATAAGATTCAACGGTTGCTTTCTGTATCTCAGGATACTTCCGTTACACCATCCCCCGAACCATAGCGCATGTTTCACGTGAAACATGCGCTATGGTTCAGGGTTTAAGAGTTCACTATAGAAACATTGGATGAAAACCAAATTATTATGGAGATATACTAGCGTAGCAACCTATTCAGTAAGGTTGTGATTCTCACTACTGGCAACCGGGAGACACTCAGTGCACGATGTTGCAACATTCCAAGGTTTAATTTTAACGCTGCAACAGTACTGGGCTGAGCAAGGCTGCATATTGTTACAGCCCTATGATATAGAGGTTGGCGCGGGGACATTTCATACTGCGACCTTCCTACGCGCAATAGGCCCTGAACCTTGGAGCGCAGCATATGTACAACCTTCTCGACGCCCAACAGATGGGCGATATGGGGAAAATCCAAACCGCTTACAACATTATTATCAGTTTCAAGTGGTGATAAAACCATCTCCACTTGATCTTCAAGACAAATTTCTAGGGTCCCTGCTGCGTTTGGGTCTAAACCCATTGGTTCACGATATTCGATTTGTAGAAGACAACTGGGAATCTCCAACACTGGGAGCCTGGGGTCTTGGATGGGAAATATGGCTGAACGGTATGGAAATTTCTCAATTCACCTACTTTCAACAAGCTGGAGGCCTAGACTGTAAGCCAGTAACAGGTGAGTTGACATATGGTTTAGAACGTATAGCGATGTACCTGCAAGGTGTAGAAAACGTATTTGATCTTATTTGGACAAATGGGCCTCTAGGAACAATTACTTATGGTGATGTCTTTCATCAAAATGAAGTTGAAATGTCTACCTACAACTATGAGCAAGCAAATATTGCTGCATTATTCCACTGGTTCGATGTTTGTGAGGCGGAAAGCCAACGGCTAAATACACTAGGATTACCACTACCCGCATATGAAATGACACTAAAAGCATCACATACGTTTAATTTACTCGATGCTCGAAAAGCGATATCCGTAACAGAACGACAACGCTATATTCTCAGAGTGCGTACTTTAGCTAGGTCAGTAGCCAAAGCGTACTACGATGCACGTGCCGCTCAAGGGTTTCCCATGTGCAAACAGCGACAGGAGACCGTTTAATGGCTGAAAAACAGGACTTGCTAATTGAAATTGGCACAGAAGAATTACCGCCAAAAGCCCTAAAAGAGCTTGCTCAAGCATTTAGAACATCAATAAACGCTGGTTTAGCATCTTATGGACTTGTCTATGAAGGGTTGCATGGCTATGCCACACCTAGACGAATAGCCGTAATTGTGAATGATTTAATAACAGTTCAACCGGATCAGTCGATTGAACGGCGAGGACCGTCTATTAAAGCAGCATTTCGAAATGGCCTTCCCACTGCTGCCGCTGACGGTTTCGCAAAATCCTGCGGGATATCAACAGCCGCTCTAGAAATACTAGAGACAGAAAAAGGGTCTTGGGTTGTACATCGAGCAATAGTACCAGGCATCAATACAAAACAATTAATACCAAATATAGTACAAACAGCTTTAAAAGAATTGCCAATTCCTAAACGAATGCGTTGGGCTGATCTTGACGAAGAATTTGTCAGGCCCGTGCATTGGCTGATTCTACTACTGGGAACCGAAGTCATTCCAGGAACCATTCTTGGAGTACCAAGCGATAGGGTCTCTTATGGACATCGTTTTCATCATCCTCATCCAATACATATTCCTGATCCAAAAGCATATGCTGATTTGCTCAATAGGGTAGGAAAAGTCATCGTTGATTTTGATCAACGGCGAAGTATTATCCTCTCACAGATAAAACAGCTGGCAGCGAGCGTGAGAAAACAGCCACTTATTGATGATGTGCTACTAGAGGAAGTAACAGCTTTAGTTGAGTGGCCGATGGCAGTATTAGGTGCTTTTGATAAGCGGTTTTTAGATGTTCCCGCTGAAGCATTAATATCCACCATGCAGGGAAATCAGAAATACTTTCCCATCATTAGTAGCGACGGCCTTCTTGCACCATATTTTATTACTATTGCTAATATCGAAAGCATTGATATTGAGCAGATTCGATCAGGAAATGAACGAGTTATAAGACCTCGTTTCGCAGATGCAGAGTTTTTTTGGCAGCAAGACCGAAAGCGGACTTTGTATAGTCGTCTTGACACACTGAAATCAGTCGTATTTCAACATAAACTAGGATCACTCTATGAAAAATGTGAGCGAAATTCAAAACTTGTTGCGTTCATTGCAAATCACATTGGATTAAATACTGACTGGTGTATGAGAGCAGGGTGGCTATGTAAGACGGATTTAGTAACTGACATGGTGCAAGAGTTTCCTGACCTACAAGGCACCATGGGTAGATATTATGCCCAGCATGATGGAGAACCATCTGAAGTAGCAATAGCGCTTGAGGAATATTATAAACCTCGTTTCGCCGGTGATAGTTTGCCGTCCAACACCATTGGTCTAGCACTATCAATCGCTGATCGATTAGATACTTTAGTTGGAATATTTTCAATTGGTCTGATTCCGACTGGTGCAAAAGATCCATTTGCACTACGTCGTGCATCCTTAGGTGTGATACGCCTTATTATTGAAGGTCAAATAGATATTGACCTTGAGGATTGTTTAGAACGAGCTGCTAAAAACTATGGTTCTACTATTAAAGCAGAATCATCAATTCAGCCAGTGTTCGCCTTTATCCTGGAACGGTTGCGCATGTATTATAGCGATAAAGGTATTCAGTCTGACGTTATCGAAGCAGTCTTAGAATGCCGCCCAACTCACCTTCTTGACTTTGATCGCCGTCTTAGAGCAATAACACATTTTCGTTTACGACCTGATGCCGCTAGCCTCTCTGCAGCCAATAAACGCATCTGGAATATTCTCAAGAAAGTAGATGGCACCTTACCATTTAATGTTGACCCAAGTTTACTCCACGATGAAGCTGAGCAATTTCTAGCGGGTCGTTTAGCTGAACTATCTAGCGAGGTGATTCCTCTACTCGAACAGAGCTATTATGAAGATGCACTAGAACGACTCGCAGAACTAAAAGATCCAGTGGATCATTTTTTCGATCAAGTATTAGTCATGGATGAGCAGGAAAACGTTCGTCACAATCGAATAGCTCTGCTAAACGAAGTACGAAGTTTATTTCTAAGAGTGGCTGATTTTTCCAGACTTCAGGCATAACAGCGGTGTTCCACGTGAAACAATATGCTAATGTGTTCCACGTGGAACATGCGGATTAGTTGATATTGGTACTTTTCTCATGAAACTCGTGATTTTAGACCGGGATGGTGTTATCAATGAAGATTCAGAAAGTTACATAAAGTCGGCTGATGAATGGCATCCAATCCCAGGAAGTCTAGAGGCAATAGCTCGATTAAGCCAAGCGGGATACCGTGTGGTAGTAGTATCAAATCAATCAGGTGTCGGCCGAAATCTCTTTAGTATTGAAGCTCTAAATGAAATACATGAAAAGATGCACCGTATGATCCAAGAAGCAGGTGGGTATATTGAAGCTGTATTTTTCAGTCCCGATATAGATAATGAAAGCCATTACAGAAAGCCAAATCCTGGTATGTACATTGATATTGCGCGCAGACTCAAAGTGAATCTCCAGAATGTACCTTCTATTGGAGATAGTCTTAGAGATATTAAGGCCGCACTTGCTGTAAACGCTAAGCCTATTTTGGTGTGTACGGGGAATGGATTGAATACTCTAAAGTCAACAGACAATAACCCAGAACTATTGGTATTTAACGACCTAGCAGCTGCTACCAATTTTCTTCTAGAACAGCCCACAGCAAAATAATGTCAAATTCAGACGTATCAATTCAGCCTAAAACATCTCTACTGATTAAAATCAAACTATATATACGTTCATCAATTTTTTATGTTGGATGGATATTGTCAACGATTTTTTGGGCAATGATGGTGCTGGTATCATTCAAAACAGCATACCAAAAGCGGCTAAAAATTGCTCAAAGATGGGCATATTTCAATATAAGATGGTTAGAGTTGACATGTGGCATTAATCACACCATAACGGGGCTTGAAAACATTCCGAAAGAGCCCGCTATCGTTTTAGTAAAACATCAATCTACCTGGGAAACTCTACTTCTTCAAAAGCTGTTCTACCCTCAAACCTGGGTAATAAAAAGAGAATTGCTTTGGTTGCCGTTTTTTGGATGGGCCATTTCTTTGTTAAATCCAATAGCAATCAATCGTAAAACAAAAACAACTGCAATCAAACAGATTCTTAAGCAAGGATTAGACCGATTAAATAAGGGTATCTGGGTGATCATTTTTCCTGAGGGCACTCGAGTTGCAGCGGGTAAAAAAGAACGCTATGGGATGGGTGGCCCAATGCTGGCCTCATATAGTGGATTTCCAATATTACCTATTGCACATAACGCAGGCGAACACTGGCCGCGGAATAGTTTCATAAAACACCCTGGTCAAATTCGAGTTGTGATTGGCCCAGTCATTTCAAGTAGCAATAGATCGCCCGCAGAGCTTAGGGAGTTAACTGAACAATGGATAGAAGAGAACGTGAAAAAAATAAGTGAACGCGTACCGTAAGCTTCCTCGTCAAAAGGGTAGTTCAAAAGGGGAGCATTCCAATTTAGCGGGCCCACTCCGATAGGAGCCGCCCCCAGGGCTTTAAAGGTGCCTAAATTTTCTTATTTGCCCTGGCCTTGTCGGCCTTGCGTTGGGCCAACACACGAGCGACTGAGACATGGGGTTTTTCAGGATCATGATGGCGCTTGCGGAACGTGTCAACCTGATTTGTACAGTCACTTCAAAGTTAATGCATATTTGTCCTGCGCCGCAGTGACCCTGGGCAGCGTCGGGAAGTTCACCTGTTCGCTGGCTCCGGCGGCGACCTGCTCGGGTGTGACTGGATTGATGACCACGCGCGCCGGCGGTAGCGCAACCGTCGGCCGTCCGGCGACGAAACGCTCTGGATGCTGTGCGAACTGCGCGTCAAGGGCGAGCTGCTGGGCACGCGCGACTTCAATGTAGCGACCCGTGAACACTTGCTCCGGGGTGTAGCCGGCAAGCCCGGCGTGATGATGGTCGAAGTTGTACCAGTCGAAGTATGACTCGCACCAGGTCCGGGCGTGGGCGCCGTGGGCGAAGCGTCCAGGGTAGTCGGGCTGGTACTTCTGGGTCTTGAACTGCGCTTCACTGAAGGCGTTGTCGTTGCTGACACGCGGTCGGCTGTGCCTGAGTACCACGCCCATCTCACTCATCAAATCGATGTAGCGATCGGCGATCATGGGTGCGCCGCGATCCTGATGGATCGTGAGTTCGCCAGCGTCAATGCGGTACCTGGTTGTCGCCTCGGCCATCAGTTGCTGGGCCAGCGCGCTGTTCTCCTTGCGCGAGACCATCCAGGCCAGCACGAACCGGGAGAACAGGTCCAGGACGACGTACAGCGTCAGATAAACACCGCGCGCGCGGGTCGGCAGTTTCGAGCAGTCCCAGGTCCCAACTTCGTTGGGCCGTTGCGCCGCCAGCCGCGGCATCGCCTGGTGTTGTGCGGCGCGCTGGTCGCGGCGTTCGCCGTTCTCGGCGTGCTCGCGCAGGACCCGATGCATGGTGCTGATTGAGCACAGGTACTGGCCGCGCTCAAGCAGCGTGTGATAGACCTCGACCGGCGGCTGGTTGCAGAACTCAGCGCTGGTGAGCACATCGCGTCCATGCCGGCGTTCTTGCGGCGCCAACGCCCGCGGCTGAGGGGCGTTCTTTCGCGACACCCGTGGCGGGGCAGCCTCGCTGGCGTGTCTGCGCCTGGAATAGACGCTGGATCGATTCAGGCCCAGCGCGTTGCAGGCCGCCTGCAGCGGAATGCCATGGGGACGCTCGTTCAGGACGGCGTTCATTCGTCGTCCCCACTGTTCACCTGATCGAGCATCTGCAAGGCTTTTTTTTGCAAACTCAGGCAGCCGTTTGCGATCTCCAGCTTGCGGCTCAGACGGGCATTCTCACGGCGCAGTTTCTCCATTTCTCGCTGCTCGGTCGTCAGCTTCGGCTGCGGTCCTGGCGCAGTCTTGGAGAGTTCTTGCTCGCCGCCTCGAGCCAGCTGCTTGCGCCAATCCCGCAGCTGGCTACTGTATAGGTGTTCGCGGCGTAGGAGCGCTCCAAGTTCTCCGCGCTGACACTGATCGGCCTGGGCAATGATGCGCAGCTTGTATTCGGTACTGAAGCGCCGGCGAGTACGTTTTTCAAGCATTGGCTCTGGCACGACCTGGATGTCTGGCAGGGAACCTGCGATGGGCTTTGGCATGTCTGTTTGTCCTGTGTCCATCGCCCTGAAATCTAGTTTATCCCAGACAGGTAGTGTCCAGGCTCAGGTTGACACACAGGGTGATGAACTACTGGATCAGTACCTGTTCGCCACTCTGGATGATGTCCGAGAGGCGACGTACGGGTGGATGATCGAATACAATGAGGAGCGACCACACGACTCACTGGGCGACTGCACTCCCGTAGAAGCCCGACAACAGGCCGGAAACTCTACTATTCAACTGGCGCCTTGACGGGGAAGCTTACGGTACCTGCTGCCACACTTCTTGGCCGACAAACCCACTGAGCGGCTGATTGGGGCCGGGGTGCTAGCGGAGCATCTCAATGACGATGTGCTGGGCTGGGCGCTGGATCGGCTCTATGAAGTGGAGGTGATGGCGCTGTTTAGCCTGATCTCGGCCCGGGCTTGCCAGCGTCTGGGCTTGGGTGGCTCGACGGTGTACCTGGATTCGACCTCTTTCATGTGGATGGAGACGATGCCTGGGAAGACGAGATGGGGTGGTGACGCTCACGACGGGGTGCAGCCGCAATTATCGTCTGGATCTGAATCAGGTGCAGAAGGGCCCAGCGGCCTAGCGGCCCACGATGCGCTGTGTGTTTCAGGTCTTCGCCGACATTCATGTGTTGCGGGTGACCAAGCAGCTACCCATGATCCCCAATCTCAATCCGCCGCATTGGGTCGTGATCCAGGCCCTACCGCCCTATCTGGCGCTGTATCGATGATGGCAAGGAAGGTGCGGAATGACGAATGCAGTGTTAGCCTATAAAGGATCATAGAATTGAACAGATCTGCAAGACCGACTAGCCTAAATATCTATGTTTGCCGCAGATAACGCGTTACGCTCAATGAAATCCCGTCGTGGTTCCACATGATCTCCCATCAGAGTGGTAAATACTTCGTCAGCGGCAATAGCATCTTCAATTCGAACCTGTAACAATCTCCGTGTTGACGGGTCCATGGTCGTCTCCCACAGCTGCTCAGGGTTCATCTCGCCAAGACCCTTATAGCGTTGAATATGTTGCCCGCGCTTAGCATCTTCCATAAGCCAATCAATAGCTTGCCTAATACCAGCAACATCCCTGCCACGCTCGTTACGCTGAATACGCGACCCTTCTCCAAATAATCCATCTAGTTTTGTACCCAGTCTGGCGATGGTTTCATATTCAGGAGATTCAAAGAAACTAGCCGAGAGATATGTCTCACGGGAAATGCCATGGGTTTCGCGGGTTAACCGTAAAGCCATTCCTTCACCAGAATTTTCATATTCAATACCGACCTTGAAAAAGGTCCTTTCGCCCTTTCGATCATTAAGACGTTTGGCGAGCTCATCTACCCAATCACGCAGTAAGGTTTTGTTCGAAAAAGAGTCACGATCCAACAGCGGTAAATAGATTAACTGTTCAAGAACATCAGCATCATACCGCCTAGATAAACGTTGAATCATAGCCATTACAGCCATGTAGTTTTGTGCTAGCTTTTCAAGCCCAATTCCAACCAATGGAAGTGCATCCTTGCCAAGAAACAGAGTGGCGCCATCGAGTGCGGTTGCTAGTAAGTAGGCTGCGAGTTCAGCATCGTCTTTAACGTAATTTTCTTGCTTTCCTTTTTTTACCTTGTATAAAGGTGGCTGCGCGATATAAATATTCCCTCTTTCAACTAGCTCACGCATTTGGCGGTAAAAGAAAGTTAATAAGAGAGTGCGGATGTGAGAGCCATCCACATCCGCATCTGTCATAATAATAATTCGATGATATCGAAGCCGGTTTGGATTGAATTCGTCCCGACCGATCCCACACCCCAAAGCAGTGATCAAGGTGCCTACTTCTGCGGAAGAAAGCATTTTATCGAAGCGGGCTTTCTCTACATTTAGGATCTTTCCCTTTAGAGGAAGGACTGCTTGAAATTTACGATCTCGCCCTTGCTTGGCTGATCCTCCAGCAGAGTCACCCTCCACCAAGAAGAGCTCGGATAAACCAGGATCTTTCTCCTGGCAGTCAGCTAACTTACCTGGCAAACCGGCGATATCCAAGGCGCCTTTTCGCCGAGTCATTTCACGAGCTCTACGGGCTGCTTCCCGCGCTCGAGCAGCATCAATTATCTTACTAGTCAGAGCCTTGGCTTCGGATGGGTTCTCAAGCAAGAACCCCTGAAAACGCTCACTTAAAACGGCCTCCACGACCGTTTTAGCTTCGGAGGATACCAGTTTCTCCTTGGTCTGAGAAGAAAACTTAGGGTCCGGCACCTTGACCGATAATACGGCCGTTAGCCCTTCACGAGCATCATCTCCGGTGGGAGATACTTTGGCCTTCTTAAGAATCCCCTCAGCCTCCATATATTGGTTGAGGGTTCGAGTCAGGGCGCCCCGAAAACCAGCGAGATGAGTACCACCATCGCGTTGTGGGATATTATTGGTGAAGCAAAAAATATTCTCCTGATAGGAGTCATTCCATTGCATAGCAACTTCTACACCAATACTGTCTTTCTCGGTGGACAGATAGAACACCGTATCATGAAGAGGTGTCTTATTCCGATTAAGATGTTCCACAAAAGCTTTAATACCACCTTGATACTCGAAACAATCATCTTTCCCATTTCGTTCATCAAGGATTCGTATCCGTACCCCTGAATTAAGAAACGACAACTCTCGTAGTCGCTTGGTCAGAATGTCATAGTGGAATTGAATATTAGTAAATGTTTCACTGCTAGGTTTAAAACGAATTTCGGTACCTGTAATGTCAGTTTCGCCGATGATTTTCAGCTCACCTTGCGGTTCCCCGTGACGGTACTCTTGCTGCCAAATTTTTCCATCTCGGCGAATAATCAAGCGCAGATATTCCGACAAGGCATTGACGACTGACACACCAACCCCGTGCAAGCCACCAGAGACCTTATAGGAATTGTTATCGAACTTCCCGCCGGCATGCAGCACGGTCATGATCACCTCAGCGGCAGAATGGCCTTCCTCAGGGTGATAATCCACGGGGATACCACGACCATCATCGATCACGGTGATTGATTCATCAGCATGAATAACCACACTAATTTCACTACAATAGCCGGCTAGGGCTTCGTCGATGGAATTATCAACTACTTCAAACACCATGTGGTGCAACCCGGTGCCGTCGTCGGTGTCACCGATATACATGCCCGGGCGCTTGCGCACCGCATCTAGCCCTTTCAGAACTTTGATGTTTGAGGAGTCGTAAGTTGCTGTTTCGGTCATGATGCCCCCGGGCAAAAATCCAATCGGGTATTATATCACCGAGAGTGATTTAACCGGAGTTCGCCTTTCTCTAAGTTATAGATCTGGCGTTCCGGCCAAAATTGGATATCTAGCACTTGTGGTTCAATTGCGGTGATGAACAGTTGCGCCCGAATCTGCCCCAAGCAAGCCATGGCTTGTTCCCGATGGTGCGCGTCCAGTTCTGAGGGCAAATCGTCCACCAGCAGGATACAGGACGAACCCCGCTGGCGGCGGTACAAATCTGCTTGAGCAAGCACCAAAGCCAAAACCAGCAGCTTCTGCTGGCCTCGAGATAGTTGTTCAGCAGCAGGCCGATCCCCTAAGCGAACGATGAACTCTGCTCTATGCGGCCCAGGTCGGGTGAAACCGTATTTTTGATCTTGCTCCCGGTTACGAGCCAGAACTTCGGCTAAGGGCAGTTCGGGGTTCCAACCGCGGCGGTAATCCACAGCCAGCGGCCCCATTCCTAACAGGCGATCAGCGAAAGATACCAAAGCGCATTCAAGGTCAGTGCAAAATTCCCCTCTGAAGCGGTCTATAAGGGCCGCTGAGCGATCCAATTCGACATCCCATACCCCTACTGCCCTTTGCATCATTGAAGTCCGTAGAGCAGCATTGCGATGTTTAAGTGCGCTTCCGTAGCGGCGCCAGGCATCAAGGAACCTCGGCTCCCTATGAAAAACCCCCCAGTCTATAAACCGGCGTCGATAGCCTGGACCCTCCCCAAGCAAACGATGACTTTCTGGAGTCAGCAACAATAGCGGCACTCTCTCGGCCAACTCTGTTAGGGTCCGTGCTGGCTGGCCGCCAACGCGGGCATTAAACGACTGGGCATCCCGCTCAATGCCAACCGGTACCCGCCGCTCACCATCGGCGGCAATAGTCACCAGTCGAAAAGCCCGCTCGCCTCGAAAAATCAGCTCTCTGACCTGGCGGGTGCGAAACGAACGGCCTCTCCCCAAGAAATACAATGCTTCAAGCAAACTGGTCTTGCCGGAAGCATTCGCTCCACATATCAAATTCAACCCCGGCGAACAGGCCATGGATACGCAGCGAAGATTCCGGAAGTTTTCCACCTCCAAGGAACTTAGGTACATACCGTGAGTACAGTCTGGAGCCAGACTACAATCGCATGGGCATCACAACGTATTTACAACTCCCCCCTTCAACCTCTTGGATCAAGCAACTGCTATTGGAGTCAGTAAATGACAACTTAACTAACTCCCCAGACAGCGCCCCCAAGGCATCCAGCAAGTAGGTCACGTTGAATCCGATCTCCAAGGGTCCACCATCGTAGTTGACTTCCACTTCCACTTCGGCCTCTTCCTGCTCAGGATTATGAGCCTGAAGGCGCAGCAGCCAGTTTTCCGCCTGAAGACGGATACCCCGATATTTATCATTGGATAACACCGCTGTGCGGCTGAGCGCACTTCTCAGCATCTGACGATCAGCCAATACGACCCTATCGCCTTGAGAAGGAATAACTCTTTGATAATCAGGAAATTTACCATCAATAAGCTTAGAAGTGAAACGTATGTCCCCCAACTCAGCTTGAACATGATTAGCGCCGATCCTGAGGTTCACTTCTTTATCGACGTCGTTGAGCAACCGCAGTAATTCCTGAATACCCTTACGAGGTACGATCACCTGCCGGTTATCAGCCACCTCGGTTTCCGCCTCCGTCTCACAAAAGGCTAAGCGATGACCATCGGTAGCCACTGCGCGTACTTTGGCTGGGTCAAGGTCCAACAACAAACCGTTTAAGTAATAGCGCACATCCTGCTGAGCCATGGCGAAGTGGGTATGCTCCACAAGGCTTTTCAGGATAGGTCGGGGTAGGCGCACCTGAGCGTCAAAAATCAGATCCTCCAAGCCCGGGAAGTCAGCGGCGGGCAAGGTGGCCAGGGTGAAACGGCTGCGACCACTGCGGAGTTGGGCTTTGCTAGCCTCGCAGGCTAGAGTGACTTCAGCATCCTCGGGCAAGGTGCGCAGAATGTCCAACAATTTTCGCGCGGGAAGAGTCACCTCGCCGGGTTCATCGATAGGGAGCCGAGTTCTGGCTACGAGTTCTACTTCCAAATCGGTGGCGGTCAAGATCAACTCCCCGTCCTTGGCCACCATCAGCACATTGGAAAGCACCGCCAAAGTCTGTCGTCGTTCAACGACACCGATCACCTGTTGCAAGGGTTTGAGCAGTTGATCGCACAGCGTTTGTATTTTCATCAAGGGCCTCATTTCGTCCACAGCTATTAGTTAACTATAAATATATATATATATAGTTATTATTATGGAGAGGGTTTTCTGTGGATAACTTTCTTTTTTTCAATTAAAATCAATGCGTTGGTCCATGTTTTCCCTGTGGATAAGTCTGTGGATAAGCTGTGGATAAAATGTGGATAACTCGAGAACCAAAAGTTATCCACATTTTATCCACAGACTTATCCACAGGATTTGGCGACTTATCCACAGACTTATCCACAGCGGTTTTGCTTATGTGGACAGCGTCATCAATAAGTTTTCGTAATCTTCTTTGAGCTTCGTATCCGTCCTCAGCAGCTCCTTAACCTTCTTACATGCATGCAAGACCGTGGTGTGATCCCTCCCGCCGAATGATTCCCCAATTTCCGGCAAGCTCAGTGTGGTCAGCTCCTTGGAGAGAGCCATAGCTAATTGCCGGGGCCGAGCAATGACACGCAGGCGGCTGGAAGACTGAAGATCCTCCACGCGCAGCTTGTAATACTCGGCTACGGTTTTCTGTATGTTCTCGATGCTGACTAGCTTGTCATGAAGCACCAGCAGATCGCTCAGCGCTTCCTTCGTAAACTCCAGGCTAATCAGCTTACCGGTGAATTGAGCGTTAGCGTAGACTCGACGTAGAGCGCCTTCTAGCTCGCGGACGTTGGATCTAATCCGTTTGGCGATAAAAAAAGCCACTTCGTCAGGCAGAGGTATATGTGCTTGCTGGGCCTTGCTCATAAGAATAGCAACGCGAGTTTCTAGCTCAGGGGGTTCGATGGCCACGGTCAAGCCCCAGCCGAAACGAGATTTTAGGCGTTCCTCCAGTCCGTTTACTTCTTTCGGAAAACGGTCACAGGTTAAGATAACTTGATGCTGACCCTCAAGTAATGTATTGAAAGTGTGAAAAAATTCTTCTTGGGAACGTTCTTTTCCAGCAAAAAATTGGATATCGTCGATAAGCAGGGTCTCCACTGATCGATAATAGCGTTTGAACTCATTAATGGCATTGTGCTGTAGCGCCCTGACCATGTCGGCTACAAAGTGTTCAGAATGTTGATAGACGACGTTAGCAGAAGGTTTTTGTTGCTTTAGCAGATTACCCACCGCATGCATCAAATGGGTCTTTCCCAGGCCAGTTCCACCATAGAGAAACAAAGGGTTGTACGCTTTTCCAGGATTTTTGGCCACTTGTAGGCAGGCTGCCCGTGCCAACTGATTGGATTTTCCCTCGACAAAGTTGTCGAATGTGAAGTCTGGATTTAGGCGGCTACTCTGAGGTTTGGCCTTTCCACGCTCCTCGGAAGCCTCTTCCATCGGCAGAGGGGATGAGGGTTTCTTGATGGGCTTTGGGCGGCTACTACCGATCTCTAGTCGCACTTCCAAATCTTGATCTGGGCAGAGTTGAACCAACACCCGGCGGATATTGTCCAGATGATGCTGTTTCACCCAATCTAAAACAAAACGGTTGGGAGCCAGCAGACGCAGACCCTCACTCTCTTGCTTGGCTTGCAAGGGCCTGATCCAGGTGTTGAGCTGCTGCTCTGAAAGTTCGTGTTCCAGCCGATCAAGGCATGATTTCCATAGGGAATTCTCCACCCACGCCCCTTGTTTGGCTTAAATTGCGGATGCTCAGTCTAGTGACTTGGGCGCGAGTTATCCACAGGTTTTGGAGGCGGTTGACACTTGACAGAAGCGGGTCCAGGACAGTACATTCCAGCGTCTTTGTGTCAGCCAGCTTCACAAAGCCAATCAATTACCTAGACCGGGGATCACCGTCATGAAGCGGACCTTTCAACCCAGCAATCTGCATCGCAAGCGCACCCACGGCTTTCGTGCCCGCATGGCGACCAAGAGTGGTCGACTGATTATCAAGGCCCGTCGCGCTAAAGGCCGTGCCCGTTTGACCCCGTAGTTGGCCGTCGGAAATGCGCGCTTCGCTCGGTGCGCCAGGCTGACCAACCAAGCGGCTTACCGCTATGTTTTCAAACAGCCCGTTAAGTCTGGCAGCCGTTGGTTTATGGTGCTGGGCAGGCTCAATGGACTGGACCATTCTCGATTGGGGCTGGCGGTGTCCCGCAAAACAGCCAGATCAGCCGTAGCGCGAAATCGAATCAAACGGGTGATCCGCGACAGTTTTCGTCATCATTGGCGGGATCTGAAGGGAATCGACATAGTGGTGATCAGTCGCCCGAATCTTCAGGATACCGACAATGCGATGTTGCGCGGCGCCTTAAACCGGCACTGGGTCACACTGGCTGAGCGATGCCGCCAATGCTGATTTCCGCTGCTTTGTATCACGGTATAAAGGTCTTATCCGTCAATCCGCGCTTTGGCGGAAATACTCTCCATTAATTCCAAGACCATCAACGACATCCCTCAATGGAAAACCAACGACTGTTCCTCGTCATCGCGCTGATGTTCGTGCTGTTCCTGATCTGGGAGGCCTGGATGGAGGAACAGGCGGCACTGCATAGCCCGCCTCCACCTATCACAACGACCACACCTGGCACCGGACCGGCGGTTTCGCCCGGAGATGTGCCTAACGACCTCACTGATATCCGGCAGGATATTCCCAGCGTGGCCGGCACCGGCTCATCGGCGGTGACCACCTCGGGTAGTCAACGGGTGAAAGTCATCACCGACGTCTACGATGTCGAGATTGGTACCACCGGTGGCTCTCTACTACGCGTGGGGTTGCGCACCTATCCCAAGTCTCTTGAGCGTAAGAACGAACCTTTCGAGTTACTAAAAGATCAAGGATTTGAACTCTTTGTTGCCCAATCCGGCCTGCAATCCAGCCAGGTTGACGCCGCGCCTGGGCTGGATTCCGTCTATGTGCCGGATCAGTCCGAGTATCGTTTAAAAGATGGCCAGGACAGTCTGGATGTCCGACTGACATGGACTAATGATGCCGGTGTCACAGTCATCAAGACCTACACCTTCCATCGGGGCAGCTTCGTAATCGATGTCAAACATGACATTCAGAACAATTCTGGAGAAGTCTGGACCGGTCGTCAGTTCCGCCTCCTGCGTCGAACTCCGCCGACGGAGTCTGTCTCCGCCTTGGGGGTATATACCTACACTGGAGGTGTGATTTCCACCCCAGAAGAGGTTTACGAAAAAATTGATTTTGAAGATATGGCGAAGCAGAGCCTAGAGCGGCAGGTCCAGGGAGGCTGGATCGCCATGATCCAACACTATTTCCTAAGCGCCTGGGTTCCAGATCAGCAGGAAACCAATTTATTTTACACCCGAGTCAGCGGTGGCAATCAGTATCTTCTAGGCATGGTTGGGCCACAGGCCGCAGTGCCCACCGAAGGCAGCCACAGCTTTGAAAGCCGCCTGTATGTTGGTCCCAAGATACAGGAACGATTGGAAGAGCTGGCTCCCAATCTGCGCTTAACCGTGGATTATGGTTTTCTCACCATCATCGCGCAGCCGCTGTTTTGGCTGTTGGAGATGTTCCATGGCGTGGTGGGTAATTGGGGGTGGGCTATCATTCTTTTGACTATCCTCATCAAAGCGGTGTTCTTCAAGTTGTCGGAAACCAGTTATCGGTCCATGGCTAACATGCGTCGCATGACCCCGCGAATGCAGGCTATCAAGGAACGTTATGGTCACGACAAACAGAAGATGAACCAGGCGATGATGGAACTGTATAAAAAGGAGAAAATCAATCCCCTGGGTGGTTGCCTGCCAATTCTTGTGCAAATTCCGGTGTTTATCGCCCTGTACTGGATGTTGCTGGAGAGCGTAGAATTGCGCCAAGCGCCGTTCATGTTGTGGATACAGGACCTGTCTACCAAGGACCCCTTTTATATTTTGCCCTTGATCATGGGCGCTACCATGTTCATTCAGCAGAAGCTCAATCCGCCGCCTCCAGACCCTATTCAAGCTAAGGTGATGATGGCGTTGCCTTTTGTATTTACAGTGTTTTTTTTATGGTTTCCATCGGGCTTGGTGCTGTACTGGGTGGTCAACAACGTTCTGTCCATTGCCCAACAATACGTCATCACCAAACGAGTGGAGGCCGGTGTGGATAAGGCGTAAGCGCCTATATTCACTCAATTGATGGTACACGGGAGGCGATGGACGGCCCTTATATTGAGGCTTGTTCATGAACGATGACACCATCGCCGCTGTCGCCACGCCTCCCGGGCGAGGTGGGGTTGGTATTATCCGGATATCGGGGCTGAATACGCCGGACATCGCCACAACCTTACTAGGTTGTCTTCCTGAGCCACGAAAAGCTATTTTTCACCGGATCCGGGATGCGGCTAACGCTGTTCTTGACGAGGGGTTGGTACTGTATTTTCCCTCACCCCGGTCATATACCGGCGAGGACGTGCTGGAACTGCATGGTCATGGTGGACCGGTAGTCATGGATCTGCTGATGGCTCGGATACTGGAGCTGGGCGCCCGGGCTGCTCGCCCGGGGGAGTTTTCCTTACGGGCCTTTCTTAATGGCAAGCTTGACCTGGCTCAGGCGGAAGCGGTGGCCGACCTGATAGATAGCGGCAGCCGCGAAGCGGCCCGTGCCGCCATAGGCTCCCTGCAAGGTATATTTTCCCGGCAAGTTCATGAACTAGTAGAGGCGCTGATCCGGCTGAGGATCTATCTGGAGGCGGCTATTGACTTCCCCGAGGAGGAAATCGACTTTCTAGCCGATGGGCAGATTCGCGCCCAACTCCAGGCATTGCGCCGACAACTAGCGGACATACGTGCCAATGCCTTCCAAGGTTGCCTGCTACACGACGGAATGACCGTAGTTATCGTCGGTCGTCCAAATGCCGGTAAATCCAGTCTACTCAATGCGTTGTCTGGTCGTGAAGCAGCCATTGTCACGGACGTGCCGGGCACCACCCGAGACGTATTACGGGAGCGGATCAGCATCGACGGTATGCCGCTGCATATTCTCGACACGGCTGGACTGCGGGATAGCGCTGACATCGTGGAGCAGGAGGGTATCCGCCGAGCCTGGAAAGAGATTGAAATGGCTGACCGCATCCTAATGTTGGTGGATGATCAGGAGGGTGTGACCAAGGCAGACCAGTACTTACGGGCACAGTTGCCTAAAAGTGCAACCCTGACCCTGATCCGCAATAAGATCGACCTGAGCGGCCAACCCCCAGCCCTACTTAAAGGAGAGTGGGGAACGGAGGTGCGGCTTTCCGCCAAGACCAGTCAGGGCTTGAATCTGCTGGTCCAGCACCTAAAAGACTGCATGGGGTATCGGCAGGCTGGAGAGGGGCTATTTATAGCTCGGCGGCGACATCTGGAAGCCTTGGATCGTGCCAGCCAGGTCTTGGACGGCGCCGCAGTGCAACTGGAAACCTACCAGGCCGGGGAGCTAGCCGCAGAAGACCTGCGGCTGGCCCAAGAGGCATTGGGGGAGATTACCGGAGAATTTAGTAGCGAGGATCTGTTGGGGCGAATATTCAGCTCGTTTTGCATCGGTAAGTAAATTACCCTTCGGGCTGTTCAGACGGCTTTTAGCTCATCCCCTTAGGTGTGAGTAAATAGATCATTATCCAGGCTGCTGTACGCAGTCGATGATTTTATCGGCGTCGGTGGACCTTTATCGTCCACGATCTTCAGAGGAGCAGGCTTTGGGCAACGATCATATCGACGCCCTGCGTAAAGTGTTGGGTGTCAAGGCCAAACAGTGTTCCGATGGGGTGACGCCCAAGGCCGATAGTTCCGAAACTGAAAGCGAACCGCCTGCTATTCCATCGCCACCAGCGTCACCGCCTCCACCACCTTCTCAGCCGCCCTCGCGGTTTCGCAAGAATCAGGCTGTAAACTCATCATTGACAGTATCCGCCGCTTTACGATCACCCAGCAACCGGAAGCCAGCGCCATCTCAACCGGTCAAGGTAATATATTTCCCAGTTCGATGGAACGATGAGAAGCGGGGTGTCCCGACCATCTGTCTGCGTTCCGCCCTATTTGGTGTCGTGGGACGTGGCAAGCGCCGTTATCTACAGAATGAGAGATTGATGGCACAAGACGGCTATCAGGTCCGTTACACGGGGATGCGTCTGGATCAGTCGGATCTGGATGTCTGGCAGCAGGTCATTCATCTTTGCCAGGGATATGCAGTCGAGGAACGGGTATTTTTCAGCCGTAAGAGTTTCCTGCGCGACATCGGTCGCAATGACGGTAAGAGCGACCGGGAATGGCTCAGGCAGAGTCTGGATCGTATGGTGGCTTGCGCCGTCATCCTAGAACATGGCAGTCGTCACTACGCCAACAATTTGCTGGGATGGGGGGTGGATGATCAGTCCGGGCATGTATTTGTCCGGGTCAATCGGGAAATCGCTCAATTTTTTCAGCGTGAGCAGTTCACATTAGTGGAAGCTAAACGCCGGTTTTCCCTTAAATCTCAAATAGCTAAGTGGATTTGTGATTATTTCAGCAGCTTGCCTGATACACCTGTTTTAAGTGTCGCTGAGCTGAGGGATCTGTGCGGAAGTGAAATCGCTAATCTCTTTAAATTCCGGCAGAAGCTTAAAACCGCTTTAGACGAACTCAAAGAAGCTGGTGTCTTAAATGCCTGGTACATTGACGAAGCCGATTCGTTGTTTGTAGTTCGGACTGATAAGTGCAAGTCATAGTCATGGCTAGCGCCAGTCTCAAAAGCTGACCAGAATCGAAACTAATCGAGACTTGACATGGTTTTTGAGTTTTAATTGATTGAATTTTTTATTTAAAATGAATACGTTAACGAATGGTGTAAAACCACTTCCAATGCCTTATCGGGTGGTATGAGAACAGTCTCGGATTCCCTCACCAACGCATAGCGCCGTACATCGCTCCACAGCTCACGAGCAGTATTATTGGCGTTCTTCTGCCAGGGCCAAGGGGTCGCAGTGACCAATAAAACACACCCGATCCAGCCTGGCTGTGACCCTCCTTGAGCCGCCTGTGGCGTTTGCTCCACGCTCGGCGTTCCTTTTCCGACCGCTCCATCTCACACTTCGCCCGCTCGGTGGGCGGTTTCAGTCCGCATGCCCTCATCCGCAGTTTCCCTATTCATCCTGCCAACGCATCGGGGTATCTGCCAGGAAAAGCTACACCAGGGTCTTGAGTACACACACGATGAAAATGGATTTTTTTAAGGGGGGGATAGCGGGTAGGG
>CAZQXD010000018.1:0-66660 GCA_964597315.1 uncultured Candidatus Competibacteraceae bacterium
GTCATCGCCAGGCGCTTATCACTCAACCCCCGTTTCTAGAACGGGGGTTTTTTTTCTCGTCGTATAAAAGCGGGTTTAGGTCTAGGCTAAATGGGCTTCTTCCAACACTTTCAGCACCGTGCGTGGTTCCAGTTTTCCTTTGAAAAATACAATAGGTCCTGAAATTCCCTCCAGTGCCTCACCACCTACATTTAGGCGCTCGGATACAGCCAGAATGAGGTTTTCCATTCCCGCCCGCCGAACCTTGTCCAGTTTACGGCGCAGGTAATCCGGATGCCAAAAGCCGACGATCTCCACGTGCATTACTCGACCATCCGAATGTCGTAGGGCAAAATCTGGTACGAACACCGTGCCTTTCAAATCAACAATTTCCACTTCCCGTTCCAGGACCCAAGGTGTCTTCTGTTTCACCCAGCGTTCGGCGAAGCGGCTTTCCAGCAAGCTGTCATAGACCGGCGACCGAGCATAATGAGAACGCAGGGGCGCGCTGGAATTGAGAGTGTACCCGACCTCTCTGTTCTGTACCTTGAGACTAGCTTCCAATTCCCAACGGCTGACATGAAGCAAGGCAGGCAAGAATAAAGCCATCTGAATCCCATATTTGCGAGTTTGCCTAAACAGGCTGGCCGGCCCGTCCACATGAATGCGATAGCCATCCTCCAGGCAGCCTTCCACTGCATACATCAGGCCGAAGAACTTAAGATGGCGAAACAACCGCCGGTACTCTCCCGGCTCATTGCGATGAGCGGTGAGGCGCATGAACATGGCCGAATACAGTAGACCCTGGGCTTGGGCCAGGTTGTAGCGGTCCACCAGGGAATCTGGAGTAAAATCAGGTAAGGCCATCAGAGCATGGTTTTCCGGCAAATCCGCATACAGAGCCTCGCGCAAGGTTTCCGAATCCAAGCCGTAATGGGCGCCGATTTCCGTCAGTACGCGCAGGGTTTGTTCTTCTCCGTGGCCGTATTCCGCCGCCCGGCTAAACACTTGCCTGCGTAGTAGCTCAGGTTCTAGGTCTGGCAAGGGTAAAGCGAATTGAGCCGCAGCCATGGCCAGATGGGCAAGCCCACGGACAATGCGATAGTCTGGGGAATCTCCTTCCAGAGCACGCAAGGCGGCGATCAGCTCACCCCGAGTACGGTCTCGATGGGCCGCCAATATCGATAACACTTCGTCGGCCCGGATATGCTGTTCGGGTCGGAGAAATTTAGGGTACAACCGTGGACCGCAGCGGCTGGAGAGCAGTAACTCGGAGGGCAACATCAGTTATCCCCAAACAAATCGCCGGTACTCGGTGGTTCGGGCGCCATCCTCTCCCGACGGCGTTCAGATACCCGTTCTTCCCGGGTTTCCCGGGCCACCACCTCGTAGAGTACAGCCCGTTTACCGGTCGCGCCCCGGCGCAGCACTCGGCCAAGGCGCTGGACAAATTCGCGGCTAGAGCCACTGCCGGAGAGGATTACCGCGATGCTGGCATCGGGTACATCCACACCCTCGTTGAGTACATTACTGCTGGCTAGGACGGTATAGAGTCCATCCCTGAAACCCTCCAGAATCGCCTGGCGTTCCTTTACCCGGGTTTGATGGGTCAGGCAGGGGACCAGGAATCGCCGCGAGATGGTGTAGGCGGTAGCATTATCCTCGGTAAAAATAATCGTTTTTTCGCCGCGATGATCGCTCAGAATAGTGGCCAGGGCGCGTAGTTTAGCGGTGGTGGCATGGGCGATACCTCGGGCGCGACGGTGAGCCTGCATAGCCCGACGGCCTTCGGGGCTTTGGGCCGATTTCATAACGAAACGGTTCCAGCCGGTTAGGGAGCCCAGACGGATATGGTTAGCCCGTAGAAAGTCGTTCCGCTCGGCCATGGCCTGGCGGTATTCCTCACGCTCTTGTTGGGACAGCTCAACAAAGCGAGGACGGATTTCGAAGGGCGCCAACACTGTCCCGGCCAATTCTTCAGGATGTTTGCGATAGACCGTGGGGCCAACCAAATCCACTAGATCCAGGTGTCGGCCATCGCCGCGTTCGGGGGTGGCGGATAAGCCTAGCCGGTATGGGGCTAGGGCAAACTCGGCGATTACTCGATAAAATTCCGAGGGCAGATGATGGACCTCATCGAACACAATCAACCCATAGCGGTTGCCCAAACGCTCCATGTGTCGGGCGGCAGAATCGTAAGTGGCTACGGTCAGTGTGGCAGGTTCGTGATAGCCGCCCCCCACCAAGCCGATTTCCCGGTCTGGGAATGCCAGGCGCAGCAGTGCGTACCACTGATGTAGCAGGTCAATGGTAGGTACGGTAATCATGGTGTCCCGCGCGGCCCGGGCCAGGGCCAGAACCCCCACCAAAGTCTTGCCAGCACCGGTAGGCAGCACTATCACGCCCCGGCCACGCGCCGCCCACCAAGCGTCTAAGGCCGCATTCTGGTGGGGGTAAGGCTCTAGGGGTAGAGCCGGGTTCAGTTCCAGGCGGCCGTAACGGGGAGCCTGGTTACGGGCCAACAGCCCCCGTAGCAGACCGATCACTTGACCGTAGCCATGTGCCGGTGCGCGCCAAGCGTCCACCCGAGGATCATATCGAAACCAGTTGGAGAGACTCGGGGGCAGGGAAGGGCAGTCTTCCAAAAGCAGCGTACCCCGGTCGAAACGCAGACGGGCGGTAACGAGACTTGCCGACTCCAGCCGGTATAAACCGGAGGCGTCGCGGATACTGTCGGAGCACATTGGAGCTACCGTGGCGGAAATATTGGTTAGCCTACACCTGATGGTACTGTCGGCGTACGCGAATTACCCGCCCTTGGCGTTGCACCTCGAAGCTCCAGGATTGTTCCACCAGGGCAGTGAGCCGCCCTCTACCGCAGTGGGTTTTATGAAACTCCTTGCGCTCTCTAGATAGCCAACGACCCATGGCCAGGACCGTGGTCCAGCCGTCGGACTCGGCGGTGGCGTCCACCGCCTCGATAAGCGTGGCAGTCACTTCATTATTCTGGTCAGGGTCCAGATTCTGGTCAGGGTCCAGCGAGGTTGGCGTAGGACTCTCCACGCCCGGAGCTACCGGATCAGCCGCTGCGGGCGGCGCGGATTGTACTTCTGAGTCGGTCAAGGGGGACTCAGTTGCGAAAGAGAGCGACGTGTCTTTGTCGAGTCTAAACCGGTCACCCTCTACCACCACTTCAGGCAAGCGGGCCAGCTTGCGGCTGATCCGACCCTGTTTGCAATGGGCCTCGTAGAAGTCCGGTCGGTGCTTCATCAGCCAGTTGGCCACAGCGGAAACGCGGGCTGAGCGATGTTTGCCAACCACTGCCTGAGCGGCTTCCAGCAAGGGGGCCAGTTCCGCCACCGTTGGCTCGGGGGTCAGGTCCTGGGTCCGGGCAGTCTCCACCGGCTTTGATGCCGGTGGAGTTTCGGTGGGGGCTTCCGGCGTTGGCGGGATTTCCGGCGTGTGTCCCTGCTGGGGTTTGTCTGCTGACGCCGCGCTCTTGGGAGACCGACTGCGCGGTTTAGGTGATGAGCGTTTGGGACGAGCGGAGGGTAGAGTCTTGCGCTCATCCTCCATGCCCTCCTCGCGGCGGTCACGAACCGCTGGGTGGGTATCGGTTCCCAAGCTCTCGAACCTGTCGAAGCAGGCACGGAAAGCCGTGTTGGTCTGATCGGTGCCGAAGCCGAGTACGTAGACTCCCGCCTCTCGCAGGGCCACCACCAGGGCCGCCATGTCGGCGTCGCCGCTGGCCATCACCACGGCGTCGGGTTGCTCATCAGCCAATAGGCGCATGATATCCACGGTCATGGCCACGTCCACGCCGTTTTTTAGGTTGGCGATGGCGAAGTGGTGAAATGGACGGATCGCGGACCTGATCAACGCCTCGCGCCATACTTGGACGTAGCGGCGTGACCAATCCGCGTATGCTCGGCGTACAGTGACATGGCCCAGACTTTGAGCAGCCTTGAGCAAGCGATCCAGGTGTTCGGGCTGAATATTTTCGGCGTCGATCAGCAAGGCGACGCGCTGGAAGCGGGATAGGGGTTCGGTAAGCGTCATGAACATTCCATCGACAGTGAATTGTCGGCTAGTACAGAAAAACTTAATTCTAAACCCATTTTCAGAAATCGGTGGATATGAAGGTTGGAATAACGAAGCAGCGGCCAACCAGGGCGGCTGGGCAGGGGACGGATGACAATATTAGATCTCAGTACAGTCGCTATGAGTAGGACAAGCTGAGAAACCTACCCGCTGATCAATTTCGTCGAACCTGTGGCGTGGAGCCGACCACCTTCGACGCGATGCTAGAGGCCCTGCGGGCAGTCGAACAGCGAAACCGTAAACTGGGCCGTCCCCCCAAAAGGGCCTTAGAAAATCAGTTGCTGCAGTTTGCGTATCAACATGATTGCAGCGATCCATAACTTCGAAATCGCCCTGGCAGCATGGCTTTTTCGTGAGGTCTATTGGGGATGATCCGTTATACTTTCGGGCACTGTCCCCTGGGAGTCCGGTTATGCCTGACGCCAAAAATGTACTCGGTATCGAGTTACAAGTTTGTTGCACTTCCCCCATGACCGGCTTTTTTCGCAATGGCTACTGCCACACGGGACCGGATGACCTGGGGGTGCATGGTGTCTGTGTCCGGGTGACCCGAGAGTTTCTGGCGTTCAGCAAGCAACGGGGCAACGATCTCAGCACACCGGTGACTGCGGCGGGTTTTCCCGGCCTGCGACCGGGTGACCAATGGTGCCTATGCGCCAATCGCTGGCGGGAGGCCCTGGAAGCGGGAGTGGCGCCACCGGTGATTTTGACCGCCACTCACGCGGCGGTGCTAAATCATGTGAAACTCGCGGACCTCAAGCGGCACGCTCTGGATCTCTGTTAATTCTGATCGTTCAGACGCGCCGCTAGCTCTGACAATTTCTGGGCCTGTAGGCCCGTCGCTTTTAGCCAATCCAGTACCGGTTTAGCCATCCCTGGTTGCCCGGCTGCGAGCGCGGCTTCCAAAACAATCCGGGCGTCGGCTGGTTCCCGCTGTATCGTCCAATTCCGAAGGGCCAGTTCCAGGGCCTGTTGTGGCTGCTTTGCAAATTCCAGGGCAAAACGAGCCTCGGCCCCCAAATGCAAGCTGCCGCCTCTGGCGCGGTTGGCGTTGAAGCGAGCCTCCAGAGTGCGCCGGTGGGCTTCCAAGGCCGGGTCCCGCAAGTGCTGCTCGGCTAGAGCCAGACGCAACAGCAGGGCATCGGCGCGGGACTCATCCTTCAGCAAGGCTCGGACTTCCTGAGCGCGGTCCCTATCCAGTAAAAAATCGGCATAAGCCCCCAGCAAATACACATCCCGAGTGCCCACGGCCAGGGCATCCTTGAAGTGCTGCTCCGCCCGAGCATACCATCCTAGCCGCTCGGCGATTTCTCCTTGCAGCGTCAATGCCCAGACCCGCGATTCCGGCGCTGCGTCCGATGCCCGCGCCAAGGTGGTGGCCAATAGCCGGTAGGCGGGTTCCGCCCGCCCACTGAGACTGGCGGGACCCGCCATACAGGCGGCAGCCGCCAGTCCTGGAGCCAGTCGCAATAGCGGTCGACAACTGGCCAGGGCGTCATCATGGCGGCCCCGCACCGTCAGCACCACCGCCTGGGTCAACCAGGCTTGGCCATTCCGGGGCCGCAGGGCAAGAAGATGATCCAGGTCCGCCAAGGCGCCCTGAAAGTCATGACGGTTCTGGCGCAGGGTAGCCCTCAGCAACAGCACCCCGGGAGGCGGCTCCTCCGCTTCCCACCAGGGGGCCAGGACCGCCTGTGCGTACCCGTAGTAGCGGGGGTCGGCCTCGGCGCGGCCAAGCTGGATATAGCGGCGGGCCAGATCCAACGCCAGGTCCAGATTATCCGGCTCCAAGGCTAGTCGTTGGCGCAGAGGCCGGAGATCGCCCAGTCTGGAGTCGGGATTGGGCAGCCGTTCCAGCACCTCGTTGTCGGTGGTGGGCAGATGGGGTTCGGCGGTGGCCATCCAAGGCAGCACCGCCAACAGCACAAGCAGCACATAGCTCATGGCGTCAGCTTCCCGTAGTGCGCCGGGCCGTCATACCCAGCAGGCCTAATCCCAGTATCAGGCTCAGGGCCGTGGACGGGGCGGGCACCGCCACCGAGTCCAGGGCGAAACCGAGATTGGCTTGGCTGAGGGCCTCGGCATCGGGATCGGCGGTGCTGCTGCTGGATAGCAGGATCTCCAGGGTGCCGGTAGCGCCGGGGGCCAGGTTGATGGTGTCGGAGAACGTCTGGGTGAGGCTGTCGGCGTCAGTTAGGGTCAGGGTACGGTTGAGCAGAGTCAAGCCACCGCCCAGTACCTGTAAAACCAGTTCAGTGAAAACGCTGCCGTTACCTATAAGCGAGCCATTGCCGTCGAAATCCAGTCGCAATTGGGTGGTGGGGGTCAAGGCGGTGAAGTCCCCGGAGAAGCTGGCAACGGAGTCAGCGGTGGCGGATTGGTCCGGTGGGATCACAGAGGCGCCGGTGGTGACGGTCAGCGCCCCGGTCTCGGCGGTGGCCAGGGCGGTGGCGGAACTGCCATTGAGGGAAGTGACTGTCGCCCCTTGGCCAATGGGCAGAACCGAGGGTGGGACCGAATCGGTAAAATCGTCTTGGAGCAGGGTGAGAGTATCGTCCAATACAGTGACGGCATCCACGACAGTATAAGTCTCAGTATCGAAAGCGATAGGTAGGGCGTGCAGGGTAGGCGATGCAAGCCCCAGGGACAAGCCGAGCAATAGTGTCTTGTGCATGATGGTTTCCCCTTATTGATAGGGCGTCCCTGCCCTGACTATAGCGGATCAATCCTGGGGGCAAGTGCCCACACAGCCCAGTTCGGTCGGGTCCACATGACGGCTGTTGCGCCCGGAGTTGGCCAGACCCACATAGGGGAAGGTCTCGCGGTAAGGTGCATCGTTGGCGTTCACCCCATCGCCGATGCGGTTATGGGGGAAACCGCTGAAGCGGGTATCTCCTTCCAGAGCCTTGAGTACCCCAGCCACGGCGCGGGCAGCAATGTCGGTCACATCGTCGGACACCCGGCGACCATTGGGAAAACCCGCTGGGTCGTCGTTGCCAGCATCCCCATCCAGCAGTGTGAGCAGCCCCAACCGGCTACGTTGGCCTGCAGGCGTGGCGGGAATACCGGTATTCAGGCGCAGCAGGTCGGCCACCGGGCCGGTGGGCGTGCCAGGGGCGGCGATGGGGGGCAGGTACTGCACCAGGGGCAGCAGGTCGGTCCTGGGCGCATCGGGGATGGGCAGATTTTCCCGATAAATGGCGTTCAGCACCCGGGCCAGTACCGGGTCAAGGGCGTAGTTGGCGAACTGACTGTCGTCCTTGGGCTGGCTCATGCTGAACTTGTCCTTGTCCCCGGTGCCGATGATGAGTTCATTGAACAGGGGGTTGGCCATGCGTTGGATCTGGATAAAATTCCTGGAAGTCAGCGCCCGACCGCCGGGCCGACTGGACAGCACCTTGACCTTGGGTCGGGAGGTGGTGCCCCAGGCGCCGATAGTGGCTTGCGGTGCATTGGCGTCGTGGATCAGACCATCGGAAGTCAACAGGGTGACGGGCACTTCGATGGCGATGGCATTGACATTGAAGCCGGCCACGTCATCGGCGGCGAAGTTGTTGATGTCGTCGGCATCCTGAGATTCATCGAGTATCCCGGGGATACCAGTGCCAAAGGCGCTGGTACGGAAGTTCAGGGAGTCAAAGGCCGCGCCCAGGTCGATCCAGAATGGGTCGTCCACGGTGCCGGTGAACACCCTCATACCGTTGCTCAGATCATAAATACCCTGATCGGCCAAGGTTGGATAATCAGGCATGGTCCGGGGGCCGACGTTGGTGGGCACGGCGTATAAAGGCGTGGAATTCAGTTGGGTGCGCTGGCCGTCCTTGACTAAGGTCACTGTGTAGGATTGGCGCAGACTCAGGCCCTCGGAACCGGAGCCGTCCAGGGCGGTGATGGCCGGCGGCACGATTGGCGTGCCCGGGGGCACCGGCGCGGCGGAGTTGTCTGGAGCGTCCAGGCCAGCGCCGGCGCCCACAAAACTGGTGAATACGCCAGGCAGGCGGATTTCGGTATTGAAGCGGAACTCAAAGCTGACATCGGCCCTGGCGTCTTGGTCATTGTCCACATTGATGGTGTAGAGGATCTCTGGATCGAAGGGGTGATAGTTGGGACCGTTAGAGGATTCCAACAGCGGGTCCACGTTCAGAATCAGCGTCACTTTATTAGGATCGTCGTAGCTGACGAAAGCAAAGAAATCAGTGATGTCGGCCTTATGGTCCAGGGCGGTGATAGGCGCTTCGCGGTGGTTGGCCGCTTGGGCGGTGGTGACTAGGGCGGTGGCCACTGCCGCCGCCAATAGAGTGTGTGACAGTTTTTTCTCCACGATGAGATCCTCCGGGGTGGCTTCGATGCTAGTGTTCTGGAAGCGCGGAGGAATCCACGCTTCCTGACCTTCTATGCGAAGCACTCGGAGGCGTGGATGCAGGAGAGTTAAAAAAAATTGAACTTCAATCCTCCAGATAGGTATAGCCTTGCAGGCCCGCCTCTAACTCGGCCAGAAAGGCGTCGCGGCGGGTTTTGCCCAGATCGGCTCGGGTGATTTTCTCCCGGTAGGTGGCCAACAGGGTCTCGGGTTCATAGTGGACATAGCGCAGCAGGTCGGCCACGGTGTCGCCGTGTTCCGGCTCCACTAAGCGATAGCCGCCGCCTGCCGTCAGTTCCACGTTGACCGCATCGGTGTCGCCGAACAGGTTGTGCATATCGCCCAGGATTTCCTGATAGGCGCCCAGCAGGAAAATCCCCAGCAAGAAGGGCTCGCCGGCATGATAGGAAGGCAGGGGCAGGGTGGACTCCACGCCCTCGCTATCCACATAGTGTTCGATGCGCCCGTCGGAGTCGCAGGTCAGGTCCTGCACCAGCACTCGGCTTTCCGGGCGTTCGTTGAGCCGATGCAAGGGCATGATGGGAAAGATCTGGTCGATGGCCCAGACATCGGGCATGGACTGAAACACCGAGAAGTTCAGAAACAGCTTCTCGGCCAGCTTGTCGTTGAGTTCGTCCAGCAACTCCCGGTGGGCGCGGCTGGCCAGGTTCAGTAGCGGCTGCACCTTGCGGCAGATGCCATAGTACAGATGCTCGGCCCTAGCCCGCTGCTCCAGACTATGTACCCCGTGCAGGTACATGCCCTGGGCTTCGGCCAGCCAGTGAGCGGCGTCGTGGTAGGACTCCACCGCCGTCACCCGGGAGACCTCTTTGTAGACTTCGTACATATTGCGCAGAATCAGCGGCTCGTCTGGCGCTGGCGGCGCCAGGGCGTTGCCGCCCGGGGATTGTTCGTGGTCGATGATATTGCTGATCAGCACCGCGTGATGGGCTGTGAGCGCCCGGCCCGATTCGGTGAACAGGTGCGGCTGGGGCAGGCCCTTCTCAGTACACACCTCCCACAGGTAATGCACCACGTTATTGGCATACTCCTGGACGCTGTAGTTCATGGAGCATTCCCGGCGGGAGGCGGTGCCTTCATAATCCACGCCTAGGCCGCCGCCCACGTCCACCACCCGAATTTTGGCGCCCAGCCGGTGCAGTTCCGAAAAAAACCGACCTACCTCCTTGAGCCCGCCCTGAATGTCCCGGATATTGGCCACCTGGGAACCCAGATGGCAGTGCAGCAGGGCTACCGTATCCAGCAGGCTTTCGGCGCGCAGTCGCTCCAGAGCCTCCAGCACCTGGCCAGCGGACAGGCCAAACTTGGACTTTTCGCCGCCGGTGTCTTGCCACTTGCCCACCCCCATGGACGCCAGCCGCACCCGGATGCCCAGTTGCGGGCGCACCCCCAGGGCCGCCGCCTCGGCGATCACCAGATCCAACTCCGAGAGCTTTTCAATGACAATGTAAACATCCATTCCCAGTTGCTTGCCGATCAGAGCCAGACGGATGTATTCCCGGTCCTTGTAGCCGTTGCAAACCACCGTACCGCCGTCCCGGCTCAGGGCCAGCACCGCCATCAGTTCCGGCTTGCTGCCCGCCTCTAGGCCCACCCGGGAATTGCCGTGGCCGAGAATTTCTCCCACCACGCCGCGCTGCTGATTGACCTTGATGGGATACACGGCCGTATAGCGGCCCTGGTAGTTATAGTCGCGAATGGCGGTGGTGAAAGCGTTGCATAGGGTGTCCACCCGCTCGTGGAGGATATGATTGAAGCGCACCAGCACCGGCAGGCCATAACCCCGGGTTTGTAAGTCACCGGCCAGGGCGTGCAGGTCGATGCCTGGATAGTCTGGATCGCTCAGGGAACGGGCGCGGATTCGGCCTGCGGGGCTGATGTCGAAGTGACCGCCGCTCCAGCGGTCGATGTTATACACCTCACGGGCGTCGTCCACGGTCCAGCCAGGTTGATCGCTGTGCTTGTCGTTCACGGGCAAGGCCCTCCTAGCAGCGTCGGTTGGGAACCCGTCGGTGCGGGTTTGGGCGCAGTTTAGTGGAGCATGCCCGCCCCTATCTACCTTTAGCTATTACGGATTGGCTGTGTCGTTGCAAAGCCGTTCCGGGTTCCCGGCGCCGCTGCCGATGCACCGACCAGATCGGGGCGGGCGGGAAGAGATACCCGGTCCCCCTGGGGATATGCCGTGACCGCTAAAAAAAAACAGGCGCCCGAGGCGCCTGCTGGTCGTGGGCTACCGGTGTTTGTTAAAGCGCGTCGACGCCGGTTTCGCTGGTGCGGATACGCATGGCCTGTTGCAGCTCAAAAACAAAGATCTTGCCATCACCGATTTTGCCGGTATTGGCGGCATTGGCGATCACCTCCACCACGTGGTCCAGGATAGCGTCATCCACGCCGATCTCGATTTTGACCTTGGGTAGAAAGTCCACCACATATTCGGCGCCTCGATAGAGTTCAGTGTGTCCCTTCTGGCGTCCGAAGCCCTTGACCTCGGTTACGGTAATACCCTGGACGCCGATTTCCGAAAGCGCCTCGCGAACATCGTCCAGCTTAAACGGTTTGATTATGGCGGTTACCAACTTCATGAATGCCACCTTGCCTCGTTATAAAGCCCGTATCAGTGATTCCCGCTGACTATAGCCGAAATCCGGCCCGGCAGCGATAGCACCGCCCGAAGCCGATTTGAAAGCGGTAGCCGCGCTCATCGTGTAGGGAAATATCCAGACCCTGGGCCTTCTCTTGTGGCGTAACCCGCGACCCCACTCACACAGCCACCGTCATAAAAAACGGGCGCCGCAGCGCCCGTTAGGGTGATTAAGGAATAATGCTGAGATCACACTTTGGATGACGTAAATTCGGGATAGGCTTCCATCCCGCATTCGGCCAGATCCACACCTTCGTATTCCTCTTCGGCGCTGACCCGGATTCCCATGGTGAACTTGAGTACCGCCCAAACAATGAGGCTGGCGACAAATACAAAACCGAAAATGCTGCCCAGGCCGATCAACTGATTGATAAAGCTGGCATCGGTATTGGTCAAGGGCACGGCCATCAAGCCCCACATGCCCACTACCCCGTGTACCGAAATGGCGCCGACCGGATCGTCGATGCGCAGCTTGTCCAGGGCCACGATGGCGAATACCACCAGCACCCCACCCACGGCGCCGATTAGGGTGGCGGCCCCGGCCCCCGGGGTCAGAGGTTCGGCGGTGATGGCCACCAGGCCAGCCAAGGCGCCGTTCAGGGTCATGGACAGATCAGCTTTGCCGAACAGCAGCCGGGCGGTGATCAGCGCCGCCACCACGCCGCCAGCGGCGGCCATATTGGTATTGACGAACACCTGGGCCACGGCGTTGGCCTCGCCCACATCGGAAATTTTCAGCTCGGAACCACCATTGAAGCCGAACCAGCCTAGCCAGAGGATAAACGTGCCCAGGGTGGCCAGAGGCATATTGGCGCCGGGGATGGGATGGATCTCGCCGTTCTTGCCGTATTTGCCCATGCGCGGGCCGAGCAGCAGTACACCGGCTAGGGCCGCAGTGGCGCCGCACAGATGCACCACGCCGGAGCCGGCGAAATCCTGAAAGCCGAGTTGGTCCAGGAAACCACCGCCCCATTTCCAGAAACCCTGGATCGGATAGATAAAGCCAGTGAGCACCACGGCGAACAGCAGGAAGGCCCATAGCTTCATGCGCTCGGCCACGGCGCCGGAGACGATGGACATGGCGGTGGCCACGAACACTACCTGGAAGAAGAAATCGGCCCGGGCCGAGTAGTAGGGGGCGCCATCGCCACCCGCCTGCACTGCGGCGGCGGTATTGTCGGCCCCGAGCAGGAAGCCGAAGCTGGGGAAGATGCTGCTGGTGGCCGCGTCGCCAGGGTACATGATCTGGTAGCCTACCAGCAGATACATGATGCAGGCGATGGCGAACAGGGTGATATTCTTCAGCAGAATCTCGGTGGTGTTCTTGGCCCGCACCAGGCCCGCCTCCAGCATGGCGAAGCCTGCCGCCATCCACATGACCAGGGCGCCCGAGATCAGAAAATAAAATGTATCGAGCGCGTAGCTCAGTTCTTTGAGTGCTTCCACGGAATTGAACCTCTCGTCTTATGTCAAAGGGCGTCGGGGCCGGATTCGCCAGTGCGAATCCGAATGGCCTGGTGCAGATCGAACACGAATAACTTGCCGTCGCCGATCTTGCCGGTGTTGGCGGCCTTGGAAATGACCTCGATGACCTGGTCCGCCAGGCTGTCGTCGATCCCCACTTCGATCTTTACCTTGGGCAGGAAGTCCACCACGTACTCGGCGCCCCGATACAATTCGGTATGGCCTTTCTGACGGCCGAAACCCTTAACCTCGGTCACGGTGATGCCCTGAATGCCGATTTCCGACAGGGCTTCCCGGACGTCGTCCAATTTGAACGGTTTGATGATTGCCGCTACTAATTTCATGAATGCAGTCTCCCGATAATTGTGAGAATCCCCATGGGGAACTCCGTCGCAGCGAATACTAAGCATGTCGGCTGAAGCAAGGCCGTAAACCCTGCGCGCATTTATGCACGGCCTGTGCCATAAGAAGAATTATTTTATAAATCAGTAGATTGATTTGTTCTTGTAAGGAGAGTCGGGTTTTTGCGGCGCACCAAAAAGTGCGCACCAAAAAGCAGCATGCACTCTATTTGTGCAACCAGGTGGCCTGCGCGATACCCTAAAACCCCGCTACACTAGCGGTACTATCCTTGAGACCCATGGAGTACGAGCCATGATCGACCCAAAGCTACTCGATGATATGGCGCGGCGGTTCAGCGAAGCGGTGCCGCCGGGCCTTCGTCAATTGCAGCAGGACATGGAGAAGAATTTCCGTGCTACCTTGCAGACCGCTTTTGCCCGTATGGATCTAGTGACCCGGGAGGAATTCGACGTGCAGCAGGCTGTGCTGGCCCGCACCCGCGCTCGCTTGGAAGAACTGGAAAAGCGGGTGATGGAATTGGAGGCGAAAGTCGTGAGCGCAACCGGGGTGAAGCTGACCGGAGACGCGGAGACCTGAAATCCAGCGGGGGTAGCCTTCACCACCCCCGCCCGTTTCACTAGACTTCTGGAGTGGCGTTGATCCGGTGGATGGCCAGATCAGCGCCCTGAAATTCCTCCTCCTCGCTAAGCCGGATGCCACAAAAAGCCTTAAGGGCGCCATAAACCACAAACCCCGAGCCTAGGGCGAAGCCCACCCCAAGTAGGGTGCCCACCAGTTGCGAAAGCAGGCTCACCCCGCCAATGCCTCCCAAGGCTTGCAGCCCAAACAGACCGGCGGCCACCCCGCCCCAAGCGCCGCACAGACCGTGCAATGGCCAGACACCTAGCACATCGTCGATCTTGAGACGGTTTTGAGTATAGGTAAAGGCAAACACGAACAGGGCGCCGGCCACCAAGCCAGTGACCAGGGCGCCCAAGGGGTGCATGATATCGGAACCGGCGCACACCGCCACCAGGCCAGCCAAGGGGCCATTATGGATAAAGCCCGGGTCATTGCGTCCGACCACCAAGGCCGCCAGAATACCGCCTGCCATGGCCATCAATGAGTTCACCGCCACCAGGCCGCTAACGGCCTCCACACTTTGGGCCGACATGACGTTGAAGCCGAACCAGCCCACCGTCAGAATCCAGGCTCCCAGGGCCAGAAACGGAATACTGGACGGGGGATGGGCCGCCATCACCGAGCCGTCCTTGGCATAACGACCCTTGCGAGCGCCCAGTAGCAGCACCGCCGCCAGAGCCAGCCAGCCCCCCACAGCATGGACTACCACCGACCCGGCGAAATCATGGAAAGGAGCGCCGAATAGGGATTCCAGGGCATCCTGCACACCGAAGTTACCGTTCCATACCAGGCCCTCGAACAGGGGGTAAACCACAGCCACCAGTAGGCAAGTGGCGGCCAGTTGTGGATAAAATTTGGCCCGCTCGGCGATACCCCCGGAGATGATGGCCGGAATGGCCGCCGCGAAAGTCAACAAAAAGAAAAACTTGACTAGCTCATAGCCGTTTTTCTCGGTCAGCGCCGGTGCGGCGTCCAGAAAACCCATTCCATAGGCCACGCCGTAGCCGATAAAAAAATAGGCGACCGTGGATGCGGCGAAGTCGGTGATAATTTTGACTAAGGCGTTGACCTGGTTCTTGGCCCGCACCGTGCCCACTTCCAAGAAGGCAAAACCCGAATGCATGGCCAGCACCATGATGGCCCCCAGCAAGACAAATAGTACATCGCTACCGTTTTTAAGCGTTTCCATAATGCATCCTCTTAGCGCATCTTGTTGTTTCGACCTGCGCCGTATAAGCAAAAATCATACCTTGCATCAATGTCTACTAGTTTCAATTGGTTGATTTTTCAGGAAGAGTAGTCTAGGAGTGTTTTGCACCAATTGAGTGCTTCATCGGCAAAGTGCCGCCCTGGTTTGGAACAGAGCTGTCATGCCATGCCAGTACCCCGAGGCTCAAGCTGCGGGCCATGGCTATAGTTAGACTGTGAATTCCGCACACGGAGCCGCACCATGAAAACCCCGTTCTCTTTGGTATTGTCCCTGACAGTTTCGCTAACGATCGGATCGGCTGCGGCTGATTTCGACTCCCCGGCGGGCCGATGGAAAACCATCGACGATGACACCGGTAAAGCCAAAAGCATTGTCGTGATTCAGATGGAAAATGGCCGTCTGGCAGGTCGTATCGAAGCACTTCTGAACTCTCCCAAGGACCACGAACCCCGGATATGCGAACGCTGCGAGGGGGAACTCAAGGACGCGCCGTTGCTGGGATTGCGGTTTATGTGGGGGTTCCGGCCACAGAGTGATGAATGGATCGACGGCCAGATTCTCGATCCTAACAATGGAAAGATCTACAGCAGCAAGCTGCGACTCACCGATGGCGGCCGACGGCTCGATGTTCGCGGTTATGTGGGCCTGCCCCTGTTCGGACGCTCCCAAATCTGGGAGCGGGTGGAGTGATGGAACTGCGAGAGCGGGTGGCGATCATCACCGGCGCTAGCCGCGGGCTAGGCCGGGCCATGGCCTTGAGTCTGGCGCGACGGGGCGTCCGGGTGGTGGTGGCGGCCCGGGGCCAGGACAAGTTGGAGGAAACGGCGGCGTTACTCCGGGCAGCCGGTGGTCAGGCTCTGGCGGTGGCGACGGATGTGCGAGAGGAGGGCCAAGTGGAGGCTCTGGTCGCCAGGACCATCGGCCACTACGGCCAAGTGGATATTCTGGTCAACAATGCGGGGGTAATGGTGGGAGACCTGGCCTTTACCAAGGTGACTCCGACACTGTGGCGAGAGGTAATGGACACTAATCTGTGGGGCGCTTTTCTGTGCTGTCGGGCGGTGGTCCCCGAATTAGTCCGCCGGGGTGGCGTCATTGTCAATATCAGTTCCGGAGCGGCAGTGCGCACCGGGTTTCTCAATATCCCCTACGGGGTCTCCAAGGCTGGGCTGGACCGCCTCACCCTGGGGTTGGCGGCCGAACTGCGGGACCACGGCGTGGCTTGCGTGTCCTTGTCCCCCTCGGTCAGCGCCACCGGCGCCGTGCGCCGGATGTACCCGGACAAAGCCGTGGACAGCTTCGCCCAGCCCCCGGAAATGGCAGCCCGGGCGTTGGTCGCCCTGCTAGAGGATGACATCCTGAGCTATAGCGGCCAGGTGCTATCGGCCCGGGAGTATCTGCGCGACTGCGGCTTGCTGTAAAGCATCCGCTCGGCTATCCGCGACGTATTAACTAGTGAGCAGGCCTGCGGTGAACTCGGTTGACGGCAAAACCCGTCGGCCCTTTGCTGGAGGCGCCCATGAAAACCCTATTGCTTCTCACCCTTGGCCTGAGCATGGTCGCCGGGTCCTTGGCGGTATCCGCCCCAGTCCAGCAAGACTCCTATCTGCTGGCCGATCGCAGCGTTTATTTACATTGGCGGCATCCCTGGGAACGGGTTGACTGGTCGGCGCGCCCCGTCGGCTATGGGCAAACCCCTATAAAATCGACTCTCGATGAACCCCATGGTTGGGGGGCCTACCCCTATTCCCGGGCGCAGAAGCTGTGGCTATATGAGCGACGGATGCAAGGCAGCCCGCCCCAACGGCGTCATGGCTGGGGAGCCTACCCGTATGCGCAAGATCAAGGCGCCAAAACCCCCCACCGGCGCTTCCAAGGCAGTCAGCCTAGACATCGCCATGGCTGGGAGGCTTATCCCGCTTGCCCTTGCTGAGGGTGTCACAGAAAACCGCCGACCGGTCTCAGCCCAGCGCTCCACCGCAACTGCTGCCCTGACCGGCGGTACAGCCGTAGCAGTGGTCGGCCACCTGAATGGGATTACCGTCTAGGCGCCGTTCCAGCAAGTCCCTGATGTGAACTCGTGGGCGGTCGTCCACCCGTAGGGGGATGCCTAGCATCTGATTAAAATCGCAGTCGTAAATGTAGCCGTTCCAACCCACGCTGAGCAGATTGCGGCACATCACGGTGTTCAGGTTGTCGTTCTGATGGGCGCCACGCAGCACGTCCATGTAGTCATGAAAGCGCCCCTTGGAGATCAGCCAACTGCCAAAGCGTTGGATAGGCATATTGGCCAGGGTATACAGGCTATTGAACACGACGCCGTAACGCTGGCCCAAGTGGGTTTTATAATCGGCCTCCAGGGCGGCCTGGGGTGGCGGTAGGTTCGGTCCCTGGGGGTTATACACCAGGTTCAGGATCAGACCGCTGCCGGGCTGTCCGTAGCCCAGGGCGTTCAGACGTTGTAGGCTGCGGATGCTGGCTTCGAACACGCCATCGCCCCGCTGGGCGTCCACGTTATCTTCTAGATAGCAAGGCAGGGAGGCCACCACCTCCACCCCCTGAGCGGCCAGAAATTCGGCCAGGGTATCCTGGCCTTGCTCTTCCAGAATGGTCAGATTGCAGCGGTCCATGACCTTGAGGCCCAGTTCCCGGGCGACGCGCACGAGGTAACGGAAATGGGGGTTGAGTTCAGGAGCGCCGCCGGTCAAGTCCAGGGTGTGGGCCTTGGTGGCCCGCAGCAACTCCAGCACCTGCTCCACGGTCTCCCGGGTCATGTTTTCCTTGCGGCGGGGACCGGCGTTGACATGGCAGTGAACACAGGTTTGGTTACAGCGGTAGCCTAGATTGACCTGGACAACCTCCAGGGATTTGCGGCGCAGGGCGGGAAAGTCGGTTTTCTTCAATAAGGGGAGCGTGGCGTGCATAGGTGAATTCCTGGATTTTCTTAGTGGCGCCGGGGCCGCGACGGTCCCATGGGCGTGACGAGGTACACGGCATACGCAGGGCAAAAGCGTCTGGATGCGTCCGGCGCCTAGGCCCGATCATTGGGCAGCGGTTCCTCGGGCAACTGGGAGTCCCGAGGCGGCGCCCGCCGGTAGTCGTGGAACAACAGGCTGCGGACGCTAAACGTGACCAGTCCCGCAAGCATCCCAGCAAAGGCGCCTCGGCCCGACAGCAAGCCCGGAGACGCCCCCAGTCACAAAGTCACCAAACTGACAATCTAAACGGTAATGGCGTTACGGACGATGTTGGCGAAGCTATACATCGGTCGTAATCGGCTCCGACACAGTTTAGCACCCCATGATAGCGCCCAGGCAGGAGTGCCGGTGCATGGAAATTGCAAATAAATTGAATTATATACGCATTACGTGACGCGCTATTTGGGCGTAAAGCACACGCTTTATGCGTTTTATGTTCAAATAAACAGATAATAAAGCGGCTGGTTGGAGGAAAACTTGTGAAGTCTCCGCGTTACGGTATCGCGCTGCTGTTGGTCGCAGTGTTACTGGCCGTGGCCGAACGGCTCTGGGAGTACTCAGAGGAGAAGGCCGATACCGAGGTTGATTTACCCGCAGTGCCCGCTTCGTTCAGCGCCGCCAAGCGACAGTTGTATTCCCTCTATGACGATCACCGGCTGACCTTTTACTGTGGCTGTGCGTTTAATGCCGAGCGCAAAGTGGATTTACGGGGTTGTGGCGTCAAACCCCGCAAGAACCCCAAGCGGGCCGGTCGGGTGGAGGCTGAGCATGTGTTTCCGGCCTATGATTTCGGTCGCCAGCGGGCCTGCTGGCGGGAGTCGCTGTGTACCGATAAAAAGGGCAAGCCCTTTAAAGGGCGGCGCTGTTGCGAGGCCATTGATCCGGTGTTTCGCGCGGCCCACAATGATTTGCACAATCTGTTCCCGGCGGTGGGGGAGGTCAACGGCGACCGCTCCAATTATCGCTGGGGGATGATTCCCGGGGAGAAACGGGAATACGGCGGTTGCAATATCGAAGTGGATTCTGGTACTCGCCGGGCCGAGCCGCCGGAGACGGTGATGGGGGACATCGCTCGGGTCTATTTCTATATGGAAAAAACCTACGGCTTCAGCCTTAGTGATCAGCAGCGCCAGTTATTTACGGCCTGGAATCGGATGGACCCGCCGGATGCCTGGGAACTGGAGCGCAACCGGCGGGTCCAGGCCATCCAGGGCCTGGACAATCCGTTCATCAAGCACTATCCAGGTGGGAACTGAGCGCGTCCGCGCTCAGGCCGCCCGGTTCATGGCCTCCAGACGAATTTGCAGGCGATCCAGAAGATCGTCTAGCCGCGCCCGGTCCTGATCGTCCAACTCCCTCAGCAGTCGCCGTTCCCAATCCAGGGCCAAGGGGGCGAGTCGTCGGTACAGATCCTGGCCACGACGGCTCAGCCGCAGGATCGCCACACGGTGGTCGTGGCGGTCCACTCGCCGTACCAGCAGTCCGGTCTCTTGCATCCGTCCCAAGGCGCGGCTGACACGGGGCTTCTCCATATGGGTGCGTCGGCCTACGTCTCCGGCCGAGAGCGGGGATTCCCGGCCCAGGATGGCTAGGATTCGCCATTCGGCCACGCTGATCCCGAAGCGATCCTGATAGGTCAGGGATAGTGAGCGGCTGAGCAGTTCGGCCAACACATGGAAACGATAGGGCAAAAAGTCTTCCAGTTCCAGTTCCAGTTTCAGCCCCGCTTCATCCAGGGGGGTATGGCAGTTATTCATCACTGTCTCCGAATATAAAGTAAAAAAAGTCATAAAATAAGGTAGCTAGATAGTTTACTTCAAAACTTTATGGCCGTCTCGGGTGACTCTATAAACCGGGTCGGCAAAAGATTGGGCGTGTGATAGAGCGCCGCTGCTCCAGGGGCAGCCAATCGGAGTCTTTCCCCTGGATCGCCGACCTACCGATCTCAAACGCCAGGATGAGCCGAGGTCGGCGGAGCTGCTCAGACTCAAGGAACTGGAGCACAACCGCCCCGGACTGCCCTAAAGTTCCACTTTCCCTTCCCGATACTTACCCCTAAATAGCCACTGGTGGCGCAGCCGCTAGACCGGCTGCGTCTTCGGTCTTTCCAGGACGGTTGTGATACCCATGCCCTTGAGCTGTCGTCATATTGCCGGGCTGTGCTTGCCGGTGCTCATCCTGCTGGCCTTTCCGTTTTCCGCCCCGGCCACGAGTGTCGGACAGGTAGCGGTGCGCGACCTGGTGGCTTCCAGCGAGCTGATTTTCGAGGGCCGGGTGGTGGGCCAGCGGGTGGAGCGGTCCCGGCGGCCCGACGCTATTTTTACCTACGTTACCTTCGAGGTCCTGGAGATCATCAAGGGAGACTGGCCGGAGAAGCGTTTGGAACTGCCCTACCTGGGTGGCGCGGTGGATGGCGAGTCCCTGGCCGTGGCCGAGCTATGGCCGCCCCCGGTTGGGGAGAAAGGTATTTACTTCGTGGAATCCCTGGGCCGACTTCAGGTGCATCCCCTCTACGGCTGGCAACAAGGCCATTACCGGGTGGAGGCGGACCCCAAGGGCCGGGAACTGATCAGAACGTTCTCCGGCCAAGCCATTTATGGCCTTGACCTCGGGCAGGAGGCAGGCGACTTCGGTTTGAGCGATGGCGTGGCCGCCGGGGTTCGGCGCCAGGCCAACTCCCGGCAAGAGCCGCCGCTCACGGTTCTAGAGTTCAAACAGCGGCTGCGCGACCTGGGGAGTCACCCTTGAAAGGTAGAGGGTTGTTCTGGGTGGCCTTGTTAGTCGGCTTGCCGGCGGCGGCCTATACTCTTCATGGCGCTCGTTGGCCTGGTGACTCGGTGGAACTGCATGTGGATCTGGATTTCCAGGGTGGACACAGCGCCAGTGGGGTGAGCTGGAATCAAGCCTTTGCGGAGTCGGCGTCGCTGTGGAATCAGGCCAGTGGATTTCGCGTGGAGTTGACGCCGGTTCGCTCCGATCCCTGCGCGGGAGTGGCTCGGGGCATACCCCAGGATGGTTTTCGTAACGGCGTCGGCTTCGCCCCGGATGTTTGTGGCGTGGCCTTCGGCGCTGGCACCTTGGCGGTCACCACCAGCTATTCCCAGAACGGTCGGTTGCTGGAAGCCGATGTAGTGTTCAATTCCCTACGCTCCTGGGACATCTATGAGGGTCCCTGGGAGAATGCCGCCGACTTCAGGCGGGTGGCCGTTCATGAACTGGGTCATGTGCTGGGCCTGGGTCATGAAAACCGGGCGGCGTCCATCATGGCCTCCACTATCCCCATGGGCAGCACCGTGGAACAGCCCCTAGAAGACGACATCTCCGGGGTGGCCGCGCTTTACGGGACCGCCGAACCGTCCCTGCCGCCGCTGGTACTGAATCTGGAAGAGCCCGTTGCCGGGGAGGTGCGCGCCGGGGTAGGCAATCTGCGCGGCTGGGTGGTGTCCCTGGCCGGGGTGGAGCGGGTGGAGTTGCTGATCGACGGGGTCGAGGCGGGGTTGGTGCCCACCGGCGGGCGGCGCGGGGATGTGGCCAGCGCCTTCGCTGAGTATCCCGACAGCTTGCAGTCCGGGTTTTCCATGGCGTTTGCCTACAACGCCCTGGTCCCGGGGGAGCATACCATCACCTTGCGCGCTACCAGCCGGGATGGTTCCAGCATCGAGGATTCGGCCACTTTTCAGGTGGTGCGTTTTCAAGAAGGGTTCATCCACGATCCGGCCCAAGTCAGCCTGGCCGGGGCCACCATCAGCCACGATGCATCGACTCTGGCAATTACTCATTTGCGGGTGGCGGGACGCCCCTATCACGTCACTTTGCGCTGGCGCACCGCTTCCCAGGGCTTCGAGATCGTCGCCATTGAGCCAGCCGCCCCCTAGGCGCCAAGATTGGCTCGCAGTAGCGGCTCCAGGGCCGCCGCCGGACTGGCTTGTCCAAACAAAAACCCCTGACCTTCCCGGCAGCCCTCGGCACACAGGAAGCGGTGCTGTTCCTCGGTCTCCACCCCTTCGGCCACCACCCGCAGTCTAAGGGTGGTGGCCATGGCGATAATGGCTTTGACGATGGCGGCATCGTCGGCTTCCCGAGGAATATCGCTGACAAACGAGCGGTCGATCTTCAGCCCGTCGATGGAGAACCGCTTAAGGAAGCTCAGGGAAGAATAACCGGTGCCGAAATCGTCAATGGTGACGCTCATGCCCAGACGACGGAACTCATCTAGCAACAGACGGGTGCTTTGGGGGGCATGAATCATCATGCTCTCGGTAATCTCCAGTTCCAGCATCGTTGGCTCCAGCCCGGTTTCTTCCAGAATGGCGGCAATCTCCCGGCCCAACTCCGGGCGGCGAAACTGCCGTGCCGACAAGTTCACGGCAATCCGGGGCAAGGGGATGCCGGCGTCGCGCCAGGCTTGGGCTTGCTGGCAGGCGGTCTTGAGCGCCCAATCCGACAGGACACCGATCATTCCGGTTTCCTCGGCCAGGGGTATAAACCGACTGGGAGCGACTAGCCCCAGTTCGGGGTGATGCCAGCGCAGTAAGGCTTCCACGCCGCTGATCCGGCCACTGGCCAGATCCACCTGGGGTTGGTAGTACAGTTCAAACTCTTTTTTCTCCAGAGCCTGGCGCAGACTGTTGCTCATCACCAAGGACTCAAAGGCTTGAGCATCCATTTCCGTCGAGAAGAACCGATGACCATTGCGCCCCTCCTGCTTGGTCTGGTACATGGCGGCATCGGCGTTTTTCAGCAGAGTTTGCACATCACGACCGTCTCGGGGGTAACAACTGATGCCGATGCTGGCGGAGATGTAGACCAGATGCCCAGCCAGTTGAAAAGGTTGGGACAGGGTGGTGATCAGTTTGTGGGCGATGGCGGCGCCGTCTTGGGGATCGTTGAGGCTGTCCAGCAGCAGGGTAAATTCATCACCCCCCAGACGCGCCAGAGTGTCGGTTTCCCGCACGCCCTCGGCCAGCCGCTCGGCCGCCGCCTGCAATAGCTGATCGCCGATGGCGTGGCCCAGGGAGTCATTGATGGTCTTGAACCGATCCAGATCGATAAACAACAAACAGACCAAATAGCCATGGCGGTCGGCCCGGGCCAGAGCCTCTCGGCAGCGAATTTGAAACAGCGCCCGGTTGGGCAACTGGGTGAGGGGGTCATGGTAGGCCAGAAAATCCAGCCTCGCCTCGGCCTGCTTACGTTGTGAAATATCGGTGAATACGCCGACGTAATGGCTGGTCTGATTATCCAAGTCCTTGACGGCGCTGATAGCCAGCCACTCCGGAAACACCTCGCCGTTTTTGCGCCGGTTCCAGATCTCTCCCTGCCAGTGGTCGGTATCGTTCAGGGTCTGCCATAGCCGGGTGAAGAATTCCTGGTCATGGCGCCCGGAGGCCAGAAAACTGGGGTCCCGGCCCAAGGTTTCCTGGGCGCTATAGCCGGTGATGGCGGTGAACGCCTGGTTGACAGAGATGATACGCCGCTGGCGGGTGGTGATCATGACGCCGTCGGCGGTGCTTTCCAGGGCCTTGGCGGCCAGTTGCAACTCGGCTTCGGCCTGTTTGCGCTCGGTGATATCGATATACGAAGCCACTTGACCGCCCACCGGCAGCGCGCTGCAACGAATCTCGATGATCCGGCCATTGGGGCGGACATGCTCCAGGTGTTTGCCGGCCTGGCTGCGCAGATAGCCTAGCCAGGCCCGTACCGCAGCTTCGGGGTCCCGGAGCGGTCCAAACTCACCGTTGCGGGCCGGGCCAACCAGCAGTTCGGCCAGGGGGCGGGGGTTGCTGCCGGGTGCGAAAGGCACTTCGAACAACTCCGCGAAACGGTGATTGTAGAGTACCAGCCGCCCGTCCCGGTCGATCAAGGTGATGCCCTCGCCCATGTTATCCAAGGTGGCCTGAAGAAACGCGGATTTCTGGCGTAGGGCCTGATTGGCGGTGGTGATCTCGGCGGTCATGGCGTTGAACGAGTCGATGAGGCTGCGCAACTCTCTGGGCAGCAGCCGACTGGACTGGGGCCGTGGACCCGGGCGGCCGGAGGCCATGGCCCTGGCCGCCCGGGTCAGTTCCCCTACCGGGTGGGCCAACAGTCCCGCCAGCCACCAGCCCAGCACCACCGCGATCAGTATCCCCAGTATCACGATCCCGGCGGTGATACCCAGTACCTCCCGGACCTGTTGCTTTAGTTCAGCCACCGGTTGGGGCACCATCACGCCCCAACCCACGCCGTCCACCGGGGCAAAGCCCGCCACCATGTCCATTTCCACGGCCGGGGAATAGAAAAATGCGACCCCCGATTCGCCCTTCAGCATCTGCTGGACCGGTTGCAAGGCCGATAAATCCCGCATCCCGAGGCGCCATTCCTCCCGGGGGTGGGCCAGTACCCGCCCGTGCTGATCCACAATAGCGGCGTGGCCCTTATGGCCGAAAGTGATGGCTTGTTGCAGGGTCACCAGATAGCGGGTATCCAGGGCGCCTATGGCTAGCTGATTTTCCGCCACGGGCTTTACTAGGTAGACCGCGGGCTGACCACGGCTGTCGGGAAGAACGCCGGTAAACGTGACTCGGCCGGATTGAGCCACGGTGGCCAGTTCGGTCATCAGCCGTGGCGGTATCCGCCGAGGGGCACGCGAGGTCAGGCTGTCCACCCGCCGCAGCACGTTGCCGCTCGTGTCCACCAGGCACAGATGCAGAAAATGCAGGTCTTGTATCAGCCGGGCCAGGTTGGGATCGGCGTCGACATTCGAGGCAGAAGCGATGGCAAACTCGAAAACAGCTTTGACATCAGTTAAATAACGACCTATGGCGCGGGTCAGATTGTGGGCCATGATGAGATGTTTTTCCTTGACCGCCGCTTTTTCCTTTTCCAGGGCGGGCTGCTCCACCCAACTGATATGGAACAAGACGGGCGTCAAGGCCACCAGCACAAAGCCCAGAAACAACAGATGATGAAGACGGATCGAGAAGGACATCGTGGCCCCGGCTGATTGGCATTGGCGTTGCTGTAGGCGGATACGCCTCACAAGCATGTATGGTCCGAAGGATCCTTGCCCGCACAAATATTCCGTCAGCGGCTCCGTATCGGCGGCCTAGGTCGCGCCGAGGGTTGGGAACGGTGCCTTAGAGTATAGAAACCGCCAAAAGCAGGCCACCTGTGTCAAATCCTATCATTTGTGTGATCAGGAATGTGTACTCTGAAGCTAGTGCAGTTCCCGCAGGCCATGGGGGGCGCTGATAAAGCCCTGCTCGATACTCTCTAGAAATAATTGCCAGTGGTCTTCCTGGGCCGGCTGGCCAATAATTTTGACGTGGCGGCGGCCAAGCCGATTTTCCGTGACCGATACCGTGGCCCGCCGCAGCCAGTGTTCGCCGCCGTGCATGCCGCCATCATAACTGAATGAGTAATATTTAGTTTTCATCTTCATGCCTCCATTGGGTGGACAGGACCCGGAGAACGCTGTTGGTGATGACCACCACGAAACGCCGTGGCAACCTTGATACTCTTTATCGCAATTCGCATTGCATTTTGCATCGGAAAATGCCGCGATGGTGTCGTGTGCGATTCACCGTTCTAGGTCTTGGTATAAGACAAAGCAATGATCATGCCGTTTTTGTGAAAGTCTCAAAAAAATATTTCCAGACTGACGCTAAAGTCCTGAGACGGACCGCCGACATAGGGCTTGCTACCCGACGGGTGTGGTCCGCGACGGAGGAGGAAGTGGACCCATTGGCATCTTGGGCAACCCGCCGGGCAGTGTGTGACAGGCCAGTCTTTTACCCGCCCCCCGCGGCGGGTTTTTTTTTGCCGCTATACTTGAGCGTATTCAATTTCATTGTGGAGGGCAGCCATGGGTGGCAGGCGGCTGAGGGCTGTACTAGTGGGTTTGATGGCGGTACTCGCCTGTGAGGCCGAGGAAATTGGCAGCGTGGACACCAAGTTCAATCTCATTGGTCCTGATCATAAAATCGTCATCGACGCTTTTGACGACCCCAAGGTAGACGGGGTGACCTGCCATGTAAGCCGGGCCAGGACTGGGGGTGTCAAAGGCGCCTTAGGACTGGCGGAGGACACCTCCGATGCCTCCATCGCCTGCCGCCAAGTGGGGCCGATCCGCTTCAACGACAAACTCAAGGATGGGGAGCGGGTATTTCAGGAACGGCGTTCCCTGCTGTTCAAGACCCTTCAGGTGGTACGCTTTTATGACCGCCAACGCAACACCTTGGTCTATCTTAGCTACAGTGACAAGGTCATTGAGGGTTCTCCCAAAAACTCCATCTCTACCGTGCCCCTCATGCCCTGGCCCAAAGCGGACCCCCCCAGGCCAGATTGACCCCCTGTCAAAATAATATGAGGACACGTTAATGACCAAGCTACTGGACCTGGGGGTGACCCTGGCGATGATGATCCTGGCCTTGGGCGTGGTTGCTTATGCCCAGTGGGGCGCGGCCCGCTACACTCGCAGTAGCGCCCGAACCGTGCTGCTCAGTGTCGCGCAGATTGCCTTGGGCGTGGTGCTGGGTTGGCTGGCGGTGCGCTTTTCGAGTACAGACGGCGTTAGCGCCGTTTTTGCTTTCGTTTTGGCCTTCAGTCTGGCCCATCTGCCGGGCGCCTTGGTGGTGCTGGTCCGTCATGGGTTGGGCTGGTTGCGGGGCTAAGGCCCGCTACCGTTCAATAGCTCCGAGTCACATAAACGGCGAACGGCCTAGGCCTTAAGCCGCTGTCACTTCAAACAGTCCGTAGCCATGGCCCGGCAGTTCCAGGTTCAGCTCCTCGGTCGGCGCCTCCAAGGATGGACAGTCGTTCCCCAGCAGCTCCCGCGCCTGCCAGCGTCCCTCCGAGGCATCCGGGTCCGGGTTCAGCCGACAGCGGGCCGGTTGAGGGGACAGATTCACCACCACGAGTCGGCGTTCCTCTCCCAGGGTCCAGGTGTGGGCGATCAGATCCCCATGACTGACATCCCCGGGCCGGGCCTGCTGGGCGTCCAGCAGCCGCCAGCGACCCCGATGGAATACCGGCTGGATCAGCTCCGCCAGCAGCCGCTGGTAGAACGTCTCCAGTGCCGGGTCCGTCGGTTCCGCCTGGCGGCGGGCCAATTGCACCGGCAGCCGCCGCCGCCAGCCCTGTAACTGACCTTCGTGGACCAGCCGCAGGCCCGGCAGGGTAAGACTGAGCAAGGCGGCAGAGCGGTTGCGCTGGGGACCGAAGGCGGTGGCCGCCCGTTGCTCGTCGTGGTTCTCTACGAAGCGGGCCAGGCGTCGTTGATAGCTCCAGTCCGCTAACAGGTGCAGTCGCACCGGGGTGGCGTTGCCCTCCCAAAGCCGGTCATACAGGCGCTTGTCGTAGGTATAGTCGAAGCCCATTTGCTGCAAGTCCCAGCCCATATCCCAATAGGCTTCCGCCAGCATCAGAAAACCCGGGAACCGGGCCTTGATGTCGGTGATGGCGGCGGGCCAGAACTCCGCCCAGGGTGGGTCGAAGGCGCCGCCCCAGGTGCGTGAAAACACCTCCCGGTTGACCAGCATGGCCATATCGCAGCGCAGCCCATCGCAACGTTCGGCCACCGCCAGCAATTGGTCGGCCATGGCCCGGCGGCAGGCGGGGGGGCGAAAGTCTACTTGTACCGTGTCGGTCCAACCGGAAAAGTAGGGGTCCCGGCCATGGGCGAATACCCGTCCGCCCTGTTCAAAGTAATTGTGGGGCTGGCGGTCCAGGTATTCCCGCCCGCCCTGGACCAGGCGCTCCGGGTGGGTGCTCACCCAGGGGTGGTCTCGGGCCAGGTGATTGGGCACGAAATCCAGGATTAGTCGTAAACCCAGTGCCCGAAGCCGGCGGCGCAGGGTGGCCAGGGCGGTATCACCCCCCAGTTCCGGGTCCACCTGGTAGTCCAGCACCGCGTAGGGAGAGGCAATGGTGTCCGCGTCGGTATGGTCGGGTAGGGCCTCCCGGTAGCCCGGTTGCAGCTCCGGGTGGGTGCGGGCCACCTCCCTGGCTGCGGGGCTACGGCTCCACACCCCCATCAGCCAGACCCCGTCGAAACCTAGCCCGCCCAGTCGTTCCAACTCGACGTCGGGAATATCGGCCAGAGTCAGGGGACGGCCGACGGCCTGCTGCTGTTCGCGCAGCCAAACCCAGGTGTTGATCTCATAGAGGGTAGGGTGAGGGGGCCAAATATCCATTAGCGTGTGTATGCCTCGGTGACGTAGCGCCGCAGCGCGCGGTGACTGTTAAACAGGACGGCGTTCTTGGTGATGGCGTGTGTCGCGCCGCAGGTCCCTGCCGTCTCCAAAAGACGCGGCGGAGCGTTCGAGACCCGGGCGGTGTTCATAGCATAGTCGGGAATAAGGAGCATGGGCGGGATCTCCCTCAATGCATCCCAAATGCGCTGCAATCCTACACACGCATTGACTCGCCGGACGCCCAGGGGCGTGGTCTCAAGCCCCCGCTGCCCCCTGGCGTCGCAGGGCGCGGCTGGCAAAGGCCGCCAGATCCCTGAATACCGGCTCCAGGGACGCTTCCCGCTGGGGTTCCGGTTGCGCCAGCAGGGTGTCGATGCGGGCTTCCAGGTCCTGGGCTTCCCCGGGTTCGCCATGGGGCGCCAGTTCCGCCAACAGCGTTCGATGCACCCCTCGGCGTTCCATGACCTCCATGCCGTCCAGCATCTGGCGGTGGCTGGTCCCCTCCCAAATGGCCAGAATCATGGCTTCCCGCAACCAGCGTTCTGCGGGATACTCTCCCAGCACGCCCTGCCCCCCGTGGACCTCCATGGCCCAACGGGCGGTATCCACAGCGAAATCGGCTGTCCAGTACTTGGCCAGATGGGCCAGCAGTCGGAAGCGGTGATAGTCCTCTTGATAGGGGGGGTTCTGGCGCCACACTGTCTCCAGCCGATCTACCGCCGCCCAGGCCAGGGCGCTGGCGGCCTCCAGGTTGGCGGTCCGGTCGGCGAACTGGCGCGCCAGCAGGGGGTGTTCCAAGATCGGTCGGCCAAAGGCTACCCGCTCCCGGGCAAAGACCAGGGCTTCGGCCATGGCGCGCTGGGCCAGAGCCACGCTAGCCACAGCGTTGGCCACCCGAGACAGGTTCAGAACCTCCAGAATCATATACACGCCCCCCTGCTCCGGCCCCAGCCGGTAGGCTTCGGCATCCCGTAACTCCACCTCTCCGGTGGGCACCGAGCGAGTGGCGATCTTGTCTTTGAGTCGGCGCACCTGATAATTGAGTCGGCCCTCGCTGTCATGGCGGCCCAGTACGAACAAGGCCAAGCCCAGCACCCCGGATGGCGCTCCCTCGGGACGGGCCGCCACCACCGCCACCTCGGCGCCGACGTTGGAGCAAAAATACTTGTCGCCGGTCAGCCGCCAACGCTCCCCATCCCGGCGAGCCACGGTGGACACATTGGCGCCTAAGTCAGAGCCGCCGCGAATCTCGGTCATCCAGGTGGCCCCCTGCCACACGGTCTCGTCGCGGCGCAGTAGCGGCTCCAGAAACCGCTGTCTAAAGTGGGCATCCCCGTATTTATCCAGGGGGGCGGCGGTGGACAGGCTGACCGTATAGGGGCAGTACAGGCCGGGGTCAAAGAAGGCCGTCACATAACCCAACCGGTAAGCGGCGGCCAAGGAGTCGCTAAAGGCCAGCCACACCGCCCCGGCTCGATAGCCGGCCAGCAACAGCCGCTGATAGTCCGGGGGATAAAGTAACTCGTCCACCCGCCGCCCGCCTCGGTCATGGTGGCGCAGCCAGGGGGTGCCCAAGCGGTCCACCGCCTCCGAGATAGGCATGCCCTCCTCCCGCCACCAGCGGGCGTAGTCGTTCAGCCCGGCCTGGTCGGGCAAGGCGCTCAGCTGGGCATCCAGAAAGGCCACCGGGGAGGTCAGGATATCCAAATTCATGGCGCCGTCCCCTCGTCCAATTGCCCCAGACTGAAAAACACTCCCCCGCTCCACACCCCGTATTCGCGCCGACCGTTACTAAGGCGCTCATCCCCCCGTTCGATCAATTCCAGGTACACCGCCCGGGAGATCAAGGCCCACAGTTGGCCCCGCACCCGCACATAGGGGGATGGTTCGCCATTCTTGGCGAAGGTGACTTCGATGGGATGGTCGGGACCGGCGAGTACCCGGTCTCCCAGGTTGGTGGTAAAACGCAGTCGTTGCTCCCGGCCCGTGCCCTCCACATCCAACAGCACCGCCAGAAACGGCGCGTCCTCCACCTGAATGCGCCATTTCTCCACGGGGGTCAGCAAATAATGGTGGCCATCCGGGTCCCGGCGCAGAATGGTAGAAAACAACCGCGCCAAAGATGCTCGGAGGATGGGCTGGCCTTCGTGGTACCAGGTGCCGTCCCGGGCGATACGCAAATCCATTTCCCCGGATAGAGGCGGGCGCCAAGACTCCACGGGGGGTAGGCTTTGGCCCTGGACTTGAGCGGCCAGGGTCGCCGGATCGGGTTTCGCCATGGGGTCTCCCGGGCAAATGAACTCGGTTAAAATAATAGGGTGATTTTTTGGGTCTTACAGGACTATAGCCCCACTGTAGGCGCAACCAGGGCCTCGGGATAGCGGAATAGAGCGTTACAGAACACCGCTCAACAGGATAATCAATTATACAAAAAATTTGTCCTAAATAAGCTGGCCTCAATCCACCAGGGCGGCGCCACGCCCAAACCTATACGCGGTAACGGCGTAGGCATCGCTCTTCGTGAGCGAGCCAAACCCCGGCTCTGTCAGAGGTCCGGCATCTGCGGACCCGGGGTGGCCGTAGGTTGTCTATAGTCGATAATCCATGGAGACCACCCATGCAGCGCCGTCTGTTCCTCGTTGGCTTAGCTTTGTTGCCGCCGACCCTAGCCCTGGCCGCTCCCAAAGCTGAATTGTGGCCCCGCTGGACCGCCCACGACCCCCGCTCCACCCTGAGCGTTGACCACGGTCTCTGGGACGGGTTTTTGGGCCGCTATGTGCGTGTCAGCCCCGACGGCATCAACCGGGTGGGCTATGCCGGAGTGAGGGCAGCTGACCGTCAGGCCCTGGACGCCTATCTGGGGACCTTGCAACAAACCCCGGTCAGCCGCCTAGCCCGAACCCCGCAGCGGGCCTTTTGGATCAACTTGTATAACGCCCTAACCGTACAAGTCATATTGGACCATTACCCGGTGCGCGGCATCCGCGATATCGATATTTCCGGCTTTTTCGCCGACGGCCCTTGGGGTAAAAAGTTGGTGACGGTGGAGGGCGAAGCCCTCAGCTTGGACGATATCGAGCACCGCATCCTGCGGCCCCTTTGGCAGGACCCTCGCACCCATTACGCCGTCAACTGCGCCTCCCTGGGCTGCCCCAATTTGCAGGCCCGGGCCTATACCCCCGAGAACCTGGAAGGTTTGCTGGAAAAAGGCGCCCGAGACTATATCAACCATCCCCGGGGCGTCCAGGTGCGGGACGGTCGACTGATCGTGTCCAGTCTCTATGCCTGGTTCCAGGCCGATTTCGGAGGCGACGAGACCGGGGTGATAGAGCATTTGCGCCAGTACGCGGCCCCGGAATTACGCCGTCGATTGGAGACGGTAAGTCACATTGACGATGACGCCTATGATTGGTCCCTGAATGACTATCGTTGAATCCAGCGGCGCCATGGCCCGCCGGTTCGCCCTGCTGTGGCTTACCGCGTTGGCATTAGTCCGCACTGGCGCAGCACCACCTGCCAGGCTTGGGTATGGCGCTGGGTGGCCCGCCGGAAACGCTGCCAGAGTCCGGTCTGCGTATCCATGGCCAGCATTCGTGCGTGATAGACGGCGAAACTCGGGGGCGGTTCCACGTTTTGCATGTGGATCAACCCATTGATGGCCGTTAGCCAGGCTTCCCCTTGGCGGTGGACCTGGGAGAGATAAGGCCGCACCCGACCGGCGTAAAACTTGACGAACACCGTATGCAGAATTCGGCCCCGCTCGCTGGGCTGCTGACGAAAACAAACCGGCCGCGTGTCAACCGCCGCCTCCAGGGCTGCCGCCGCCCGCTCCAGGGTATCGCTGAGCAGGGCCAAGGCATGCAACAGCCGACCGCCGTATTGCTGTAACTGCAAGGTGTAGTACTGGGATTCCAGGTCTTCTAGGGAGAGTGTCAGCGTCGGTTCTCCCAGCCGTCGGCCCAGGCTGTTGAAATAGTTTAATGCCTGTAGGGAATTAACAAAGGCGGTGTCCTCCGCCGGTTCCAGGGGGGGTACCGCCAGGCTGAAGGCTTTTTGCATCTCCGGGCTAGCGAGGGTGGCGTTCCAGAAGACCCGGGCCAGGTTGTCCGCCTTGATGGCGATGATCTGATCCAGTTCCATCAGCAACTCCGGGTCCGGGGCGGGTTCGGCGGCCAGTCGGGCACGGCAGGCGGTGGCGCTTTGTAGAAACCGCAACTCGTAATCCAGTCGTCGAGAGATGGGCATGACGCGGCCCAGAATGCTGTTGCGCTCGCTAATGACGCTGAACAACTCGCAACCATGAAGCTGAAAAAACCTGACAATACCCAGGCGCAGGTCCGCCAGGGGCAGGGAACGCTCCCGAGGGGAAGGGTAGACGGCCAGAATCGGCGGATCGGCGGCGGACCCATGCGCGCCGGAGGCGTTGCCTACCCGGTACACGTAGTCTTCCAGCAGACCTTCGGGCGATTGGGCAGCGCCGCAGCCGCCGGCCAGAACGACTGCCAGGGGCAGCAACCACGAAGAGCGGAACCAAGGGGGAAATACAGGGCGCATGATGTGCTGAAACCGAGCCTGATAGAGGTGACGGTTGCTTTGACCCAACCTGGGAACAATGGTGCGCTGCCAGCCGGGCGATTGTAGATCCTACATAGACGCTGCCACTGGAAGCCGTTAAGGTTCGCCATTGGTCGAGAAATAAAACCGCAACCATATGAAACTAATAAGTTAAATAAAATGGCCCGTGGTTTGCATAAAGTGTTGGCCAGTGTTTTTTCAACGCCCTTGGAGTTCCCATGAAAAAAGCCTTGTTCTTGAGTACCGTGCTGTTGGTCGCCACACCGCCCCTGGTCTTGGCCGCCGATGCCGCCGAGCCTGAAAAGCCGGATTATACGGCCCAGGATACTGATCCCCTGGGGGCCACCCCCCGCCCTGGTATCAATGTAGATACCGAACTCCAGGCCGGACAAGCCGCCGATACGGATGCCTCCCCGGATTACCAAGGTGATGCAACCGACCCCCAAGGGGTCACCCCTCGCCCTGGTGTCAATGTGGATATGGAGCCTCCCCAGGACGTCGAGTCGGCTATCGACCCATTAGGTAGCCCAGCCGACCCGGATACCAGCATCAGTACCGGCACCGGCGCTGGCGCCGGGGGTTGAAGGAGCGGGACAATCGACTTCCCATCACGGCCGCCGGTTCCTCCGGCGGCTCCCTCCCGCCTCCCGGACTGCAAATAGCGTGGGCAAAAACTGCACCGCGACTGCGCGATTGAACTATTTTTAAAGCGGGTCCTTGGCGCCCCTGGATATAAAAACCACACCGTAAATTGCCTAAGTCAGCATGATTTTCAATACTTCCACCTCGGGTTTAGGAGGATACGCATGATGCGCGGTAAACGCTGTTATCTCAGCTTCTGCATTCTATCGATCTTGGCCAGTAGCGCCGTCTCCCAGGAACAAGCCGTTTCTCCAGAACAAGCCGTTTCCCAGGAACAAGCCGTTTCCCAGGAACAAGCCGTTTCCCAGGAGCAGGCCGGTGCCGCGCAGGCCGGTGCCGCGCAGGCCGGTGCCGCGCAGGCCGGTGACGCGCAGGCCGGTGCCGCGCAGGCCGGTGACGCGCAGGCCGGTGACGAGGCCGCCGAACAATTGAATGCCCTACGGGGCGAGCTGGAACAGGCCCGCCAGGACAATCAAAGCCTCCAAGCCCAGGTGGAGGAAGCACAAGGCAAACTGGAGGCGGCGGGTGTCCAGAGCGAAACCAGGACCGCCGAGCTGGAGCAGCGCATCCAGACCCTGGAAGCCGAGCGCACCGCCCTAGAGACGGAGCGGGAAGCCGCCCAAGCCGAAGCCGAGAGTCTACGTGGCGAACAGGAGGTGGCTCGGGCAGAGGCCCGGATGATGCATGAGGAGCAGGATGCCCGCTTGCGGGAACTGGAGAACGCCAACGCCGCTTTGATCGAGGAACGGGACCGCCTGCAAACCGAACTGGATACAGCCCGTCAGCAAGGGGAGCAGGCCAGCGCCCAACTCCAGTCCGCCCAAGCCGAGTTGGATACAGCCCGTCAGCAAGGGGAGCAGGCCAGCACCCAGCTCCAGTCCGTCCAAGCCGAGTTGGATACAGCCCGTCAGCAAGGGGAGCAGGCCAGCGCCCAACTCCAGTCCGTCCAAGCCGAGTTGGATACAGCCCGTCAGCAAGGGGAGCAGGCCAGCGCCCAGCTCCAGTCCGTCCAAGCCGAGTTGGACACCTTGCGCCAGGCCGGCGAGGACGCCCAAAGCCAGGGGCAGGCGCTGCAAGCCCGGGTGGCCGAGTTGGAAGCTCAGTTGCAAGAGGTGGCGCAGGCGCGGGATACGGTCCAGTCCCGGTTGGAGGACTTGGCCCAGTCCAATGCCGATCTTGCCCAGGAGCGGGATACTCTCGCCAACCAACTCGGCGATATGCGCCAGACCGTGGGTGACGCCCATGCCGAGGTGCAGGATTTGCAGAATAACCTCAAATCCGCCCAAGAGCGGGTTTCAGCATTGGAGCAAGACCTGGACGCCACCCGCCAAGCCCAGGACGCCGCAGAGCAGGCCCGCCAGGATTTAGCTCAGCAACTGGCGGACAGCAACGCCCAACTGGAACAGGCTCAGGTGGAGCGGGTCAAGCTGGACGGAGAGTTGGCCGAACTGGCTAAACAGCGGGATGCGCTTTCCGCCGAGCGGGACCAGTTACAGAGCCAAGTAGACGGTGAGTTGTCCGAGCTGACTCAACAACGGGACGCCCTGACCGCCGAGCGGGATGAATTGCAGGCCCGGTTGGAGGAGGCAGCGGCGGCCCGGGATGAAGCCAGTCAATCCCTGGAAGCCAGCCGGGTCAATCTTGGAGAGCGGGACCAGGAACTGGAGGCTTTGCGCCAGGAGCGCACCGACTTGGCGAGCCAGCTTGAGGCTATACAGCAGGATCGGGACGAACAGGATCGGCGGGCGACCGAGGTCCAGGGGCAGGCCGATACCCTGAGCGCGGAACGGGATAGCCTGCAACAACAGCTACAGGCGCAATCTGGGGAAGTGGATACCCTCAATCAGTCTCTGGCCCAGGCGCGGGAACAAATCGCGGACCTGGAATCCACCCTGGCGGCTACCCGACAGCAGCTTGGGAGTATGCTGGAAACCACTCGCGGCCAGCTCGACGCGGCCCAGGCCGAGGCCGAACAATACGCCGGGGCCCGTGGCAGTTACACGGTGCAGCGGGGCGATAGTCTGTCCTCCATCGCCGTGAAGTTCTACAAGGACAGCATGCAATGGACCCGGATCTTCGAGGCCAACCAAGAGACCCTTCCCAACCCCGACCTGTTGGAACCGGGCGTCCGGTTGATTATTCCTCAATAAGCTCACGCCCCGGCCAGGTGATAGACCTGGCCGGGGCCGTCTGATAGGGCTATTGCGCCACGCCCTGGCGGCGGATCAATCCCCCTGTAAAAGCCCCCCCGTCTCCCGAAGAGCCACCGACAGCATGGCCAGATCCGGCTGACCGGCAGAGCCTAGATCGGCGAACAGGCTTTGCACTCGCTCCAGCCCGACCCGGTTGCGCTCCAGCCAAGCATCGAGCCGGGCCTTCGGCTCCTGGTCGGTATCGGTCTGGCGCAGCACGGTGGCGGCCAGTCCCCGTTGCTGTTCATAGAGGTTATTGAGCAGCGCCGCCTTGGCCTGATCCTGCCAATGGTTGGCGGCGGGCAGGTCGATGATGGCTCGGTGCAGCCAGTTCAGACGCAGTCGGCTGACCGCTCCGAAGTAGACCTGGGTCACGGCCTCCACAGACAGTTCCGCCTGGTTGGCCACCTCGATAATGTCCAGCGCCGAGTACAGCTTGTTCAGGCTGGCCACCCACTGGGCGAGTTCTTCCGGCACGCCGGTCTCGGTGAGGGTGCTGATCTCCCGGCCCATGGCCTCGGCCTCCTGGGGGGGCAGCAGTCCCGGCAGTTCGTCGGCCAATCGGGTGATGCCGCCCCCGAACTGATCCACCGTCGCCTGAATATCCAGGGGGGGGCGGCGGTTGCGAAGCAGCCACAAGGAGGCTCGTTCGATTAGGTGACGGCTGGCGAAGTTCATATCGATCTGGACCTTGGCCGGGACTTGATTGTCCAGGGCTTCGATGTTGGCCCATAGCTCCCTGGCCCGGTACATCTCCCGGGCTGCGGCATAGGCTCGGGCGATGTCCGGGGCCGATTCGCCGGTGTCCTTGAGCTTGAACACGAACACGCTGCCCATGCGGTTGAGCATGCTGTTGGTGATATAGGTAGTGATGATTTCCTTGCGCAGCCGATGACTCTCCATGGCCGGCGCGAAGCGGGGAGAGAGTCGGGGCGGAAAGTACTGGGCCAGCTCTTTTTGCAGATAGGGGTCGTTGGGGATGTCGGAGTTGACCAGTTCCTCGAACAGGGTGATTTTACTGTAAGCCAGCAGCACAGCCAGTTCCGGGCGGCACAGCCCCTCCTTGGCCGCCTCCCGCTCGGATAGCTCTTCATCCGAGGGCAGGTACTCGATTTCCCGGTTGAGCTTGCCCGCTTTCTCCAGGCGGCGGATGACCCGGGCGTGTTCCCCCAGCATTTGGCCCGCGCGGCTGGCGGTGGCGCTGATGGCCTGGGTTTGTAGGTAGTTGTGGCGCAGCACCAGGTCGGCCACCTCGTCGGTCATATCCGCCAGCAACTGGTTGCGCTGCTTGAGGGTCATATCCCCGGCGTCCACGGCCTGGTTGAGGAGGATCTTGATATTGACCTCGTGGTCGGAGCTGTCCACGCCCCCGGAATTGTCGATAGCGTCGGTGTAGATATGTCCACCCCGGCGGGCGAACTCGATGCGTCCGAGCTGGGTGAAGCCCAGATTGCCCCCTTCCCCCATCACCTTGCAGCGCAGATCCCGGCCATTGACCCGCACCGCGTCGTTGGCCCGGTCTCCCGCGTCGCCATGGGTTTCATGGGCGGCCTTGACATAGGTGCCGATGCCGCCGTTCCAGAGCAGCTCCACCGGGGCTTTGAGAATCTGGTGGATCAGTTCGTTGGGGGTGAGTTTTTCGGCCTGGATGCCCAAGGCCTCTCGGGCCTCGGCGCTCAGAGTGATGGACTTCAGGCTACGGGCATAGATGCCGCCACCCTTGGAGATCAGGTCTTTGTTGTAGTCCTCCCAGGTGGAACGGGACAGTTTGAACATTCGCTCCCGTTCCACATAGGTGGTCTCCGGGTCCGGGTTGGGATCAATGAAGATATGCAAATGGTTGAAAGCCGCCAGCAGCTTGATATGTCGGGACAGCAACATGCCGTTACCGAACACATCCCCGCCCATGTCGCCGATGCCCACCACGGTGAAATCCTCGGCCTGGATGTTCTTGCCCAGTTCCCGGAAATGGCGCTTCACCGACTCCCAGGCGCCTCGGGCGGTAATGCCCATTTTTTTGTGGTCGTAACCCGCCGAGCCGCCAGAGGCGAAGGCGTCCCCCAGCCAGAAACCGTAGTTGATGGCGATGCTGTTGGCCAGATCCGAGAAGGTGGCCGTCCCCTTGTCCGCAGCCACCACCAGATAAGGATCATCATCGTCGTAGCGCACCACCCGGGGCGGCGGCACCACCTGGCCGCCCACCAGGTTGTCGGTGATATCCAACATGCCGCTGATAAAGCTGGTGTAGCAATGCACGACCTCTTGCTGCAACGCTTCCCGGCCACCGGTCTGGGGCGGGCGCTTGAGTACGAAACCGCCCTTGGAACCCACCGGCACGATCACCGCGTTTTTGACCATCTGAGCCTTCATCAGGCCCAGCACCTCGGTGCGAAAGTCCTCCCGCCGGTCCGACCAGCGCAGCCCGCCCCGGGCTACCGGGCCGCCCCGTAGATGAATGCCCTCGGTGCGTGGGGAATAGACGAAAATCTCGAACATGGGCAGGGGTAGAGGCATCTCCGGGATGCGCGCCGGGTCGAATTTAAAGGACAGATATTCCTTGGCTCGTCCGTCCTCGGTGACCTGGAAGAAATTGGTGCGCAACGTGGCCTGGAGTACCGCGAAGAAGCGGCGAATAATGCGGTCCTCATCCAGATTGCTCACCTGGTCCAGGGCTTCTTCGATGTTCACTCCCAAGGCCGTGGTGCGTCGGCCCGAGTCCCCCTGGGCCAGGTCGGGGTCAAAGCGGGCATGGAACAACTCCGCCAACATGCGGGTGATATGGGGGTGGTTGTTCAGGGCCTGTTCCATATAAGCCTGACTGAATGGGGCGCGGGTCTGGAGCAGGTATTTGCAGTAGGCCCGCAGCATCACCACATCCCGCCAGTCCAGGCTGGCGGCTAGCACCAGTCGGCTGAAGCCGTCGTTCTCCATATCGCCGCCGCGGATTCGGGCGAAAGCCTCCTGGAAAATTTCCCGCACCTGAGCCACCTCCACCCGGATGCCATGGTCCTCCTTGAGGTCGAAATCCAGAATCCACAACCAGCGCCCATCGGACAGCTCCAGTTCATAGGGCCGGGCGGTGAGTACCCTCAAGCCCAGTTTTTCCAGCATGGGCAGAGCATCGGACAGGGGCATGGCCTGCTCGCGACCGAACACTTTGAAGCTCAGTCGCTCCTCCGGGTCCTCCAGAGGCCGATACAGGTGCATTTCCAGGGGGTTGTCGGGGCCGAGCTTTTCCAGGCGCAGGATATCCCGCACCGCAGTGCGGGCGCTGAAATCTTCCCGATAACCGGCAGGAAAAGCCTGTCCGTAGAGGTTGAACAGGGCATTGCTCGACTCCTCGCCCACCTGTTCCAGTAGCTCATGTTCCAGGCGGTCGGCCCAGGACAGCATCGCCTCCCGCAGTTTGGTCTCAATCTCCGGGACGGAATAATCGGGAATCTGACCGGGCTGGGTGTAGACGGTGATCAGCACCCGGGCCAGCACGGTTTCGGAGAAATGCACCGCAAACTCAGAGCCGGTGCCGTTGAAAGCCTCCATCAGAATGCTCTGCATCCGGATACGCAGTTCGGTGTTGTAGCGTTCCCTGGGCACGTAGACCAGGCAGGAGAAGAAGCGCTCGAAGGCGTCCTGACGCACCAGCAGCCGCAGCCGCTGGCGCTCCTCCAGGTGCAAAATGCCCAGAGCGATGTCGTGGAGTTCGGCCACCGTGGCTTGGAACAGTTCATCCCGGGGGAAAGTATCCAGAATATGTTGCAGGGCCTTGCCCGTATGGCTGACCGGCGCCAGGTTGGCGCGCTTGAGTACGTTCTTGATCTTGGATCGCAGCAGGGGGATATGACGGGGGTTGAGGCTGTAAGCCAGAGAGGTATACAAACCCAGGAGCCGCCACTCGCCGATGACCTTGCCCTGGTCGTCAAAGCGCTTGATACCGATGTAGTCTAGATGAGCGGGGCGGTGTACCGTGGAGCGGGTGTTGGCCTTGGTGAGGATCATAATCTGGGGGCTGACCGCCAACTCCCGTTGCCGCTCGGAGATGATGGTGGTGTGTTGGGCCGCGTGGTGGATATTCTCGTCGCGCAGAATGCCCAGGCCCGACGCCTTATCGGCCTGGAGCGTCAGTTGCTCATCTTCGACGATCAGATCGTAGCGGCGGCTACCCAGCAGGGTGAAATGGTTATCCAATACCCAGTTCAGATAATCTTGGGCTTCCTTGATCTCTTCCTCGTCGGCGGGCAGCTTGGCGGGGTCCAGGCCCTGGATGATCTCCAGCAGCCGCTGGCGCATGGGCTGCCAGTCCTCCACCGCCGCCCGCACATCCCCCAGCACCCGGAGCAGGTCGCTTTTGAGACCGTCCAGCACCTTGGGATCGGTTTGGTTGTCCACTTCAAAGTGCATGACAGCTTCGGCGATGGCGGTTTCGCTGTCCGCGTCTTCAGACACGAGTTCCAGTAACCGGCCCTTGTCGTCCCGGGCCACCTTCAGCACCGGATGGATGATCCGGTGCAAGGTCAAGCTGTGGCGGTTCAACTCCATGCTCATGGAGTCCACCAGGAACGGCATATCGTCGGTGACGATTTCCACCACGGTGTGGGTGGACTGCCAACCGTGTTCGTCGTAGGTGGGGTTATAGACTCGGATGGTGGGTTTACCGGGGCTACGCTGGCGCATGAAATTCCAGTGGGCCAGCACGGCGCCGTAGAGGTCTTCCCAGTCCGTCTCTAACAGGTCTTCGGGGGCCACATCTCTATAGTACTGATGGGTGAACAGCGCCGCCATGGCTCCGGTGGGTTCGGGCAGCCGCTCCTTCACAGTCCTGGTGATCTTGTCAATTAGCTGGGATTTTTTCTCAACCTGCGTCGTGGGCATGCTTTACCCTCCCCGGCGTGTTTGGTGGCTTTTGTCGGTGGTTATGCGGTTTCACAAGTCTAGACGAGGATTGCCGGAAGGTGCCCCAAAGGAGTGCGGGTGGGGTTAAGTCCCACATTCTCGAATCTGACGGAGTTACTGTCGGCCCCCCCACCCATAGGTTTAGAGAACCGGGGCAGGCAGGAGGGCGGCGCGCTCGCCTTCAGCACCCTGATGGCGGAGGCTCGTGGCTCATGCTGGTTAGGCGAGCAGCCGGTCCCGGGCCTCTCGGTATTTTGCGGCGGTCTGCTCGATAATCTCTGGGGGCAGCCGTGGCCCCGGCGGGGTCTTGTCCCAGTCCAGGGTGTTCAGAAAATCGCGTACGAATTGCTTGTCGAAGCTGGAGGGGTTGCGCCCTGGCCGCCAGGTGTCGGCTGGCCAGAAGCGGGATGAGTCGGGAGTCAGGGCTTCGTCCATCAACACCAAGTCGCCGGACTCGTCCAGCCCAAACTCAAACTTGGTATCGGCGATGATAATGCCCCGTTCAGCGGCATGGGCGGCGGCCTCACGGTATAGGCGCAGGCTCACCTCCCGCACTTGGGACGCCAGTTCCGCGCCTAACAGTGTCTCGGTATGGGCGAAATCCACATTCTCGTCGTGGTCTCCTAGGGCGGCCTTGGTGGAGGGGGTGTAGATAGGCTCGGGCAACCGATCGGCAAGCCTCAGACCGGGGGGCAGGGAGATGCCGCAGACCTGGCCTGAGGCTTGATAGTCCTTCCAACCGGAGCCGATCAGATAGCCCCTGACGATGGCCTCCACCGGCAGACCCCGCAACCGCCGGGCCACCACCGCTCGACCCCGCACTCGGTCCTGTTCGGTGGCATCGGGCAGGGCCTGTTCCAGGTCCAGCCGGGCCAGGTCCAGGTGATTGGGGACGATGGAGTGGGTTCGGGCAAACCAGAAATTGGATACGGTGGTGAGCACCGCTCCCTTGCCGGGGATGGCATCGGGCAGCACCACATCAAAAGCGGACAGCCGGTCGGTGGCGACGATCAGGATATGCTGGTCGTCCACCCCATAGACATCCCGTACCTTGCCACGATAGACCAGGGGCAGGGCGTGGAGATCGGAATCAGCGAGTAGGGTAGGAGAGGGCATGGGCATATCAGTGAGCGGGGTCTCGATGGAAAACTTCCACCAGGGCCGGTGGCAGGTTGCCCCAGATGAGCTTGGCGAAGATACGTCGGAAATGGGGAGGCAGGCGGTCGGAAGTGCCTCTCAGATTATAGGTGTACTGGATCAACAGGCCATGATCCCCCAGCAGGGCGTCGAACTGCTCGCCGATGGCCTGGGTGATGGCGGGTTTCAGGGAGCGCAGAGGCAGGCTGGAGACCACGCCGCGCACCGGCCGGTCGATGGCCTCCAGAATGTCCCCCAGAACAGCGGCGTCTCCCTGGATGATCCGCAGGTGCGGAAACCGCTTGCATAAATGACCGGCCAGTGCCGGGGACCGCTCCACCACCACCAGATCCCTGGCGGGGATACCCCGTTTGATTAGGGCATCGGTAACCACCCCGGTGCCTGCGCCCACCTCCACCACCAGCCCTTCCCGGTCCAGAGGCACCTGCCGGGCCATATGCTGGGCCAGTAGCGTGGAGCTAGGACAGGCCGCTCCCACGGAACGGGGGTCTAGGCACAGCTCCCGGGTAAACAAGGCCAGCGGTGAGTTGCTGGCTTCCCGCACCAGTTTTTTCACGAAGAGTTGCATAGGGTTCCTGGGGGGTGTCAAAAAAATTCGCTTATCATAGCCTTGCACCGGCTTGGGTAAAAGCATAGCGGCGCTTTTTCCGAACGATAGCTCGTTGAGGATGCTAACAACATGAATTTTCCCGTCGGCCTGCTTCCCTCCGCCGTCCATTGGGTCGCCCATCTGGGTTGGCTACTGGTCCTGGCCGTGGCTATCCGGTACGCGCCCTGGCGGCGCTTCGTCGAGAGCCGCCATCAGCATGTGTTCCTAGGAGCGATGGTGGCCCTATTGTTACTCTGGCGTTTCGATGCCAGCGTTACCCCCGGGCTGGGATTTCATTTTCTGGGGCTGACGGTGTTCACCCTGATGTTCGGCTGGTCCCTGGGGGTGGTGGGCAGCGGTTTGGTGATGCTGGGTTCCACTTTGGCCCAGGGCGGCGGGCTTGAAACCCTATCTTTGAACGCCCTGGTGCTGGGGGTGCTGCCGGTGACGGTGAGCTACGGTTTCTATTATGCGGTACAGCGCTGGCTGCCCCATCACGTCTTTATTTACATCTTTCTGGATGCCTTTCTGGGGGCTATCGTGGCCGCTGGGGTCACGGTGCTGGCTCTGGTCTGGGTGCTGGTGGCCACTGATACCTATGGCTGGTCGCGCATCGCCCAGGAATACCTGCCTTTTCTGCCCTTGTATCTGTTTCCCGAGGGTCTGCTCAACGGCATGCTGGCCACGGTATTCGTGGGTCTGCGCCCGGAGTGGCTGGCCACTTTCGACGACGATTCCTATCTCAAACCCTAAAACAGCCTGCTTGATTCGGATCAAGGCTCACGAAGATGGATTTCGGCTAGACTGTATACGCCGTGTATCCCGGGGCTGGTCGTTCCCCCGTTTTCCGGCACAACCCACGCATTGGAGTCAGCTCATGAGAAGAACGCTGGTGATATTGATGGCGCTGGGCATCGGCGCCGCCGCCCATGGGGCCGATCCAGAGGCCGGTAAGGCCGCGTCCGCCACCTGCACGGCCTGCCATGGCGCCAACGGGGTCAGCAACAACCCCCTGTGGCCCAATCTGGCCGGTCAGAAAGATCAATACCTGATCAAGCAGATGAAGGCTTTCAAGTCCGGTGAACGCAAAGACCCGCTGATGAGTCCCATGGCCGCCCCCCTGTCCGACGCGGACATCGAAAATCTGGCTGCTTATTACAGCAGTCTGCCCGCCGGCGGCTAAGTCTGCCTTGGCCCGGCCACCCTCTGGCCGGGCATTTCTCAAAACCATGGTTTGAATCCCCCATCCGCCCCAAATGGTATGCTTGCCTTTTATTGTCAGCCGGTCGGTGGGCCGCGGGAGTGACACGACGTGAACTGGTGGGGAAAACTACTGGGCGGTGTGGTGGGCCTGACCTTGGGCGGCCCTCTGGGGGCGCTGCTAGGGGTGGCCATCGGCCATGCCATGGTGGACCGAAAGCCCCGGTTGACCGGTCCCGAGACCCTGGACCCCGGCGCTCGGGAGCGGGTGCAGGCGGCGTTTTTCACGGCCACTTTTTCGGTGATGGGACACCTGGCCAAGGCCGATGGCCGAGTCTCGGAACGGGAGATCGCCATGGCTCGGGCGGTCATGGCCCGGATGCAACTAAACCCCGAACAAAAGCAGGCCGCCATTGCCCTGTTTCGCCAGGGCAAAGCGCCGGACTTCGACCTGGAAGCTGTGTTGACCCAGTTTCACTGGGAGTGTCGGGATCGGCCCGAATTGCTGCGCATGTTCATCGAAATTCAGCTCAACGCCGCCTATGCCGACGGGACGATGCACGACCAGGAACGGGAGCTATTGTTGCGGATCTGCGACCGTTTGGGAGTGGCGCGGTTTCAGTTCCAGATTCTCGATGCCCTGTTCCAGGCTCAGCAGCGGTTCGCCGGGACGGGGAGCGGTGGGGCAGGGCCACGCCCGGCCCAAGAGCCGAGCCTGGAGGACGCCTACCGAGTGCTGGGGGTGGAGTCCTCGGCCAGCGACGCCGAGGTCACCCGAGCGTACCGGCGGTTACTCAGCCAGCACCACCCGGACAAGCTGGTGGCCCAGGGTCTACCCGAAGAGATGATGAAGCTAGCCACCGAAAAAACCCGGGAGATCAAGTCCGCCTATGAGCAAGTCAAGGCGGCGCGGGGGCTGTAAGGGGAGGGCGGGACAGCCTGACCCGGGGCGCTTTCGTGGCGCCCGGCGCTGATCGAGCCGATCCGGCGGATACGGGCAAAACGGTGTCTAATTACCGCGTAATCAGGTAAATTCCTCCTCTTCAAATCGGTTGAGCGCCCGACCGCTCGGGGGCGTATGGCAAGGGGTTTTGACCTATGGTGGATTACCGGATCGCGCCGTCCATCCTGTCGGCGGACTTCGCCCGCCTAGGCGAAGAAGTCGATAAGGTGCTGGCCGCCGGCGCGGACATCGTCCACTTCGATGTGATGGACAACCATTATGTGCCCAATTTGACCATCGGCCCGCTGGTCTGCGAGGCTCTGCGCAAGCACGGCATCAGCGCGCCCATTGACGTACACCTGATGGTCAAGCCGGTGGACCGTATCATCCCCGATTTTGCCGCCGCTGGCGCCACCTATATCACTTTTCACCCCGAGGCCAGCGACCATATCGACCGCAGTCTGCAACTGATCCGCGAACAGGGCTGCAAGTCAGGCTTGGTGTTCAATCCCGCCACCCCTCTGGACTGCCTGCGCTACGTCATGGACAAAGTGGACATGGTGCTGCTGATGTCCGTCAATCCCGGTTTCGGGGGCCAGAAATTCATCCCCGCCACCCTGGACAAACTGTGCGAGGCGCGCCGGTTGATCGACGCCAGCGGCCATTCTATTCGCCTGGAGATCGACGGCGGTGTGAAGGTGGACAACATCCGGGAGATCGCCCAGGCCGGCGCCGATACCTTCGTGGCCGGCTCGGCCATCTTCAATACCCCTGACTACCGGGCCACCATCGCCGCCATGCGCGCCGAATTGGCCCAAGTGGAACGCTGATGTTCCAGGGTGTCGAGGCGGTGTTTTTCGATCTGGACGGCACCCTGGTGGACAGCGTGCCGGACCTGGCGGTGGCGGTGGACACCATGCTGACCCAACTGGGCCTGCCCCCCCGGGGCGAGGCCAAGGTGCGGACCTGGGTAGGCAACGGGGCGCGGCTGCTGATCCGCCGGGCCTTGGCCGACCATATGGCCGGAGAGGCGCCGGACGACCTCTATCAGCGGGCCTGGCCCCTGTACCGAGCCGCCTATCTGGACCACATCTGCGTCGCTTCCCGGCTCTACCCAGGGGTGGTCGAGGGGCTGGAACAGCTACGGCGCGGGCGCTTCAGGATGGCCTGCATCACCAACAAGGGCGCTGAGTTCACCCTGCCCCTGGTGGAACGGTTGGGTCTCATGGGATACTTTGATACCGTGGTGGGTGGAGAGTGCGCCCCCAACCGCAAACCCGCTCCCGACGCCCTGCTGCTGGCCGGCCAGCGGCTGGGTCTGTCCATGGACCGGGTGCTGATGGTGGGGGACTCCATGAACGACGTGGGCGCCGCCCGCAACGCCGGTTGTCCGGTGGTGGCGGTGCCTTATGGCTATAATCACGGCCAGGATATCCGCGAGGCCCGGCCCGATGCGGTGGTGGAGACCATCGCCGAACTGCCCGCGCTGCTAAAGAAGGCTGTCTGAATGGACCTGACGATCACTTCCAGACTGTTTCCGGGACGCATAGGCCCGGGTTGCCGATGGCGTCCCTAGCCCGACCGCAACCCGTGGGTCCGACCATTCATTCGTTTTGGAACATTGCGAAGGCGTCAGCATATGAAACCCGAACAATTCGCCAGCCTGGCCGAGCAGGGCTATAACCGCATTCCCGTATTCCGGGAGGTCTTGGCTGACCTGGACACCCCCCTGAGTACCTATCTGAAACTGGCCGACGGTCCCTATTCCTATCTGCTGGAATCGGTGCAGGGAGGGGAGAAGTGGGGCCGCTACTCCATCATCGGCCTGCCCTGCCGTAAGGTGTTGCGGGTGCGCGGCCACCACATCACCCTGGAGAATGCCGGGGAGATTGTCGAGCGCGTTACCGTGGCCGATCCCCTGGCCTGGATCGAAGCCTTCCAGGCCCGCTACAAAGTGCCCGTGGCCGGGGAGGGCCTGCCCCGCTTCATCGGCGGCCTGGTGGGCTATTTCGGCTACGACACCATCCGCTATATCGAGCCGCGTCTGGCCCATTGCCCCAACCCCGACCCCCTGGGCACCCCGGACATCCTGCTGCTGGTCTCCGAAGACGTAGTGGTGTTCGACAATCTGGCCGGCAAGCTGCACATCATCACCCTGGTGGACCCGGCCCTGGAACGGGCCTACGATAAGGCCCAGGCCCGCCTGGAAGGGATCGTAGAACGCCTGCGAGGCGCCCGGCCCGAATACCGCCACAGCCATGGTCGGGAGCGGGTAGGGGAGGAGGACTTCGGCTCCAGCTTCAGCCGCGAGGGCTACGAGGCGGCGGTGGAGCGGATCAAGCACTATATCGTCGAAGGGGACTGCATGCAGGTGGTGCCCTCCCAGCGCATGTCCATCCCCTTTCAGGCCGCCCCCCTGGACTTGTACCGGGCCTTGCGCAGTCTCAACCCCTCTCCTTATATGTATTTCTTCCATCTGGAGGATTTCCATATCGTCGGCTCCTCCCCTGAGATCCTGGCCCGGCTAGAGGACGGCACGGTCACCGTGCGACCCATCGCCGGCACCCGGCCCCGGGGGGCCACCGAGGCCGAGGACCAGGCCCTGGAGCAGGACCTGCTGGCCGATCCCAAGGAACTGGCCGAGCATCTGATGCTCATCGACCTAGGCCGCAACGATGTGGGCCGGGTGGCCCAGACCGGCAGCGTCCGGCTCACCGAAAAAATGGTGGTGGAGCGCTATTCCCATGTCATGCATATCGTCTCCAACGTCACCGGCCGGCTCAAGCCTGTTAAACTGTCGCATGTCAAGCCATACTTGCGACTGAAGAATCCGGGCTCAAGCCGGGGCTGACCGCCATCGAGGTGCTGCGGGCCGCCCTGCCCGCCGGCACCCTCTCCGGGGCGCCCAAGATCCGGGCTATGGAAATCATCGACGAGCTGGAGCCGGTCAAGCGGGGTGTTTACGGGGGCGCGGTGGGCTATCTGTCCTGGTCGGGCAATATGGACACCGCCATCGCCATCCGCACCGCCGTCATCAAGGACAACACCCTGTATATCCAGGCCGGGGGCGGCATCGTCGCCGACTCGGTGCCAGCCACCGAATGGGAGGAGACCCTCAACAAGCGTCGCGCCATGTTCCGGGCCGTGGCCATGGCCGAGCGGGGGGTGGATCGATGAATACCTTATTGACCGACAGGGGTGCGCCATGCTGCTGATGATCGATAACTACGACTCCTTCACCTATAACCTGGTCCAGTACCTGGGGGAACTCAAGGCCGAGGTGGCGGTGTACCGCAACGACTGCATCGGCCTGGAGGAGATGGAGGCCCTGCACCCGGAGCGGATCGTCATTTCCCCCGGGCCGTGCACCCCCAACGAGGCGGGTATCTCGGTGGAGTCCATCAACCACTTCGCCGGCCGGGTGCCGATCCTGGGGGTCTGCCTCGGGCACCAGAGCATCGGCCAGGCTTTCGGTGGGCGGATCGTTCACGCCCGGGAGATCATGCACGGCAAGACCTCCCTGATCCACCATAAGAATAGTGGCGTGTTCCAGGGCCTGCCCAATCCCTTCCAGGCCACCCGCTACCATTCCCTGGTCATCGACAAGCACAGCTTGCCGGACTGTCTGGAGGTCACCGCCTGGACCGAGACCCCGGCGGGAGAACTGGACGAGATCATGGGGGTGCGCCATCGGGAGCTGGCCGTGGAGGGGGTGCAGTTCCATCCCGAGTCCATACTCACCCCTCAAGGTCACGATCTGTTGGCCAATTTTTTAAACTCATAACAAGCCATCCGGGGAGAGCTACCGTGGATATGCAAACAGCCATCCGTGCGGTCACCGAGGGCCGCGACCTGTCGGCTGCGGACATGACCGAGGTGATGCGCGCCATCATGACCGGCAACGCCACCCCAGCCCAGATCGGCGGCTTTCTGGTGGGGCTGCGGATCAAGGGCGAGACCGTGGAAGAAATCGCCGCCGCCGCCAAAGTGATGCGCGAACTGGCCACCCGGGTAAACATCACCAGCCCCCATCTGGTGGATACCTGTGGCACCGGTGGGGACGCCGCCGGCACCTTCAACATCTCCACTGCCAGCGCTATCGCCGCCGCCGCCGGCGGAGCCAAGGTAGCCAAGCACGGCAACCGCGCCGTGTCCGGCAAAACTGGCAGCGCCGACGTGCTGGAGGCCGCCGGGGTGAAGCTGGACCTAGCCCCGGAGCGGATTGGCGCCTGCATCGAGGAGGTGGGGGTGGGGTTTCTGTTCGCCCCCCTGCACCACGGCGCCATGCGCCACGCCATCGGCCCGCGCCGGGAGATGGGGGTACGCACAATCTTTAATGTGCTGGGGCCGCTCACCAACCCCGCTGGAGCGCCCAACCAGGTGATGGGGGTATTCGCCGCCGCCTGGGTGGAGCCTCTGGCCCAGGTGCTGGGCCGACTGGGCAGTCGCCATGTGCTGGTGGTCCATTCCGAAGACGGTTTGGACGAGATCAGCATCCAGGCCCCCACCCGGGTGGCGGAACTCAAGGACAGGGAGGTGCGAAACTATTTCATCACCCCCGAGGATTTCGGCATCCAGCGCCACCCTCTGGAGACCATCAAAGTAGCCGACACCGCCCAGAGCCTGGCCATGATCCGCGAAGCCCTGAGCGGTCGGCCCGGTCCGGCCCAGGATATCGTGGCCCTCAATGCCGGGGCCGCCCTGTATGTGGCTGGGCTGGCTGACACCCTGGCCGCGGGCGTGGAACTGGCCCAGGTCCGCATCGCCGACGGTTCGGCGGCACGGGTATTGGAGCGGTTGGCAGCCTTCTCCCAACAGGCGTGACACCATGGCCGACACCCCTGATATCCTCAAAACAATCCTGACCCGCAAGGCCCAGGAGATCGTCGAGCGCAGTCAACGCCTAGGCATCCGCGAACTGGCCGCTCGGGTCCAGGACCTACCCGCCCCTCGGGGCTTCGTGGCTGGCCTCCAAGCCCGGGTCACGGCGGGCCGACCAGCAGTGATCGCCGAGATCAAGCGGGCCTCCCCTAGCAAGGGTTTGTTGCGCGACCCCTTCGAGCCGGCGGCCATCGCCCAGGGCTATGCCGCCCACGGCGCCGCCTGCCTGTCGGTGCTCACCGACCGGGAGTTCTTTCAGGGGGACGATGAACACCTGCGCCAGGCCCGGGACGCCTGCCCGCTGCCGGTGCTGCGCAAGGATTTCACCATCGATCCCTACCAGCTCTACGAGGCTCGGGTGCTGGGGGCCGACTGCATCCTGCTGATCGTGGCCGCCCTGGGGGACGCCATGCTGGCGGAACTCCACGGTCTGGCCCGGCATCTGGAACTGGACGTGCTGGTGGAAGTCCATGACCGGGAGGAACTGGAACGGGCCTTGGTCCTGGACCTGCCCCTGGTGGGCATCAACAACCGAAACCTGCGGACTTTCGAGACCCATCTGGACACCACCCTGGAATTATTGAACGCCATCCCTGGGGATTGCCTAGTGGTCACCGAAAGCGGCATTCACGCCACCGAGGATGTGGCTCTGATGCGCGGCCATGGGGTCCACGCGTTTTTGGTGGGGGAGGCGTTCATGCGCGCCCCGGCCCCGGGCGAAAAATTGGCCGAGTTGTTTGCCGATCTCACAAGCTAGGAACAAGTACTATGAAAGCACGGGTAAAATGGGTGGAGGGGATGACCTACCTGGCCGAGTCCGACAGCGGACACGCTCTGGTGATGGATGGCGCCCCGGAACTGGGTGGTCGCAATCTGGGGCCGCGGCCTATGGAAATGCTGCTGCTGGGCATGGGCGGCTGCACCGCCATCGACGTGATCCATATCCTCAAAAAAGCCCGCCAGGAGGTCAGCGACTGCGTGGTGGAGCTGGACGCCGAGCGGGCCGAGACCGAACCCAAGGTGTTCACCCGCATTCGGGTGCATTTCGTGATCAGCGGCCGGGGGCTGAGTGAAAAACAGGTGGATCGGGCTGTGACTTTGTCCGCCGAGAAATACTGCTCGGCCTCCATCATGTTGGGCAAGTCCGCCGAGATTTCTCACACTTTCGAGATTCGCGAGGCCGATTCTCAAACCCAGTAAGTGGTCCGGGTCATCACCTGGGAAGCCGCCCGCATCGCCAGCCGCACCGGCAGGGGCAGCCTGGCGCCCCCGGCCTCCAGGGCGTGGGTGGCGTGGCGGGCCTCGTCTTCCTTCATCTGCGCCAGAATGGAACGGCTCTTGTGGTCTGTATCCGGCAGCCGCCGCAAATGCCCCTCCAAGTGGTTGACCACCTGCTGTTCGGTCTCCGCCACGAAGCCCAGGCTCCAGCGGTCTCCAGCCTTGCCGGCCACAGCGCCAATGGTAAAAGCGCCGACATAGAACAAAGGGTTGAGTAGGCTGGTGCGCTGGCCCAGCTCCTGGACCCGCTGCTCACACCAGACCAGGTGGTCGTTCTCCTCGGCGGCGGCCTGCTCCATGCGCTGGCGCACCCCATTCAGCCGGGCGGTGAGGGCCTGGCCCTGATAAAGAGCCTGGGCGCAGACCTCGCCCGTATGATTGACCCGCATCAGCCGCGCCGAGCGTCGGCTTTCCTCGTCGGACAGTTCCGCTGGCTGCTCCGCTGGATGGGGCCGCCCGGTGTCGGCCGGTTGCCCGAACACGGTGCGGACCATCTGATCAAGATTGATCAGCAAGCGGTCGGCGGGCGAATAGCGGCGTGTGTTCATGAAATCTCCTCTGGCATCGACCGCTATAGGCGCGGCCATAGTCTTGTAAAACCGGCGGCGCTTAGGTACCATCGCGCTCTTTCCAAGAGTTTGGGTCGCCTCGCGAACGCGTGGCGCTGCCCGTAAAGCCGATGGAAGCCTAGCAAAGCGCTCATTGGGCAGGCCAGTATTTCAGGCTTTCCCCGGTGGGGGAAGTTCCAGATCAGCAAGGTATTGTGATGAAAACGTTCAGCGCAAAGCCGGCCGAGGTCAAACGTGATTGGTACCTGGTCGACGCCACAGACAAAACTTTGGGGCGCCTGGCCACCGAAATCGCGCGCCGCCTGCGGGGCAAGCACAAAGCCGTCTACACTCCCCATGTGGACACCGGCGATTATATCGTGGTGGTCAATGCCGAGAAGATCCGGGTCACCGGCAATAAACTGACCGACAAGGTCTATTACCGGCACACCGGCTATATCGGCCATATGAAATCCATCACCCTTGAGAAACTGCTCCAGCAAGCCCCCACCCAGGTGCTGGAAACGGCGGTCAAGGGCATGATGCCCAAGAACCCCTTGGGCCGGGCCATGTTTCGCAAGCTTAAGGTGTTCGCCGGACCCGACCATAAGCACATCGCCCAGCAACCCCAACCGCTGGAACTGTAAGCCGGCTCCACACGACAGGCACGAGCAACCATGGCAGAGACACAGTATTACGGTACCGGTCGGCGCAAGACCTCAACAGCGCGGGTATTCCTGCGCCCCGGTGCGGGCAACATTAAAATCAACGGCAAGACCCTGGAGCAGTATTTCGGGCGTGAAACCTCCCGCATGGTGGTGCATCAGGCTCTGGATGCGGTTGACATGGGTGACAAGTTCGATCTATATGTGACCGTCAAGGGCGGTGGCAACACCGGTCAGGCTGGCGCCATCCGCCACGGCATCACCCGGGCATTGATGACCTACGACGAAAGCCTACGCGGCCCCTTGCGCAAAGCCGGTTTCGTCACCCGTGACGCCCGCGCGGTGGAACGCAAGAAAGTTGGCCTGCGCAAAGCCCGCCGCGCCACCCAGTACTCCAAGCGGTAACGGTTTTCCTGGGGGATCGTCTAGCGGTAGGACTACGGACTCTGACTCCGTCAACCCAGGTTCGAATCCTGGTCCCCCAGCCATTACTAAGCAAAGGGTTACATCGAAAGATGTAGCCCTTTTTACTTTCAGGATCACAGCCTTCCGAAGTTGGGCGGCAGCCATAGTCTGGGGCCACGCCCATGAAGCCCTGGATGGGGATTAGAGTGTTGTCCATGTCGTAGATAGCCGTGGGTGGTCCATGAATATTGTTCGGAGGCGGTGGCATGCCCCTCCCTGGGGGTGGGTGTGGGTTACCGAGCAAGACGTCAAACCCGGCGCGGTGGGCAGTTTAGTTAGGCGACGTGTGGAGGCAGGCCCCTCTCGCGGCGCAGGCGGGCGTTCTCGGCCTCCAGGCCCACACCTTTCGGCCTTGGCCGCCACCACTCAGCTGGACAAGGCGCCTTTGGGAATCTCAAGTCGATGGGTCGCTTCGCCCTAGGTTCTGTTGACATTGCCAGGCTCCCTCTGTACTTGCAGAGGTTTTTTGAGGTGAGCCGGGGATAGCGGTGCCCAGTGGCGTCTGTTGCCGACCGCTTTGGGGAACTGGAACAGTGTGTTCAAGCACTTCTCGCGCTGGAGCGCGTATGGCGTCTGGGCGAGCTTGTACCGCTTCGTTGCCGCCGATCCGTCAACTATTATTTAAGCGAATGATTCCGCATCGCCCCCGGGGCGACGCGGCGCCCACCGCTAAACCGACGGAGGCTCGCCATGAACCCACAACCCACGTTTTCCATCCAGGCCCTGGAACTGGGACCCATGGAGAATTTCGTCTATCTGATCCATGACCGCGCCAGCCACCGGGCGGCAGTGGTGGACCCGGCGTGGGATGTGTCCGCCGTGCTGCGCCTGGCCGAGGGGCAGGGGGTGACCATCACCGACATCCTGCTCACCCACAGCCACCATGATCATATTAATGGAGTGGAGGAGCTGCTCGAGGCCACGGACGCCCAGATGCACCTGCTCAAGGCCGAGGCCCGGTTCTGGGGCCGCTATCTGGACCTGCCCACCCTGCATCATGGGGGTGATGAAATCCAGTTGGGCGAGACCCCGATCCAGATTCTGCACACCCCCGGCCATACCCCGGGATCGGCCTGTTTTCATCTGGGGGATAAAGTGATCACCGGTGACACCCTGTTCGTGTTCGGCTGCGGGCGCTGTGATCTGCGGGGTGGGGACCCGGAACAGTTGTTCGATACTTTGCGCCATCTGTCCCAGGACCTGCCGGCGAACACGGTCATCCACCCCGGCCATAACTACGGCATCACCCCTACCTCCACGCTGCTAGAGCAGATCAACGGCAACCCGTTTTTGCATTTTCACGACAGACCCGGTTTCGTGGAGTACCGAATGCACCTGCATGACCGACCCGAACCCTATACGGCGGTGGTCCGCTCGGAGTCCTGAGGGCGGCGAATCAACGGGATGCCGACAATGTCCTGGTGGTCTGCCGTTGCCAGTCCCGCCGCTCGACCGGCGCCCGAGGTCTGGCCGTTTCGCACTGACAGCCCAGCTTTTTGTGTGATTATTGATACAGCTTAAAACGTCGAATGGAGGTAGACGAACGCTGTGAAGAGTTGTTAAACTCCCCCTCACTGTTGCAGAACAGCAACAAAAATTCAAATTTGTGTTTTTTTTGAGAATGCCAGTTGCATTTATGCTCATAAATAGGTATAAATACAACCAACGCGAATCAAGACTTTTCCATTAGCACTTTGTTGTAACTAAACAACTTAAACTTAGGAGTCATGTAATGAACAAGACTGCTGTAGCTCTCGCGGTGACCGGCGCCCTGGTGGCTGTTTCCGCTCAGGCCGAAACCACCCTGTACGGTTCCGCCCGCGTTTCCGTGGACTACCAGAAGGCCGATGTCCTGCGTCTCAACCAGATTGGGGACGTGGTCGACATTTTCGACGACGGCGTGTGGGACGTGGTGAATAACTCTTCCCGTCTGGGCGTCAAGGGTTCCGAAGATCTGGGTAATGGCCTGTCCGCCATCTACCAGTACGAGTTCGGCGTTGATGCTGCTGATGGCGGCAACTTCAACTCCAATCGCCCCCGGGTGCTGGGTCTGAAGGGCGGTTTCGGCACCATCAGCCTAGGTAACCAGTGGAGCCCCTACTACAACGTCGCCGGTCTTACCGACGTGTTCAACTCCGGTAAGTCCTTCGCCAACTACCTTGGCCCGTTCCGGACTTCCAGTTCGTTGCTGTACACCACCCCCGACCTCAGCGGCCTGAGCGCTCAGGCGCTGATCCAGATGGACGGTGTGGCCGGTGAGGACAGCGCCGACGAGTGGCAGTTGAACCTGAAATACGACAACGGTCCCTTCACCGCCGGCGTGGCCTACCGTAGCGTCGAGACCACCGATGTGGACGGCTACACTGTGGGTCTGGGCTACAACGGTGGCAACCTGTCCGTGGGCCTGACCGTGGAGCAGGTGGACGACGTGGCCGACGATTATTTCGGTGTGGTGTCCTACGCTTTCGGCGCCAACATCATCCGTGTCGCTTACGGCCAGGTGCAGTTCGACGACGGTTCCGACGAGGACGTCAACCACTACCTCCTGGGCTTCCAGCACAACCTGAGCAAGCGCAGCCGGATTTGGGTTGAGTACATCGGCTTCAACGGTGATGATTTCGAGCTGGACGAGCCCAGCACCATCAACTTCTCCGGCGACTCCGACGCCATCTCCATCGGTATGCGCCACGACTTCTAAGTCGCCTCGCAATCGCTGGTATCCAACGGGCGCCCCAAGGGCGCCCGTTATTTTTTTCAGGGCATGATTTTGCGCACCCCATCGGCGCCGCCCAGCAACAGCACATCCGCTGGGCGCAGGGCGAACAGGCCCACGGTGACTACGCCGGCGATATTATTCAACTCCGCCTCCAACTTGGCCGGCTCCAAGATTTTCAGGTTATACACATCCAGGATCAGATTGCCGTTGTCGGTGATAGCATTCTCCCGCAGCGTCGGCTGACCGCCCCGCTTAAGCAACTCCCGGCCCACATGGCTGCGGGCCATGGGAATCACCTCGACGGGCAGGGGAAACGTCCCCAGCACGTCCACCAGCTTGCTCTCGTCGGCAATGCAGACAAAAGTCTCGCTGGCCGCCGCGACGATCTTCTCCCGGGTGAGCGCCCCGCCGCCACCCTTGATGAGTTGTAAGCGGGGGTTGGACTCGTCGGCCCCGTCCACATACAGGGGCAACTCACCGGCGGCGTTTAGGTTCAGCACCGGGATGCCCAGGCGCTTGAGGCGTTGGGTGGAGGCTTCCGAACTGGACACGGCGCCATCAATACGGCCTTTGATCCGGGCCAGGGCATCGATAAAGTAGTTGACTGTGGAGCCGGTGCCCACCCCCACTACCATATCGGTTTCCACATAGTCCAGGGCCGCCTCGGCGGCGCGTTTTTTCTGTTCGTCTTGGGACATGGCCTGGTTCCTCTTGCAGTGCGCTTGCCGGCATGGTATGGGAACGGGGCCGATCCCCGGCCCCGCCTGAACTGACACTGTGGATACTATGCAACACTACCTAGAAAAAATCCTTACCGCCCGGGTCTACGACGTAGCGGTGGAGAGTCCCCTGGACCCCATGGCCCGCTTGTCCCGGCGTCTGGACAACCGTGTCCTGCTGAAGCGTGAAGATCTCCAGCCGGTGTTCTCCTTCAAGCTGCGGGGCGCCTATAACAAGATTGCCGGTCTGCCCAAAGAGGCCCTGGACCGGGGGATTATCTGCGCTTCGGCAGGCAACCACGCCCAAGGGGTGGCCCTGGCGGCCCAGCGGCTGGGGGTCAGGGCGGTGATCGTCATGCCCCGCACCACCCCGGATATCAAAGTGGAAGCGGTGCGCAATCTAGGGGGTGTGGCCGTGCTGCATGGAGATGCCTTCGACGAGGCTTATCAGCATGCTAAGCAATTGGAGACCGAGGAAGGGCTGACCTTTATCCACCCCTACGACGATCCCGCTGTCATCGCCGGCCAGGGCACGGTCGGTCTGGAAATCCTGCGCCGCCACCCGGACCCCATCGAGGCCATTTTCATCCCCGTGGGAGGCGGCGGTCTGCTGGCCGGCATCGCTGTCTGCGTCAAGTATCTGCGCCCGGACATCAAAATCATCGGCGTGGAGCCAGATGAAGCCGCCTCCATGCACCAGGCCCTCAAGCACGACCGGCGGGTGCTGCTTGACCATGTGGGCATCTTCGCCGACGGGGTGGCGGTGCGCCAGGCCGGGGAGGAGACCTTTCGCATCGCCCGGGAGACCGTGGACGAAGTGGTCTTGGTCTCCACCGACGAAATCTGCGCCGCCATAAAAGATATCTTCGACGACACCCGCTCCATCGCCGAACCGGCCGGCGCCTTAGGGGTGGCGGGTCTCAAGAAATATGTAGCCCGGGAGGGGTTGCGGGGGGCCAATCTAGTGGCGGTCAACAGCGGCGCCAATGTCAATTTCGACCGCCTGCGCCATGTGGCCGAGCGGGCCGAGCTGGGGGAGCGTCGGGAGGCCCTGTTCGCGGTGACCATTCCCGAACGGCCCGGTAGTTTCCGGCAGTTCTGCGAGTCCATCGGCCAGCGCCAGATCACCGAGTTCAACTATCGCTATAACGACAGCCGGGCGGCCCAGATATTCGTGGGTCTGCAATTGTCCGGTGGGGAGAGCGAGCGAGAGCGGATGCTCCAAGTATTGCGCGACCAGGATTACCCGGTGTTGGATATGACCGACAACGAGATGGCTAAACTCCATGTGCGCTATATGGTAGGGGGGCATGCCCCAGGTATCCGCGACGAGTTGCTATACCGATTCCAGTTCCCGGAGCGGCCAGGCGCCCTGCTGAAGTTCCTCACCGGCCTGGCCAAGGGCTGGAATATCAGCCTGTTTCACTACCGCAATCACGGCGCCGACTATGGCCGGGTGCTGGTGGGCGTCCAGGTGCCCCCGAAAGAGCGGGACGAGTTCGAACACTGTCTCAAGGTGCTGGGCTACGAGTACTTTCCCGAGACCGGCAATCCCGTCTACCGGCTGTTCCTGGACGGTCACGGGGATTGAACCTCACTCCAAGCCCAGAATATAAGCCCATTGTTCCGGGTGGACCGGCATCACCGACAGCCGGTTGCCCCGCTTGAGTAGAGCCAGGCCGTCCAATTGGGGATGGGACTTGAGTTCGGCCAGGGTGATGACGCGACGTAGCTTGCGCGACAGCCGGATATCCACCCGGTACCAGCGGGGCTGGGCCGGGTCGCTTTTGGGATCGTGGTAGGGGCTGTGGGGGTCGAAGGCGGTGCTGTCTGGATAGCCCGCCCGCACCACTTCGGCGATGCCTACGATGCCCGGTTGTTGAGTGTTGGAGTGATAGAAAAACACCTGGTCCCCGGCCTTGACTTGATCCCGTAGCCAGTTACGGGCCTGATAGTTGCGTACCCCGTCCCAGGGTTCGGTGGCGTCGGGCCGGGCCGCTAGGTCGTCGATGCCGAAGGTCTCGGGTTCCGATTTGAACAGCCAGTACTGCATGCTCAGTCCAGGGGAAAGCCCGTATCACCCGAGTATAGGGCCGCCTCGGTGGCCACGCCATCCAGGGGCACATCCCAGGACTGGCGCTCCAGTGCGGCCACCTTTTGAACCTCATAGGCCAGTCCCAGCAGATGAGGTTTGTGCAGGTGATTGGGGGTATTGAGAAAAGCGAAAGTTCGGTCGTAGAAGCCGCCACCCATACCCATCCGGGTGCCCCGGTCATCGAAGGCCACCAGCGGCAGCAGGACCAGGTCCAGTTGCTGGGGGGGCAGCAGGTCACCGCTCGGCGCCTGCGGTTCGGGGATGCCGAAGTGGTTGGGGGTCATGGGCGTGTCGGCGTCATAGGGGGCAAATAACAGATGCACCGGCGGGTTGCCGATGAGTACTGGCAGATAGATACGTTTGCCCATGGCCCAGGCCCGCTCCAGCAACGGCGCCGGGTCCAACTCCCCATCAAAGGCCAAATAGGCGGCGATCCGCCGGGCGCTTGCGAATAAGCGCAAACCCGCTACCCGGCGGGCTACCCCATGGGCGGCGGCATGGCGTTGGGAGTCATGCAACTGGCGGCGGCGAGCGCGAAGCTGGCGGCGTAGCGGGGTGGAGGGGGCTTGCATATATAAAGAGGGCATCCTCCGCCTGTGCCGTTTAGGGGCCATCACCCTTGAACCGGACGGTCCAAGTGGGGAATTCCGGCTGGCGTATTAGGCTTTCCGCTACAAGGCGGACCTGCACACAACGCCAACAAACTCGTTCCCCGGGTATAGTCAATTTAGGATCAAGGGGTATACCCGGCCCATTGGGCGAACACTACAGAGGATGCCCATAACGAAACTATACTTCCATTTGGGGGGTATTGTTAAGGGTTGCGTCAAGTTTGTCGGTCAGATTGTCGATGCGCCCACATAGATCCTGGTCTTGATGGTTGCGTTCCTGGCGGTCACGCAGGAGGTCATGGACAATATTCAAGGCTGCCATGACGGCGATGCGCTCCGTGCCCAGCACCTTGCCTCCGGCGCGAATTTCCAGCATCTGATCATTCAGGTAATGGGCTGCCCGGAGCAGGGCTTCGTGCTCCTCGGAGGGGCAGGCCACCCGGTATTCGCTATCCATAATCTGCACGACCACCGGGGCTTTGTCATCGCTCATATTAAGGCTCCAGGGCTTTGAGGCGGGCGACCATGGCTTCGATGCGCGCTCGCGACAGTTCGTTTTTCTCCAGCAGCTCATTGCGCTCGGCGGTGAGCGTCGTGTGCTGTTGGCGCAGGTCCTGGTTCTCGTCCCTCAGCCGGTCACAGAGCTGAATCAGTTCTTCCAACCGGACTTCCAGTCTGTCCAGGGCAAGGGCGGCCTTGTTGTTGGTGGGCTCGGTTTGCATGAAAATCACTATAGATCGCCCTCCCCAGGCGGTCAATGCTAGGATGAAGCTGCTATCCTGCCTTATGTGCGGCCCCACCGGAACCCCCGCTTGGGCTGCGGAGACCGACATGAACGCCAGCCCCGAAATCCCCGAGTTTGCCCGTATCGACCGCTTGCTAGGCCGCATCGGTAATCCCTCCGACCCGGCGGAAATCCACGGCCTGCTATGCGGCATCTACTGCCTGCGAGGCGCCGTCGGTCGTGATGTGTGGATGCTTCAGGTGTTGGGCGACGGCTATCAAGAGGCCAGCCGAGAGGAAACCAATATACTCCTGGAACTCTTTGAGGCCACCACCCGTCAATTCAACGATACCGACCTGGGGCTGGCGCTGCTGCTCCCGGACGACGACGAACCCTTGAGCGAGCGCGCCGATTCCCTGGGTGAATGGTGCCAGGGCTTCATGGCCGGACTGGGACTGGGCGGGATCGATTCACGCCAGGATCTGTCCGCCGAGGTACAGGAGTTTTTGCGGGATTTGCTGGAAATCTCTCGCCTGGAGTTCGACACCGACGAGGTGGACGAAAGCGACGAGACGGCCTATGTGGAGATCGTCGAATACGTGCGCATGGGCATTCTGCTGGTCAACGAGGAACTGCGCCACCGGCTACGGGAACCCGCCGGTCCCGGTTCCTCCCGAATCCACTAGAGAAGACCGATATTTCATGTTCGCCAACGCCATACCCGCCGAGGAATTCGCCGCCCGCCGTCAGGCGCTGCTGGAGCGCATGGAGCCGGGTAGCATCGCCCTGCTCCCCGCCGCCCCAGAACGCCAGCGCAACCGGGACGTGCACCACCCCTATCGCCAGGACAGTGATTTCTATTACCTCACCGGGTTTCCCGAGCCCGAGGCTCTGGCGGTGCTGATACCCGGGGCCGATCAGCCCTATGTGCTGTTCTGCCGGGAGCGGGACCCCGAACAGGAAACTTGGAACGGCCGCCGCGCCGGCCAGGGGGGGGCGGTGGAACATTACGGGGCCGACGTTTCCCACCCCATTACCGCCCTGGACGAGACTCTGCCCACGCTATTGGAGAACCGTCGCCGAGTGTATTGCGCCCTGGGCTATGACCCGGATTTCGACAATCGGCTGCTGGGCTGGGTCAACGCCGTGCGGGCCAAAGTCCGCACCGGGGTGCGCTCACCCCGGGAGTTGGTCTGCGTGGAGGAGTTAATCCACGATCTGCGCTTGCGAAAAAACGCCCCTGAACTGGCGGTGATGCGCCAGGCTGCGGAGATCTCCGCCGAGGCCCATCGACGGGCTATGCAGATATGCAAGCCGGGGCTAACCGAATACCAGATCGAGGCGGAGATCCTCCATGTCTTCGCCCGCCAGGGGGCCGGCTTCGCCTATCCGTCCATCGTCGGCGGCGGCGAGAACGGCTGTATCCTCCATTACACCGAGAACAGCGCCGAACTGCGGGACGGCGACCTATTGCTGATCGACGCGGGTGCCGAGATGGACAACTACGCCGCCGACATCACCCGCACCTTCCCGGTCAATGGCCGTTTCTCCCCGGAGCAGAGGGCGGTTTACGACGTGGTGCTGGCCGCCCAGAAGGCCGCCATCGCCACCGTCATGCCCGGCCATACCTGGAACCAGCCCCACGAGGCGGCGGTGCGGGTGCTGACCGAGGGCCTGGTGGACCTGGGCTTGCTCCAGGGGGAGTTGGAGGAACTCATCGACGCCGAAGCCTACAAGCCCTTTTACATGCACCGCACCGGCCACTGGCTGGGCATGGATGTTCACGACGTGGGCGACTACAAGATTGACGGCCACTGGCGCCAACTGGAACCGGGCATGGTGCTGACCGTGGAGCCGGGTTTGTATATCGCCGCTGGCGCGGACGGTGTGGACCCACGCTGGTGGTCCATGGGTATTCGCATCGAAGACGACGTGCTGGTCACCCCCGAGGGTTGCCAGGTACTCACCTCCGGGGCGCCCAAGGACATTGAGACCATCGAGGCCCTGATGCGGGGTTGAGCATGAACCGTTATGACCTGCTGATCGTGGGCGGTGGCCTGGTGGGGGCCGCCCTGGGTTGCGCCTTGGGGGACCGGGGGCTGCGTATTGGCCTGGTGGAGGCCCATCCCTTCAGGGCCGACAGCCATCCCGGTTACGACGACCGCACCCTGGCCCTGTCCTATGGCAGCCGGCGGATCTTCGAGGGCCTGGGGCTGTGGCAGGCCCTGGCCCCGGAAGCCACTCCCATTCAGGCCATTCATATCTCCGACCGGGGCCGACCCGGCATGGCCCATCTAGATGGCGCCGGGCAAGGGGTGGAGGCTTTGGGCTATGTACTCACCGCCCGGGTCATTGGCGCGGCGCTGCTGTCGCGCTTGGAGCGGCTGCCGGGGGTGGAGCTGTTGTGCCCCGCCAGCTTGGAGGACTTGACCCTGCACTCTGAGGCGGCCCAGGCCGAGGTCATCCTGAACGGCCAGTCCGTGAACCTGGAAGCCCGCTTGCTGGTGGCCGCCGACGGCGCCCGCTCCCGAGTCCGCCAGCGGCTCGGCATCGAGGCCCTGCGCTGGGACTACGGCCAGGCGGCGGTGATCGCCAACGTCAGCCCCGAACTACCCCACCGCAACCGGGCCTTCGAGCGCTTCACCGAGGCCGGGCCGGTGGCCCTGCTGCCCCTGGGGGAGGACCGCTGCGCCGCCATCTGCACGGTGCGGGAGGCCGACCTGGAGTCTGTGCTGGCTCTGGACGACGCCGGTTTCGCCCGGCTGTTATCCGACCGCTTCGGCGACCGGCTGGGGGCCTTCCTTAAGGTGGGTCGCCGTCAGTCCTATCCCCTGTCTCTGGTCAAGAGCCGGGAGCATATTCGCCACCGGGTGGCGGTGATCGGCAACGCTGCCCACACCCTGCATCCCATCGCCGGCCAGGGCTTTAATCTGGGGCTGCGGGACGTGGCGGCGCTGGCGGAACTGGTGGCCGACGCCGCCGACGCCGACCCCGGCGCCCCGGCGCTGCTGGAACGCTACGCCCAGTGGCGACGCTGGGACCAGCGCCGCGCCATCGCTTTTACCGATGGCCTGGCCCGGCTGTTCGTAAACCCTCTGGGACCGGTGCGCCTGGCCCGTAACCTGGGCCTGCTGGCCTTCGATCTCGCCCCGCCCGCCAAGCGCTGGTTGGCCCGCCAGACCATGGGACTGGCTGGACGGCTGCCGCGATTGGCGCGGGGTCTGCCCTTATAAGGAACGCCATGGAGTCCGTCAGCTACGACATCGTCATCAACGGCGGCGGCATGGTGGGCGCCGCCCTGGCCTGCGCCCTGGGGGATAGCCCATTGCGCGTGGCGGTGCTGGAGTCGCGTCGGCCCCAGCCCCTGAACCCCACCGACCCGGCCGAGTTGCGGGTCTCGGCCATTGGCCGGGCCTCCCAGCGACTATTCGTGGCGGTGGGGGCCTGGGAGGCCATGACCGCCCAGCGGGTCAGCCCCTTCCGGGAGATGCGGGTCTGGGACGCCGGCGGAGCGGGTAGCATTCACTTCGACTGCGCCGAGATTGGCGAACCGGGACTGGGCTGGATTATCGAAAACCGGGCTATTCAGTGGGCCTTGCTGGATCGCTTGGAGGGCTTCCAAAATGTGGACCTATTGTGCCCAGCGGCCCTGGAGGAGTGCCGTATCCAGGACCACCGAGTGGAACTGGGCCTCGCCAGCGGTCGGCGGCTGTCCACCCGGCTGCTGGTGGGGGCCGACGGGGGCGGCTCCCGGGTGCGGACCCTGGCCGGCATCGCCACCCGGGGCTGGGATTACAGCCAGAAGGGGGTGGTCTGCGTCGTGGCCACGGAACTACCCCATCAGGAGACCGCCTGGCAGCGGTTTCTGCCCGGCGGGCCGTTGGCTTTTCTGCCCCTGGCCGACGGCCGTTGCTCCATCGTCTGGTCTACCGGCCACGGCCACGCCGAAGATCTGCTGGCCCTGGACGACGCCGCCTTCGCCCAGGCTTTGGGGGATGCCTTCGACCACCGCCTGGGGGGCATCATCGGGGTCGGTCCCAGGGCCGCCTTTCCACTGCGGCTGCAACACGCCATGGCCTATACCCGGCCCCGGGTGGCCCTGGTGGGAGACGCCGCCCATGTGGTCCATCCCCTGGCCGGACAAGGGGTGAATCTGGGCCTGCTGGACGCCGCAGCCCTGGCCGAGGTGCTGCTGGATGCGGTTCGGGACAAGCGCGACCCCGGGTCGCTACGGGTGCTGCGCCGCTATGAGCGCTGGCGCAAGGGGGAGAATGTCATGATGCTGGCGGTGATGGACGGCTTCAAGCGGCTGTTCGGCAATCCCCTGCCGCCGGTGGCCTGGTTGCGTAATCTGGGGTTGGGGCTGACGGATGCCGCTGCCCCCCTCAAGCACCGGATCATCCGTCGGGCCATGGGCCTGAGCGGCGATCTGCCCCGGCGAGTCCGCGCCGACCCGAACTAGCATTCGTCCAGGGAGCCTCCATGCCATATCTCTTCGCCTTGTTGATGGGCTTCACGGGACTCTCCGCCATGGCCCAGGAACTCCTCACCACCCCCGAGGACCGAGAAGCCCTATCCCTGACCGTGTACAGCGACGACCTGGCCCTAGTGCGGGACCGGCGCCGGGTACGGATGCTGAGCGGGCAGATTGACCTGGCCTTCACCGGCATCAGCGCCCGGATTCGCCCCGAGACCGCCCGGTTGTACAGCGATAGCCCGGTCAAGGTGCTGGCCCAGAATTTCGACTACGCTCTGCTCACCCCCCAGTCCTTGCTGGAAAAGGCCGTGGGCCGGGAGATCCAGGTGGCCCGCATCGACCCGGTCAGCGGCGAGCAACAGCGCCTGGACGCCACCGTATTGGCGGTGACCGACGGCCAGACGGTATTTCGCATCGGTCCCCGGATCGAGACCTCCGGTCCCCTGAGTCCCTGGCGCTTCATATTCAATGAATTGCCCGAAGGCTTGCGGGAGCGGCCCACCCTGACCCTGGAACTGGACTCCCCCAGGGGCGGAGAGCAAGCCCTGGAACTGGTCTACCTCAGTCGCGGCCTGTCCTGGCGGGCCGATTACCTGGCCACCCTCAACGCCGCCGAGGACGCCCTCAGCCTCACCGCCTGGGCCACTGTGGACAATCAGAGCGGTAGCGCCTATCCCCAGGCCCAGCTGCAACTGGTGGCGGGGCAGGTGAACCAGCTTCCCCAGGAACCGCCGCCGCCTCCGGGCATGGTTCGCATGGCCATGGCGTCTGCCCCGGAGGACGCCATGGCCTCCGAGACCCTGTTCGAGTACCCACTCTACACCCTGGAGCGGCCAGTGACCCTGGCCGAGCGCCAGAGCAAGCAAGTGCTGATGTTCGAGACCGGCCCGACGCCCGTAAGCCGCCGCTACCGGGTCCAGGCCCTGCCGGCTTATTACGGCCTGCAACCGGGTATCCAGGAACTGCCGGTGACTACCCTGCTGCACCTGGAAAACCGCAAACCCCAGTTGGGCCGCCCCCTGCCCGCAGGCGCCCTGCGGGTGTATCGCCACGACGCCGAAGGCCGGGTCCAGTTCGTGGGCGAACAGGCCATCGGCCACACCCCTGAGGGCCGGGAACTGGAAGTGGCCTTAGGCGGGGCCTTCGAGATCACCGCGCGCCGTCGCCAGACCGACTACAAGCAGCCCAGCCGGGAGAGCAGCGAGGCGGCCTTCGAGCTGGAACTGCATAACGCCAAGGCCGAGGCGGTGGCGGTGGAGGTGCTGGAAACCCTGGGCGGGGACTGGCGGATTGTCCAGGAAAGCCATCCCCACCGCCGCCAGACCGCCAGCCAGGTGACCTGGACCGTCAATGTACCGGCCGGGGGCAAGGCCACCCTGAGCTATCGGGTCCGCAACCGCTAGCCATGACCATGGAACTCTCCCTGGAGTTGTGCCGACTGGAGGACATTCCCGAGGGGGGCAGCAAGGGCGTGGCCCTGGACCCGGAGTCCGTCTACGCCGATGTGCTGCTGGTGCGCCGGGAGGGGCGGGTCTACGCCTATCGCAATAGCTGCCCCCATACCGGCGCCCCCATGGAATGGCAGCCGGACCAGTTCCTGGACTATCGCGATCATTACATCCAGTGCGGCATCCACGCCGCCCTGTTCCGGGTGGAGGACGGTTTCTGTGTCCAGGGTCCCTGCGCCCGCCAGTCTCTGACGCCCTTGGCAGTGGTGGTGCGCGAGGGCCGGGTGCTGGCCCTGGAGGACCCTCGCCGCAAACGCTCCGAGCGGCGCTGAGGGGGCCGGGTGGAGGGAGTCATCCAGGTCCAGGATCTAGCCAAGCACTATGGTCCGACGCGGGCCGTGGACGGCATCGATTTCGCCGTGCCCCAGGGCAGCGTCTGCGCCCTGCTGGGGGGGAACGGCGCCGGCAAGACCACCACCATCGCCATGCTGCTGGGCTTGCTGCTGCCCAGCCGGGGGCAGATCAGTATACTGGGGGAGGACATGCTGGCTCATCGCTACCGGGTTCTGCCCCGGATCAATTTTTCGTCTCCCTATGTGGACCTGCCCCAACGTCTCACTGTGGCCGAGAATCTGACCGTCTACGCCCGGCTCTATGGGCTGGCCCGGCCCCGGCGGCGGTTGCGGGAGCTGGGCCGGGATCTGGACATCGAGGGGTTTTTCAAACGCCCCTACCGTAGCCTGTCCTCTGGTCAGAGGACCCGGGTGGCCCTGGCCAAGGCCCTGCTCAACGAACCGGAGATCCTGCTGCTGGACGAACCCACCGCCTCCCTGGACCCGGACACCGCCGACCGCCTGCGAGGCTATCTGCAAGACTATCGCCGCCGCCACCACGCCACTTTGCTGCTGGCCTCCCATAACATGGGAGAGGTGGAACGGCTGTGTGATCGGGTGATCATGCTCAAAGCCGGGCGCATCCAAGACACCGGCTCGCCCGCAGAACTGATCCGTCGTTACGGTCGGCGCAACCTGGAAGAAGTGTTCCTGGACATTGCCCGGGGCAACGGGACGGCCTTGTGAGCGGTTTTTCTCCCCGGCGCATTCTGGCCATGGCGCTGCGTTACGGCTATCTGCTGCGTGGCTCCTGGCCACGGGTGCTGGAACTGGCCTACTGGCCCACAGTGCAGATGATTCTATGGGGTTTCATCACCCAGTTCTTCATGACCGACAGCACGGTGCTGGGCCAGGCGGCGGGGCTGCTGATCTCCGGGGTGTTGCTCTGGGACGTGCTGTTTCGCAGTCAATTGGGGGTCTCCGTGGTGTTCTTCGAGGAACTGCACTCCCGCAACCTGGGCCATTTGTTCGTCAGCCCCCTGCGCCCCTACGAGTTGATTTTGTCCCTGATGGTGATTTCCGCCGTGCGCACCCTGATCGGGGTCGGGGCGGCGGCGGCTCTGGCCCTGCCGTTCTACGGCTACCGGCTCACGGACCTAGGCCTGCCCCTGATCGGCTTCTTTGCCAATCTGATGGTGTTCGGTTGGGCCATCGGCCTGATAGTGGCGGCCCTGGTGCTGCGCCATGGGCTGGGGGCGGAGAGCCTGGCCTGGATCGCCATATTCGCCCTAGCCCCGGTGAGCGGCATTTATTATCCCCTGGACACCCTGCCGGGCTGGCTGCAACCCCTGGCCTGGGCGCTGCCCTCGGGCTATGTGTTCGAGGGCATGCGGGCGGTGCTGCTGGACGACGCGCCACGCTGGGATCTGCTGGCCGGGGCCGTGGCCCTGAACGGGGTCTATCTGGGGGCGGGCATCGGGGTGTTTCTATACGCCTTCCAGGTGGCCCGGCGGCGAGGTCTGCTGCTCCAGGCCGGGGAGTAGGGTGACTGCTCCCCGCCCTGACGGGCGAGGCTTCCAACTTCTCAGGCGGCAACCA
>CAZQXD010000019.1:0-7441 GCA_964597315.1 uncultured Candidatus Competibacteraceae bacterium
AGCCGACGCCCTGGCCGCGATTAATCGCCAAACCGGCTGCCGCCACCAAGGTGAACCCCATGTCAAGTATTGCCGCTACGCCCGAGCCGCCCTATTTCGCAGTGATCTTCACCTCCTTGCGTAGCCCCGGAGACGCCGGTTATGCCGAAGCTGTCACGCGCATGGCCGAACTGGCCGCCGGGCAGCCGGGATTTCTGGGCATGGAGTCGGCCCGGGACGGGCTAGGCATCAGCGTTTCCTACTGGAGCAGCCTGGACGCCATCGCCCGCTGGAAACAAAATCTGGCGCATCGGGCGGCCCAGTCCCGAGGCCAGGCGGAGTGGTACACCGCCTACCGGGTGCGGGTCTGCCGGGTGGAGCGGGACTACGGATGGGGGGCCTAGGCGTGGAAATCAGACGCAGCGATCTGAGCGCCGCCGAGCAGGCGGGGCTACTGTCTCCGGTGCAAGGGGAGCGGCTGTGGGCGTTCCTGCAAGGACGGCGCCAGGATGCCCCGGCCTTTGATTTCACCCATGTGCTGTACTACTTGGGGGGGCTGCTGGCCATCGGCGCCATGAGCCTGTTCATGACCCTGGGCTGGGAGCGTTTCGGGGGCTTTGGCATCCTGGCCATCAGTCTGGGCTATGCTGCCCTGGGGTTGTGGCTGGCGGAGCGGCTGCGGGGTCGACCGGGGCTGGCGGTGCCGACGGGCATTATGGCGGCCTTCGTGGTAGCGCTGGCGCCCCTGGGGGTGTATGGCCTGCAACAGGGGTTGGGGCTGTGGCCGGAGGGCTATACCTTCTCCCGCTTCCAGCACCGGGCCGATAGCAGTTGGCTGACCATGCAACTGGCCACCCTGGGGGTGGGGGTGCTGATGCTGTGGCGTTACCGGACCCCGTTTCTGGTGTTGCCGGTGGCCTCCACCCTCTGGTATCTGGGCCTGGAATTGGCGCCGCTGTTGTTCGCCGAGGCTGCTCAAGACTGGCGGCTACGGGCTGGCGTGTCCCTGTGGTACGGGTTGGCCCTGACCGCCCTGGCCTTTTGGGTGGATTTGCGTAGTCGCCACGGGGAGGACTACGCCTTTTGGCTGTATCTGTTCGGGATGCTGGCCTTCTGGGGTGGGCTGTCGGTACTCAACGCCGACGACGAGTGGCGGCGGTTCGGGTATTTGTGCGTCAATCTGCTGCTCATCGCCCTAGGCGCGGCCCTGTCCCGGCGGGTGTTCGCAGTGTTCGGCGCCCTGGGGGTGGCGGGCCATCTGGGGCATCTGGCCTATCGGGTGTTTCAAGACAGCATACTGTTTCCCTTCGTGCTGACCTTTCTGGGCTTGGGGCTGGTGGGGCTGGGTATTCTGTGGCGGCGTCGTGAGGGGCGGATCGGTGGCTGGGTCCGCGCCCGGTTGCCGACGGCGCTGCGGGAACTGGTGACGGCCCGGCGCTAAGGGGGACCGACGCGGGCCAAAGCGTCCGCGCCGGGTCCCAAAACGTCCTCAGCGGCGCATCTTGCCTGCGGCGCTCTCACCCTCGCGCAGAATCACCACGTCCACCCGGCGGTTCTGCTGGCGACCGGCGGCGGTGTCGTTGGTAGCCACCGGATACACTTCCCCGTAGCCCGTGGTGGTGATCCGGGCTGGATTCACCCCCTGGGCCATCAGAAAATTGGCCACCGCAGTGGCCCGATCTTCGGACAGGCGCTGGTTGGTGGTATCCGAGCCGGTGCTGTCCGTATGGCCCTCGATCAGAACATTGCGGTTGGGGTTTTCCTTCAGAAAAGCCGCCAGGGGAAACAGCTTGCGCTGAATGCCCGGCTTGAGGTCCGCCCGACCCACCTCGAACAGCACATCGCCTAGGGTCAGCAGCAGGCCCCGTTCGGTTTCCCGGGCTTTGAACTCCTCCAGTTGCTGTTCTAGTTGCTGGGCGCGCTGGCGGGCCTGTTCGGCCTCTAGGGCAGCCTGTTCGGCTTTCAGGGCGGCCTGTTGGGCATCCCTGGACCGGGCGTCCAGCAAGACCTGATCACGGGCGCCCCCTAGCTTGGCGATTTCGGCCTGGGCCAGCTTCTGCTCGGTTTTGGCCCGGGCGATGGCGATTCTCTGCTCGGTGACATAGGCCAGGTGTTCCAGTTCCTCGGCGTCGCCGTCTTCGCTCCAGACCCGTTCGGCCCGGCTCAGGGTGTCGCCGGCCTCCCGCAGGGCGGTGGGGGCGTGGGTGTTGATGTCCGGGTCCTGGCGGACCTGGCCGTAGTCGGCTCGCAGCCGCTCCAGGGTGGGGCTGGGGCCGCTGGCGCAGCCGCCCAGGCTCAGCAATAAAACGCCGACCAGCAGCAGGCCGACGGCGCGGACGTTGATTGTGTTTATCGCCATGATGGTCTCCTCAAGGCCGGGCGGCGGGGGACTGGCGTCCCGCTTCCTGCTGTAGGGCTTCAATGCTCTTGCGCAATTCCTGGGCGGTGCGCATGTCAGCCTCAGCTTCAGCCTTAACCTCAGCCAGTTGGGCGTCCACCAGGGCTTTCTCGGCTAGGCGGCGGGCCTCCAGAAAACGCTCGGCGTCCATGGCCCGCTGGGCGGCGTCCAGCTTGCTGCGAGCCTGGTTCAGTTCGGTGGCGGCCAATTCCGGCGCCCGGCTAGAGCCGGCCTCCTGAACAGCCAGTTCGGCCTGGGATATGGCGCCCTCGGGGGGCGGTATGGAACTACAGGCGCTCACGCCCAGGGCGCTAAAAACCAGCAGTGCGCCGACCCGACGGGTCATAGACGATGGTAAGGCGAACATCGGATTCTCCTTGCTCAATGAAGGTATTGATGTGACGGACGGCCGCCGCCACGGATGGCTCTATGTTGTTTTATACCTTATAGCCCTTATAGAGTAAGCCACGGTGGAGAAAAAATGGAGGGCCGATGTCGCTTGGGGTCATGTCCGGGTGGTCTCCCTGGGTAAGCCGACGGCTAGAGAGGGAGGCCGACTAAGCCGGTCCCTCAGGCCGATTGCCGCTGCAAGGCCCGCATCGCCTGCTCCAGCCCGTCCAGGGTCAGGGGGAACATCCGCCCGTCTAGTAATTCCCGGATCATCTTGATAGATGGGGTGTACGCCCACCAGTCCTCGGGTTGGGGGTTGAGCCACACGGCGTAGGGATAGACCGTTAGCAGCCGTTGCAACCACACCGACCCTGGTTCCTCGTTCATATGCTCGACGCTGCCCCCGCTGTGACTGATCTCGTAGGGGCTCATGGTGGCGTCGCCCACGAAGATCAGCTTGTAGTCGTGACCGAAGGTGTGTAGCACGTCCGGGGTGGGAATACGCTCGGCGAAGCGCCGGTGGTTGTCTCGCCAGACGGTTTCGTAGACGCAGTTGTGGAAATAAAAATGTTCCAGATGCTTGAACTCGCCCCGGGCCGCCGAGAACAGCTCCTCGCAGATCTGAACATGGTCGTCCATGGACCCGCCCACATCCAGAAACAGCAATACCTTTACCGCGTTATGGCGCTCGGGCACCAGCTTTAGGTCCAGATAGCCGGCGTTGCGGGCGGTGGAGCGGATGGTGTCGTCCAGGTCCAGTTCCTCCGCCGCCCCCTCCCGGGCGAACCGGCGCAGTCGGCGCAGGGCCACCTTAAGGTTACGGGTGCCCAACTCCACGCTGTCGTCGAAGTTGCGAAACTCCCGTTTGTCCCAAACCTTGACCGCTCGGCGGTGGCGGGATTCGTGTTGGCCCATGCGCACCCCTTCCGGGTTATAACCATAGGCCCCGAAGGGGGAGGCGCCTCGGGTGCCGATCCATTTGCTGCCCCCTTCGTGGCGGCCCTCCTGCTCCGCTAAGCGTTCGCGCAGGGTGTCCATGAGCTTCTCCCAGCCCCCCAGGGACTGGATGCGGGCCTTTTCCTCAGCGGACAGAGTCAGTTCCCCCAACCGCCGTAGCCACTCGGCGGGAACCTCCCCCACCAGTTCGGCGAATGCCGCCTCCAGACCTTGGAAGTGGGCGCCGAACACCACGTCGAAGCGGTCGTAATGGCGCTCGTCCTTTACCAGGGTAGCCCGGGACAGATAATAGAAATCGTCCACGGACAGGGCGGCAACCCCCTGTTCCATGGCCTCCATCAGGGTCAGGTATTCGGTGATGGACACCGGTACGCCGGCTTCCCGGAGCTTATAAAAGAAGTCGATAAGCATGGCTGACCTGTCTAAAAGGGGGAAGCAAACCCGCCGCCTGTGTGGCCGACGGTAGCCGTTTCAACAAAGCTTGTAGTGTAATCTATTCCATTGACGCCCAAGATTCGAATAGAGGTGGAAAACTTAATGCCCAAGCTCTTGCTCGTCATCGGCAACAAGAATTACTCATCCTGGTCCCTACGGCCCTGGCTGGTGCTAAAGCACCTGGGGGTGGATTTCGAGGAACTGCGCTTACCCCTGGATACTGACCAGTTCCACCAGGAGATTGGCCGTTATTCTCCCAACGACCGGGTGCCAGTTCTGTGGGACGGGGAACTGCGGGTCTGGGACTCCCTGGCCATTTGCGAGTACCTGGCCGAGGGTTATCCCAAAGCCCAGCTCTGGCCCGCCGATCCGGCCACCCGGGCGCTGGCCCGCTCGGTGTGCGCCGAGATGCATAGCAGCTTTTCCGACCTGCGCCAGGCATTGCCCATGAACTGCCGCGCCCAGGACCGGCGGCTGGACATCAGCGCGGCGGTGGCGGCGGACATTGCCCGGATTCAGGCCCTCTGGAACGACTGCCTGAACCGTCACGGCGGTCCCTGGCTGTTTGGAGCCTATTCCATCGCCGATGCGTATTACGCGCCCGTGGTGCTGCGCTTCAGGGGGTATGGGGTGGAGCTGGATGAGGCGTCGCGGCGCTATATGGCCACGGCCCTGGCTGACCCGGCCCTGGAGGACTGGCTGACGGCGGGCCAGGCGGAGACGGAGGTCATCGAGCATGAGGAAGTGGGCGTTTAAGGCCCCGCCCCATAGACTTCAGCCCCCGTCCCGGAAATCCACCAAGTCTCCCAAGGACCGTCGGTGAGTGGGGGTCGGCACTTCCGCCGGATAGCCCAGGCTGAGCAGAGCCACCGGGGTCAACCCAGGCTCCAGACCCAAGGCCCGGCACACCTGAGTATCGTCGAACTGACCGATCCAGGTGGAGCCTAGCCCGGCGGCGGCGGCGGCCAGTTGGGCATAGGCGGCGGCGATGGTGGCGTCCTGGATGGCATAGAGGCTGGCGCCCCGATCCCCGAATTCGTCCGCCGAGCGGCCCGGTTCAGCGCAGAACACCAGACACACCGGCGCCTCGGCGATAAAGCCCTGGTCATAGGTGGCGCGGCCTAGGGCAGACCGGGGCGACCGGCCACGGGCCACCACGATCCGGTAGGACTGAAGATCCCCGGCGGAGGGGGCGGCGCAGGCCATTTCCAGAATGGCATGGAGTTTTTCCGGCTCCACTCCCATGTCCGGCTGGTACTTGCGGACCGACTGGCGGTGGCGCACCGTTGCAAAAAAATCCCACATGCGCGGACTCCCAGCGGCCGGATCGGCGGCTAAAAGAAATCGAACAGGGAAATATCGAACAGGGACTTGAGACCACTCGGCTCGGGCTGGCCGGCCGCCACGGCGTTCAGCCGGGCCAGTTGGGGGTGGTCCGGGTGGTTTTGCTCCAGCACCCGTAGCGAGGTTCCGGCCAGGTCCAACAGTCCCAGTTGGGCATAGGCGCGTATCTGGATCGCCAGGGCGTCCGTGACTGCCAGGCTACGGGGGTAGGTTTCGATCAGATACTTGGTCCGGTTGGCGGCGGCCAGGTAAGCTTTGCGCCGGTAGTAGAAGTCCGCCACGTTCAGTTCGTAGCCAGCCAAGTTGTTGTACAAAAACACCATGCGCTGGCGGGCGTCTTCGGCGTATTTACTGTCCGGGAAGCGCCGGGCCAGTTCGCTGAAGTCGTTGAAGGAGCGAGTGGCCGTGCCGGTATCGGTCTTGGTGGGATCGCCGGGCAACAACCGTTCCAGGGCGCCTACGCCGCGGTTGAAGTTGACCACCCCTTTCAGGTAGTAGGCGTAATCCACGAAGGGATGCCGGGGGTTGGACTTGATGAAACGGTCGGCGGCGGCGATTGCCATGTCCGGGTCCCCGGACCTATAGTAGGCGTAAATCAGATCCAACTGGGCCTGCTGGGCGTAGCGCCCGAAAGGATAACGGGCCTGAAGTCTTTCATAGTGTCTGATGGCGGTTTCGTAGTTGCCCTCCAACAGCGCCTCCTTGGCCTCGGTATAGAACCGATTGGCCGACCAACCGGCGGTGACGTCGATTTGCTCGGGCAGCAGGGAACAGGCGGACAGGCCCAAAAGCAGCAGGGCGGCGAGCATAAATTTCATGGGGTGTTTGGAATCCGGCATGGCCATGGCTGAAAGCAACAATCCGACCGCCAGTATAACGCGCCCTTTCGATCACTGACCATGCCCCGACGCCTTTGCATCGACTGCCGCATCCCCGAAGATCTTGCCGGTCGGCGCCTGGACCAGGCCCTGACCGAACTATTGCCCGAGCATTCCCGGGGCCGCCTCCAGGCTTGGCTGCGCGCCGGCGTGCTGACCGTGGACGGCCACGCCGCCCGGCCCCGGGACCGGGTGCTGGGCCGGGAGCGGGTGTTTGGGGAGTGGGAACTGAAAACCGAAACCGAGGCCCAGCCCCAGGCGATTCCCCTGGAGATCGTCCACGAGGATGAACACCTGCTGGTCATCCATAAGCCCGCCGGACTGGTGGTCCATCCCGCCGCTGGCAACCCCGACAACACCCTGGTCAACGCTTTGCTCCACCACGCCCCGGAACTGGCGGAGCTGCCCCGGGCCGGGCTGGTGCACCGCCTGGACAAGGACACCTCCGGGTTGCTGGTGGTGGCCCGCACACTGGCCGCCCGCACCGCTTTGGTGGCCCAACTCCAGGCCCGGACCATGGGGCGGGAATACCAGGCCGTGGTGGTGGGGCTGATGGCCGCTGGCGGCACGGTGGAGGCCCCCATTGGCCGCCACCCGGTGGATCGCAAGCGCATGGCCGTCACCCCGGGGGGCAAGCCCGCCGTCACCCATTATCGGGTGGTCCGGCGGTTTCGCGCCCATACCCACCTGACGGTGCGCCTGGAGACCGGACGCACCCACCAAATCCGGGTGCATCTGGCCCATAGCCATTACCCGCTGCTGGGGGACCCGGTCTACGGCGGCCGGCCGCGCCTGCCTCCGGGCATGGCCGAAGCTCCGGCGGCCGTATTGCGCGGCTTTCGCCGCCAGGCCCTGCACGCGGCCCGGCTGGCCCTGGACCATCCGGCCCAGGGTGAGCGGCTGGAATGGCTAGCTCCCCTGCCGGCGGATATGCGGGCGCTGCTGGATGCCCTGAAACACGACCTGGAGACCGCCGATGGCTGAGTTGAGCGCCCACGACCTGATTATTCCACCGTGGCCCGCCTCGGCCACGGTGGGAGCGGCCAGCACTACACGTCGC
>CAZQXD010000019.1:7541-65577 GCA_964597315.1 uncultured Candidatus Competibacteraceae bacterium
GCCGCCGTGGCCAAAAACCGCCGCCGCCTGGCCGCCGCCCTGGAGTTGCCCGCCGAGCCGACCTGGCTCAGGCAAATCCACGGGGTCCGGGTGGTGGAGGCCGGTCGCGACCAGCGCCCCGAGGCCGACGCCGCCGTGGCTTTCGGGCCGGGGCAGGTGTGTGTGGTGCTGACCGCCGACTGTCTGCCGGTGTTGTTTCGCGACCGGGTCGGCAGCCGGGTGGGCGCGGCCCACGCCGGGTGGCGGGGTCTGGCCGGGGGGGTGCTGGAGGCCACAATGGCGCGCCTGGACTGCCCGCCCGGAGAACTGCTGGCCTGGCTGGGACCGGCCATTGGGCCGGAGGTCTTCGAGGTGGGGGAGGAGGTGAGGGCGGCGTTTCTGGCCCACGACCCCGGCGCGGCGGGCTGCTTCAAACCATCCCCTGCCGGGCGCTGGCTGGCGGATCTTTACGCCCTGGCCCGGCGGCGGCTGGCGGCGGCGGGGGTGACGGCGGTGTATGGGGGCGGTTTCTGTACCCTGTCCGAGCCTGGGCGGTTCTATTCATATCGGCGCGACGGCCAGACCTCGGGGCGGATGGCCAGTCTGATCTGGTTGCGCTAGTCCCGGGTCCGCCTCCGTATGTTTTGATAACCGGCGAGTTCTGCGGGTCCGAACCCATTACGATCCAGCGGCCCATATCGTTTTCTTGCCTACAACACCACCAAATGATCGGCTTTCGCTTCGGTGACTGCCCGCCGGGGTATGGCCCGATCAAAGGTCACGAACCGCCCGCCCTGGTGTACCGCCAAAGCCAGCAAATAGACATCGGTGACCTGACGGGGACCCAGCACCGACTCCCACTGCACCATGCCTGTTTCCAGCAGGCTGAGATCGTCGGCCCAGAAAGCATGGTATTCAGTGCCGGTGGCTTCCGCCAGCCGCCGAGCCACCTGAACCGGCGCCAGTGCATGGGGATAGCCAGGCTGAGCCATGATGCGGATGCAACCGTTCTGGGTCAGCGGGCAGGAGGCCCACCCTTGATGGATGTTGGTCGATAGCCAGGCAGTGGCCATGTGATGGTGAATATGGTCTGCATCCAGCAGGGCGATCAGAACGTTGACCAGGCCAACGTCGATGCCCATGGTGCGGCCAAAGCCCCGGCAGGTGGGGCAGGCTCCCGCCGGAGAATTGAAGGAAAATAGGCCGGGCTGGGGGTCCGGGTAGCGTAGATCGCAGTCCGGGCAGTGCAGGTGGGCGGAGAAACGCCAGGGAGCGCCGGGCTGGCGTTGTTCGTCCAGGGGATACACCGCCACCCGCCCCCGGCCATGGCTGAGGGCGGCTTCCAGACTCTCCACCAGCCGGGCGCGGTTTGCCGGACTCAGGCGCGGGCGGTCCTGGATCACTTCCAGCAGCGGCCCGTTGCGGGAATGGAGGCGGGTATAACCCTGGCGGGCCAGTAGTTCGGTGACTTCGGCCATGTCGAAATGAGCCGGCGCTGTTACCGGAAAAGTCACCACGGCCCGGAGTTCTCCAGCGCCGTGGGCCAGCAGCGCGTCGGCGATGGATTCCGGGGTATCCCGCTCCACCCGTCGCCCGCAGCCCCGGCAATACAGGGCCGCCACCCGGGCGAACAGCAATTTCAGATGATCGTTCAGTTCAGTCATGGTGCCCACGGTGGAGCGGGAGCCGCGCACCGGGTTGACCTGGTCGATGGCGATGGCTGGGGGAATGCCCTCGATACGCTCCACCCGGGGCTTGTCCATGCGCTCTAGGAACTGGCGGGCATAGGGGGAGAAAGTCTCCACGTAGCGGCGCTGGCCCTCGGCATAAATCGTGTCGAAGGCCAGGGACGACTTGCCGGAGCCGGACACTCCGGTAATCACGATCAACTCGTGGAGGGGCAGGCGCAGGGTCAGGTTTTTGAGGTTGTTTTGGCTGGCGGACTGGATGTGGATGCAAGCATGGGGCATGAGGTGAGGCTCGGGTCGTTGCTGGCGGGACGGTGGGCTTTGAACCTGGCGGCGGACAATGGTTGCAAGGCGCCGACCCGCAACCACACCGGTCGCCGCCGCCCCTTGCTCAGGCAGACGGCGATGGGGCGCCGTTCCCGGCTTAGTCCTGAGCGTTCAAGGTCTGGCCTGTCACCCCCACGCTGTCCGGTCCCATGAGATAGAGATAGGCATCCATGATGGACTCCGGGTCGGCCCATTGGGCGGGGTCGGCCGCTGGATAAGTGCGTAGCCGCAGATTGGTGCGCACCTGCCCCGGATAGATGCTGTTGACCCGCACCGGGGTGTTGGTCTCCAACTCGCTGGCCAGTATCTTCATCAGGGTCTGGACGCCCCCCTTGGCCACCCCATAGGCTCCCCAGTAGGCTTTGCCCTCGTCGCTGACCCGGTCGGCGGTGAACACGATGGAGGCATCGGCGCTGCGGGTCATCAGCTCCAGCACCGCTTGGGTGAGCATGAATGGGGCGTTGAGATTGGTTTGTAGGACCTGGTACCAGAGTTCGGTGTTGTAATGGATCAGGGGCGTCAGGGCCTCCACGGTGGCGGCATTGTGCAGCAGGCCATCCAAGCGACCGAATTCGCTGGCCAGCTTTTCCGCCAGGTCTTGGTAGTCCTTGGGAACGGCTCCTTCCAGGTTCATGGGGTAAATAGCCGCCTGGGGATGACCGGCCTGTTCAATCTCATCGTAGACCCGCTCCAGCTTGCGGATGGTGCGGCCTAACAGCACCACGGTGGCGCCGTGGGCGGCGAAACGCCTGGCGGCGGCGCGGCCGATGCCGTCGCCCGCGCCGGTGACCAGGATCACCCGGTCCTTCAGCAGGTCGGGTGCCGGTTGATAGTCTTGCATAGTCTTTTAACCCCTTGATGGTGGTCTATGAGCAATTTAAAGCGAATCGGGCTTGCGTCGGACGGTGCGCCAGGCGATCCACAGTTTGCGTAACGCTGTTAGGGTCGTGCGCTGCTCCAGCAGGCGATAGCCCTCGGCTTCGATTTCGTCCAGCAAGGCGGCGTCTAGGGCCGCCAGCACCCGATGGCCGCGCTGGGCTTGGAAGTCCGCCGCCGGTAGTGCCGTCAAGGCCCGGCGCGAATACGCTCGGATGCGTTCCGCCTGTTGGTGGAACAGCGCGCGCACACGCTCCGTGGTCTGTACCCCCAGCAAGTCCCCATGGCTGACCCCGCCGTGGGCCAGTTCGTCCTCGGGAATATAGAACCGCCCCCGCCGGGCCTGTTCCCGCACGCCCAATAACCGCTCCAACAGCACCCGGGCCATGCCCAGGTCGTGGGCGAAGCGTACTGTGGAGCGGTCCTGAAAACCCTGGATTTCCGCCCCCAGCAGGCCCACCACGCTGCCGGTGCGGTGGCAATACAGGCTCAGCTCCCGCAGGCTGGGATAGGCGTCGTAGTCCAGGTCCATCTCCGCCCCGTCCACGAGTTCCCGAAAATAGTCCTGGGGTAGGTTATAGCGTTTCAGAGCCGGGACCAGGGCGTGGCTGATCGGGTGGCTAGGCCGACCGGCGAACAACCCCGCCAGTTCCTCCCGCCACCAGTGCAGCTTGGCCCGGGCCACCGCCGGGTCCTGGCATTGGCGCGCCGTCTCCAGCAGCTCGATCCGCAGGGCGTAGAGGGCGGCCAAAGCCGGGCGCCGCTTTGGGTCCAAAAAGCGTAGGGCGTAATACAGATCGGCGCCCCGGGGCGCGGCTTTGTCCAGACAGTAGCGGTCGGGGGACACGGGGCGCTAACGCAGTCCATGGTAGACGGCCAGGGCGGTCAGGCCCAGCCAGTCCACCGTTCCCAGCTCCGCTGGATGGGCCGGGCCGTTCTGGAGCTTGCGGCGGCAGAGCCGGTCGGCGGCCAGCACTGTCAGCCGCAGGGCCAGCCCGGCCCGGCCCCGGAGTTCCCGGCCCAGGGGGGCGCCGGCCTTAAGCAATCGCCGGACGCGGTTAAACTGGAAATCCAGCAGCCGTTTCACCGCTGGCGAGTCGGGGGTCTCAATCAGGTGCGCTGGTTCCACCTGGAACCGGGTCAGGTCATCATGGGGCAACCACAGCCGACCCCGAGTCCGGTAGTCCGCCGGGGTGTGGTCCAGGCGGTGTAGCAGGTACAAGGCGGCGGCCAGGGTGTCAGCATAGCCCAGCCGTCGGGCATCTTCCGCTGGATCGAACAGCGCCAGAACCGTCCGTCCCACCGGGCTGGCCACGTCACGGCAATGGCTCATCAGGGCGGCGAAATCCTTAAACTCGCCCTCAGGCTCCGGGACGCTGGCTCCGGCCAGTAGGGCGCGCACCTCTTGACGGCGAGGGCCAGGCAGCAAGGCCAGGGCGGGGCGGTAGGGAGGGTTCACAACGCGGCCTCGGTCGGCGCCCCGGTCGGCAGCCAGTCCAGCAATTCGGCGGGGTGATCCACCAGCCCGTCGGCTCCCCAGCCCTCCGGGGTTTCATGGTCGGCCAGATAGCCGTAGCGGGCCACCACCGTGGCCATGCCGGCCCCCACACCGGCCTGAATATCCCGCTCGGCGTCGCCCACATACAGGCAGTGGGCCGCCGCCACCCCGGTCAGCCGACAGGCGTGGAGCAAAGGTTCGGGGTGGGGTTTACGGTTCGGGGTGGTGTCGCCGCTGACTATGCAGGCCGCCCGCCGGCACAGACCCAGGGCCTTTAGCAACGGCTCGGTGAGCCAGCCTGGTTTATTGGTGACCACGCCCCAGGGCAGGTTTCGGGATTCCAGCCGCCGCAGCACCTCATCCATGCCCGGAAACAGCCGGGTGTCAGTGGCCAGATCGGCCTGGTAAATATCCAGAAAACGGCGTCGCAGATCCTCGAAGTGGGGGGCGGTCGGCTCCAGGCCGAAGCCCACCTTGAGCAGGCCCACGGCGCCGTGGGACACCCAGGGCCGGATCACGGCTGTGGGCAGCGCCTCCTGACCCTGCTCCTGACGCAGCCGATTCAGGGCCTGGGCCATGTCCGGGGCGGTGTCCAATAAGGTGCCGTCCAGATCGAGCAGCAGACAACGGATGGTGCGCATGGCGGCTCCGGTTCAGAGATCGGCCCGGTACCAGGCCAGGTAATTGACATCCACCCCAGGTCCCAGGTCATAGCGCCGGGTCAGGGGATTATAGTGCAGGCCGGTGAGGTTCCTAAGGTCCAGACCGGCTTCTCTGGCCCAGTCGTCCAGCTCGGACGGACGGATGAATTTGCGATAGTCATGGGTGCCCTTGGGTAGCAGCCCCAGCAGGTACTCCGCCCCCAGGATAGCCATGAGATAGGCTTTGGGGGTACGGCTTAGGGTGGAGAAAAACACCTGCCCTTCAGGTCGGACCAGCCGGGCGCAGGCCCTGACCACCGCCCCGGGGTCGGGAACGTGTTCCAACAGTTCCATGCAGGTGACCACATCAAAGCGGGCAGGCGCCTGTTCGGCCAACTGCTCCACGGTGGTGCGCTGGTAATCCACTTTCAAGCCCGATTCCAGGCCGTGCAACCGGGCCACGGTGAGCGCCGCCTGGGCCATGTCGATACCGGTGACCTGGGCGCCGCGTCCGGTCATGCTCTCGGCCAGGATACCGCCGCCGCAGCCTACATCCAGTACCCGCTTGCCGGCAAGACGGGCGTGCCGGTCCACGTAGTCCAGGCGCAGGGGGTTGATATCGTGGAGGGATTTGAAATCCCCTTGCAGGTCCCACCAGCGGCTGGCGCTGGTGTCGAACTTGGCGATTTCCCGATCGTCCACGTTGGGGATGGTCTGGGTCATGGCATCACTCATGGGTGCTGGAATGGGGGCTGGGGGCGGCGCCGATTCGGGACTGCCACGTCCGGGCGCGGGACACGATATCATCGGCGTCCAGGGTGGTGAGGGCGCGATTGCGTAGCAGTCGGCGACCGGCCACCCAAACGTCGCTCACCTGCTGGCGAGCGGCGGCGTAGACCAGATGGGACATGGGATTATAGACCGGCTGGGTCTCTAGGGCGCCCAGGTCCACCGCTGTCAGATCGGCCCATTTGCCGGGGATCAGGGAGCCGGTCACCGTGTCCAGCTTTAAGGCCCGGGCGCCGTTCAGGGTGGCCATGCGCAGCATCCTATGGGCGGGCAGGGCGGCGGCGTCCCCGGCCACGGCCTTGGCCAGCAAGGCAGCGCTACGCATCTCCCCGAACAAATCCAAGTCGTTGTTGCTGGCGGCCCCGTCCGTGCCCAGGGCCACGTTCACCCCGGCCCGATCCAGGGCCGCCACCGGGCAAAACCCACTGGCCAGCTTGAGATTGGATTCGGGGCAGTGGGCCACGCTCACCCCAGCCCCGGCCAGCCGTTCGATTTCCGGGTCGGTTAATTGAGTCATATGCACCGCCAACAGATTGGGGTTCAGCAGTCCCAGCCGATCCAGGCGGGCCAGGGGCCGGGCGCCGGTTCTCTCGGCCTCCTGGACTTCGAAGGCGGTTTCGTGGACGTGCATATGCACCGGCAGGTCCAGTTGATCGGCCAAGGCGCGAATCCGTTCCAGGGGACTATCCGCCACAGTGTAAGGGGCATGGGGGGCAAAGGCGGCGCTCACCAAGGGATCGTGGCGCAGTTCATCGTGCAGGGCCAGGCCCTTGGCCAGATACTCGTCGGGACCGTCGGCCCAGGCACTGGGGAAGTCGATCGTGATCAATCCCACACAGGCGCGCATCCCCGCTTCCCGGGCGGCGCGGGCGATCACATCCGAAAAGAAATACATATCATTAAAGCAGGTGATGCCGCCGCGCAGCATCTCGGCCATGGCCAGACGAGCGCCGTCCCGGACGAAATCTGGCCCCACCCAGCGGGTTTCTGCGGGCCAGATATGGTCATTGAGCCAGGCCATCAAGGGGAGGTCGTCGGCCAGACCCCGGAGCAGGGTCATGGGGGCGTGGGTATGGGCATTGATCAGCCCGGGAATCAGCGCGTGGTCGGGCAGGTCCACGGTTTCCTCGGCCTGGAAAGTGTCAGCCTGGGCGGCGGGGAGCAGCGCTAGGATACGTCCGTCCCGAACGGCCAGGGCATGGTCTTCCAGGATCGCGGTTTCCGGCTCCACCGGTATGATCCAACGGGCTTTAATCAATGTATCGATGCGCATGGTGTCTCCCCTGGACAATGTGCGGGGATTATAACCACAGCGGGGGGGGTGTTCTAAAGTATCGCGACAGGGCGTCGATTAGGTAGGTGGAAGCGAAAGCACACGACCCCGGCGGCGCCGGGGCCGTGTGAGAAGCCCAGAGGCTTACTGCTGACGCATGACCTTTTGCTGGGCCTCCACCGTGATTTCCACACGGCGGTTTTCGGCGCGGCCGTCACGATTGGCGTTGCTGGCCACGGGTTGGCTCTCGCCCATGCCCCGGGTGCGGATCAAGGAGGGATCAACCCCTTGCTCGACCAGGAAATCGCGAACCGCAGCGGCGCGGCGCTCGGACAGACCCTGGTTATAGGCTTCGGTGCCGATGCTGTCGGTGTGGCCGACCACGGAGATGGAATCGACGTCATCGGCGCGGCGGACATCCTCAGCCAGAAGGCTAAGGGTTTCCTGACCGGCGGGCTTGAGAACGGCTTTGTCGAAGTCGAAGTTGGTATCGGCTTCCAGCACCATGGTTTCGGTGATCATGGTGGGGGCCGGGGGCTGGACCACGGCCACGGGGGCGACGCCGCCACACTCCACGGGGACGTTGGCCTTGTCCACGTAAGGGGTTTCAACGCACTTGCCGAAGGGGTCCTTGACCACATTACCGAAAGGATCAGTGGCATAGCCCTGGACGGCGACAGCGGTCGGCGCGGACAGAACGGCGACGGAGGCGGCCATGCCGAAGCCGATCATGCTAAGCTTGGTTTTCATCGTAAGTGACCTCCTAAAAAGGCGCTTAAAGTCGAGTAGAACGGGTTTGGAACTGAGATACAGAAGTTGGCGATGTTTCCGGACAGGTCAGAGTTCCTTCGAAAAATGAACAGGGTTACCTGCCAAGTATAACGGAAAAAATACGCCGTAGGTTGCAATGATACAGTGTTGTGTCAGAATTGCAAAAAATGTTGTTTCTAAAATAAAAGGAGGGCAAGTTGCGCGTCGCCCTGCTGGAGGATGACCGCTCTCAGGCGGAGATTATCAACGCGTGGCTGGTGGATGCCGGCCATGAATGTCAATTGTTCGGCCAAGGCAAGTCCTTGATTCGGGAGTTGGGCCGGGACACCTATGACCTGATTATCCTGGATTGGATGCTCCCGGATACCGACGGTATCCAAGTGCTCACCTGGATTCGTGAGCGCATCGATTGGCCGATTCCGGTGCTGTTCGTCACCGGCAAAGACGATGAAGAGGACATCGTCAAAGCCCTGGATCAAGGGGCCGACGACTATATGACCAAGCCGGTCAAGCGCCTGGAACTGCTAGCCCGAATCAAAGCGGTGAGCCGCCGGTCCATGTCCCAGGATGAAACCCAGCGATTGTTGGAGTTCGGATACTACACGATAGACCAAGTGTCCCGGGCCGTGTATCGGGGCGGTGAGGCGGTGGAACTGACTCAGAAGGAGTACGATCTGACCCTATTCCTGTTCCGGGCCGCCGGTCGGGTGTTGTCCCGGGGCCATATTTTGGAGAGCGTCTGGGGGCGTACCCCTGACCTCAATACCCGCACCGTAGATACCCACGTCAGCCGGATTCGCAATAAACTGGACATGAAGCCCGAGAACGGCTGGCAGCTCAAAGCGGTGTATCAGCACGGCTACCGGCTGGAACCCGTGGAACAGCTCGCCCAGCAGCCCTGAGAAATGTATGGCCGTTGATCTGGATCGTATCCGCGCCGTGGTTTGGCGAGACGACGCCCTGGAGCTTCTGGACCAGCGCCGGTTGCCCGATCAGGAAACCTATATACGCCTGACCGATGCTCCGGCGGTGGCTACCGCTATCCGAGATATGGTGGTGCGTGGCGCACCTGCCATTGGTATCGCCGCCGCCTATGGGGCGGTGCTGGCGGCCCGGGACTGTTACCGGCGAGACCCGACCCACTGGAAGTCATCTCTGGCTGGGGACATCAAGCATCTGGCCATGGCCAGGCCCACGGCCGTAAACCTGGCCTGGGCGCTATCTCGCATGCAGGGATTGGCCGCCACCTTGGAGGGGGGAAACCCCATTCCCCGGTTGCTGGCCGAGGCCCAGGCCATCCAAGCCGAGGACATCGCCGCCAACCGCCGCTTGGGAGAACTAGGGGCAGACCTGCTAGGGTCGGCTGTCGGGCCGGTGCTGACTCACTGCAACGCCGGCGCCTTGGCCACCGGTGGGTATGGCACTGCCCTGGGCGTGGTGCGCTCGGGCTTTATCCGGGGGCTGATCGACCGGGTGTACGCTGATGAAACCCGCCCTTGGCTGCAAGGCGCCCGGCTCACCGCCTGGGAGTTGAACCAGGACGGCATTCCCGTCACTCTGTTGGCCGACGCTGCCGCCGCCCAGTTATTGCGCCAGGGCCAGGTGCGCTGGGTGATCGTGGGCGCTGACCGGATCGCCGCCAACGGCGACGTGGCCAACAAGATCGGCACCTATGGCCTGGCGCTAGCGGCTCGCCACCATGGGGTTCGGTTCATGGTGGCCGCGCCTACCTCCACGATTGATCTGGCCATTCCCGATGGCGCTGGCATTCCCATTGAAGAGCGCGGCGCCGAAGAACTCACCCACCTAGCCGGCCAGCCGATTGCCTCCTCGGGCGCGGCGGCCTGGAATCCCTCCTTTGATGTGACCCCCGCCGAGCTGATCGACGCTATCGTCACCGAGCGGGGGGTGGTGGAACGGCCCGACCGAGCCAAACTGGCGCGGCTGATGAGCCGCTAAAGTCGGCTTCGGCAATGGCGTTCGGCACACCAGCTCAAACCGTCCTTTGGCCGGGCCGTGTCTATACTGTAGACGGTCAGCCCTAAGGTCAGCCTACCGCGCCGTGAGTGCTGCGGATGGGCGGATCAGACCGGCCAGCGGACTGACATCGCGGTTCCGGCGCCATGTCGATCAAGCCGACACCTCCCTTGTTCATTTCTCCAGAGGTATAGCCTATGCGCGTTCTGAAACAATTGTTTGACAACAATCGAACCTGGTCCGAGCGTATCCGCGCCCAACAACCGGATTTCTTCGAACAGCTCTCTCGGCAGCAGTCCCCGGAGTACCTGTGGATCGGTTGTTCCGACAGTCGCCTGCCCCCCACCGACATTACCGGCACGATGCCGGGGGAAATCTTCGTGCATCGAAATGTGGGCAATGTGGTGGTACACACGGACTTCAACTGCCTGTCGGTGATTGAGTACGCGGTGGCAGTGCTCAAGGTCAAACACATCATCGTCTGCGGTCATTATGGCTGCGGCGGCGTGCATGCGGCGCTTCGAAACTCCCAGTTGGGTCTGATCGACAACTGGTTGCGGCATATTCGGGAGGTTTGCCGGAAATATGACGATTCCCTAGAGCTACTGGCCGATGAAGGCCAGCGTCATGACCGGCTGTGCGAGCTGAATGTGGTGGAGCAGGTCTACAACGTCTGCAATACCACCCTGGTGCAAAGCGCCTGGGAGCGGGGCCAGTCTCTGTCCGTTCACGGCTGGGTCTACAGCCTGCGGGACGGGCTGATACGGGATCTGGACGTGGTGACCACCGGGCTTGAGGAAGTAGAGCCGATCTATCGGAAGGCCGTTGAGGCCCTGTGCCAGCCCCGAACTTGAAGCGGGCTGGCGGGTTAGGAAAGTAAGGCAATAAAAAACCCGACGCCAGCAAACCGGCGCCGGATTTGGAGTAGCGGGTTCAGGCGGCCAGGAACACCACGTTGGACGTGCGGGGAGCGGCTTCTTCCGGGGCGGCGGTGCGGTACTTAGGGCAGGCGCCGGCATAGGGGGCCAGGTCGTTGACCTTCATAAAAGACTCGATGGTGTCCATCATCCAGGGCTTGGTCTGGGCGATGGCGCTATCCACCACCAGGCACACCTTGCCTGTGCAGGTGGAGCAGGGCTGGACCTTGCTGTCGTAAACGGTGCGGCCCATATGAAAGTCGCCAGCGACACAGGCCAGACGCTCGGCCCAGTTGCTGGGGCGCAGAGTCTGGCCGTTGCGATCCTTGTTGTTGACGATCAGTTTCTCACCGGTCATGTGCATGATGGTATCTCCAGGGAGTAGATGAATTTTTTCTAAAACCTGGTTCCCGTGGCTCGTCTTGGGAATACAGGGTTAATTCTTCTTGGAAGACCCATGTCCAGGGAGCGCCATCAGCAGCTCGACCCGCTGGTCTTAAACTATTTTCCGTCCGTGCGAACCCGGCCCCATGGCTGGATTTAGTTAGCGGAATTATCGACCGCTAACAGGACTTGTGCGTCGCGTCATACTAGCAGTTCGAAAGTGGATTGCAAGACCGTTTTTTTAAAAACGCAATAAAATCTGCCTGAGAATAATTCAGATGGTTGTAGAACGAACAGCATTTTGCAATACGGAAAATTATTTTCTAACAAACAGTTGGAGGAGGGGGGGTGAAAAGGGGGCGAAACGGTATTGATGACGATGGGCCATCGGCTATGGGTTTTTTGTAATTTTATAGGGGTTTAGCTGTTAAATAAAAAATACGCCTTGAAATTAAACTTTTCACCAAGATCGCAAGCCTGTTGCCACCACTTTTATTGAGTATGGCAAGGGAAAAGTTCCACCATCCCACCGTCCGCCGGCGGTGGTCCCAGCAACTCATCCAGGGGGCGGCAGGCGCCGTTCCAGCACAGTCGGTAGCCGGTGGTATGGGGAGAACGGGTCAAACGCAGCCGGTCCAGGGGGGGTAGGTCCGGGCGGTAATGCCAGCGGCCCTGCTGGTAAATGGCTCCGGGAGGGGGTTCCATACCGGCCCCAGAACCCGCCACCCGGGCGGCGACCGCCACGATCCGGTCGCCAGTTAGCCGGTAGTCTTCCTCCCAGAGGACTTTCTCCACCGAGTGGGTCCAGGCCAGAGTGAACTCGGTGGCGGGTATTCGTGCCTGGATCAGGGTGAGGGCCAGACCCAGGCACAGTTCGGTCACGTCGATGGGGCCGCGGCTCGGGTCCGGTACCAGTGCCAGCCCAGGAACAGGGCGGCCAGGACGAAGCCGATCTCGTCGGTGATGGGCAGGGCCGCCACTAGGGTAAAGGCCGCCACCGCCGCCCATAGCCGCTCGGCCCAGTTCAGACGGGCGCGCAGTTGGCCGATGGCGGCGGCGCCCCACAGGGCGATGGCGATGCCGGCCTTGAGCAGCACATAGACCACCGCCACTACGCTGGCATCCTGGAGCATCAGGGCCGGGGAGTAGACGGCCATATAGGGAATCACGAAACCGGCGATGGCTACCCGCATGCAGTTCAGGCCGATTTTCAGCCCCGAGGCTCGGGCGATGGGGGAGGCGGCGAAGGCGGCCAGGGCCACGGGCGGGGTCAGGTCGGCCATGATCCCGAAGTAAAACACGAACATATGGGAAATGATCAGGGGCACTCCCAGCTCCAGTAGGGCCGGGGCGGCCAGGGAACTGGTGATGATGTAATTGGGGATGGTGGGAATGCCCATGCCCAGGATCAGACAGGTGAGCATGGTCAGAAACAGGCTAAGCAGCAGGCTATGCTCGCCCAGATCGATGATGACCCCGGCGAAGTTGGTGGCCATCCCGGTGAGGGTGGTCACCCCGATGATCACCCCTACCAGGGCGCAGGCGATACCCACCCCCACGGCGTGCTTGGCGCCTTCGGCCAGGCTGTTGATGGCCAGGAGCAAGGTGGCCCGTCCCCCCTTGACGAAAAAGTTTATCACCACCAGGGCGGTGACCAGCCAGAACACCGCAGCGATGCCGTATTTGAAGAAGGCCGAGGCCAACAGGCCGATGGCCACCCAGAAGGCGATACGCAGGGGCAGCGGTCCCAGGCCCAGGGCAATGGAGGCCCCCAGGATCAGCACCGCCGTCAGGGCCAGGCCCACGGTGCCCGAAAACAAGGGCGTATAGCCGGAGAACAGCAGATACACCAACACCATCAGGGGCAGCAGCAAATACCAGTTGTCCCGCAGGGCCTGGACGGCGTTCGGGCATTCGCTCTTGGGCAGGCCCGACAACCCCAGTCGGCCCGCTTCCAGATGCACCATCCAGAACACCGTGGCGAAGTACAAAATGGCCGGAACGATGGCCGCCTGGATGATGTCCACATAGGGTACGTCCAGGGTTTCGGCCATGATAAAGGCCACCGCACCCATCACCGGCGGCATGATTTGCCCGCCCATGCTGGAGGTGGCCTCCACGGCTCCGGCGAACTCGGCCCGGTAGCCGAATTTCTTCATCAGCGGAATGGTGAACTGACCGGTAGTGACCACATTGGCCACCCCGGAGCCGTTGATGGTGCCCATCAGCCCCGAGGACACCACCGATACCTTGGCCGGTCCCCCCTTCATATGGCCCACCGTGCCCAGGGCCGTGTCCGTGAACAGCTTGACCATGCCCGCCTGCTCCAGAAACGTCCCGAACAGGATGAACAGAAAGATATAGGTGGACGACACATAGGTGGGGATGCCGTAAATCCCCTCGGTGCCCAGATACATCTGCTCGATCACCTGGTCGAAGCCATAGCCTCGGTGATCCAGGGGCGCCGGCAGGTACTCTCCGAACAGGGCATAGGCCAAGAAAGTGCCGCAGATAAGGGGTAGGGCGATGCCCATCATTCGCCGCGCCCCCTCGAACACCAGCGTGACTAAGATCACCCCCACCACCAGGTCCAAGGTCTCCGGGTCCCCGGCCCGCTGGATCAACTCCGCTTCGAACACCCAGTGATAAAAGGCTAGAAGGAACGCGAAAATACCGATGGCCCAGTCCAGGCCCACCCGCCAGGCGGCCCGGGCCTGATCCTTGCGGGCATTGATGGCGAAGATCAACAGCAGTAGAAAGCCCACATGCACCGAGCGCACGATGAGGCTGGATAGGGGGCTAAAGGCGGCGGTCCAGATCTGAAAGGCCGAAAAGGCCACGGCAATAAAGAAAATCAGCCGACTGGGAGAATCAGCCGGGGTCGGCTGGTCACCGGGGGGCAGTTCGATATGGATGGTCATGAGGGTTGGGGCTCCGGCAGCTCGGAACACCGGCCGCCGTCCTGCGGCCGGTGGTCGGGACAGGGTTTATTGTATGATGCCCACTTCCCGATAGTACTTCTCGGCGCCCGGGTGCAGGGGCACAGCCATGCCCTTGGTGGCGTTTTCCAGTTTGATGCCCTTGGCTGCCGCGTGGGCGGCCACCAGTTGGTCCAGGTTCTCGAACAGGCTCTTGGTCATGGCGTAGGCCACCTCCTCGGACACCCCCGAGTGGGTGATCAGATAATTGGAGATGGCTACGGTATTGACGTCGGCGTCCTGACCGCCATAGGTACCGGCGGGGATCGTGGCGCTCTGGTAGGCGGCGTCGCCGATCTTCTCCACCATGTCTTCGGGGACCTCCACCACCACGATGTCGATGGAGGTGGACAAGTCCCGAATCGAGGCCACGCCTAGCCCGGCGGATTGCAGGGTGGCGTCGATCTGGCGGTTTTTCATCAGCTCCACGGACTCCCCGAAGGGCAGGTATTCCACCTTGGAGAAGTCCTCATAGCTCAAGCCTGCCGCTCCAAACACGGCACGGGCGTTCAGCTCGGTGCCGGACTTGGGGGCGCCCACGGAGATCCGCTTGCCCTTGAGGTCGGCCAGGGTTTTGATGCCGGCGTCGGCATTGGCCACGATCTGGATGTAATTGGGGTACATGGCGCTGATGCCCCGCAGCTTGTCCAGTTGCTTCTTAAAGCCGGCTTCCTCGTTGCCGGCCCAGGCTTGGCTGACCGAATCCCCTAAGCTCAAGGCCGCCTCGCCGCGACCGGCCTGGAGCAGGTTGAGGTTTTCCACGGAGGCTTTGGTGGATTGCACCGAGGTACGGGCATCGGGCACGGCGTTCTCCCAGATTTTGGACAGGGCCACGCCCAAGGGGTAATAGACGCCGCTGGTGCCGCCGGTGAGTACATTGATGAACTGGGCGGCTGACACGGGCAGCACGACAAGCCCCAAAATAGCGGCAAGCAGGATTTTTTTCATGGGTGTTTTCCTCGTGGGTCGGTTCGGATGCAGGTTCAGCAAAGTGCCTCAGGCAAGTATAGACGGCTGATCCGTTACGGCGGCCCTGTCCCATGGGTTAGCATAGGAGCAGCCTAAGCGAGCACAGCGCCTATGCTCACGGAGTCTCCCAGTTCCGATCCTGGGCCAGGGTGCTGAGCCGAGTATCCGTGACGCCGCCGCGTGTTGTAGAACATCTCGATACGACCTCCAGGTACAGCCAGCCCTCGTGGGTACGGATGTACGTGAAGTCAATACAATCCAGCATGGCAGGATATCAGTTCGACGTTATCTTGAATCTAAAGGTTTGGTCATTCTAAATTTCCCGCATTTCGCCCAAAATTTTCAACGGCGTTCAATTTTCGTCCTTGAGTCCCATGAAGAGAAAGAATATTTCAAAAACAAGCCATTACATATGGCGTATGCGCCTGCTGCTCAAAAAATGAGGATTATGTTAATAGAGGCTATGGGTAAGTTCGGTTTATGTGAACAGAGTTCTGCCGACACAGAAGCGTACAATGTCGCAAGTCCTGAACAAGCGCCAACAGCAAGAATCGCCATAAAAAAGGTAGAGCGCATGTCAACTACTGAAAGCGAATTATTCAGCAACCTGTTCCATCTGCTTCAACAAAGCGGAGATAAGTTGTATCCGATAAAGATGAAAAACAGAGACACCGGGAAAATCGCTTTTCGTGTTTCTGCGGTCGACTGATGTGTGGCGTTATGCTGCACACCACAAGCCGCGTCAATTTCACTCCAGCAGGAGGCATTCATACTTCGGACCTGGCGCTTTGTCACGCTGCTACTCACCGCACTCGGCCTGATCTTGGGCGGCGCTCACGTGCTCGAATTATCCCTAAAAATGGAGTACGACCCGGAGCTGTACACCGCCGTTACTAGCACGCTCTATCGGCTCTTCGGTTCAGTCGGCGCCGTCATACAAGTCGGTTCCATGCTAGCGGCGGCGATACTGTCGTTCATGGTCCGCGGTCGCCCATCGTTCCTCCTGACGCTCTTCGGAACCATTAGCCTCGTGCTATCGCTCATGTTGTGGTTCACTCTCGTCGCGCCGGTAAACGCCGAGTGGCTCCAGGTCATAGAGTCGGCCCCGGAGTCCATCGCGGCGGCCTACGAGCGACTGAGGTTCCGATGGGAGTACGGACACGTAGCGGCGTTCGCCGCGTGGCTCACGGGATACATTTTTCTTTTACTCTCCGTTCTCAAGGAGACGTCAGCACATCGTTCTTGCGACCGTGTGGCATAACCAGTGGCATCAGTCGGACGGCTTTTCCGCTCGTTCTTCGCTCCAATGCCGCCGCTGTGCCAGGCGTTAGGCATCAAGAATTTTGAACTCGACCAAGCTACGGTCTATGCCCTGCGTTGATGGCAACCCGAGTTCGACACATGCAAGGCCAGCACCCTGCCGTCGGGATAGGTGATCCGGGTGAGTGACAGCCTTCAAAGCCCTGCTGGGGATCGCCTATAGATGGTCGATACTACCCAAGGCAACCCCAGCAGGAATGGCGGGGATGTCTCAAGCAACGAGCCGCCCGCCAACGTCGATACCGGAACGACCGTGGCGAACCGCATGCTCGATCTCACCCCGGACTAAGTCCAGGTCCGCCAACTCGGCATCGCTGTAGGCGTTGAGTTCGGCGATGGCCTTGGCAAAGATGGCTCCCGGGTCCGAATTGGCTTGAGCCAACTGTTGATGGCGAGAGGCGGTTTGGAACAATTTCACGATGCTGAACATGGCTGTGTCTCCGTCGATTCATAGGGGTTCGGGTGGGTCTGCAAACGGCCATTTCGCGGCGGCCCGATAGAGCCTGGATTTCCAGGTGGGCGACCCATTGGAGGGGCATCATAGGATCGCTGCTGCAAAGCAGCAAACGATTTAAAATCATCCCGCTATAGAGAAAAACTCATCGAATAAACGCCCCTGGATCAACAGCGGATCTGGCTCGATGGGGCATTTCCAGATATCCCCAGTAGGGGTCGGTTCGCCGCCAGCGATTCCACCAGAGAACCGTACTCATGGAGCTGGTGAACAACACCGTCACCCAGGAACGCAGTAGCCGGGCTTCCAGCCGAAACGGTGGCGCGCTATCGGTGGCCAGCACCCCATCTAGGCGTGGATCGGCCAGCATCTGGGAGGCGTTGCCCAAGAACGCGGCGTCGATCCGCTGGCCGAAGCCCCCAGGGCAGACAGCCGTAGGGCGTTGCTCGCCATGGTTAACGCCCTCGGTAGCGCATGGTCTCTGCCAATTCGTGGCCCAGAGTGCGGGTCAGCCCACGCAAGGCCGGACTCACGGCTACCGGATAGGGGGTGTCGCTCTGTTCCAAGGCCAGCAGCGCCGGGGGCAGGGCGGCGAGTTGTCGGCGGGCGTGGTCCCGGGCTTGTTCCAGGGAGGCCCGGCCGGCCCCCAGTCGGCGGCCTTCCCGCATCACCGGCTCCAACAGCCCCTCCCCGGGGGCGGGTTCGTCGAAACAGCTAATGGTGTCCCCCTGAAAGCGACCATCGGCCACGGTTCGATGCACCTGTTTACGGCCTGGCATGTTCACCTTGCTGGCGGACAGTTTCATGCGCGGTTGCCCAGCGTAGGCCACCAGCTTGTAGGAAAAATCAATCTCCGGGGCGTCCCCGGATACCGCCAGTTCGGTACCCACCCCGAAGCCGTCGATGGGCGCTCCGGCCGCCAGCAGTTGGGCGATTTTGTATTCGTCCAGACCGCTGGAGGCAATGATGCGGACCCGCTCTAGCCCGGCCTCGTCCAGCAATGCTCGGGCGTCTCGGGCCAGACGGGCCAAGTCCCCGGAGTCCAGGCGAATCTGCTTCACTTTGAAGGCCGCTCCCCAGTCTCGGGCCAGGTCGATGACTTTACGCACCCCATTCAGGGTGTCGTAGGTATCCACCAGTAGCGTGGTTTCTGGAAACTCCCGGGCGAAGGCGGCGAAGGCGGCCTTTTCGTCGCCATGGGCTTCGATATAGCTGTGGGCCAGGGTGCCGAACACCGGGATAGCGTACAGTCGCCCGGCGGCCACGTTGGACGTCCCGGCGGCGCCGGCCAAATAGCTGGTGCGGGCCACTTTTAGAGCGGCGTCGGTGCCGTGGGAGCGCCGGGAGCCGAAGTCCACCACCCTCCTGTCCTGGGCGGCGCTCAGCAGCCGGGTGGCTTTGGTGGCGGCCAGGCTCTGGAGGTGAATCTGGTTGAGAACAAAGGTCTCCACCAGTTGCGCCTCGGGCAAGGGGGCGGTGATCTGTACCACCGGCTCGTTCTCGAACACCACCGTGCCCTCGGGTACGGCCCACGCCTCGCCGCTGAAACGGAACGCCCGCAAGGTGTCCAGAAAATCCTTGCTGAACTGGCCCAGTCCGTCCAGCCACTCCAGATCGGTCTCGGAAAAATGCAACTCTTCCAGAAAATCCAACACCTGCTCCAACCCGGCGGCCATGACGAAGTTGCGGCGTTTCGGCAGCTTTCGGAAGTACAGTTCGAAGGTGGCGTCCTCGGTCATGCCCTCGGCGTAATAAGCTTGCAGCATGGTAAGTTGGTATAAATCCGTGAATAGGGCGCTGTGGTGAGGATCGAACTGCGGGCTGCCGACCATGGAACCTCCATTGTGTGGGAACCTGATACAAGCTTAGACTGCTGGCGGTCGGTGGTCCGTGCGGTTGTCCGTTGGTTTTCTACACGACCGGGTCCGAGGGTCGGGAAGGGGAGGACGTCAATTAGCTGCGGATTCCCATGGCAGGTTGCCGCCACGAGGACTAAGAGTATAGGCATGCCTTTTGTCGCCGGCGCGGCCCGACACCCGCCGCCTCGTTCACGCCGCCGGCACAGATGTCGGCGCGCAGGAGGTCATACCGATGCAACTGCCTTTCACCGACCGCAAGGCCGCCGGCCGACTGCTGGCCGAAGCGCTGAGTCCATATGCCGACGTTGCGAACCTGCTGGTGCTGGCCCTGCCTCGGGGCGGGGTGCCCGTGGCGTTTCCGGTGGCCCAGGCCCTGGGCGCCGAGTTGGACCTGTTGCTAGTGCGAAAGCTGGGCCTGCCCGATCAAGAAGAACTGGCCATGGGCGCCATCGCCGACGGGGGAGTCCGGGTACTGAACGAAGACCTGCTCCGGCAACTCTATATAGCGGACAAGACCATCGAGGTCGTGGCCCGGCGCGAGAATCAGGAACTGCGACGCCGTCAGCAAGTCTACCGGGGCCAGCGCCCCGCACCCCAAGTCGCGGGGCGGACGGTCATCCTGGTGGACGACGGCCTGGCCACCGGCGCCACCATGCGAGCTGCGGTGGCGGCCCTACAAAAGCGCGCTCCCGGGCGGGTGGTGGCGGCGGCGCCGGTGGCGCCGCCGAGCGCCGTGGCGGTGTTGAGCCGGGAGGCCGACGCGGTGGTTTGCCTGGCCACCCCTGAGCCGTTCTATGGGGTTGGCCGTTGGTATCGGGATTTTTCCCAGACCTCTGACGAGGAAGTCCGCGAACTTCTCGTCAAGGCGTGGCATACGGGAGGTGGTGTATGAGTGACAGTCTGTTGAGTTCTGGTCAGGAAGTGGTGGTACAAGCCGGTCGTACGCCCTTGGAAGGCAACCTGATGGTGCCCGACCGGGCCGGGGGTATGGTGATCTTCGCCCATGGCAGCGGCAGCAGCCGGTTCAGCACCCGCAATCGCTACGTGGCGCGAACCTTGAACCAGGCCGGCCTGGGCACCCTGCTGTTTGATTTGCTGACGTCCCATGAACACGGTCTCGACGCCTTCACTCGCCAGTTGCGATTTGATATCGCCCTGCTCACCGAGCGGCTGGTGGGCGCCATAAACTGGGTACGGCGCCAGCCCCTGACACAGCACCTGGCCATAGGGCTGTACGGGGCCAGCACCGGCGTGGCGGCGGCCCTGGCGGCGTCGGCCCAGAGCGGTGACGATGTGGCGGCGGTGGTGTCCCGCAGCGGTCGGCCGGACCTGGCGGGGGAAGATAACTTAGGCCGGGTGCGGGCGCCGGTGCTGCTGATCGTCGGCGGCGACGATCCCCAGGTTATCGACATGAACCGCCAGGCCAGCGAAGCCCTGCGAGCCCACTGCCATCTGGAGATTGTTCCCGGCGCTGGCCACCTGTTCGAGGAGCCGGGCACCCTGGAGCGGGCCGCCGATCTGGCCCGAGACTGGTTTCTGGAGTACCTGCCCGCCTGGCGGAGGAACTAAATACCCCCACCGCCAGTTACGGAATACGCGGCCAGGCTGCCGTTCTAGGGGGCGACCGAGCGCGCTCTGTTCAAGAATATTTACATTCCTCGGGGCCGTGATCTCGGTCTGTGGCTTGGCCTGTCTTCGCTCCACGTTATAATCGCCCCCATCCGGCCCGCCGACAGGGTACCGGCGACCGCCCCCATAGAGGACACTATGCCAGACCCCCAACCCCCCAGCCTCGAAGTGTGCATCAGCTTCGATATCGAGTTCGAAGTGAACGGCGCCATGCATCACCCGGATAGCCGCCGCCCCCTGGGAACCCCGTCGGTGTTTCGGGAGAGCGGCGGCCGGTCCCATGGCCTAGGTTTTATCCTGGATACCCTGGGCGAGTCCGGCCTGCAAGGCACCTTCTTCACCGAGGTGCTGAACACCCATTATTTTGGTGACGCGCCCATGGCCGAGGTCATAGCGGCCATTCGTGGCGCCGGCCATGATCTGCAACTGCATCTGCATCCCCTATGGCGGTATTTTCTGGACCCGGACTGGAAACAGCGGCTTAAAGTGGCGCAGCCCCGGGACACCTTCGCGGGACGCGACCCCGCCGAGTTGGATGTCATCCTGACCGACGGGCTGGATTGTTTTCGGCGCTTGGCCGGGTCTGATCCCGTGGCCCTGCGCACTGGCAACCTCCATGCCGATCGCACCCTGTATCGGACCCTGGAGGGCCATGGTATCCATCTCACCTCTAATATCGGCCTGGGCATCTTCACCCCGCCGGATCGGGAATTACACCTGTACGGGGGCATCCAGCAGTTTGATGGGGTGACCGAGGTGCCGGTGCTGAGTTATCGGGATCTGCAATTGGGCAGCCGTGACCATCTGAAGCTGTTGACCATCGTCGGTTGCTCCTGGGGCGAGATACGCCATCTGCTGGACAGCGCCTGGCGACGCCAGGCCGGGCCGGTGGTCATCTTGGTCCATGCGTCTGATTTTTCTTCCCAGCAGGGCGATGGGGAGTCCCCGGAGTATCATCCCCGGCTGATTGCCCAAAAACGTTTCGACCGCTTGTGCCGTTATCTGGCCGGGCATTCGGAGCGTTTCGAAGTCGTGACTTTCGGCCAGCGCCAGGCCCAATGGCAGGCCCAGACCCGGCCCCATCATCCACCCCTGAAAGTGCCCTTGTATCATGTGGCCCGGCGGCTGGTGGAGAATAATATTTTGTCCTCGTGAGCGAGGGATGGCAGAGGTGAATCCATGAGCGAGTTTTTCGAGGGCACTGTCCACGCCCATTCCAGCAACTCCTATGATGCCCGCATGAGCTACGCCGAGTTGCGGGAGTTCTTTTTGGGCAAGGGGCTGAATTTCATCTGCATGACCGAGCATATCGAACATCTCGTGCAAGCCGATATCGACCGCATTATCGATGATTGCCGCGCCCATTCCGACGAGCGGTTTTTGTTTGTGCCGGGCATCGAGATGGATTGCTTCGTCATTTATTTTCTGGGGGTGGACCATGTGACCGTGGACTTCACCAGTAACCAGAGTATTTTCGATTCCCTCAAAAAGACCGCCAAACTGTGCATCTTCGCCCACCCCATCAAAGCCAAGTACGACTATCCTCCCCGGTTGATGGAAGTGTGCGACGGGGTGGAGGTGCTTAATACCAAGCATGACGGCCAGCATTACCTACGGCCCCAAAGCGAGGCTCTGTATCGGCGGGTGCTGTCCCGGCGGCCCCAGGCCGTGGCTCTGGCCGGGATGGATTTCCATGGCATCAAGCATTACACCCCGGTACGGATGCGCCTGACCCAAAATGGCCCGCTCACCGAGGACTTCGTGCTGGAATCCCTGCGTCAGGGGCGCTTCGAGATTATTAAGGACGGGGTGGCCTTCGGCAGCTACGGTCCCCTCAAGCGTACTCTGGCCCGGCTGCGCATTCATGCCATGGACTTGTCGCATCGGGTCCACAAAGACCTGGCCGGGCGAGGCATCGCCGTGCCCCAGGGCCTCAAGCGCACCCTGCGTCGGCTCATGGAAGGCAGTTGATGGCTGCGGCCGATAAGGTTCTCATCTACGGCGTCAACACCCCCATCGGCCTGGCCATGACCCGGGAACTCCACCAGCACGGGGTGGAGGTCCATGGCATCGGCGGCAGCGTCCGGGCAGTGGGCCTGTACTCCCGGACCCTGCACCGGGGCTATGTATTCCAAGGTTCCCCGGAGGCACGGCTGGATTTCGTCCGAGGCATCGCCCGGGAGCAGGGCATCCCCTACCTCATGACCGTGGCCGAGAGTGATATTCAGTTCTTTAACGCCCATCGGGATGAACTCCCCGAACTGCGCTGCCTGTTTCCAGACCAGGAGCGCATGGACCGGGTGCTGAATAAGGACGAGTGCTACCGGGTAGCCCGAAAACAGGGCATTCATGTCCCCGAGTCCCACGAACTGGGTGATCTGAATGGCCTTGAAGAGCTGCTGGCGGGTCTGACCTATCCGGTGATCCTCAAATGGGCCAACCCCCATGCTGTGGCGGCCGAGCTTCAACGCCTGGGGCTGCCTCTGGAAAAACTGGAATACAGCTACACCGCCGCCGATCTGGGCCAACGGCTGGAACGCTACCGGCCCTTGGGCCGGTTTCCCTTGTTGCAATCTTTTTGTCCAGGCCATGGACTGGGGCAGATGGTGTTTATGCACCGAGGCCAGCCGCTGCTCGCTTTCCAGCACCGGCGGCTGCACGAGTGGCCCCCGGAAGGGGGGTTTTCCACCCTCTGCGAAAGCCTGCCCTCCACCGCCCATCCAGAGTTGCTGGAGCAGTCCGTGGCCCTGCTCCGGGCCTTGGACTGGGAGGGACCGGCCATGGTGGAGTACCGCCATGACCCGGACACCGGCCGGAGCGTGCTGATGGAGATCAACGGTCGCTTCTGGGGCAGTCTGCCCCGGGCCTGGCACGCTGGCGCTCATTTTGCTTGGTACAACTACACGGTATTGGGCAAGGGCGAGATCCCCGCCCCTCGGCCCTATCGGGCAGGGTTGCGCTGCGCTTATATGATCCCCGAACTCAAGCGCCTGGCGATGATCCTGTTCGCCCCCGATCGTATCCAGAACAAGGCCCTGCGCTTCAGCCGGACCCGAGAGACGCTTAGCCTATTGGGCGGGTTCTTGGACCCCCGGCAGCGTTATTATCTGTTCACCCTCTCCGACCCCCTGCCGGCCCTGCGCGACGGCGGCTATGCTCTGGCCAAGGGGCTGGGGCGAGGCTGATGTTTCACGGTTCCTTCTCGGATTGTTCGATGGATCGGGTCCATCTCACTGATACATCCCTGGCGACATCCTCGGTACGGGTCATCGACGGCCAGCCAAAAAACGGCGGCATATTGAAAGCCGCCGTTTTTTTATACGCTTTTTGCCGCCGTCGGTCAGTCGCTTGTTAACGGCTCGCGATGGCTCCCCCACGCTGAGGTACTGCCACGTCGAAGCGGTCAAGGTTCATCACCTTAGTCCAGGCGGCAATAAAATCATTTATAAACACCTCTTCACCGTCCTTGGAGGCATAGACCTCGGCGATAGCGCGTAGCTCGGAGTGGGAGCCAAAGATCAAATCGACAGGGGTCGCTGTCCATTTGAGTTCGGTCGTTTTGCGATTAATACCCTCATAAGCACCAGGGAACTCCGATGATGTCTTCCACTGCGTTGATATGTCGAGCAGATTGACGAAGAAATCGTTGTTCAAGGTGCCCGGTTTATCGGTAAAAACGCCATGTTTTGCCTGACCCGTATTGGCATTCAGAGCGCGCAAACCACCGACCAGTACTGTCATTTCCGGCGCAGTCAGCGTTAACATGTCAGCCTTTTCCACCAGCATCATTGTTGGCGAGGCGTAGCTGGCGTCACTGTAGTAGTTGCGGAAAGCGTCCGCGGTTGGTTCAAGTACAGCGAATGAATCCACGTCGGTCATCTCCTGGGATGCGTCCGTGCGTCCCGGTGTGAATGGCGCCTCTACACTGTAACCGGCCTGCTGAGCGGCCTGTTCAACGGCGGCGGACCCACCCAATACAATCACATCGGCCAGTGAGACCTGTTTTTCATCTGATAGTGAGTTATTAAAGTCCTGCTGAACCTTTTCGAGCGTCTTCAGCACCTTTGCCAGCTCTTCAGGCTGGTTAACGTTCCAATCTTTCTGAGGGGCAAGGCGAATCCGAGCGCCATTGGCGCCACCACGCATGTCGGAACCCCGGTAAGTCGACGCTGAAGCCCAGGCGGTTCTAACCAGCTCGGGCACTGTCAAACTGGATTTTAATATCGCGGCTTTCAGGTTGGCGGCGTCTTCAGCGTCAATCAACTGGTGATCGACAGCCGGAATCGGATCTTGCCAAAGAAATTCTTCTTCTGGAATTTCACTACCCAGATAGCGAGAACGTGGTCCCAGGTCGCGATGCGTCAACTTGAACCAAGCTTTGGCAAAAGCGAGATCGAACTCTTGGGGATTTTGCAGAAAACGCTCCGCGATCTTGCGAAAGCCGGGATCTTCCTTGAGCGAGAGATCTGTCGTTAGCATGATAGGCGGATTGTGTTTACCCTCCACATGGGCGTCCGCTACCGCTGTATGGGCCGATTTATCGGTCGGCACCCACACGGTTCCACCGCCGGGACTCTTGTGTTTTTCCCACTCGAACCTGAACAGATTATCAAAGTACAGGATGGACCATGTGGTAGGTGTCTGAGTCCAGGCCCCTTCCAGACCGCTGGTCATGGTGTCTTCCCCATTGCCTTTGCCGCAGGTGTTCTTCCAGCCAAGACCCTGTTCTTCAATCGCGGCGGCGGCAGGCTCAGGACCCACGCATTCCCCTTTCGCGGCGCCATGAACCTTGCCCAAGGTGTGGCCACCCGCGATCAGCGCGACGATCTCTTCATCGTTCATGGCCATGCGGCCGAACGATTGACGAATGTCCGCAGCGGCGGAGACCGGGTCGAGATTACCGCTGGGTCCTTCCGGGTTCACATAGATCAGGCCCATCTGCAAGGCGGCCAGCGGTTTTTCCAGCTCGCCTTCCTTGCTGTAGCGCTTGTCGTTTGCCAGCATCTCAGTCTCGGGGCCCCAGTAAACCAGATCAGCCTCCCAGTCATCCATGCGCCCGCCAGCGAAGCCTAGGGTTTTGAAACCCATCGATTCCAGGGCGACATTACCGGCCAGGATCATCAGATCAGCCCAGGAGATATTGCGTCCGTATTTTTGTTTAACCGGCCACAGCAGGCGACGCGCCTTATCCAGGTTGGCGTTATCCGGCCAGCTACCGAGCGGCTCGAAGCGCTGCTGGCCGCCATCGGCGCCGCCGCGCCCGTCATGCACACGGTAGGTGCCTGCACTGTGCCAGGCCATTCTGATCATCAGGCCGCCATAGTGACCCCAGTCCGCTGGCCACCAGTCCTGTGATGTTGTCAATGTCTTCTCGATATCTGCTTTCAGGGCCTTGAGGTCAATACGTTTAAAGGCTTCAGCGTAGTTAAAATCGTCGCCATAGGGATTGGACTCAGGCGAGTGTGCGCGCAGGGGCTGAAGACTCAACTGATCTGGCCACCAGAATTGATTCGACTTGGCCATATCGCCCGCTGCAAGCGAGTTCGCTGGCGCAAGTGCGGTCAGGGTTACCGCCAGGGCGGTAAATAAAGGAATTGATTGTTTGAGCATTGACGTTGCCCTCTCCGGATCAGAAACCTAGCATTTGGTGTTGGCTTGCGTTATGACAACAACCATGGCCATTTATCACAAGTGTGGCGAACCAGGGGAATTCCACCCAGCGTTCCGCCGCCGTAGAAGGGGGCAAGGTCTTGATTTGGGTCCCATGGCCTTTCTTGGGGATCCGCGCTTGCCATTGCGGTGGGCTACGGTTTCCGAAGTTTGCCATTGCCACACGCCTCGGGTTCGGGAGCGAGTGTGGCAAAACCGCTGAAGGGGAAATGGTCTAATTGATTGGGCGGGATAGTTGTGGTCGGGGTGAGAGGATTCGAACCTCCGGCCCCTGCCTCCCGAAGGCAGTGCTCTACCAGGCTGAGCTACACCCCGACGATACCGTGCTAATAGCTGCGGGCGATGGAAAACTCGGCCAGACCGATCAGTGCGTCTTTGTGGGGCGATTCGGGGATAACCTCAATCGCCGCGATGGCTAAGTCAGACTGCTCCCGCGCAAGGCGGGCAGTATAGGCGATTGCCTGCGTGGACTCAATGGCCTTCATGACCACGCCGATATTATCGCGCCCCCCCTGTTCGATGGCCTGGCGGATGAGCCGGACTTCCTCGGGCGTACCCTTGCGCAGGGCGTGGATCAGGGGCAGGGTGGGTTTGCCCTCGGCCAGATCGTCGCCGATATTCTTGCCGATGGCGGCGCTGGAATCGCTGTAATCCAGGGCGTCGTCGATGAGTTGAAAGGCCGTGCCCAAATACATGCCATAGCGGGCTAGGGCCTGTTCCTCGGCCGCCGGGCGCTGGGCCAATACCGCCCCGAGCCGACTGGCGGCTTCGAACAGTTTGGCGGTCTTGCACTGGATGACTTCCATGTAGCGCTGTTCGGTGGTGTCCGGGTCATGGCAGTTGAGCAACTGCATGACCTCGCCCTCGGCGATGACGTTGGTGGTGTCGGCCATGATCTCCATGATCCGAAGGCTCTTTATGGAGACCATCATCTGAAAGGCCCGGGAGTAGAGAAAATCCCCCACCAACACGCTGGCCTCGTTGCCCCAGATGGCGTTGGCGGTGTCCTTGCCCCGGCGCAGCTCGGAGGCGTCCACCACGTCGTCGTGGAGCAGGGTGGCGGTGTGGATAAACTCGATGATGGCCGCCACGTCGATATGGCGGTCGCCGGTATACCCGCAAGCCCGGGCCGCTAGCAGCACTAGCACTGGCCGCAGCCGCTTGCCGCCGCTATTGACGATATAGCTGCCTAGTTGGTTGATGAGCAACACGTCCGAGTGCAACTGCTGGCGGATCAGAGCATCCACGGCCTCCCGATCTTGGGCGATCAGGTCGCGGATCTCCTGGATATCCATTGAAGTAGGTATTGAATTTAATTGCCGCATGTTTGGCTGATATTATTCATGATTCGAAATGGTTGGACCGACCGTCCTTGGCGGACCCACCTAGTTTAACGCGCCCAAGAGCGTTGAGACAGCGTTAATCGGAATTGACCTGGAATCCTCCAATGGCTAAAATCCGTCCCCTTTGTTGGGGCAGATGAAACCAGTCGGAGACTCATCCAATGTATGCTGTGATCAAGACCGGGGGCAAGCAGTACCGGGTCAAAGAAGGGCAGACCCTTAAAGTCGAGAAGCTTCAGGCGGAAGCAGGTGCTGCCGTGGAGTTCGACGAGGTGCTGATGGTAGCCGACGGTGACGATATCAAGATCGGCGCCCCCCGGCTGGACGACGGTAAGGTGACCGCCACCGTCAAGTCCCAAGGCCGCGGCAAAAAAGTGGAAATCGTCAAATTCCGCCGCCGCAAGCACTATCGCAAGCAGATGGGGCACCGTCAGTCCTACACTGAGATTCAGATCACCGGCATCAGCGCCGGTTGATCGACGTTTGAGAGGATTGCGTAATGGCACATAAAAAAGCGGGCGGCAGCAGCCGCAACGGTCGCGACTCTGAATCCAAGCGACTGGGCGTCAAGCTGTACGGCGGCCAGGTGGCTACGGCGGGCAGTATCCTGGTCCGTCAGCGGGGCACCCGCTTCCATCCGGGCGTTAACGTGGGGCTAGGCCGCGATCACACCCTGTTCGCCAAGGCGGACGGCACGGTGGTTTTCGAGACCAAAGGCCCCAAGAATCGTCAATTCATCAGCGTGGTCCCGGCGGCGGAATAACTCCCCCGACGGTCCTATGAGAGCCCCGTCGGTGTGCGGGGCTTTTTTATTTCCGGGTGTCCGATGAAATTCGTCGATGAGGTGGAAATACGGGTGCAGGCCGGCGACGGCGGTAACGGCTGTGTCAGCTTCCGGCGCGAGAAATATATCCCGTTCGGCGGTCCCGACGGGGGCGACGGGGGCGACGGGGGCAGCATCTATCTGTTGGCCGATACCGAATTGAATACCCTGGCCGACTACCGCTATACCCGGTCCTTTCAGGCCGAACGGGGGCAAAACGGGGCCGGCGCCAATTGTACCGGCAAAAGCGGCGAGGACTTGTATATCAAGGTGCCGGTGGGCACCGTCGCCGGCGATGCCGACACTGGGGAACTGATCGGCGACCTGGTGGCCGCCGGGCAGACCCTGCTGGTGGCCCGGGGCGGCTTCCACGGCATCGGCAACACCCGCTATAAGAGCAGCACCAACCGGGCGCCCCGCCAGTCCAAGCCCGGCACCCCCGGTGAGAGCCGCAACCTGCGCCTGGAACTCAAGGTGTTGGCGGATGTGGGACTATTGGGCATGCCCAACGCCGGTAAATCCACCCTGATCCGCGCCCTGTCGGCGGCCCGCCCCAAGGTGGCGGATTACCCCTTTACCACCCTGTATCCCAATCTGGGCGTGGTGCGGGTAGGGCCGTTGCAAAGCTTTGTGATGGCCGACATCCCCGGCCTGATCGAAGGGGCTGCCGAGGGGTCCGGGCTGGGCATCCGGTTTCTGAAGCATTTGTCCCGCACCAGCCTGCTCCTGCACCTGGTGGACGTGGGACCCTACAGCGACAGCGGCGACCCGGTACGGGACCTGCGGGTGATTGAGGGGGAACTCGCCAAATACAGCGATGCACTGATCTCCCGAGAGCGTTGGCTGGTGTTCAACAAGGTGGACCTGATCCCCCAGGATCAGCGGGAGGCGCGTCTGGAAGACATCATCCAAGCCTTGGACTGGCGGGGGCCGGTATTCCGAATTTCGGCCCTGGCGGGACAAGGCACCCGGGAACTGGCTGGGCGGATTATGGCCCGGTTGGAGGAACGGCGGGCGCAACGGGATGAACGCGAGCAGCAGAGAGATGATGGGGATGACGGGCAAGGCGCGACGTGAGTTAGGCGCTTCCCGGCGCTGGGTGATCAAGGTCGGCAGCGCCATGGTCACCGACGAAGGGCGGGGTCTTGACCTCCAGGCCATCGGCGGCTGGGTAGAGCAGATGGCCCATTTGCAACAAGCGGGCAAAGAATTACTGCTGGTATCCTCCGGGGCGGTGGCCGAGGGCATGAAGCGGCTGGGCTGGAGCAGGCGGCCCCGGGCCTTGTATGAGTTGCAGGCCGCCGCCGCAGTGGGGCAGATGGGCCTGGTCCAGGCCTATGAATCCCAGTTCCAGCGTTATGGTTTGCGTACTGCCCAAGTGCTGCTGACCCACGAGGACGCCGCCGACCGCAAGCGGTATCTGAATGTGCGTAGCACCCTACGCACCCTGCTCAAGCTGGGGATTATCCCGGTGATCAACGAAAACGATACCGTGGTCTTCGACAAAATCCGCTTTGGGGATAACGATACCCTAGGGGCCTTGGTGGCCAATTTGGTGGAGGCGGAACTGTATATAATCCTCACCGATCAGCAGGGTCTGTACGACCGGGACCCCCGCCAGTTCGCCGATGCCCGCTTGGTTTCCGAAGGTCGGGCCGGGGACCCGGCCCTGGAGATCATGGCCTCCGGGGGCATGGGCAGCCTGGGCCGGGGTGGTATGGTCACCAAGCTGCGGGCCGCCGCCAAGGCCGCCCGTTCCGGGACCAGCACCTGGCTGGCCTGGGGTCGGGAGCCGGAAGTGCTGCGACGCATCGCCTTGGGTGAACCCTTGGGCAGCGTACTCCATCCCAGCCAGAATCCGGTGGTGGCCCGCAAGCAATGGCTGGCGGTGCAGTTGCAAGTCCGGGGTCGGCTGCGCCTGGATCACGGCGCGGCGCGGGTGTTGCGGGAGTCCGGCAAAAGCCTGCTGCCGGTGGGGGTGACGGCGGTGGAGGGTGACTTCTCTCGGGGCGAACTAGTGGCCTGCCTGGGGCCGGACGGCCAGGAAGTGGCCCGGGGTCTGGTGAACTACAGCGCCGCCGAGGCCCTGAAGATCATCGGCAAGCCCTCGGACCAGATCGAGTCCCTGCTGGGTTATGTGGACGAGCCGGAGCTGATCCATCGGGATAATCTGGTGGTGGTGTGATGGGTGATGATTGATACAGTATTCATGGAGAGCCGACGGAAGATGGAGCCATGCGAACCACGCTGTCCATTGATTCTGAGCCGCGCCGGATAACCCCGAAAAAAAGCCGACGCAAGTCGGCTTTTTGGAGAACTGCGGGCTTTAAGCCTGCATGTTCTTGATATGTTGGCTCAGGCGGCTCTTGTGGCGGGCGGCCTTGTTGGCGTGGATCAGGCCCTTGCGGGCAGTGCGGTCGATGACCGGCTCGGCCGCCTTGTAGGCCGCTTCCGCCTGGGCCTTATCGCCACTCTGAATCGCCTTGACGACATTCTTCAGATACGTGCGCATCATGGACTTGAAGCTGGCGTTGTGCTGACGCCGTGTCTCCGCCTGACGGGCGCGCTTTTTGGCTTGAGCAGAGTTGGCCAAGGTGAAACTCCCGGATACTGTTGAGGACTGATGCCGATTAAAGGGTGCGTATATTGACAGTTTCCGAAGGAAAGTCAATCCCCGCGCCAGCGGTGGCTGGTCGATGCATAGCGTCGCCGCTTGCCAGGCCGCAATGTATGCCTTGATTCCGAAGTGGCTGATTCTATGCTTAAAAGAAGAGCCTGTCGGGGTATTTCCCGGAGGATAAAAGGAGAGGTGCGACGTGTGACCAAGAAAAAATCCACCGCAAAACAGCCGAGCAAATCAACAGCGGCCAGCCAGTCTCCCCAGACTGATGAGGGCATAGGCAATTACTTCGCCCGCTTCACCGTATCCCAGTATATGGACGACGATCAGAAGCGCGAGAAATGGGGGCTGCCCGCCATCAAGGATGCCGATAAACTGGGGTTGTACATCGTCGAACTGAACGTAGAGCATGTGGGCGGTCTGGCGGGCGCGGAGACCGCCTTCAAGGTCCTGTATCAACAGGTGGTCACTACTCCAAGGAAAAAAAGGAAAACCAAAGGGACCGCCTCGAAGCCCCAGTCCACCCGCAAACCCCTGAAAATCGCCAAGACCTATTTTCGCTGCGAATTCAAGGATCATGAATGGCGCGAATTGGTGGCCCAGGACGAGCAAAAGTCGGCCAGGGAGCGGGCCATTTACCGACTTTGGCCGGATTTTCCGATCAAGGCCCAGACCAGCCGTTCCACGGTGACGATCAAGGCGGACGCCGCCTTGCGGTCCTTTAATTCCACAGGCGAGGGGATTACCTGGGCAGTCATCGATTCGGGAGTGGATGCGGGCCATCCCCACTTCGGTCCAGATACCCCCGATCATACCTTGAAAGCAAGCCAGGTGAAGGGCTTGCATCGCTGTTTCGCCGACCGTTACGAAGACAAAGACGGTATGCGCGTCATGGCTCCACCGTTGGCCATCCCGGACTGGGACGCGGACATGGCCATTGAGGAGCGCGAGAAACTGCTCGCAGAACACAGCGCATGGGCCTTGAAAGACGACTTCGGCCATGGCACCCACGTGGCCGGTATCATCGCAGGCCGCGCGCCTGAGCCTAGTACGTTTCAGCTCTGCGTACTGGCGCACGCGCACAAAGTTGACCCGAACGGCAACAAGATCAGTTCGGGTTATGTGGTGGCGAATTCGTCCAACACCCAACATTTCCCCCGGGGCGTGGCGCCTGCCTGCAAATTGGTCAGCCTGCGGGTATTGGATGAAAAAGGCAAAGGACGGACCAGCCAGGTGATTCAGGCCCTGGAATATATTCGCGAGAAAATCAATGATAACCCCAAACTGATGCGGGTACATGGGGTCAATCTGAGTGTGGGTTATGAGTTCGACGCCGAAATGTTCGCCTGTGGCCAAAGCCCGTTATGCGCCACCGTGGACCGGCTGGTCCAGGAAGGGGTGGTGGTCGTGGCGGCGGCGGGCAATACCGGGTACGGCGCAGTGGCGGCAAGCGTGGGCACCACCCAGGTGGGCTTGTCCAATACTATTAATGACCCCGGCAATGCCGCTCGGGCTATCACCGTGGGTTCCACTCACCCGGATGCCCCCCACACGTTCGGCGTATCGTATTTCTCATCCAAAGGCCCCACCGGCGATGGCCGTCTCAAACCCGATCTGGTGGCCCCTGGCGAGCGGATCACCTCCTGTGCTGCCGGCGGTAAACTCCAAGAGGCCATAAAAGGCAGCGGCGTCACCGATAGCGCCAATACCGCCTACTATGTGGATGATAGCGGCACCAGCATGGCCGCTCCCCACGTTGCCGGCGCGGTAGCGGCGTTTTTGTCCATCTGCCGGGAGTTCATCGGTCGGCCGGATGAGGTCAAGCGCATTTTCCTGGAAAGCGCCACCCCCCTGGGCCGGGAACGCTACTTCGAGGGCCATGGCCTGGTGGATCTCATGCGAGCGATTCAATCGGTTTGAACCGCACGCTCTAAAAGACGGGGGCAATCCATAAGGAGTCCTACAATGCCAATCTCCCACTACGAGATCGAATTTACCAAAGACGGCGCCGTCCACGATAACGCCCAGGTCGCCAAGGTACTGGACGATTTGGCGGGGGTGACCGACCTGCTGGTGGTGTCCCATGGCTGGAACAACAATATTCAGGAGGCCCGGCAACTCTATGACAAACTCAGTGAAAACCTGGAGCGGATACTGGGGGCGAACCTGGTTTCCGGCCTGCAAGGGCGGAGCTTCGCCATGGTGCGCCTGTTCTGGCCGAGCAAGAAATTCACCGATGCCGATTTGATACCCGGGGGCGGGGCGGCGTCCGCCACCCAGGAAAACGACGACGCCCTTATCCGGGTGTTAGAGGAAATGAAAATTGATCCCCATCGTTTAGGGGGACAGGAAATCAACACGGTGAGGGCGGCGATCCTGACCCAGGCCCAGCAACTGGTGCCAAAACTGGAGAGCGACCCCCAGGCGCGGCGGGACTATGTGCAACTGCTGCGCTCCGTGTTGGACCCCTCGGCGGCAGGTCCAGACGATGCGTCCGAGGAGTTCTTCACGGGGGACCCTGAAAACGTATTCAAACAACTGGAGCAACCCGTGGTGGTGGCAGGCGCTGCGGGCGGCGGTGGGGCCAGTTCTGTGGGTGGCGCGGCTGGATTTATCGGGGACGCCCTGAAAGGGGTCAAGGCGGCGGCCCGGCGCATTGCCAATTTCGCCACCTATTATCAGATGAAAACCCGGGCCGGCACCGTGGGGACCGTGGGACTGGCGCCACTGTTGCAACGGTTTCGAAATCACAAGAATGATCTCAGGCTGCATCTGGTGGGCCACAGTTTCGGTGGACGGCTGGTGACGGCCGCCGCCGCCAGCCAGCCCCCCGGCACGTCGGCCCTGAGTCTGACCTTGTTGCAAGCGGCCTATTCCCACAACGGTCTGGCAAGTCAATTCGACAACAAACACGACGGCGCCTTCCGGTCCTTGTTGGCCGACCAGCGGGCTTCGGGACCGGTGATCATCACCCACACTAAAAACGATCGGGCCGTGGGCATCGCCTATCCCCTGGCGTCGCGGCTGTCCCGGGATCAGGCATCGGCGCTAGGGGATAAGGACGATCCCTATGGAGGCATGGGCCGCAACGGCGCCCAGCATACGCCGGAAGTCGCGGACCCGAATGGCAAGCTACTGGATCTGGGAGGCCAATACCGCTTCGTCACGGGGTCCGTGTTCAACCTCCAAGCAGATGAGTTCATCGCCGATCACAGTGATGTCACCGGCTTGCAGGTCGCCTATGCGCTGCTCAACGCCGTGGGCGCGACCTCGTAAAAGAAGTTGTTGGGTAAAAGAAGTTACCGGATCCCTTGCCAGGATGCGGTATTAATGCCCTTCCCCGCTTGCAGGGGGAGGGCTTTTTAATACCCGGCCTTCAGGGGAGCGGCGGTCTCGGCCCCTTTTGCCGAGCGTTTCTCATTGCCGGTCTGGCGGTTGGGGCGGGGGGCGGGTATCATGCCCGGCTTCCCGGCCGGCCGGTATCCGGCGCAGCCCCTCCGAGCATTCATGAGCAAGGCCCTTTTCAAGTCCACCAGCGTCGTCAGCGGCATGACTTTCATCTCCCGCATTCTGGGCTTTGCGCGGGATGTGGTGTTCGCCAAGTATTTCGGGGTAGGGGCGGGCACCGACGCTTTTTTCGTGGCTTTTCGGATTCCCAATTTGATGCGCCGGCTATTTGCCGAGGGGGCTTTCTCCCAGGCTTTTGTGCCGGTGTTCGCCGAGTACCAGACTCAGCGCCCGGAGGCAGATCTCAAGGAACTGGTGGACCGGGTAGCCGGCACTCTGGGGGCGATTCTGGTCCTGGTCACTGCCGTGGGGGTGCTGACGGCCCCGTGGCTGATCTACGCCTTCGCTCCAGGGTTTACCCATGAGCCGGACAAATACCAGCTCACGGTGGAGATGCTGCGCATCACCTTTCCTTATTTATTGTTTATCTCCCTGACCGCCTTCGCCGGCGGCATTCTCAACACCTGTGGGCGTTTCGCCGTGCCGGCCCTGACCCCGGTGTTGCTGAATATCAGTCTGATTGTGGCGGCGGTGTGGGTGGCGCCCCACCTGGAACGGCCGGTGCTGGCCTTGGCCTGGGGGGTGTTCGTGGCGGGGCTGGCCCAACTGCTGTTCCAGATTCCCTACCTTCGTCAGCTCCGACTCTTGCCCCGGCCCCGCTGGGGTTGGGGCTTTCCCGGGGTGCGGCGGATTCTCAAGCTGATGCTGCCCACTTTGTTTGGCTCCTCCGTGGCCCAGGTGAATATTCTGCTGAATACGCTGCTGGCCTCGTTTCTGGTGACCGGCAGCGTCAGTTGGCTGTACTACTCGGACCGGCTGGTGGAGTTCCCTCTGGGGGTCTTCGGCGTGGCCTTGGGCACGGTGATCCTGCCCAGCCTGTCCCAGCGTCATGCCGCCAAGTCCCAGACGGCCTTTTCCAACACCCTGGACTGGGCGCTGCGCTGGGCGCTGCTGATCGGTACGCCGGCCTCCGTGGCCCTGGTGATCCTGTCCGGGCCGTTGCTGTCCACTCTGTTCCAGCACGGGGCGTTCACTGACCACGACGTGATCATGGCCCGCAAGAGCCTGATACCCTATGCCTTGGGGCTGTTGGCCTTCATGTTGGTCAAGGTACTCACCCCAGGGTTTTATGCCCGCCAGGACACCCGCACCCCGGTGCGCATCGGATTGATCTCGGTGGCCGCCAATATGCTCCTGAGCCTGACCCTGATCCTGCCTCTGGCTCACGCCGGACTGGCCTTGGCCGGGTCTTTGGCCTCCTATGTGAACGCCGGGCTGCTGTACGCTACCCTGCGCCGGGAGGGGGTGTACCGGGCCGCGCCGGGCTGGGGGGGGATCTTGCTCCGCATGGGCCTGGCCAATCTGTTGATGGGCCTGGTGTTGTGGCAGGGGGCCGGGGAGTTGCAGGACTGGCTGTCGGCCTCCAGCGGCGAGCGGCTGCTGCATCTGTCCTGGTTGGTGGCCCTAGGATTTTGCGTGTATGTGGCCGGGGTAATGGCCTTGGGAATGCGTCCCCGCCACCTCAAGGTCGCCTCCGACGTGTGAAATTAGCTCCTGGGCCTTTATAATCCCCCGCTTACCCATCGCGACCTCCTCAGGGGCATGGAACTGATCCGCGGTCAACACGCTATTCGCCCGCGCCATCACGGCTGCGTGGCCACCATTGGCAACTTCGACGGGGTGCATCTGGGCCACCAGGCGATTTTGCGCCAGGTGACCGGCCATGCCGCGTCCCTGGGCCTGCCGGCGCTGGTGATCACCTTCGAGCCTCAGCCTCAGGAGTTCTTCGCCCCGGCCACGGCCCCGGCCCGGCTGACCCGGTTGCGGGATAAGCTGGCCGCCTTGGAACAGGCCGGTGTGGAGCGGGTGCTCTGCTTGCGCTTTGACCGGCGGCTGGCCTCCCAGCCGGCGGAAACCTTTATCCGGGACGTGCTGGTGACGGGGCTGGGGGTGCGGCAACTGGTGGTGGGGGACGATTTCCGCTTCGGCCAGGGTCGGCGGGGGGATTTCCCCATGTTGGCGGCGGCCGGCCAGGCCCATGGTTTCGGGGTGGAACACACCCATACCCACCTGTTGGACGGGGAGCGGGTCAGCAGCACCTGGGTGCGCGAGACCCTGGCTCGGGGCGAACTGACCCTAGCGGCCCGGCTGCTGGGCCGGTCCTATGCCATTAGCGGACGAGTCACCCATGGCGACAAGCTAGGCCGTAGCATCGGTTTCCCCACCGCCAATATCCATCTGCGTCGGCGGTCTCCGCCCCTGGCCGGGGTATTCCTGGTCCGCGCCCACGGGCTGGGGGAGACGCCTTGGCCGGGCATGGCCAATGTGGGCCGCCGACCCACCGTCAATGGCGTCAGCGACCGTTTGGAAATGCATTTATTGGATTATCAGGGCGACCTCTATGGTCGCCATTTACGGGTGGAATTCCTGGAGCGGCTACGCCCCGAGCGGCGCTTCGAGTCCTTGGCCGCCCTGGGCGAGCAACTCCAGCAAGACGCCCTGGCCGCCCGGACCTTTTTCAATACCCCTGCCGGCGGGCGTCGGCATGGCTGACCGGTTTTATCCTTCCGCTCACCCCGGATCGAGCGCTGTCGAGGTTTGATGTGGCTGACTATAAACACACCCTGAATCTTCCCCACACCGGCTTTCCCATGCGGGCTAATCTCGCCCAGCGGGAGCCGGAACTGTTGCGCCGTTGGCAGGAATTGGACTTGTATGCCCGGCAGCGGCAAACCTTTGCCGGGCGGCCCCGGTTCGTGCTTCACGATGGCCCCCCCTACGCCAACGGTGAGATTCATATCGGCCACGCTATCAACAAGGTGCTCAAGGACATCATCGTCAAGTCCCGGACCCTGATGGGCTTCGACGCCCCCTACGTGCCCGGCTGGGACTGCCACGGCCTGCCCATCGAGCATAAGGTGGAGCAGAAAGTGGGCAAGGTGGGCCATAAGGTCGGCGCCCGGGAGTTTCGGGAGGAATGTCGCAAATACGCCGCCGGCCAGGTGGACCGCCAGCGCCAGGACTTCAAGCGGCTGGGGGTGCTGGGGAACTGGGACAACCCCTACCTCACCATGAACTTCAAAACCGAGGCGGACATCATCCGCTCCTTGGCTAGGATCATCGCCAACGGTCACGTCTACCAGGGCTATAAGCCGGTGCTGTGGTGTACGGACTGCGGCTCGGCCCTGGCCGAAGCGGAGGTGGAGTACGAGGACAAGCAGTCCCTGGCCATCGACGTGCGCTTCCCGGCGGTGGACGCGGAAGCCCTGCTGGCCCGGCTCAAGCATGTGGAAGGGGGCGAGGGCCGGGGGCCGCTGTCCGTGGTGATCTGGACCACCACCCCCTGGACCCTGCCCGCCAATCAGGCCGTGTGCCTGAACCCGGAACTGGACTATGTGGTGGTCCAGGCCGAGACCGAGCGGGGCGCCGAGCGGCTGTTGCTGGCCGACGAACTGCTCAAGAACGCCATGGGGCGCTGGGGAGTGGAACACTATCGGGTGCTGGCCTACGGCAAAGGCAAGGATCTGGAAAACATCCCTCTGAACCATCCGTTCTATCCCCGGGAGGTGCCGGTCATCCTCGGGGATCATGTCACCCTGGAGGCCGGCACCGGAGCCGTACACACCGCTCCCGCCCATGGTCAGGATGACTATGTGGTGGGTTCCCGCTACGGCTTGTCTGTGGACAACCCGGTAGGCCCGGATGGCCGCTTCATGCCGTCTGCCGAGCCTTTCGCTGGGCTACATGTGTTCACCGCCAACGACAAGGTGCTGGAGGTGCTCAAGGGTCGGGGCAATCTGCTCCACGCCGCCCGCCTCAACCATAGCTATCCCCATTGCTGGCGGCACAAGACCCCGATCATTTTCCGGTCCACCACCCAATGGTTTATCGGCATGGACCAGAAAGGCTTGCGGGCCGCAGCCTTGGAGGCCATCCGGCATTTCCATTTCACCCCGAACTGGGGGGAGGCTCGGATTCGCGGGATGGTGGCGAACCGCCCGGACTGGTGCATCTCCCGGCAGCGCCACTGGGGAGTGCCCATCACTCTGTTCCTGAACAAGCAGTCCGGGGAGCCTCACCCGGACACCCTAGAACTCATGGAGCAGGTGGCCCGGCGGGTGGAGCAGGGGGGCATCGACGCCTGGTTCGAACTGGACCCGGCGGAGTTGCTAGGGGAGCAGGCCGCCGAGTATGACAAGCTCACGGACATTCTGGACGTGTGGTTCGATTCCGGCACCACCCATTATTCGGTGCTGGAGTCCCGCCCCGAACTGAAATTCCCGGCGGATCTGTATCTGGAAGGTTCCGACCAGCACCGTGGTTGGTTCCAGTCTTCCCTGCTGGCCTCCATGGCCATGCGCGGCAAGCCCCCCTATAAGGGCCTGCTGACCCACGGTTTCACGGTGGACGCCAAGGGCTACAAGATGTCCAAGTCCCTGGGCAACGCCATCCCCCCCCAAAAGGTCATCAACAGCCTGGGGGCCGATGTGTTGCGGCTGTGGGTGGCGGCCACGGACTACCGAGGGGAGATGACCGTCGCCGACGAGATCTTCAAACGCACCGCCGACGCCTACCGGCGGATGCGCAACACCGCCCGGTTCCTGCTGGCCAACCTCAAGGGCTTTGACCCGGCGGCGGACCTGCTGGCCCCGGAAGCCATGTTGCCCCTGGACCGCTGGGCCGTGGACCATACCCGGAGGCTCCAGGCCGAGGTAGAGGACGCCTACGAACAGTACCTTTTTCATATCGTTTACCAGAAGGTCCATAACTTCTGTTCCGTGGACCTGGGCGCGTTCTATCTGGATATTATCAAAGACCGTCAGTACACCACCCAGGCCGACAGCCAGGCCCGGCGCTCCGCCCAGACCGCCCTATACCATATCCTGGAGGCCCTGGTGCGTTGGTTGGCGCCTATCCTGAGCTTCACCGCTGAGGAAATCTGGCGGCATATGCCTGGCAGCCGAGGACCGTCGGTATTACTGGAGACCTGGTATCGGGAACTGGCCCCCCTGAACCCCGACGATCCCCTGGGGGTGGCGGGTTGGGAACGGATCATCGAGGTCCGTCAGGTGGTGGGCAAAGAGTTGGAAAAGCTGCGGGTGGCCGGCGGCATCGGTTCCTCCCTGGACGCCGAGGTGGATCTGTACCTGGACCCCGGCCCCCTGGCCGAGACCCTGGGTCGGCTGGAGGACGAACTGCGCTTCGTGCTGATTACCTCCTATGTCCGGCTCCATCCCGCTGCGGCGGCTCCCGACGGCGTCGAACCGGCTACCGTGGCCGGGGAGCGGCTGGTCATCGGGGTGGCGGCCTCGGAACACGCCAAATGCGTGCGCTGCTGGCATCACCGGGAGGACGTGGGCGTCAGCCCCGATCACCCGGCCTTGTGTGGCCGCTGCCTGGACAACGTGGCCGGGGACGGTGAGTCCCGGCGCTACGCCTGAGGTCCCGACCCATGTGGCGATGGCTGTGGCTGAGCGCCCTGGTGGTGGTCCTGGACCAGGCCACCAAGGGGTTGGCGGAGTTCTATCTGGAGTTTCTGCGTCCGGTGCCGGTGCTGCCGTCCTTCAATCTGACCCTGATGTACAACACCGGCGCCGCCTTCAGCCTGCTGGCCGATGCCTCCGGCTGGCAGCGTTGGTTTTTCATGATTCTGGCCGTGGGCATCAGCGCCGTGTTGCTGGTGTGGATCGGCCGGTTGCGCCCAGGGCAATGGCTACTGGGCCTGGCCCTGGGGCTGATCCTGGGGGGCGCCGTGGGCAATCTCATCGACCGGATACTGCACGGCCACGTCATCGACTTCATTCAGATCTATTACGATCGCTGGTACTGGCCAGCCTTCAATATCGCCGATTCGGCCATCACCGTGGGGGCCGTGCTGCTGGTGGTGGAAAGCCTGTTCGGGGGGCGAGAGGAAGCGGCCGAGGGCTGAGTCGGTGCGGCTTCCCTGAATCCACGAGCCACTTCACGGAGTACGCTTGAAAACACGCCGCCGAACCAGGATTCGTGGCCTCGGGATGCTGGAGCGCGGAATTATCCGTATCCTTCCCCACCCAAAGTAAGGCCCGAACCGAACCGGATCGGTCTATTGCCCAATAGAGAGAAAGCCAGCAGGGGCGGCACGTCCATGTGCCGATCCTAGGGGTGGGTGGGCTTCAGTCGGTATCGAAGCAGGAGTTGGACGTGCCGAAGGGGCTGGGGTTGCCCGGAGGGTCGGTGTTCTCGTCCGTAAAGTCGCTGGCGATGCCTTCCAAGGCGAACTCCAGGACTTCGGTGGCCTCGGTGCCGGACACGCTGGCCCGGGCGGTGAGTTCCACCTCCACCCAATTTGCGAATTGCTGGGCATAGACCAGATCGAACAGGGCGAAGCCGTCGGCGTCGGTGGTGACCGTGGACTCAGACAGGGTAACGACGTTGCCGGGGTCCAGCCTTTCGGTGGGTTGATTGTTATTGTAATCCTCGCCAGGGTCGAGGATGCCGTTGCGGTTGATGTCTTCGTTGGCGCAGGGACCGGCGGTGATATTTTGGATCCAGCGATTGCCGCCCGTGGGGAAGGTGTAATCGCCCTTGAAATACTCGGTGGGAATAACCGACAGGCTGACCTGGGCATTGGCCACCGGTCCACCCGCCGCGTCCGTTACCAGGACGTTATAGGGGAAGAAGTACCGGGTAGCGTCTTCGGTCAACTCATTGCCCGTGCCCAGGGTGATAAACAGCTCCTGCTGGGCCACGGTCAGCCGCACGGTGCTGGACGCCTCGGGTTCACCCACCACCGTGGCTGATATGAGTACCCCGTTTTCGGCGCTGGGTACGGCGCCGGCAGTGTATATGGCGCTGGCCCGACCAAAGGCGTCGGTAACCGCCGTCGAGGGGGAGATAGTGCCGCCAGTGATGTCCTCGGTGATGGTGAAGGTCACCGTCTTGCCTTTCACCAGGTTATTGTCCACGTCCCGAACTACGGCCACGATATTGCTCTGCTCGCCGTCGCTGCCCGATGGGTTGGTGCCGATCACCGAGGGATTGGCTTGCAGGTCCAGGGTTTCGGCGTCGGTGGCGATGAACAATATCTGAATCTGGGTGCTGGGTCCGCCCACCGCCGTGGCGGTGATGGTAGCTGGCCCGGCGCTATTGGCCGTTACCGTGATGCTGGCCTCGCCGTTGGCGTTAGTCAGGTCGCTGCTGTCCGACACGTCGCCACCGGACAGGGTGCCGCGGCTGGTGGAGAAGTTCACCTGCTGGCCCAATACGGGCACATTGGAACTGGTCCAACGAACGGTCACGGTGAAAAGTTCGCCTAAAGCCACTTCGGTGGTTGGATCGGAGGGGCTTGGGGTGGTGAACACAAAGCTGTCCGCCGAGACGCTCAGGCTGTGGGTTGCCATAGCCCCCGCCCCACTGACGGTAAGAGTATCGGTTCCGGGCGCGTTGGCGGTGACGGTCACCGTGGCCTGGCCGTTGAGTCCGGTGGTGGGGTTGGTATTGTCGATGGCGTTGCCCCGGGAGGAGGTAACGGTCAGGGGCGTGTTGGCGATGCCGTTACCCCCCGAATCATTCAGGGTGATGGACAGTTGCACGGAATCGCCTAGCACCGCAGAACCGGGTCCGTTGACGGTGATATTGGTGCCCACCACCTGCACGCTGACCGTATCGCTGATACCGCTGGCGGTGGCGGTGACGGTGATGGTGCGGTTGGTCTTGTTACTGGGGGTATTCAGCAGAGCCTCGGCGGTGCCGGTCTCATCGGTCACGGCCCGGGTCACTTGCAGGCTGCCGTCACTATCGGCGGAGAAGGTCACGGTGGCCCCTTCCACCAGGTTATTGTTGCTGTCCTTGACCGCAGCGGTGACGGTCACCGGGTTGGCGCCGGCCGAGTTGAGCTGCGGGCTGCTCACCAGCAGTTCCAAGCTGGCCACAGCCACACCACCGCCACCGCCGCCATCCCCTACCGTCAGGGTAAAGCCCTCCACCGCCGTGCTGCCGATGGAGTCTCGCACCTGAATGGCGATATCGAAGCTCCCCGCCTCGGTGGTCGTGCCGCTGAGCGTGCCGTTGGTGGCGTTAAGGGTGATGCCCGAAGGCAGCGTCCCCGCAAACAGGGACCAGCTATAGGGCGCCACCCCGCCCGTGGCCTCTAGCAGCAGCAGATACGCCTGCCCGGGGGTGGCGTCCGGCAGCGCATCGGTGACAATTTCCAGCGTATCCCCCGGCAGGGCCACCAGAATCCCCAACGCGGCGATGGCGGTGAGGCCGTTGGCGTCCCGCACCTGCACCACGAAGTTGAAATCCCCCTCCGTGGTGGGCGTGCCGCTGATAGCGCCGGTGCTGGCGTTCAGGCTCAGGCCCGGGGGCAGGCTGCCGCCGGTGATGGACCAAGTATAAGGCGACGTGCCGCCCTCGGCGGTCAGCACGTCGGCATAGGAAACGCCCTTGAAACCACCGGCTAGGCTGGCAGTGGCCACGGACAGGGACGGGGCCGCGCCCACCGTCAGGGTGAACACCTGAAGTACCGAAACACCGGCCTGCTGGTCGCTCAGGCGCAGCACGAACTGGAAGCTGCCGGACGCGGTGGGGGTGCCCGAGATCAGGCCGATGGGGTTCAGGGTCAGACCCGGGGGCAGAGCGCCGGAATCCAGGGACCAAGCATAGGGGGGCACGCCCCCTTGGGCTTGCAGCAGGGTGGTATAGAATACGAACTGCTCGGCCGACGGTAGGCTCGTGGTGACAAAGCCCAGCTCGGTGTCCGGCGGAATGCGGGGCAGAATGCTCACCGCGCTGGCGTTGAACAGGGGGTTGGTGAAACCGTTGTCGATGTTGTTGTCCTCCCGGTCGGCGGTAAACCGGAAGGCCACCGTGCCCGGCAGGACGCCACTGCGGATATTGAACTGAGCGATGCCGTTAGTGGTGGACAGCAACAGCACGTTGCCCTCCATTTCGCCGCCCTTGGCATTGAAGCCGGACAGTATCTCCCCGGCGTTGGGACCGCCGGAGAGCATCTCCACCCTCAGATTATTGGTGCCGGGGGTGGGATCGTCGATGGGCTGATCGGCTTCATCCACGACGATGACTTGTACTATGGCGCTAGTGGGCAGGTCGATGCCCCGTACAAAAATGCTCTCGGTGACCGCAGTGAAAATATCCTGCGGTCGCCCGGAGCTGACCCCCGCGCCCACGGTGATGGTCAGGCGGGCGGTGAGGGTGCGACCGCTCACCGGGTCTTGCACCGAGGCGATCAACACGGCGTTGCCCACGTTGTTGGAGGTAAAATAAAATTGGGCGATGCCACCGGCCGTAGTGTCGGAAATGGACAAAAATCTGCCGGTTAATTCGTTGTCCGTGGTGTCGGGATCATCGCCGGTGGACAGGGTGCCTTGCTCGCCGTTTTCAACGGTCAACTGTACGCTCGTGCCCTCGGGCGCGGCAGAGCCGACGGCCTTGGGTTTGACATCCACGATGACAGAGACAGTGTAGGGGGAGCCGATAGACGGGGTGAAATCAGCCGGATTGGCGGGCATCTGGAGCCGTTCCGCCCGAATGCTGATGTCGAGGCTGTCCGGCGTGGTAAAGCCCCCCCCGCCCCCGCCCCCGCCGCAACCGGCCAGCAGCAGGACCAGAAAACCGAGACAACAGGTCTGAATGAGTCCACCAAAAATCAAGCGCACGGAGCAAACTCCCTTGTATAGTGTTTGGGTCGGGCGAGGGCCGCGTTTTAGCGGGCGGCCAGGTCGCCGGTGACGATCTGGGGCGTCACGAAAATCAGCAGTTCAAGCTTGTTGTTGGTATTGCCCCGACGCTGAAACAGTCGGCCCACCGCCGGGATGTCCCCGAGAAACGGCACCTTATCGAGGGTCTTGCTGGTCACCTGCTCGAACACCCCGCCCAGCACCACGGTCTCGCCGTTGTCCACCAACACCTGGGTGCGAATCTCCCGGGTGTCAATGGAGGGCACCGAACCGCCGGTGCCAGTGGAGACGTTTTGGCCCTGCTCGTTTTTGTTGATGCGCAAATCCATGATCACCCGGTTATCCGGGGTGATTTGAGGAGTGACGATCAGTTCCAGCTTGGCTTCCTTGAACTGGATGTTCACCCCATCCTCGCTGACCACCTGATAGGGAATCTCCCGGCCCTGCTTGATAAAGGCTTCGGTGCGGTCGGTGGTAATCACCCGGGGGTTCGATAGGGTCTCGCCCCGGCCCTCGGCCTGGAGGGCGGACAGCTCCAGGTCCAGCAGATAATCCCGGCCCAGCAGGGCCATGGCCAGGCGGCCAAAGGGATCTTGGCTGGTGCCCAGCCGCACCCCCAGGCGCTGGTCGATGGACGGAATGGATACCGGGAAGGGCTGGCCGGTGGAGTTCAGATTGCTGATGACGCTGTTGACGATACCGGCGGTAGCGCCGGCGCCGGAGCCGTCGATGGTGGTGGCCGAGCCGGACAGGGCGAACACCCCCTCGTCGCCGTTGCGCCGCACCCCGGAGGCCCCGAAGCGCACCCCTAGTTCCTTGCTGAAATCATCCCGGGCGATCACTACCCGGGCATCGATCATCACTTGGCGCACTGGCACGTCCAGCCGGGTCACTAGGTCCCGGACTTCCACCAGATGATCGGCCACATCCTGCACCAACAGGGAGTTGGTGCGGTCGTCCACGGTCACCTGGCCCCGGGCCGAAAGCAGGGACGATCCTTCGGACTTGAGCAGGCCCCCCAGATCAGCGGCCTTGGCGTAGTTCACCTGGATCAGCTCCGAGCGCAGGGGGGCCAACTCCGTGATTTGCTTGCGGGCTTCCAGTTCCAGCTTTTCCCGGGCGGCGATTTCCTCGGTGGGGGCCACATAGATCACATTGCCATTCTGGCGCATGGTCAAGCCCTTAGTGCGCAGAATAATGTCCAGGGCCTGATCCCAAGGCACGTTTTGCAGACGCAGGGTCAGGTTGCCCTGTACCGTGTCGCTAACCACCACGTTCAGGCCGGTGAAGTCGGCCAGGATCTGCAACACTGCCCGGACTTCGATATCTTGGAAATTTAGGGACAGCACTTCGCCGGTGTAGACTTTTTTCTCCGGGCGCAGGTCCTCATCGTCGTCCTTGATGACCGGTTTGATCTCGATGGTGTAGAGATTCTCGGACTGATAAGCCAGGTATTCGTATTCGCCTGTGGGCTGGACGCTGATCCGGGCGCCGCCGTCCCGGTTGAGGGCATCCACCAGGGTGACGGGGGTGGCGAAATCGGTGACATCCAGACGCCGTTCCTGGCCCCGGGGCAGCCGGGCACCGGCGAAGTCGGCGACGATACGGTTCCCCTCCAGGCGTACGTCCGCAGCGGTGGACGGGTCCGACAGAGTAATGCCGATCAGCGCCTGGCCCGAGGGGCCGCGGCGGAAATCCACCCGGTTGATTTCCCGAGGGCCGGCGATGCTGCTCCGAATGGGTGGCGAGGCGGCGACTCCGGGGGCGGCGCGGCCGACGGACCCCGGCTCCAGGGTCAGCACCACGGTGTTGCCTTGGGCGGACAACTGATAGGGCACCATCCGGGCCAGTTTCAGGGTGGCGCGGGTGCGGCCCGGGCCTTCCAGCACATGCAGGCTTTCGGCCACTCCCCGGCCGATAGCCTGGCGGCGGCTGTCCAGTCCGCTACGAGCGCCCGGGAAGTCCAGTACGATGCGGGCCGGATCGTTGACGGTAAAGCTGGCGGGTTCATCCATTGGCCGTGACAGTCTGAATCGTATCTGGACCCGATCGCCAGGGAGGCTGCCAATATCCACGGACTCCAGCAGCGCTAGGTCCTGGGCGGTTGCGGTCAGCAGCCCGGACAGGGCCAGCAGCAGGGCGCCGATCAGCCGCGACGGGCCGCCGTTCCCCAGGGGCCGCGGTGCCGGCCTCGACATGCTCTTCATGGTGCCTCTCCCCTAATATTCGGTCAGCGACAGGAAGTTGTCGCGCTCTTCCCAGCGCTGTCCATCCTCGGACACGATCTCCACCAGGTCGATGCGCCGCTCCGAAATGGCGGTGACCCTGCCGTAGTCATTGCCCAGGTAATTGCCTGTGGTGATCCGGTGGACAATGCCATCCGGCGCCTTGATCAGCGCCCATAAGCCGTCCCGTTGCACCGTGCCCACCATTTTTAGAGACCCCAGGGTGTAGCGTTCCAACTCCTCGCGAGGGCGTTCCGGGTCGGGGCTGATGCCGGTTTCCTGAATCTCCGGTTCCACCGGCTGAACGAACAAGGCCAGAGCGAAGGGGTCTTTAAGCCCCTGCGCCGAATAGCGGTAAGGGCGGTAGGCTTCGACCGTGGGCAGGGGGGCCAGCTTTTTGCCGGGCGCGGCGGCTTTGACGGTGTCGATATAGTCGTGTAGATCCTGCATGTCGGCGCCCGTGTCCAGGCAGCTGCTCAGTAACAAGACCAAAGGAATGGAGAAATGGCGCGGGTTCATGTCTTCTTAGCCCCCTTGCCTGTGGTTTTCTTATTGGCCTCGTCGCCGTCTTCTTCCAGGTAACGGTAGGTCTGTAAGGTGGCCTGGATGCGCAGTCGATTATCCTCGACTTTTTTGCCTGGGCCACCCGGACTTTCTATGGACATGTTCTCTAGGGTGACGATCCGGGGCAGGGCGGCGATGCTGCTGATAAAGGCGCTGAATTGGTGATAATCGGCCCGGGCGCGAATGGCGATGGGCTTGGCGGCGTAAAAGTCCCGGGGCCGTTCGTTCTCGGGGCGGAACAGTTCGAAAGCCAGACCGTTGGTGCGGCCGATATTGGAAATATCTTCCAGCAGGTCTGGCATCTCGGTGTGGGTAGGCAACTGCTTGAGCATGGTGTCAAGCAGGGTCTGCAACTCTTCGATCTGGGCTTGATAGGTTTCGAGGTTGGCCGTCACCCGGCGTTTTTGGGCGTATTCCTCCCGCAACTGCCGTTCGGTGGCCCGGGCGTTGTCCAGTTCCTGGAGCAGTCCGCTGGTATCCAGGTAATAACCGGCTCCCGCCACCAGAGCGACGATGAGGATTGCAAACACGGCCTTGACCGGCGCAGGCCAACTGCCCGCGTTATTGAAGTCCAGTTCGTTAAGTTCGGAGAGATTCATGGGTTGTCGGCCCCGGCGTCCGGTTTGGCCTGCTTGCGGGTGACGGTCAGTTCGAACAGATTGGTCTTGATGCCGTTGATGTCCTTGCTCTCGATCACTTTGAGGGTCGGCTCGCTGAAACTGGCCGAGTCGGCCAGGCGGCGCATGAAATTGGACACCACGTTGTTTGACCGGGCGATGCCGGTCAAGGTAATGCGGTTGCTTTCGCCTTTCAGGGAATTGAGGTAAATATCCTCAGGAACCATGCGGGCCAGCTCATCGAAAGCCAGCACGATGCCGGGACGGCTCTGCTGGAGGTTCTGGATGCTCTCCAGGCGACCCAGCAGCCTGGCCTTTATTTTGTCCATTTGTTTGATCTTTTGGGCGGTTATTTTCAGTCCCTCGATCTCCGTTCGCAGCAGGGTGTTGCGCGACTGCTGATGCTCGATCCAGCTTCCGATCTGCACATGGGCGGCCACCACGCCGAGGACGGCCAAGAGCGCCATGCCCGCCAGCAGGGTCATGAAATCCCTCTGCTGCTGGTGGCGGCGAGCCTCGCGCCAGGGCAGTAGGTTGATGCGGTTGACGATCAGGGGGCGCAGCGCCTCCAGTTCGTTGACATGACCCCGGGGACTGGCCACCAGGCTGGCGGCGGACGGCGGGGGCGGCGGGGACGGCGAGCTGTCGGCGTCCAGGGCATCGTTACTCTGGCGACGGGTCAGTCGTTGCAGTAGGCCCATATCAGTCGAAGCTCCGCAGCGCCAGGCCACTGGCCACGGCGAACAAGGGGGTATCTCGCAGCAGGCCCCGGCGGCTTACCTTGCTAGCGGTACTCATGGCGGCGCAGGGGTTGCCGATAACTGTGGGGATTTGCAGTACGCTGGCCACGGTCTTGTCCATGCCCGCCACGAGGGCGCCGCCACCCACCAGGATGAGGTAGTCCACGGAGTGATGGTGGCTGGAGGAGAAAAAGAACTGTAAAGCATGGCCGATCTGCTCCGCCGCCGATTGCCGGTAGGGCTTGAGGAGAGTGCTTGAGTAATCCTCGGACAGTTCCCCGGAACGCTTGGCCAGTTCAGCCCGGTCCCGGGGCAGGCCGTAGGTATCGGCGATGGCCATGGTCAGTTGTTCGCCCCCGAAGGGCTGTTCGCGGTTGTAGATGATGCGGTCGTCCTGGAACACATACAGGGCGGTGATGGTGGCGCCCATGTCCACCAAGGCGATGCGGGTATCGGCGTCGTAGTCCGGCAGACCGGCGGAGAGCAGGTGAAAGGCGTTCTCCAAGGCGTAGGACTCCACGTCCACAATGGTGGCCTTGAGACCGGCTTCCTCCAGGGCCTCCTGGCGGGAGTCCACGTTCTCCTTTCGGGAGGCCACGATCATCACGTCCTGAAGGTCTTGATTGGAGGCGGAGCGGCCCTGGACCTGGAAGTCCAGATAAATCTCCTCCAGGGAGAAGGGAATATACTGGGCCGCCTCGATCTGGATATTGGCCTCGATCTCATCCTCGGAGAGATTCACATCCATGGGGATGATGCGGGTGATGACGCTGGAGGTGGGTACGGCCATCGCCGCTTGCTTGAGGCCGCTGCCGGAGGTTTTTAGGGCGCGCTTGATAGCGGCTCCCACCGCCTCGGGGTCAGTGGGATTGCGATCCTGCATGGCGCCATCCGGTAGCGCCTCCACGGCCATGGCTTCCACCTGAAAGTGCTGGCTGCTCCTGGCCAGTTCAATCAGCTTGACCGCAGTGGCGCTGATATCGATTCCTAGGAATCGGTCTTTTCTCTTGAACAGAGCCACGTTAATTCCCTTGTATCATCCGAGATACCCTCTTGAAGAGCTTATCTGAAGTGCACTTTCGGCAATCCACCGCCTGCCTTTAGCTCTCTTCGTAGAAGCATAGCGCCTCTTGGGTGATTTGCGCAGCTACCTATTCTGATGCAAGCTTATCGGTGATCGCCGCCTGCGTCTTTCTTCTCCAACGGCGAGGCGGCGGGCATCCCGAGTGCTTAGCGCGGAGTATCTGCCATGCCCAATCGTCACCTTAATGAGAACCGAGTGAGGATTCTGCTGGCCCAGGAAAGCGCGCGCATCATGGCCGACGAGGGGGTCAAGGACTTCCTGGTGGCCAAGCGCAAGGCGGCGACCCGGTTGGGAGTATCCAATCGGGCTTTGTTGCCTCGTAACCAGGAGATTCAAGAAGCGCTGCTGGAATACCAGCGATTGTTCAAATCCAATGAACAGCCGGACCGGCTGCGGGCGCTGCGGGAGGCCGCTGTTGAAGCGATGCGGTTTTTCACCCGTTTCCGGCCACGCCTGGTGGGGTCGGTGCTGGTCGGCACCGCCAGTCATCACTCGGATATCAATCTGCACCTGTTCGCCGATACGCCGGAGGAGGTGGTGCTGTTCCTGATGGATCACGATATTCCTTTCGAAACCTCGGAGCGGCGGCTGCGTCTGGGCAACGGGGAACACGCCTGGTACCCGGTGTTTGCTTTCGGCGCCGGTGACGTGAGCGTGGACCTAACGGTATTCGACCGGGATGCTGAGCGTCAATCCCCCAAAAGTCCGGTGGACGGCAGACCCATGCATCGAGCGGCGCTGGCGGAAGTGCGGGCGCTACTGGAAATGGGATAACTCAAGGGCGGCCCGGAGCCGCTCTTGATTTTTAATTATAGAGACGCTGGCGCTTATTTACGCTGAGCCATGGGCGTCACGTCACGCTTGGCGGGGCCTACGTACAATTGTCGGGGTCGGCCGATCTTCTGGCCAGGCTCGGCGATCATCTCGCTCCAGTGGGTGATCCAGCCCACGCAACGGGCCACGGCGAACATGACGGTGAACATGTTCACGGGGATGCCCAGGGCCGCGTAAATGATCCCGGAGTAGAAGTCCACATTGGGATAGAGTTTACGGGCCACGAAATATTCGTCCTTGAGGGCGATCTCCTCCAGGCGCATGGCCAGTTCCATCCGGGGATCATTGCCGTACTTGGCCAGCACCTGATGGCAGACATCCTTGATGAGCTTAGCCCGGGGGTCGAAGTTGCGGTAGACCCGATGCCCGAAGCCCATCAGCCGGAACGGATCGTCCTTATCCTTGGCCTTGTCCACGAACTTGTCGATGTTGGAGACGTCGCCGATCTGGTCGAGCATCTTCAGCACCGCCTCGTTGGCGCCGCCGTGGGCCGGACCCCACAGGCAGGCCACGCCGGCGGCGATGGCGGCATAGGGATTGGCGCCGCTGGAGCCGGCCAGGCGCACCGTGGAGGTGGAGGCGTTCTGCTCGTGATCGGCGTGGAGGATGAACAGAACGTCCATGGCCTTCTCGGCCACCGGGTCTATCTCGTATTCCTCAGAGGGCACCGAGAACATCATATGCAGCATATTGCCGCAATAGCTCAGACTGTTACGGGGATAGATGAACGGCTGGCCGACGTTGTGCTTGTAGCAGGCGGCGGCGATGGTGGGCATCTTGGCGATCAGCCGGTGGGCGGTGATCCTGCGATGCTCTGGATCGCGAATATCCATCTTGTCGTGATAAAAGGCCGCCAGGGAGCTAACCACCCCGGTCATCATGGCCATGGGATGAGCGTCATGGGTGAACCCGTCGAAAAACTTGCGCAGGTTCTCGTTGAACATGGTGTGACGGGTGATGATCCGCTCAAAGTCCCCCAGTTGGTCAGCGTTGGGCAGATCGCCGTTGAACAGCAGATAGCAGACTTCCAGAAAAGTACACTGGTCGGCGATTTGCTCGATGGGGTAGCCCCGATACATCAGCTCGCCCTTGGGACCGTCCAGATAGGTGATGGTGCTTTGGCAACTGGCGGTGGACACGAAGCCCGGGTCATAGGTGAAGTAACCGAATTCCTTATGCAGGGTGCCGATGTCCACCACGGAGTCACCGTGGGTGGGTCGCAGTATCGGCATGTCGACGCTTTTGTTAGAGGTATTGTCCGTAAAGGTTACGGTATCTTTGGACATGCGACAGCCTCCTTAACTTGAGTGAGGGGTAACAGATAAACTGCCTGGGTGGCGTACTTTAGCGAGTACTCCAAGTTGAATCTGGGATGCTGATGCAAGACCGCTAGTATAAGTATTGTATGGGGCAACGGCCCAGCTTATGGGGTTTCGATAATACTCTAAGAATGTAGGGTTGTCGCGTCATTTCACTGTTGATGGCACGAAAATCGGGCGCGTGGTGGGGAGAAACCGTCCACGAGGAAGGGGATGGAGCAGGACGGATCGGAAGAAAAAAAGGCATCCCGAGAGATGCCTTTTGGGGAGCAGGGGCGGCGCTCAGGATTTTTTGAAACCGTACTTGCGTCGGAACCGATCCACCCGACCGGCAGTGTCCATGATCTTCTGCTTACCGGTGTAGAAGGGGTGAGAGCGACTGGAGACTTCCACCTTGACCAAGGGATACTCCTTGCCGTCGGTCCACGTGATGGTGTCTTTGCTCTTCATGGTGGAGCGGGTCAGGAACGCGAAGTCCGCGGAGATATCCTGAAAGACCACCTCTCTATATTCAGGATGAATGCCTTTCTTCATGATGACGGAAAACCCTAGGTTTAAATATCGAGCCGCCCCCGGGGGCGCGGCGGATGAATTCGTTCGCGAAGCCCGCGTCGAAACATGGCAATATAATCACAATCCCAGCGCCGCGCAAGCTTACGCGGCCAGCGCCGCCTAGCTGCCAACAGTCGAGTTCGCCGAAGCTGCGGTATTCGCCGCCGACAAGCGAGATAAACACACCGGGCTGGCTTGACCCGCCGAACCTAGGCCACTAAGCTAGGGCACATGATGAAACGATCCAAGACCCGGTTCACCAGTCTACGACTAAGCTGCCCGGCCTCCTGAGGGAGTGTCGGGCCTCGTCGTATCTGTGTGTTAACCGTTGTCAGGATCGTTTTTTTATGTGCATACCCCCCTATCCCCACTGCTTCGACGCCAACCCTTTGGCGGTTTTCCTCCCTACCCCGCGACTAAGCTGCGGTCGCCGGGCCTAGCGGCAGCCCGGCGGTCGTGACCGTGTCGCGCCGCGCTGTATTCGCATCCTGACTCATTTCGTTCCGAGGAAAACCGCCATGAAAACAGCCGCTGCTAGCAAATACCGTCCCTTCGCCCCCGTTGTCTTGACCGACCGTCAGTGGCCGAATCGGGTCATCCAGCAAGCCCCCGCGTGGTGCAGCGTGGATCTGCGCGATGGCAATCAGGCCCTGATCGAACCCATGGGACCGGAGCGTAAACACCGCCTGTTCCAGATGCTGGTCCAGCTTGGTTTCAAGGAAATCGAGCTGGGCTTTCCGGCCGCTTCCCAGACCGATTTCGACTTCGTGCGCGGCTTGATCGAGGGCAACTTGATCCCCGAGGATGTCACCATCCAGGTGCTGACCCAGGCCCGGGAGCCGCTGATCCGCCGCACCTTCGAGTCCCTGAAAGGGGCGCGTCGGGCCATCGTGCATCTGTACAACTCCACCTCCACAGTGCAGCGTCGGGTGGTGTTCGGCATGGACCGGGAAGGCGTCAAGCAGATCGCCGTGAGCGGCGCCGAGATCGTCCGCGACCTCGCCGAAGCCCAACCAGAGACCGAGTGGGTGTTCCAGTACTCCCCGGAGAGCTTCACTGGCACCGAGTTGGACTACGCCGTGGATGTGGTGGATGCGGTCAATGCCGTCTGGCGTCCCACGCCCGAGCATAAGGTCATCATCAATCTGCCGGCCACCGTGGAGATGAGTACCCCCAATATCTACGCCGACCAGATCGAGTGGTTCGGTCGCCAGGTTCGGGACCGGGAGGCCATCGTACTCAGCGTCCATCCCCACAACGACCGGGGCACGGCGGTGGCCGCCGCCGAGTTGGCGGTGCTGGCCGGGGCCGACCGGGTGGAGGGCACCCTGTTCGGCAACGGCGAGCGCACCGGCAACGTGGATATTGTCACCCTGGCCCTGAATCTCTACACCCAGGGGGTAGAGCCGGGCCTGGATTTATCGGACATCAACGCCGTGCTGCGCTGCGCCGAGTACTGCAACCAACTCCCCGTCCACCCCCGCCATCCCTACGCCGGGGAACTGGTGTTCACGGCCTTTTCCGGCTCCCACCAGGACGCCATCAAAAAAGGTCTGGCAGAGCGGCGCGAGGAGGCGATTTGGGACGTGCCCTATCTGCCCATTGACCCCCGGGATGTGGGCCGCAGCTACGAGGCGGTGATCCGGGTCAACAGCCAGTCCGGCAAGGGTGGGATCGCCTATCTGTTGGAACAGGACCACGGCCTGGCCTTGCCCCGGCGCTTGCAGATCGAGTTCTCCCAGGTGGTTCAGTCCCTGGCCGACGCCACCGGCAAGGAATTGAGTTCGGCGGATCTGTGGTCGGCCTTCCGGGACGAGTACTTGGAGCGGGTGGAGCCGTTCGCTTTTGTGGAGCATCGGGACAGCGCCAGCGGTCCCAGCCACGAGGACCGGCTCACTGCCACCCTGCGCGATCATGGGGTGGAGCGCATTGTCAGTGGCCGGGGCAACGGTCCCATTGACGCCTTCGTGGACGCCTTGCGTGGCCAGTGTGGCCTGGATGTGCGGTTGATGGACTACCATGAACACGCCGCCGGTCGGGGCGCCGACGCCACGGCGGTGGCCTATGTGGAGGTCCAGGCCCCGGACGGGACCATGCTGTTCGGGGTGGGCATGGACGAGAATATCGTCTCCGCCTCCCTGAGGGCGGTGGTGAGCGCGATCAACCGGGTGGTGGACCGGCGGGGCATTGAGGCGGTGCGGATTGTTTCCAGGGAGGCCGCCGCCGGTGCTTGAGGCCGAGGGGGCTGGCGATCAAACGCCTAGCCCCCGCGCCAATCGTTCCAGGGCCGCAGCGCAATTCTCACGCACCTTGAGGGTCAGCAAATCGTCGGCCCGGGTGCGGCCCAGGTTTACGGCGGCGATAGGCTTGCCCTGTTCTGCCGCCGCCCGACAAAACCGGTAGCCGGAGAACACCATCAGCGACGACCCCACCACCAACAGGGCGTCGGCGTCGGCCAGCCGGGCCATGGCCCGCTCCACCCGGGGCCGGGGAATGGTCTCTCCAAAAAAAACTACTTGGGGCTTGAGCAGCCCACCACAGTTCGGACAGGCGGGAACTCGAAAGCGGTGACAGGCGGCGGCGTCCAGATGGACGTCGCCGTCCGGGGCGGCGGTGGTGGTGGCATCATCCACAGGGTCTGGATTCAGGGCCGACAGACGCGCCTGTAGGGCCGCCCGGGGCAGGGATCGCCGACAATCCAGACAGACCACTGTATCCAACCGGCCATGCAGGTCGATCACCCGGCGGCTACCGGAACGTTGATGCAGTCCGTCCACATTCTGGGTGAGCAATTGATGGACATGGCCAGCGGTCTCCAGCCGGGCCAGAGCCTGGTGGGCGGCGTTAGGGCGGGCATCGCGCACCCGAGGCCAGCCGATCAGGCTGCGCGCCCAATAGCGTTGGCGCGTCTCCTCGCTGGCGAGGAACTCCTCGTACCGCACGGGGGGTTGGTGTTTCCACTCGCCGTCGGCGTCCCGATAGTCGGGGATGCCGGAGTCGGTGCTGATGCCGGCGCCGGTAAGCACGAACAGCCGGGGGTGGGATTGAATAAAATCCAGTAGGGAATTGGCGGTCAGGTCGCAGGGGTTAGGGGCATTCACGAAGTGAGATCGGTTAGGGCTTGCAAGGCTGAGACCGTGACTGGGCTATAAGGGTTCAGCGCGGATGATCCAGTCCAAGCGCAGCACCCGCGCCTCCCCATGGCCGTTCAGGGCGTGTAGATACTCGGCATGGTCGCGGGTTTCCAGATCCACCGGCAGCATAATCTCCAAATGGCTCGCGCCATTGGGGTCGCGCCAAGCGAGACGCAGCCGCTGGCGGTGCATGATGGCCAATTCGTATTTGGCGTAGATTTCACAGTCAATGGGGGTGTAATCGCTCACTCGTTTTCCCGCCGTGTGTCCACAGCCAGCAGTTCGCCGTCATCGTCGAGGCGGACCTCAAACAGAATGGGGTTGCAACAAATCTGGCAGTCCTCCACGTAGCGCTGGTCCCCGGCCGATAGGTCCACGGTGGTCTCGAAAGTCTCGCCGCAATAGGGGCAGAATATATCGACCTCATCAAGCATGACCCACCTCGGGTTCGTCGGCCATGAACAATTCCAGCACATCGTTTAGAAAGCGCAGCCCCAAAGGGCTGGCTTGGAGACGATGCGGGTCTGTGGTCATCAATCCTCGGGTCCGGGCGGTCTCCAGGGCTGGCGCCAAGGCCGCTAGGGGCAGGCCGGTGCGTTCCGTGAACAAGGCCGTCGGCGTGCCGTTGGTCAGCCGCAAGGCGTTCATCATGAATTCCAGGCACAGATCGGCTTTGTTCAGGACACGGCTACCGGCGATACCCGACGGCGTTCCCGCCTGGGCCAGATAATCCCGAGGGTGTTTGAGTTTCCAGAGCCGCTCGACAAGGCCCCGCTCCAGGTCACTGTGTTTGCCGTGGGCGCCAGCGCCAATGCCCAGATAATCCCCGAAAGTCCAGTAATTGAGGTTATGGCGACAGCGTCGGCCAGCCTGGGCATAGGCGGATATCTCATATTGGCTGTAGCCGGCCACTGCCAGGGTTTGCTGACAGCGGTCCTGCATGTCCGCCAGGACATCGTCGTCGGGTAGGGGCGGGGGCTGCTTGTAAAACAGGGTGTTAGGCTCCAGGGTGAGCTGGTAATGGGAGAGGTGGAGCGGCTCTAGGGCAATGGCCTGTTCCAGGTCGGCCAGGGCGTGTTCCGGGGTTTGATCCGGCAGTCCGTACATCAGGTCCAAATTGAAATTATCAAAGCCAGCGGCCCGAGCGACCTGGGCCGCCCTGATGGCTTCGTCGCGGCCGTGGATGCGACCTAGCGTGTGCAATTGTCGGGGATCGAAGCTCTGTACGCCAATGGACAGGCGGTTGACCCCGGCGGCCCGGAAACCCCGGAACCGGTCCTGCTCCACGGTGCCGGGATTAGCCTCCAGAGTGACCTCCAGGTCTGGCGCCAGATCCAGCCGGGCCGCCAGGCCGTCTAGCAATCGCTCGATGGCCTGGGGTGAAAACAAACTGGGGGTGCCGCCGCCGATAAATACGCTAGTGATGGTCCGGCCCAACGCCCGGGGCAGGTCCTGCTCCAAGTCGGCGAACAGGGCATCCAAATAGCCGGTCTCGGGCAGGGTATCGCGCAGGGCGTGGGAGTTGAAATCACAATAAGGACATTTTCGTACGCACCAAGGTATGTGTACGTACAGGGACAGGGTCGGCATGTCAGACATTAGCGGCTAGCGGCGTTCACGGCCCGCACAAAGCGCGCTTTACTGCGGCGCGGCGAAGCCTCGTCATAGGTTCTGGCCGGGTAGTACAGTTCCACGGCGCAACCCATGGTGATCTGGCGAATATCCGTACAGTGGAAGCGTACCGTCTCCACTCGACAAGCTGGAGACGAGTCGGAGGATCGGGCGGTGAAGCTCAGGCTCAGGCCCTCTATTCGCACGGGACCGTAACTCTGACAGACCCCGTCTTGTTCCTCCACCCGCACCCGGGCCTGGCCCTGGCGCACACAGAGGATGCTGGCGCTGGGGGCGGATTGGCGGCCTTTTTGCGCCCAACAGTCGTCGAGGCGGTTTAATTCGGCGGTGGTCATGGGCTGGTCGGCGCTGGCTGGCAGCAGCGGCTGTTCCTCGGCCACCAGTTGCGGGGGAGGCGCTTCCAGTTCGGTGACCGTGCGGCTGACGATACGTCGGCGCACCCCGCCGCTCTCGCCAGCGCTGACCAATGAAAACTCGGGTTCGGGTTGAGATACCGGTTTAGGGGGTGTCACCGGCAGCGGTTCGGGCGTCGGCTGCGGCTCGGCCAGGGCCGGACTGTCGGGTATCTCGCGGGCCTCGGCCTGGCGCGTGACTTGCTCGGCGATGCCTAGCAGTTCCCGGGCCTGGTCGGTGTTCAGATATCCGGTGCGGGGCAGCCGGTTTGCTGTCTGGTAGGCGGTGATGGCCTTGCGGGTGTTGCCCCCGAACAGGCCGTCGATCCCTTGGGTGTCGTATCCCAGAAAAGTGAGGGCTTGTTGTACTTGACGACGCTGATCCAAGCCAAGAGCGTATTCCGGGGCGGTGAGTAGCGCACTCACGGAGCGGCGTAATTCCAGCAGTTGCGGGTCATTGGGCGCGTCGGCCAGGCCCCGATCCAGGGCTGTCAGGCTATCGGTCAGATTCCCCTGGTCACGCAGTTGGCGGGCTTGCTGCAGAATCCCGTCGATTTGAGTCTGGCGGCGTTGTTCCTGCTGTTGTTGGCGTGCCTGTTCGGCCAGGCGCGCCGCCTGCTGGCGCTCGCGCTCGACGGCCATTTGGCGGCGCGCCTCCGCCAGGTGGCGGCGGGCATCTTCCAGGCGTTGGTACTCCAGGGCGAGTTGTCGGCGGGCGGCTTCTTGTTGGCGGTGTTGTTCGACTTCGAGCCGATCTTGTCGTTCTTGTTCAGCCAGCCGTTGCCGCTCGGCCTCGGCCAGGCGCTCCCGTTCCTCGGCCTGGCGTTGCGCCTCGGCCAGACGCTCCCGTTCCTCGGCCTGGCGTTGCGCCTCGGCCAGACGCTCCCGTTCCTCGGCCTGGCGTTGCGCCTCGGCCAGACGCTCCCGTTCCTCGGCCTGGCGTTGCGCCTCGGCCAGACGCTCCCGTTCCTCGG
>CAZQXD010000020.1:0-53797 GCA_964597315.1 uncultured Candidatus Competibacteraceae bacterium
TGTTGGCGTTCCCCGGCCTCCAGCCAGGGTAGCTCCGCCACCGGGCGCTCGGGCCACTGGGCCATGGCCAGCAACAGGAACTGGAACCGTGCCAGCAGCCGGGCCGCGCCGGGGTCGTCGCAGCGGCTCCGGTCGTGGAGCAGTTTCAGCAACAGACCGCCCCCGGGCCAAGGTCCGGCCACCAGGGTTAGGGGGTAATGGGTGCGCCCGAACCCCGCCGGATCCAACACGGTCAATCCATCCTCCCCGGCGCTGTCCGGCGTTTCCCGGTGAATGTTCTCGAACACCACCAGGGTCTCGAACAGGGGCGCGCCACGGGGTATGGCGCTCCAGCCCTGGATGTCGGTAAGGGCGCAATAGGCGTACTCGTCCCGCTCCGCCTGGCGCTGTTGCAGGTCCCGCAGCCAGTCACCCAGAATGGCCTTGCCGTCGGTCCCGACCCGTACCGGCAGGGTGTTGATAAACGGCCCGACGATGCCCTCCACCCCCGGCAGCGCCGCCGGTCGGCCCGCCACGGTGGTCCCGAACAACACCTCCGGCTCGCCGCTGTACCGGCTCAGCAGCAGCGCCCAAGCGCCCAGCACCAGGGTGGCCGGGGTCAGCCGCAAGCGCCGAGCCAGGGCGTCCAGTTCGGACCATTGGGATGGGGATAGCGCCTGCTCTTGTTCACCAAAAGGCTCGGGGCCGTGGTAGGGGGTGGGCTGGGGCAGCACCAGGGATGTAGGGGCGTGGATGCCCTCCAACTCCCGCCGCCAGAACGCCTCCGCCCGGGCCGGGTCTTGGTCCCCCAGCCAGTCCACGTAGTCCCGGTAGGGGCGGACCGGGGGCAAAGCGTGATCCCGGTTCTGGCGCAAGGCCCGATAACAGGCCAGCACTTCCCCGAACAACAGGTTCTGGCACCAGCCGTCCACCAGCAGATGGTGGCAGCTCCAGACGAAGCGGTAGTCTCGTTCCCCCAGTCGCAACAGGGCAAAGCGCAGCAGGGGCGCTTGTTCCAGGACAAACCCTCGCTCCCGGTCGGCGGCCAGAAAGTCCTCCAAACAGCCGGGCTGGGCCACCGGGGGCCGGATCACCGGGGGCCGGACCACCGGGGGCCGGACCACCGGGTCCCGGTCCCGCCAATCCTGCTCGGTCCAGACCGGCTCGACAGTCTGGCGCACCACTTGCACCGGCTGATCCAGCCCCTCCCAGAAAAACGCCGTGCGTAATATGGGGTGGCGTTTGATCACCTGCCCCCAGGCCCGTCGGAAGGCGTCCGGGTCCAGCCCCTCCAGGGTGCAATGCCATTGCTCGAAATAGACCCCGGCATTCGGAGCGTAGAGGGTGTGAAACAGCATCCCCTGCTGGATGGGCGACAGGGCGTAAAGATCCTCGACGTTTTCCATTTGCATCCGGGGTCTCCTGGATCGATTGAAGCCTGTCGTCCACGGCTCTACACTAAGCCGGACAGCGACGCGGCGGAAATATGCAAAGCCCGTTGGAGAGGTGGACGTTTCCCTTGAAAGCTATTCTAATTTTGGGGTTTGGCGGGGCCGACCCCGGCAAGCGGTTGACAGTGGAGCGCGATCTTGGCTGACATTATGGTTGACCGCTCCTGTCGCGCAAGCGGGTCGGCGTAAAAAGGCCGATTGGCGATCCGGTGCTACACTCGGAAACCCGGATAATTGCGGTTCGCGTCGCTCACTAGGAAGGCGGATTGCTTCGCTAAATCCGCCCTACAATCGCTCCCAGGTAGGATGCGGTGAGGTACGAACCGCATCGTGCGAGATTCACCCGGACGGCGCGGCTGACCGGAGAACAACCCAAAAAATTACAAAGCTGGCTGGGCCACCATACTCACGACGGAAACAGTGGCAACACGGGGAGCGCCCATGGAATCCGAACAGTCGCCGGTCGCCAGCGACGACCTGGAATTGTTGGAATACCTGCTGGAAGCCGAGGGCATCGAACCCCCGGACAGGGAGCCGATCCCCCGCCGGGATACCCACGGGGACGCGCCCCTGTCCTTTGCCCAGCAGCGCCTGTACGCTCTGTGGCGGTTGGACCCCCATGGCTCCGCCTATACCATCGCCGTGGCCCTGGGCCTGTCCGGGCGGCTGGATGTGGCCGCCCTAAGGACCGCCTTGTACGCCGTCGTGGCCCGTCATGAAGCCCTGCGCACCTGTTTCCAGGTCCGGGACGGCCAACCCCGGCAACGGGTGCTGAGGGACTGGTGGCCGGCCCTGCCGGTTCGGGATTTGGGCCGCCTGTCCCCGGAGCGCCGCCAGGGACGCCTGGAGCGCTACCTGAACGCCGCCGGACGGCGGACTTTCGACCCCATGGTCGGTCCCCCCCTGGAGGCCCGGCTGCTGCGCCTGGGGGAGACCGACCATGTGGCGGTGTTGACCCTGCACCATATCCTCGCCGACGGCGCTTCCATGGAGGTGCTGGTCCGGGAACTGGGAGAGCTGTACGCCGCCGCCCTGGCCCACCGCTCCCCGAACCTGCCGGAATTGCCGATCCAGTACTCTGATTACGCCCTCTGGCAGCGCGACCGGGAAGGGCAACTGGCGGAGCAACTGGACTATTGGCTGCGGCGTCTGGACGGCCTGCCGCCCCTGGAACTGCCCACCGATCACCCCCCCTCGCCCCGGGGGCGGCGGGGGGCGGCTTGTCTGGGCTTCCAACTGCCCCCGGAACTCAGTGCCGCCCTGGGGCGGCTGGCAGCAGGACGGCAAACCACTCTATTCACGGTGCTGCTGGCGGGTTTTTTCGTCCTGCTGCACCGCTACACCGGCCAGACCGATCTGGCTGTGGGCGTTCCGGTGGCAGGCCGCGACCGCCAGGAACTGGAACCCCTGATCGGCCTGTTCGTGAATACCCTGGTGTTGCGGACCCGGCCGGACCCGGCGGCGGGCTTCGGGGCCTTGCTTGACCAACTGAGCGCCGCCGCGCCCATGGATTTCCAACACGGAGCATTGCCCTTCGAGCGCCTGGTGGCGGCCCTGGACCCGGACCGGGCCGCCGGGGATAACCCCCTGTTCCGGGTCATGTTCACGGTGCAACAGGGGGGCGCCGAAGTCCTGAAGTTGCCGGGGCTGAGCCTCGCCCCTCTGGACCCTCCCCCAGGGGCCGCCAAATTCGACCTGTTGCTGGCCCTGACCGAGACCCCGGAGGCCGTGGTGGGCAGCTTCGAATACGACGCCGGGCTGTTCGAACCCACCACCCTGGAGCGCATGGCCGGTCATTACCGGACCCTGCTAGAAGCCGCCGTGGCCGCCTCGGATCGACCCCTGGGGGAGCTGCCCCTGCTGACTGGGGCCGAACGGGCGCAACTGGACCGCTGGAACGCCACTGCCACCCCCTGGCCCCGCCGGGGCTTGGCGGCCTTGTTCGCTGAGCAGGCGGCCACCCGTCCCGACGCTCCAGCCGTGGACTACGGGGACTGCGGGTTGAGCTATGGGCAACTGAACGCCCGGGCCAATCGCCTGGCCCATGCCCTGTTGGCCCGGGGCCTGGTTCCCGAGGAGCCGGTGGGCCTGTGTCTGGAACCGGGCCTGGACCTGGTGGCCGGGCTGCTGGCCATTCTCAAGGCCGGCGGCGTCTATTTGCCCCTGAATCCCGCTTATCCCCCCGAACGGCTGGCCCATATGGTGGCCGACGCCGGGGCGCGGCGGGTGCTGACCCGCCCGGAGCTGCTGGAGCGGTTGCCGTCGGACCTAGAGACCCTGTATCCAGACGCCCCGGAAATCCAGACCCTGTCCCCGGTCGATCCACCTCTCCAGGGGGGACCGGAGCGGCTGGCCTATTTGGTCTACACCTCTGGCTCCACCGGCGAACCCAAGGGCATCGCCGTGACCCAGGGGGCGGTGGCCCGGCTGGTGCTGGCCACGGACTATACGCAACTCGGCCCGGACGACGTGGTGGCCCAGCTTTCCAATCCGGCCTTCGATGCCCTGACCTTCGAAGTTTGGGGGGCGCTGCTCACCGGCGCCCGGCTGCTAGGGGTGGAGCGGGACGTGAGCCTGGCCCCAAAGCGGCTGGCGGCCCTGATTCGGGAGCGGGGCATCACCGCCCTGTTCCTGACTACGGCCTTGTTCAACCAGGTGGTCCGGGTCATTCCCGACGCCTTCGCCCCCTTGCGTTGGTTGCTGTTTGGGGGCGAGGCCGTGGATCCAAGCCGGGTGCGGGAGGTGCTGGAGCATGGCCCGCCAGGGGCGCTGCTCCATGTCTATGGTCCCAGCGAGACCACGACCTTCGCCACCTGGCAGCCGGTGCGGGCCGTTCCCGTCGAGGCCGTTACCGTGCCCATCGGCGGTCCCCTGGCCAATACCGAGCTGTATGTCCTGGACCGCCACGGCCAGCCCCTGCCGGTGGGGGCGCCCGGAGAACTGTACATCGGCGGCGACGGTCTGGCGCGGGGTTATCTGAAACGCCCGGCCCTGACCGCCGAGACTTTCGTGCCCCACCCCTGGCGAGTCGGGGCGCGGCTGTATCGCAGCGGCGACCGGGTACGGCGGCTGGCGGACGGGACCCTGGAGTTTCAGGGCCGGTTGGACCAGCAGGTGAAGATTCGCGGGTTTCGCATCGAGCCGGGGGAGGTGGCCGCAGTGCTGGCCCGCCATCTGGCCCTGCGGGATGTGGTGGTGACGGTTCGGGAGGACCGGCCCGGCGAGCGGCGACTGGTGGCCTATGTCTGCCCCCGGCCGGGGACCGATCCCACAGCCGGGGAGCTGCGGGGGTTTCTCAAGGAGCGGCTGCCCGATTACATGGTGCCGACGGCCTATGTATCCCTGGAGACCCTGCCCGTGAACGCCAACGGCAAAGTGGACCGCAAGGCTCTGCCTCCGCCCTCGGTGGTCGCCCCGGACAGTGGCCGCCCGCCCGAGGGCGCCCGAGAACTGGCCCTGGCCGGGGTCTGGGAAGCGGTGCTAGGTCGCCCTGGCATCGGCGCCGACGGCCACTGGTTCGAACTGGGGGGCGATTCCATCAGCGCCATCCAGGTGGTCAGCCGACTCCAGGCCCTGGGCTGGCGGCTGGAGATGGGCGACGTGTTCCGACACCCTGGGCTGGCTGAGCAGGCCGCCCGCCTGACTCCCCTGGAGCGGGCGGGCGTTGCCGACGCCCCCGCTACTGGGTCGGCGCCCTTGCTGCCGGTGCAGGACTGGTTCCTGGCCACCCATCGGGGACCGTTGCATCATTTCAACCAGGCCGCCTTGTTAATGGCCGCCGAAGCCCTGGACCCCGCCGCCCTGGACACCGCCCTGGGGGCGCTGCTGAACCGCCACGAGGCCCTGGCCTTGGGTTTTCGGCGGGGTAGAGCAGGGCTGGAACAGGTCTACCGGGAGGACCGGAACCCGGCGCTCCAGGTCCTGGACCTCCGGGACCAGGCCGACCCTGGGGCCGCCCAGGCCCACCATGGGGAGACCGTCCAGGGGAGCCTGGACCTGGCCGGGCCACTGTTCAAGGCTGTGCTGTACCGCCGCGCCGATGGGGACCGGCTGTTGCTGGTGGCCCACCATCTGGTGGTGGACGGGGTGTCCTGGCGGCTGCTGCTGGAAGACCTGGAGCGGGCCTACCTCCAAGCTCGGGCCGGGCAGGCTCCGGTCCTGGGACCAAAACCCCCTACCTTCGCCGCCTGGGGCCGAGCCTTGGGGAATCTGGCCGAGGCGCCGGAACTGCTGGCGGAGCGGGATTATTGGCGGGCCGCCGAGACCGGGCCGGACCCCTGGCCCGTCGCTCTCCCGGGCCGCTATGGGGATTGCCGGACCCAGCGGCTGAGCCTGACGCACGCCCAGACTGCGGCCCTGGAGGCGGCGGGCCCGGCCTACCACGCCGGGTTGCGGGAACTGCTGCTGGCGGCCCTGGGGGCGGCCCTGGCCCGGTGGCGGGGCGGGGGACGGTTCCGGCTGCTGCTGGAGAGCCATGGCCGGGAGCCGTTCCCGGGATCGCCGGACCCGGGGGGGTCCGTGGGTTGGTTCACAGCCTTGTTTCCCTTTGTGTTGGAGACCGCCCACGAACCTGGGGAGCGCATCGAGACCGTGAAGGAGTCCCTGGCCCGAGCGCCCCGCAAGGGCCTGGGCTACGGGGTGCTGACCCGGCTCACCCCAGAGGCGGAGCGGGGCGGGCTGGGGCGGTGTCCCTGGCCGTCGGTAAGTTTCAATTATCTGGGCCGCTTCGGGGATGGGGCGGGGGGCTTGCTGCGCCCCGCCCACGAGCCTAGCGGGACCACCATTGCCCCGGAACTGACCCGCCACAGCCTGCTGGACCTGGTGGCGGCCCTGTCCGGGGGGCGGCTGGAATTGGCGGCCCTGTATGATCCCGAACAGCTGCCAGCGGCGGAACTGGAACGGTTTTTGGACCACTGGCGGGACGAACTGGCGCTGCTGGCCGCTCACTGCCGGGACCGGCAGCCCCGCAAATCCCCGGCGGACTTCGCCGTGCCCGACCTGGACCTGGGTGCTTTCCGGGCGCTGCTGGCGGATCGGGGTTGGGCCGCCGAGGCCGTGGACGACGCCTACCCCCTGTCCCCCATGCAGGCCGGGTTGTTATTCGAGACCTTGTACGCCCCCGAGTCCCGGGCCTACCACGTCCAGGCCGGCTACCGGCTGCGGGGGGCCCTGGACCCGGAGCGGTTCCGAGCCGCCTGGGCGCTGCTGTGCCGCCGCCATCCAGTGCTGCGTAGCGCCGTGGTTCACCGGGATCGGTCCCGGCCCCTGCAACTGGTGTTCCGGGAGCGGCCCCCGGAACTGGCCGTGGAGGACCTGCGTTCCCTGGACCCGGCGGCTCGGGATCGGCGCATTGGCGAACTGCGGCGCGGGGACTTGGAGCGGGGCTTCGACTTGGAGCGGGAGCCGCTGTTGCGACTGCGGCTGCTGCGCCTGGAAGACCGGCGCTGGCTGTTGCTGTGGAGCTATCACCATTTGATCTTGGATGGCTGGTGTTTGGGGGTGCTGCACCAGGAATTCGGGGTGGTGTATCAGGCCCTGGCCGAAGGCCGGGAGCCGAACCTGCCCCCGGCGGCTCCCTACGGGGACTATATCCGTTGGCTAGAGAGCCGGGACCAGGCCACCGCCCGGGACTGGTGGGGAGACTATCTCCAGGGCTATGAGCGGCTGGCCAGCCTGCCCCGCCGCCCTGAGCAACAGCCGTTCCAGCCAGGGGAACTGGCGTTCAGGTTCCCGGACAGCGCCGGGCTGCGAGACCTGGCGGCCCGCCGGGGAGTGACCCTGAATACCCTGATACAGTGCTTGTGGGCGCTGCTGCTGGGCCGCTACAACGACAGCAACGAGGTGGTGTTCGGGGCGGTGGTGTCGGGTCGTCCGGCGGAACTGGCCGGGGTGGAGTCCAGCGTCGGGTTGTTTATCAATACCGTCCCGGTGCGGGTGACCCTGGACCCCGCCCAAGGCTTCGCCGCCCTGTTGGGCGTTGTCCAGAACCAGGCCCTGGCCGCCGAGCCTCATCACCATTGCCCCCTGGCGGAAATCCAGTCCGCCAGTCCCTTGGGGCGGGGGTTGTTCGATCATCTGCTGATTTTCGAAAACCTGCCCTCGGGTGGCGACGGGGAGGGGGAGGGGAACGGGAACGGGCTGGTCTTGGAGAGTATGGGCGAGATTCATGACCGCACCCATTACGCCCTGGATCTGATGATCGTGCCCGGAGAATCGCTCCGAGGCCGGTTTCATTATGACGCCGGCGTTCATGACCCGGCCTTGGTGGAGCGTTTGGCCGAACAGTTACAGACCTTGGCCCGGCGGGTGCTGGCCGCGCCCGAAACGCCTGTGGGCGGGCTGTCGATACTCACTGAGTCCGACCAGGTGCGACTTAAGGCCCTGGGCAGCGGTCCGTCGGGCGTCGTTCCCTGGCCCACGGTGGTGGCGGGCTTCCGGGCGGCGGTGGCCCGAACGCCCCAGGCCAGCGCCCTGATCCAGGGGGATCGGACCTGGAGCTACGCCGAGCTGGACCGCCGCTCCGAGGGCCTGGCCCGGGGCTTGCGCCGGTTGGGGCTAGGGTCCGGGGAGCGGGTGGGGCTGCTGCTGGATCGCTCTCCTTGGCTGGTGGTGGCGGTGCTGGGGGTACTCAAGGCCGGGGCCGCCTATCTGCCCCTGGACCCCGCCCATCCCCGAGGGCGGTTGGCCTGGCAGCTTCAGGACAGTGGCTGCGCCCGGGTGCTGGCGGAGTCGGCCTATCTGGACCGCCTGCCTCCTGGCCTGGGCCTGTCCCCGCCGGAACTGGCGGAGGCGGGAGAGGGAGAGGACGGCCCGCCCCTGGCCGATCCGGCGCCCGAATCCCTGGCCTATCTCATCTACACCTCCGGTTCCACCGGCCGTCCCAAGGGGGTGATGATCGAACACCGCAACCTGGTCCATTACCTGGGCTGGGCGGCGGCCCGTTATTTCCCTGAGGGGACCTATGGCCGATTCGGCCTATACTCGCCCCTGGGTTTCGATCTCACCGTGACCAGCCTGTTCCTGCCCCTGCTGCGGGGCCGGTCCCTGACGGTGTTCCCCCCGGATGTCCAGCCGGACCAGGTGTTGCGAGAGAGCTTCGCCCCGGATTCGGCCCTGGATAGTGTCAAACTCACCCCCGCCCATATCGCCCTGCTGGGGGAGCTGGACCTACCCCCCGGTCAAGTGGCCCTGGCCATCGTCGGCGGCGAGGCCCTGACCCCGGAGCAGGTGGCCTGCCTGCACCGCCTCAACCCGGCCATGGCCGTGCATAACGAATACGGTCCCACTGAGACCACCGTGGGCTGCGTGGTGGACCAAGTGCCACCCGGGGCGCGGCGGGTGACTATCGGTCGGCCCATGTCTGGGGTGCGTATCGTGCTGGCCGACCGCCGAGGCCAACCCGTGCCCCTGGGAGCGGTGGGGGAAATCCTGATTGGCGGCCAGGGGGTGGCCCGGGGTTATCTGGGCCGACCGGGACTGACCGCCGAGCGCTTCGTGCCCGAGCCGGGCGGCGGTCGGCTGTATCGCAGCGGCGACCTGGGCCGCTGGCGGGAGGATGGCCGCCTGGAGTATCTGGGCCGGGCCGATCACCAGCTCAAGGTCCGGGGCCAGCGGGTGGAGCCGGGAGAGGTGGAGCAGGCCCTACGGGACTGTCCCGGGGTGCGGGAGGCCCTGGTCGTGGCGCACCGGGGCGGGCTGGCGGCCTATCTGGCGGGGACTGGGGTGGACCTGACAGCCCTGCGCCGACAACTGGGGGAGCGGCTGCCCGAGGCCCTGTTGCCCGGCTGGTTGGTGGTGCTGGAGCGCTTGCCCCTGACCGCCAACGGCAAGGTGGACCGCCGCGCCCTGCCGGACCCGGAGGCGGAGCGGGCCGAGAGCGGCGACGCTACCCCCCGGGACGCCCTGGAAACCCGGCTGGCGGCCCTGTGGCGGGGGTTGCTGGGTCTGGAACGCTTGGGTATTCACGACACTTTCTTTGAACTGGGGGGCAACAGCCTCAGCGCCCTGCAAGCGGTGGCCCGCATCCATGGGGAGTTCGGCGTCCGGCTGTCCCTGAAAGACTTTTTCGCCGCTCCCACAGTGATCGGCCTGGCCGCCCGGCTGAGGGGCGCCCGGCCTAGGGGCGCGGGAGGGCGGGCCTTGGAACCCATCCCCCCGGCCCCGGAGGCGGACCATTATCCCCTGTCCCACGCCCAGCAGCGGCTGTGGCTGGAACATCATCTGACCGGGGCCGGGGTGTACAACCTGCCCGAGGCCCTGGTGCTGGACCAGGAACTGGATGGCGTGGCCCTGGAGCAAGCGTTGCAGGGACTCATCCGCCGCCACGAGGTGCTGCGCACCGCTTTTGTGGAACGGGACGGGGAGCCTCGCCAGCGGGTGCTGCCGGCGGTGGACTTCCGGCTGGGGTATGTGGACTTGGGGGCCGAACCGGACCCGGAAGCCGCCGCCCAGGCTCTGGCCGACCAGGAGGCCGCCGCCCCCTTCGATCTGACTCGACCCCCTCTGCTGCGGGCGCGGCTGGCCCGACTGGGGGAGGGGCGCTGCCTGCTGCTGCTGAATCTACACCATATCGTCGCCGACGGTTGGTCCAAGGACCTCCTGTACCGGGAGCTGCTGGCCCTGTATCGGGCCGCCCAGGAAAGGGCCGCCCAGGAAAGGGCCGCCCAGGAAAGGGCCGCCCAGGAAAGGGCCGCCCAGGAAAGGGCTGCCCAGGAGGGTCGTCCCGCGCCCTTGCCGCCCCTGCCCATCCAATACAAGGACTACGCGGTCTGGCAGCAAGGCCGGGCCGTGACCGGGGAGGACTGGTGGCTGGAGCGGCTGAGGGACTGCCCAGGACCGCTGCCCCTGCCCTTCGACCGGCCCCCGGGGCGGGTTCGGGACCATCGGGGCGACCGCCGCCGATTGGCCCTGGACGCCGCCGTCACGGCTGGGCTGCGGGTCTTGGCGGCCCGGCGCGGCGTTACGCTGTCTAGCGTGGTGCTGACCCTATACCTGCTGCTGTTGCGCCAACTGGCTGGCCGGGACGACCTGCTGGTGGGCCTGGCCGCCGCCAATCGAGGGCATCCAGACCTGGAGCGATTGATCGGCTGCTTTGTGAACCTGCTGCCCTTGCGACTGGACCTGTCCGGGGACCCGGAGTTCGAGGACTTGCTGGGGCGGGTGGCCGAGACCGTGCTGGAGGGGCTGGAGCATCAGGACACCCCCTACGACCACCTGTTGCGCCGACTTACCGGCGGTCGGCGGGCCGGGGAGCGGGGCCTGGTGAACATCGTCTACGCTTTCCAGGACGCCGGGCCGGCCCTGGACTGGGGAGAGCGACCCGCCGGGGTGGGACCGGCCCGGTCCCTGGACTTCGCTTTCGACGCCGCCAAATTCGATTTGTGCCTGGTGGCCCTAGACCGGGGCGAGACCCTGGAGCTGGTGCTGGAGTATGCCGCCGACGGTTTCGAGGCAGCCTCCATAGATCGGTATTTACAGGCCCTGGGGCGGTTCGCGGGGCTGGTAGCGGGTGAATTTGTGCGCCAGGGTTAACGGTATCCCAACCAGGAAATTATTTTGAAACTGTCCGATTTCAACGTGCTGGACGAGACCGCCAGCCAGGATGTGGTGGAGGGCTTCAACCGCACCCGGCGGGATTATCCCCGGGACCGGGCCATCGCCGATTTGTTTTCCGAACAGGCCGCCCTCAACCCCCAAGCTGTGGCCGTGATTCAGGGGGGGACCCGGCTGAGCTACGGGGAGTTGGAGCGGCGGGCCAACCGGTTGGCTCGGCTACTGCTGGCCCGGGGACTGGGACCGGAGACCCTGGCCGGTATCATGCTGGACCGCTCCCCGGCCATGCTGGTGGCCATGCTGGGGGTGCTGAAGGCGGGCGGGGCGTATTTTCCCCTCAACCACGACCTGCCAGAGGCGCGGCTACGCTGGCTACTGAAGGACAGCCGTGCGCCGCTCGTGGTCTCCGCACCTGGCCGCCAGGACTTATGTCGACGGCTGCGGGACGCCTGTCCTGGTCTTAAGGATCTGGTCTATCTGGATGATGTGCCGGAGCGGCGGGAGGATGAATGGGACGCCTCCGACCTGGACACCCTGGACGATACGCTGCTCCCATCCCGGAGCCGACCCGACAACCTGGCTTATGTGATCTACACCTCCGGCACCACCGGCCAGCCCAAGGGGGTGATGGTGGCTCAGCGTCCGGTGTTGCGGCTGGTGCTGAATACCAACTTTATCCACTTTGGTCCCGAGGACCGGATTCTCCAGACCGGCTCCCTGGCCTTCGATGCCTCTACCCTGGAAATCTGGGGGGCGCTCCTGAACGGCGCTTGCCTGTGTCTGCCTGGGGAGTCCGAGCTGTTGGACGCCGCTGGTCTGGCCCGGCTGATCCGCCGCCACGGAGTCACGGCCTTATTTCTGACTACGGGCTTGTTCAACGCCCTGGCCGCCGACGATCCGGGCCTGTTCGCCAACGTAGGGACCGTGCTTTGCGGTGGCGAGAAAGCCTCGGCCCATCACTTTAACCAGGTGTTGGGGACCCATCCGGGGCTGACCCTCGTCAATGGCTATGGTCCCACGGAGAACACCACGTTCACCTGTTGCCAGCGGGTTCGGGAGCCGTGTCGGGGGGAGGTGCCCATCGGTCCGCCCATCGCCAATACCACAGTGTATATTCTGGATCGGCGCCTGCGGCCGGTGGACATCGGCATCCCCGGCGAGCTTTACGCCGGAGGCGACGGCCTGGCCCGGGGCTACTGGGGTCGGCCGGGGCTGACCGCAGCCGCCTTCGTGCCTCACCCCTTCGCTCCCGGACAACGCCTGTACCGCAGCGGCGACCAAGCCCGCTGGCGGGCCGACGGGGCTGCAGAGTATCTGGGTCGGTTGGACCATCAGGTGAAGATCCGCGGCTACCGCATCGAGCCCGCCGAGATCGAAGCCCGGCTGCTGGAACACCCGGCGATCAAGGAGGCGGTGGTGACAGTCCGGGAATCAGCTGCCGGGGAGCGGGAACTGGTGGCCTATTACACCCGGCGTCGCTCCCTGGACGGCGCCGAACTGCGCCGCCATTTACAAGAAAAGCTGCCCGAGTACATGGTCCCCCCCTGGCTGTTGGCCCTGGAGCGGCTGCCTCTGAACCCTAACGGCAAGGTGGACCGCCGCGCCCTGCCGGACCCCCGGGAACTGGCGCCGTCCCGGCCTGGCCCGGCGCCGTCCCTGAGCGCCACCGAAGGGCGGTTGCTGGCCATCTGGGAGGAGGTGTTGGAGCGCCCGGTGGGTCCAGAGGAGGATTTCTTCGAACTCGGCGGCCATAGCCTGAAGGCTACCCGGCTGGCCTCCTTGATCCAGCAACGCCTGGGCCTAAGCCTGCCCTTTACGGCGGTGTTCCAGGCCCCCACGGTACGGACCCTGGCCCAGCGCCTGTTGGACGCCGCCCGCTTCGGGGTGGAGGGTATCGACAGTCCCGTGGTGCTGCTCAACGGCTGCCCACAGGGCCGACCCCTGTTCGCCTTCCCCCCGGCCACCGCCGATGCCCTGGGCTATGGGGGGCTGGCGGGATTGCTGTCCCCTTATGCCTGCTACGGCTGCAATTTCATTGAGTCCGACAGCCGCCTGGCCGATTACGCGGCCCTGATCGCCGAGCTTGATCCCCAGGGTCCCCATCTGCTGCTGGGCTATTCCGGGGGCGGCAACCTGGCCTTTCAGGTGGCTGGAGAACTGGAGCGGCGTGGCCGCCGGGTGGCGGCGGTGGTGATGCTGGATTCGGCCCGGATGCTACGGCCATTCCCCTTCCCGGAGGGGGAGGCGGAGCGGGTGGCCGCTCAGTTTCTGGATACCGAGGCGGCGCGGTCCTATCTCACTAGCCCGGTGCTGCGGGACAAAGCCATGCGCAATATCTGCCGTTACTACGATTACTTCGCCACCCTGGAAGACCGTCACCGGATTGCCGGGGAAATTCATTTACTGCTGGGGGAAGACTCCCAAGACAGCTTCCGGGACGAACAGGGGCGATTGGTGTGCCAAAAGTCGGCCTGGGCCGAGGCCACCAGCGGGGTGTTTTGCCGCCATCGGGGCCATGGGGCGCATAATCAGATGCTGTTTCCGCCTTATCTTGAGGCCAACGGGGCCTTGCTACGGGGCCTCCTGGAGGCCCTGGATATCGCCTATCCGTGGGCGGGGCCATGATCCTGGCGTATATACTGCCAGCCTGGCCGTCAGGGTTCTTAATAAAGAGAATATCTCTGGAAAAACATTTCCCCCAAGGGTTCTGCGGAGTGCTGTTTAAAAGCCTGAAATACAAATAAAAACAAAAATAGCATGGGGATGCCGCCCGGTCCGCCCAGCGCTTGACGGTCCACCCGGCGGGGTTTATGGTTTAGCGGTGTATCATCTGTGAAATAGATTTGAAAAGGCCAGCGCCCGTAATTGTTTACGAAATGATGACGGGGCTTTGACAGTCCGGGCGGATAGCGGGTGCTTTTTCGGGACAGTGATGGGAGAAATTGTCATGAGCGAGCAGGAACCTGTGGTAGAACCCAGCCCTCGGGAATTGCAGGCGCGGCAACTGGTGGGCAGCTATGCTAACTGGTCTCTGGCGCCGGGGCTGTTGCCGACCCCGGTCTTGGACATCGCCCTGCTGACGGGCATCCAGTTGCGGATGCTCAGCCAGCTATCCAAACTCTACGGGGTGCCGTTTTCCAGGAATGCCGGTAAGTCCATCATCGCCGCCTTGCTAGGCAGTGTCATCCCCACCAAGTTCGGCTTCGGCTACGCTACCCTGGCCCTCAAAACCGTGCCCGTGGTGGGTAACGTGCTGGGGATGCTGTTCATGCCCGCCTTCGCCTGGGCGACGACCCACGCCATCGGCAAAGTGTTTATCCATCACTTCGAGTCCGGCGGCACCATGCTGAACTTCGACCCCTCCGCCACCCGGGAGCATTTCCGCGCGGAGTTCGAGGAGCAGTATGCCAGTCGCAGCCAACAGGCCAAGACCAAGGCGGCCTGAACCTGGCCTCGGGGAACGACGCCAGCCGCCGTTCCCTCTTGTCGAATTTTGCCGAAGGACATCACCCATGACACCGGCCCTGTGGATCGCATTGAGCGTTATCGTCGGCTTGCTGGGCAGGGACAGAACACTCGGGTTCGCCGGCTATTTCACCTTCTCGCTGATTTTCAGCCCGATCCTGATGTTGTTGGTATTGCTGCTCGGTTCCCCAAGACGGACCTATCACGATTCCAATAGGACCGACACGCTCATCTGAGACTTTCCTAGGGATTAACGGGTTCCGGCCAGGCTGCCGGACTAAGGGTCCGCTGTTGTCATATTCCCGCTTACAGACATGGGCCGACTCCGCTAGCCGCCCGTCAGCCGAGCGCCCATGAAACTACTGGATCTAATCCACAAGGAATCCCAGATTTCCTTCCGGGGCCTGCTGGCCACGGCCGCCGTCGCCGGGATCAGCAACGCCGGTATCCTGGCGGTCATCAACGCCGCTGCGGCCCATGCCTCCGGGAACAACCACGATGTCTGGCATATGGCGCTGTTTGCGGTGATCATGGCCTTGTATGTGCTGGCCCAGAAGCACACCATGCTCACCACCACCAGCGAGATCGAACAGGTGCTGGACCGCATCCGGGTGCGGATCGCCGACAAAGTGCGGCGCTGCGATCTGCACACCCTGGAGCGCATCGGTCGTTCCGATATTTACGCCTGCGTCAGCAAGGAAACCCTCACCGTCTCCCAATCCGCCACGGTGCTGGTGGTGGGCGCCCAGTCGGCGATACTGATCTTCTTCACGGTGTTATATATCGCCTGGCTGTCCATGACCGCTTTCCTGCTCAGCGTCAGCTTCACCCTGATGGCGGTGTCCATCCACTTCAAGCAGCGCCGCAAGCTCAATCAGGATTTGCACGAAGCCATGGCCCGGGAGAATCAATTCTTCGACGCCCTGACGGATATGCTGGATGGCTTCAAGGAAACCAAGATGAACCGGGCGCGCTCCGAGGATCTGTACGACTACACTCGGGGCATTTCCGCCTCGGCCACCGAGCTGAAGATTCGCACCCAGTCCCTGCTTTCCACCAATTTTATCTTCTCCCAGACGTCGTTTTATCTGTTGCTGGCCACGGTGGTGTTTATCGTGCCCAATTTCAGCCACGCCTATTCGGACGTAGTGATCAAAACCGCCACGGCGGTGCTGTTCCTGATCGGTCCCATCTCCAATCTGGTGGGGGCGATCCCGGTGCTGGCCATGGCCAATGCCGCCGCCGAGAACATCGCTACCATGGAGGAGACCCTGGACCGGGGCATGGACCGCACCCTCAGCGCCGATCCGCCCCTGACCGGGTTTCGGAACATTGAGTTGCGGGGGGTGTGCTTCAGCTACGGCGGACCGGGGGACGGGTCCGAATTTCGAGTCGGCCCCCTGGACCTCACTGTTCAGGCCGGGGAGATGCTGTTCGTGGCCGGGGGCAACGGTTCCGGCAAGTCCACCTTCATGAAACTGCTGACCGGGCTATACCCCCCCTCGGCGGGCGTCATCCGGGTAGACGGCCGGGAGCTGAACGGCGCCGACACCGATGCCTACCGCCAGCTCTTCGCGGTGATTTTTTCGGACTACCATATGTTTAAGCGATTGTATGGCCTACACAACGTGGACCCGGCCAGGGTACAGGGTCTGCTGGATGAGATGGAACTGACCGGCAAGACCCGCCTGGAGGGGGACCAGTTCCAGACTCTGGACCTGTCCACCGGCCAGAAAAAACGCCTGGCCCTGGTGGTGGCCATCCTGGAGGACCGACCGGTGCTGGTGTTGGACGAATGGGCGGCGGATCAGGACCCGGTGTTCCGCAAGAAGTTCTACACGGAACTGCTGCCGCGCTTCAAGCAACAGGGCAAGACGGTGATCGCCGTGACCCACGACGACAAATATTACGGGGTAGCCGACCGAGTGGCGCGGATGGAGGAAGGTCGCATCAAGGTCATCGCTGCGGGTGGCGACCATGGCCTTTGAGCGTATTGCCGGTCGCCTGCCCCCCTACTTGGAACGCTGGACGGTGCGCTGGCAAAATTGGTACCGGCGCAACGCTCTGTGGGTGAAGATCAACGTTCTGGTTCTGCTGCTGGCTTTCATCTATCTGATTCCCCTGATTTTCGTGCCCATTTATCCGGGCCAGGCCGGGGTGGTGTGGCGGCGCTTTGGGGGCGGTACCGACACCGAGTACGTGATGGGCGAGGGGCTGCGGATCAAGTTCCCCTGGGATGTGGTGTATCTCTACGACACCCGCATGCAGACCAAGAGCGAAGAATTCAACGTCATCAGCGAGGACGGCCTACCCTTGGACGTGGAACTGACGGTGCGCTTCCGGCCCAACCCCAAGCACCTGGGCCTGTTGCACAAGACCATCGGTCCCGATTACGTCCAGAAGCTGGTGGTGCCCGAGGTGGGCGCCCACGGTCGGGAGGCCATGGCCCAGGTCCGCCCCGACGAGCTGTACACCCAGAAGCGGGAGCTGGTGCAGCAGCGCATTTTGGACAAGCTGTCCCAGGCTCTGGATATCCGGTATCTACCGGACTCCCCCGGTGAAAGCTTTATCTATCTCCAGGACGTGCTGATCCGCTCCATCAAGCTGCCGCCCCTGGTGGTGGAGGCGATCCAGAGCAAGGTGGTGCAGAAGCACCGGCTGCTGGAGTACGACTACCGCCTGCAAAAAGAAGAAAAAGAAAAACAGCGCAAGCGTATCGAGGGCGAGGGCATCCAGATGTTCCAGAATATGGTGTCCTCGGGCATTTCCGAGCAGTTTCTAAAGTGGAAAGGCATCAACGCCACCCTTGAACTGGCCAAATCCAATAACAGCAAGATCGTGGTCATCGGCGCGGGGGAGGGGGGCTTGCCCCTGATCCTGGGTAATCTGGACGGCGCGCCAGCGCCCACCGGTCCGGTCCCGGCTACCGCCGTCAAACCGTCGGAGGGAGTGGAATCGCTGCTTCAGGATAACGATAACCCGGACCATGAGCCGGAGTGGGCCATGGATAAGCCCTGAGTCCGACCCGGCGAGCGAAGGGGAGCGGCCTGTTGGTTCAGCCCTTGGCTATGGCTTTATGGACAATACCGATGACGGTATTTAAATCCTCGATGGGCACTTGTCCCGGCGCGGAACCGCGATCACCCACCGCGAAAGACACCGTCGAGCCGAATACCCAGCCGAACAGCCGCGATAGCGATCCATATCCACCCATGGACATGCTGATCAGGGGAATATCCAGGGTCTCCGAGGCCCGCAAGGTGGCGGTGAGCAGGGTCAGCACATCATCGAGGGACTTGGGCATGACCGCCACTTTACCGATGTCGGCCTGTTGGTCTTGCGCCTGTGCGAAGCGTTGCCAGATATAATCCAGCCCCGGCGTTTCCTGGAAGTTGTGGTACGACATGATCATTTTGATGTTGTGCGCCCTGGAAACCGCCCGCAGTCGCCGTATATGCTCAGGATCGTTGCCCATTTCGAAGTCGATGAGATCGACGCTGCCCTCGTCGCAGACCGCTTCATACAAGGCCACGACCTCCTCCTCGGACAATGAAATCGGTTCTCCCCCTTCCTTGATGGAGCGGCGGGTAAACAGCACCGGGGTATCCTCGGCCAGCTTACGGATACCCTGGGCCACTTCGATGACTTGGCCGGTCGCGCCGATGCCCTCGAAGCAATCCACCCGCCATTCGAGCAGATCGGGTCCCTTGGCCAAAACCCGGCTGGTCTCGGCCAGGATGTGGTCTCGGCTGGTACCCACCAAGGGAGTACAGACCAGCGGCGCCTGCCCGGTGGCCAGGATTCTGCCCCGTACATCAAGTTGTTTCGCCATGCTTATCTCCGCTGTAGGGTCCCGAAACCCTATGATAATTAAGAGGAGCGACAGCGCCCAACCGCCCTTCCCAAAGCAGGCGATGGGCAGGATACGGCGAGCAAGGGCCTAGAATGTGGGTAGAGGGGGCGGGGTGGGAGGGCTTTGCGCCCCATGGCGTCGGGGAACCCAAGTAAGTGATAGGCCTTCCTGGGCCATGTGATCGTTCTGGAGGCGGCCAAGGCCACCTCCGAGCGGCTGGCTGTAGGGAAGGGTTGGCGCCTTAATCGACGGCGCACTGCCGGGCCAGTTGCTTGATTCGGTCCCAATCCCCGGCCGCCACGGCCTCCTTGGGCACCACCCAGGAACCACCCACGCACAGCACATTTGGCAGGGCTAGGAAGTCCCGGAAGTTGTCGGGACTCACCCCGCCAGTGGGGCAGAACACCAAATCTCCAAGGGGACCAGCCATGGCCTTGAGCATGCCGATGCCCCCAGCCTGCTGGGCGGGGAACAGCTTCAAAGCGGCATAGCCCGCATCCCGGGCGGCCATGGCCTCGGAAGGCGTCATCACACCGGGCAGGAACGGAAAGCCGCTGTCCAGGGCTGCGGAGGCCAGGCTCGGGGTCAGGCCGGGGCTAACCCCGAATACGGCCCCCGCGTCGCGGACTTTGTGAATCTCGTCGGCCCGGGTGATGGTGCCCACCCCCAGAATCGCCTCGGGTACCTGTTTGGCGATGGCCGAGATGGCTTCCATGGCCACTGGGGTGCGCAGGGTGACTTCCAGCACCCGCAAACCGCCATCCACCAGCGCCTCGGCCAGGGGGACAGCTTGCTCCAGGCGGTCAATGACGATTACCGGCATAACGGGGGCTGCGGTCATAACGTCGCGGATATTCATGGGTGAACTCCAGAAGTGGGCAAGTTTCCTACAGTGTAGGGGATAATTTGTATTGTAAAACCACGAGAATGCAGGGTAGCCAGGCTGTAGGCAAGCTGGAGTAGCGGGAAGCCGCTGGTCCAGCGCCACCCCCCGCGCCCACTCTCAAGAGCGTCGGCAGGCGTGTCTCCAAGCCTTGCGGACCACCGGGCGGTGGGGCCGGGGTGGCCCGGCATCTAGGCACGGATCGCCATAACCACCGTCAGCAGGTCCATGGCGGTTTCCGGTCCCGTAGCTATAGTTGTCTAAGAATGGCCTCGGCGCTGCTATGCTCGAAGGTCTTGGGGGGGTCCACATTGAGCGCCTTGACGATCCCATCGTCTACGATCATGGCGTAGCGTTGGGAGCGGGCGCCCATGCCGGAAGCGCGGCCGTCCATGTCCAAGCCCACGGCCCGGGTGAAGTCGGCGTTGCCGTCGGCCACCATCAATAGCCTGTCTTCAACGTTCTGGGACTTACCCCAGGCATCCATCACGAAGGCATCGTTCACGGACAGGCAGACGATGCTGTCCACCCCTTTGGCCTTGATGGCGTCGGCCTGGACCACGAAGCCCGGCAGATGGGCGGCGGAACAGGTGGGGGTAAAGGCTCCGGGCAGGGCGAACAGCACGACTTTTTTGCCCGAGAACAATTCTTCGGTGGTCACGGGTTTGGGACCCTGGTCCGTCATCATATGCAGGGTGGCGGACGGCAGGCGGTCACCGATCTGAATGGTCATGATTAGTCTCCCCAAGCAAGGTTCTGGCTTTGCAAAGCCTAGCCGCGCGGCGCCGGAAAGTCAGTGGCGGGAGCATCGACGTGGAAACAAGGTTTCACCGTCAAATGGGTAAAAATGTTTCCCCGGTCGCAGGGTAGTGGTAAAAAGAGACCATCAGGTGACGGACTGCAAAGGAACCCGAGACCGTTCCTAAAATCTTAAGAGTACTATGACAACAACCTTGAAATCCCACGCTAATGTCGGCGTTTATGTGGACGCATCCAATATTTCCCGAAACGGCGGCCAGCGTATGCAATACGATGTGTTGCGAGAGTTCGCTTGCCGGGATCACGGAGAAGCCCTGCGTCTCAATGTCTATCTGTCCTATGACGAAGAACGCGCCGAGACCAGCCCGGTCTACAGGGATAAGGCCCGGGCCTACCAGTCGGCGCTACGGGAACTGGGCTACAAGGTCATCGAGAAGCGGGTCAAATGGTTCGAGGATGAGGCTGGCAACCGCTACGGCAAGGCCAACGCCGACCTGGACATGGCCGTGGACCTGTTGTTGCAGTCCCAGAATCTGGATCGGGTGCTGCTGGTGACCGGGGATGGGGATTTCGTGCAAGTGGTCAGAGCCTTACAAAACAAGGGTCTGCGGGTTGAGGTCATGGCTTTCGACAACGTTTCCGAAGAGCTGCGCCGGGAGTCTGATATGTTCGTCTCCGGCTTTCTGGTGCCGGGGCTGCTGCCCACCCGAGGGGAGGATGGCGCCCCGCCCTGGGGGGAAATCGGCTCCCGGGTGAGAGGCTATTGCTATCATCATGACGACCATAAGAGTTTCGGCTTTGTGCGGTTTCTGGTGAAGCTATCGCCTTTATTATGGAAAACCGATTCTCGGGATGAAGCCTCACCTTATCGGACGGCGTTTTTCCATGATTCCAGTCTGCCAGAGGGGTTTAACGTGGCCCGGCTGCCCTCCCGCAATCATATTTTCGAGTTCACCCTGGTAGAGCCGAACGGCAAGCAGCCGGTGGCCACCGATATCGCTCTGGTGCATCCCACCTAGGCTGGTGGGGCGTAAACTGGTTTATAACGCCCCATGGGGCGACAGGGAGATGAGGCGGGCCGTGGGGTCCGACAGAGGACAATGACGAGACAACGACACGAGTTTCGAGCTATGTTCAGAAAAATATCCTTCACTAAGCTAATGGGGCTGGTGCTGGTACTGGCGTTGACGGGACCGTTGGGGACCGCTTGCGCCAAGCAGCCGGAAACATTGACGACGCCCCAGGCGCCACGACTGGCCCCAGAGACGCAGCATTTGCGGCTGGATCAGGTGATTTCCCGGCTGCTGGCCAGTTATCACTATCGACAGAGCGATCTGGACGATCACCAATCATCGGCGATCCTGGATGCTTATCTCGACGCCCTGGACTTCAACCGAGCCTATTTTCTGGCCAGCGACATCAGGCGTTTCGAAAAATACCGCAACACTTTAGACGATGATCTGCGGGCCGGACGCCTGGATGCCGCCTACGCTATTTTCAACGTTTATCAGCAGCGGATGGTCGAGCGCACGGCCCATGGCCTGGCCATGCTTGATGAGCCGGTGGATTTCAATGTCTCCGAGTCCCTGGTTCTGGACCGCAAGGAGGCCCCCTGGGCGGAAAGCCAGGCGGAGTTGGACGAACTGTGGCGCAAGCGCCTCAAGCATGAACTGCTGAATCTGACCTTGGCCGGCAAAACCCTGGATGAGGCCCGGGAGACCCTGACCAAGCGCTATGAGGTGCGCCTGCATCGGGTGGCCCAAACCACCAGCGAGGACGTATTCCAGTCCTATATGAACGCTGTGTCCCAGAGCTTCGACCCCCACAGCGCCTATCTGTCGCCGCGCACCTCCGAGAACTTCAACATCCAGATGCGGCTATCCCTGGAGGGCATCGGCGCGGTGTTGCGCTCTGAAGATGAGCAGACCGTGGTGGTGTCCCTGGTCCCGGGCGGTCCGGCGGACCTGAGCAAACAGATTCAGCCCAATGACAAGATCGTGGCCGTGGGCCAGGGTGACGGCACGGAACTCGTTGATGTGGTGGGTTGGCGGTTGGACGACGTAGTGGATCTGATCCGTGGGCCGCGCGACTCGGTGGTGCGACTGCGGGTGTTGCCCGACAAAGCTGGCGCCGACGCCGCCGGGAAGGAAGTGCGCTTAGTGCGAAATAAAATCCAGCTTGAGGAACAGGCTGCCAAAAGCGAGATTCGGACCCTGGAAATAGGCGGTCGTCAGCAGCGCATCGGTATTATCACCGTGCCTACGTTCTATATCGACTTCGCCGCCGCTCAACGGGGAGACAGCAACTATCGCAGCACCACCCGGGACGTGCGCCAATTGTTGTTGAGCCTTAAGCAACAGGTGATTGACGGCTTGATCATCGACCTGCGCCAGAACGGCGGCGGCGCCCTACAAGAGGCCATCGAGCTGACCGGCCTGTTCATCGAGGACGGCCCGGTGGTACAGGTGCGGGATTCCCGGGGCGATGTGGACGTGGAAAAAGACCCGGACCCGGAGGTGGTTTACACCGGTCCCTTGGCGGTGATGGTGGACCGGTTCAGCGCCTCGGCCTCGGAGATTTTCGCCGGAGCCATTCAGGATTACGGTCGCGGTATCGTGATCGGCGAGCAGACCTTTGGTAAGGGCACGGTGCAGACCCTGATCGACCTGAACCGCTTCGTCAATGACCAGAAGCGGGCCGGCCAACTCAAGCTGACCGTCGCCAAATTCTATCGGGTCAGCGGTAGCAGCACACAGCACCGGGGGGTGATACCCGACCTGACCTTCCCGTCGGCCTATGATGCCGAGGAGGTGGGGGAGAGCGCCCAGGAATTCGCCCTGCCCTGGGATGAGATTATCCCCACTCGATATCAGACCAGTAGTCGGCTGGACAGGCTGATCCCTGATCTCAAGGCCCGACACCAGCAACGGCTTGCGGATGACCCGGCCTTCCAGTTATTCATGGAGGAGTTGACCACGGCCAAGGACAATTTGGAGCGTTCCAGTGTCTCGCTCATGGAAAGCGAACGCCGCGCCGAGCGGGATCGCATCGAGGCCAAGGAGCTGGAATGGGAAAACCGCCGACGCCTTGCCCGGGGGCTGCCTTCCCTGAAATCCATGGGAGAATTGCCGGAAGACGAAATTCAGGATCATCCTGATCTCCTGCTTGAGGAGAGCGTCAAGGTGATGGGCGACTTGATAGCCCTATTGAATGGCGGCCAGCAAGGCACGGTTGTCATGACCCTGAAAGACCGCCCGGCGGTCGAGGCGCGCTAGGGGCAACGGCTGTTGGGGGCGGCGGGTTGTCCGCCCCCACTGGTCGGTGGGTTCAGACTTCCCGACGCCGGAACAACCAGGCCGCCAGACCCAGGGGCGCGGCCACCCAGGTCGCCAAAACCCCCAACAACACCCCCGGTGAGAACACCTCTTCGGCGGCGATGGACACCAGCCCGGCCTGGGTCCGGGCCGCCTCGAAGCCGGTGAGGTTGGCCAGCCGGAACACATCGGTAGGGTTGAGCAGCAACAGATACGGAAACAGCTCGGCCGCTACTCCGCCCCGGGCGCCGGCCAACAGCCCCAGCAGCCCCAGATCAAACACCAGCACCAGCACCAACCAGACCATCAGCGCCAGCCCGGCGGCCTTGGATTTCTCGCCCACGCTGACGCTGATCAAGTAGGCTATGGCCACGAAGCTCCAGCCCAGCAGGGTGGCGGTAAGGATAAAAAAGCCCAGTGCGGTCCACAACTTCGGGCCACCGGCCTGATTCGAAAACAGGGCGATCACCAGCCCCGCCACCCCGAAACCCAGACCAGTGGAGACCGCCAGTATCGCCCCGTGGCCCAGGAACTTGCCGGCCAGCAACTGCAAGCGGCTCAGGGGGTAGGCCAGCAGCAACAGCAAAGTACCCCGTTCCTCCTCGCCGACAATGGCATCGTAGGCCAGCAGCAGGGCGATCAAGGGAATCAAAAACACCGCCAGGCTGGCCAGGCTGACGATAGTGGTGGCCAGGGGGGTGAAGCCCACGGTGCCGGAGGCGGCGGCGCCGAAGTAGGCCAGGCCCACCGCCAGTAGGGCGAAGCTGAGGGTAATGGCCAGCACCCAGCGGTTGCGTAGGCCGTCCCGGAATTCCTTGTTGGCCACGGTGAGGATGGCGTTCATGGGGTATCTCCCCCTTGGGCGCCGAAGTGGGCGTACAGGGTTTCCAGGGAGGGCGGCTCCAGGTCCAGATCCCGCAGTTCCGGCGCCTCCAGCAGGGAGCGCAGGACCGCCAGCTTGGCGTTCGGAGGGGCGGCCAACTCCAAGCGGCTGCCGTTGACCCGGCGCACCCCCACGCCGGTATGTTCCAGGCGTTGTTGCCAGGCTCCGTTCTCGAAACGGCCACTGGCCCGGATCAGAATGGGCAGCCCGGCCCGCGCCCGTAGCTGTTCCAGGGTGCCGGCCGCCAGCAGTCGGCCCTGGCCCAGGATGGCGGCCCGGTCTAGATGCCGCTCCACGCCGGGCAGGATATGGGAGCAGAGTACGACGCTCACCCCCCGGCCCCGCAATTCGTCCACCAGCGTATAGAAATCCCGGGTGGCCAGGGGGTCCAGGCCCACGGTAGGCTCGTCTAGCAGCAACAGCCGCGGCTCTCCCAGCAGGGCCTGGGCCAAGCCCAGACGCTGGCGCATGCCCTTGGAATAGGTTTTCACTTTACGCCCGGCGGCCCCGGCCAGTCCCACCCGTTCCAGCAGTTCATCCACCTGGGCCGGGCGCGCTCCCTTGAGCCTACCGAAGAAGGCCAGCACTTCCCGGCCACTGAGTTGCTCATAGAAGCTCAGGTTCTCGGGCAGATAGCCCAATTGCCGACGCAGCCGGTCGGCGGCGTGGCCCCGGGGTGGGACGCCGAATACGGTGACCGCGCCCGCCGTGGGGTGGATCAGCCCCAAGATCAACTTCATGGTGGTGGTCTTGCCGGCGCCGTTATGGCCCAGCAGGCCCAGGACCTCACCTTCGGCCAGGTCCAGGTTTAGGCCGTCCAGGGCGGCCAGTTGTCCGTAGTGCTTGCGCACGTCCTGCAAGGCCACGATGGCGTTCACAGGGTGTTCTCCAGGGGCGGAGTCATCAGCGGGGCGTTGTCCGTCACCCCCGGTGGGCGCAGCACCGGAAACGCCTGTTGCGCCCAGCGCAAGGTGGCCACCGCCGGGCTGTTGACCAGCAGTTTGGCCATGGGGTAGCGCCAGAGCAGCTTGTCCATGGCGTCGTTGGGCTCATAAGGAATGTCCCCCAGACCGTCGTTGTTCAAGTCCCAACCCAGATAATCGCTCCAGTAATTGCCCCGGCCTTCGGTACTCCAATCCTGGGTCCGGTTGGCTACGTATTTGACCTGGGTGTAGTTGGCCACGAAGGCGTTGCCGTGGATGCTGTTGTCCTCGGAGCCAGCGGTGAGGTGAATGCCGATCTCGGCCCGGGCGAACAGATTGTCCCGGATGGTGTTGTACAGGGAGTTATAAACGAACAGCGCCTTGCCCTCGGCGCCGGGGATGCGCTGGCCCTGGTCCTGTCCGGGGGCGCGGCCTCGCAGCACGTCCCTGATCACGTTGCCGGCGATTTCCGAGTGGGTGATGAAGTTCATCAGAATGCCGTAATTCTGGTCCCGCTCGGAGCGATTGCCGGTAACGGTGAGATACTTGGATTGCATCAGGGCGTAGCCGGTGCGGGTGTCGTGGGTGCGGTTGCCGACTACCGAGTTATGGTAGGAGTACATATAGTGGATGCCGTAGCGCAGATGATGCAGATGATTGTTTTCCAGGATGTTGTGGTTGCTGGTGTCAATATAGATGCCGTCTCGGGCCGCCCACACTTCGTTGCCCGCCACCCGGGCGCCGGTGACGGCGAACAGATGAATACCATTGCCCCGGTCCTGGGAGCGCAGGCTGGCGTCCCCCTGGATGCGGTTGTCCAACACTTGGGCGTCGGGGCAGGCGTCTAGCCAGACTCCGAACAGGATGTTCTCCAGGGTATTGCCCCGCAGGGTGACGCCGGCGGCGGATTTCTCCACGAACACACCGGCGTTCATGGCGGTGAGGTTACGCCCGGAGTGGCGCAGGGTCAGGCCCTCCAGGGTGACGCGAGGGGCCTGGACCCGCGCCACATCCCCCTGGCCGCTGCCGTCCAACACCGCCCCCGGTTCGCCCCGTAGGGTCAGGGGTACGCGGATCGTCAGTCCCCCGGGGTAGACCCCGGGAGCCAGGATCAGCACGTCGCCGGGGGCGGCCCGATCCAGATGGCTTTGCAAGCGACCGTCGTCCGGGGTCAGCCGATGGGTGGCGGCCACGGCGTCGTAAATGGCCAGCCACAGCAGCAGGCCGGTGAACACCGCCAGCCAGGGTTCCCAGGGAGTATTAGGTTTGGGGTTCATGGGGGGTCTCGGCGTAAGGGGGCTTCAACGGACAATTCGTGGGCGCGGGCATGGTCCGCGCCCACGATCCTGTCGTCCAAGGGCGTTGTTGACGGGGCTGACGGGTCAGGCCGGTTCCACGATCATCCGCCCGGTCATCTCCATATGCAGGGCGTGGCAGAACCAGTTGCAATAATAGTATTGCACCCCCGGCTTGTCGGCGGTGAAGGTGACGGAGGAGGTCTGCTGGGGGCTGATCTCCATGCTCACCCCATGGTTGACCATGCAGAAGCCGTGGGACACGTCCTCGATCTGGTCCAGATTGGTCACCACCACCGTCACCTGGTCCCCCTGTTTGACCCGGAACTCCGTCATGCCGTATTGGGGCGCCACGGAGGTCATATACACCCGCACCTTGTTGCCGTCCCGGACCACCTTGTTGTCGGTTTCCAGGGTCACTCCGTCGGCCTTGGCCATGGCCACGGTGTCGGCGAAGTAGGGATCGTCCCGCTCCCAGATCTTCCGGGTGCGGATCTGGTCCCGGCGCACCAGGATGCAGTCGTGGGGTTCGGCGAAGGTGGGACCGTCGTGGACCAGTTTCATCTCGTCGCCGGAGATGTCGATCAGTTGGTCGTTCTCGGCGTGCAGAGGACCACATGGCAAGAACCGGTCCTTGGAGAACTTGGATAGACAGACCAGCCATTGACCATCGGCATCTCGGGATTCGGTGAGGCTGGCGTGGTTATGGCCGGGCTGGTAATGCACATCCAGTTTCTGGCGGATGTAGTTCACCTGCTCGCCGTTATAGGCTTTGATGGCGTCGTCCAGATTCCATTTGCAGACTTGGGAGTCGATGAACAGGGTGGTGTAGGCATTGCCCCGGCCATCGAAGGTGGTGTGCAAGGGACCCAGGCCCAGTTCCGGTTCGGCCACCACCGCCGAGCGAGGGTCGGCCCCCTCGAACAGAGCGTCCAGCTTGTCAATGGCGATCATGGACACGGTGGGGGAGAGCTTGCCGTTGGCGATGAAAAACCGCCCGTCCGGGGAGGTATTCAGGCCATGGGGGTTCTTGGGCACCGGGATATAGGCGGTCAGGTCGGAGCCATGGGTACCGTCCAACACCGGCGTCTTGGCATCGCCTAGGGTCTTGAACTTGCCCTCGGCCACGGCCTGCTCGATGCGGGGGATGTTGAACACCACCACCCAATCCCGTTCGTTACGCATGGTCTCGGCCAGGGTCATGCCGTTTTCGGAGTTGTAGCAGGTGGAGGCGGCGTATTTGCCCGTGTAGTCGGCATCGGTATTGTCCAGATTGCCGTCCACGATCACCTGCCAGGCCACCTCCATGGTTTCGGCGTCGATGGCGTTGAACATGGTCCGGTATTGCAGGGGTTCGTCCATGCCGGCGCCGTTATTGGGCTGGGGAATGGGATACTCGGCGTTGGCGAAAACGTATTGGGTGTGGGGGACTTTTTGCAGCCGCAGGCCGTGAATGGCCTGGACGTTGGGAATCTGGGTGATTTTGTCGCACTTCATGATGTCCAGGCGGATGCGGGCCACCCGGGTGTTGGCCTTGTCGTTGATGAACAGATATTTGCCGTCGTAGTGGCCATCGGTCATGGACACATGGGGGTGGTGGGCGTCGCCGTTGAGGTATTGGCCGTCGCCCTTGATCCGCTTGCTCTCGTCGGTCAGCCCCCAACCAGTGGCGCTACAGATATTAAATACCGGGATACGCATCAGCTCGCGCATGGAGGGGACGCCCAGCACTCGCACTTCCCCGGAGTGGCCGCCGCTCCAGAAACCGTAGTACTCATCCAGTTCCCCAGGTTCCACCATGGCCTTGTTGCCCTCGGCGGCCCGAGCCTGACGGGCGGCGCCCAGCAGGCCGCTGGTGCCCAGTCCCGTCCCTACCGCGCCGGCCGCCGCCGTGGCGCCCAGAAAGCCGCGCCGGGTCAAACCTTGGTGCTTATCGCTATTGTGTTCATCGCTCATGGCGTGTTCTCTCCGTTCACTCGTTGGCATCACAGTGACGGCCGGGTTCCCTGGCCTCAGGTCTTGGGTTCCACCTTGACCCCAATCTTGTCCAGCCCAGAAGTGGCGCCCAGGGCGTTTTCCATGCGCTTGACCGACTGGCGGGCGTAGACCGCTTTCTCGCGGCGCTTACGCCGCCCGATCATGGGTGGACATTTCTGGTCGTTCCAATAAGTCACCTGGCAGTCCAGGCAGTAATGGCATTCGTTGGCGTTGATAACCCCGCTGGGATGGATGGCCTGGACCTCGCACTCGTTGGCGCAAATCTGGCAGGGTGTGCCGCACTCTTTGTGGCGCTTGAGCCAGTCGAACAGGCGGATGCGGGCGGGGATGGCCAGGGCCGCCCCCAGGGGACACAGATAACGGCAATAGAATTTGCGCTGAAAGGCGGAAATCACCACCAGCCCGACTGCGTAGAATACAAAGCCCCACTCCCGCTGGAAGCGCAGGGTGATGGCGGTCTTGAAAGGCTCCACCTCGGCTAGCCGCTCGGCGTCGGCCATGGATTGCAGGGACACCCCGAACAGGGCCAGCAGGATCACGTATTTCAAAGCCCAGAGCCGTTCATGGACGAAGAACGGGAACTCGTACTGGCGAACCTTGAAGCGCCGGGCGATTTCATTGACCAGTTCCTGGAGGGCGCCGTAGGGGCACAGCCAGCCGCAGAACACCCCCCGACCCCAGAGCAACAGGGACACCGCCACGAAAGCCCAGAGAATGAACATCATGGGGTCGATCAGGAAAGTGTCCCATTTGAAGTCCCCCATGGCCGCGTTGACGAAGGTCAGCACATTGACCACCGAGAGCTGGGCCAGGGCGTACCAGCCGATAAAGAACAGGGTATAGAGCAGAAACCCATGGCGAACATAAAACAGCAGCCTGGGCCGCCGGGCCAGCCAGTCCTGGAAGACCAGGATCAGGGTAAGGACCACCAATCCCGCCACCAGCACGGTGATGGAAAACACCCGCTCCCGCCAGACCATCACCCAGATGGGTTCCCGCTCCTCCTCGTCCGCCGCCGCCACCGCCGGGGCCTGGACGGTCGGGGCTTCGGCCTGGGTCGGCGGGGGTGGGGCAGGGCGCTCCACGAAGCGGTTCGGGAGTTGATAAGCGCCGGTAAAGCTGGTGAACACGCTGTCCAGCGGTCCGGTCTGGCGGCGCACCAGCAGTTCCAGTTGCCAGGACTCGGCGGGATTGAAGGCATAGTTGGGACGGACGATGAAAATAGCCATTTCCTTGAAACGGGGGATGCCGTCGGCGTACACATCGCTGAGCCGGTGGTAGTCCAGGTCCCGGAAGGAAATAGCCTGGTTGTCCTGCTGTATCTGGATACGGTCGAAGATGCCGCCCCGCACATAGCCCGAGCCTTTAAAGGAATACGCGCCATTGGCCATGACGGCGATGGCGTGTTCATTGGGCTTGAGTTCCCCCATCAGCCAGTCGTACTGGGATCGGCCCAACAGATTGCGGCCGATGGTGGGCAGGTTCAGATAGGCGTAATACAGATCGATAAAGGTGTCGTCGGCTTGTTCCGGGGTGGCGGCGTCCACGGTCTCGGCGTCCGTGCCTTGGAAAGCCTGGTCCACCTGGCCTCGGGTCAGGCGCAGATGGCCCACGGCGCCGCTGTCCGACAGCCCCGCCCAGGATCGTTCCTGAAAGTCTCCCGCCCGCAGCCTGGCCCGCTGTTGTTCCTGGGCCGGTGTGGAGCCGCCGCCCAGCAGCCCCCGGGACTGGGCCACCTTGCGGGCCGAGCGCATGATCACTTCGTTGACCACCATCACCGTTACCGTGGCCCCGGTGATGGCGTCCACATTCACATAGCCTTTCCGGGAACCGGCCCCCACCTTGACCCGGTCGGTCACCGACTTACCGGCGTAACTGGCGGTGAAATTGTGGAGTTTCTGCTCGGGAATGCCCACCAGCAGAATCGGTTCGTGGTGTTCCAGCACCCGGGCGCCGGTAATCAAGCCCTGGATATCTACCCCGATCAGTAGGTTGATGGGCTTGCCGGAGTAGGCGGGGATGGGCGCGACGTCATTGCTCTGAAAGATATAGCCCAATAACTCATCGCCCTGGTGGACTGTTGCCGCCGGGGGGACGCCTTCCAACTCCCCGAAACGGTCGGCCTGAGGGAACAAGTCCCGGACTTGGGGAAAACGGGCGTCGATACCGGCTCCCAGAGCCGACCAACAGCACAGCATCAATAGCAAAGCGAACAGTCGGCGGCAGATCTGACGGTGCATGGGCTGGCTTCGATCCGGTGACTGGAGATGAGGAAAAGGCGTCATGATCCGACGCCGCGTGATCGAACAGATTAGGCTTGATGAGAGGGGTGGGCTTTGATCTCGATCAAGAATTTCCGTGTGGCGCTGTGAATTATTTCCAAGAGGGTAGAGCTGAAACCCACAACGGAGTAAAAAATGCTCAACGGTGGTATTCAGTTTTCTGATCCTGTTTTACCCAGTACATACCCCGTCGGCGTCACTATTCGGCGCCACCCACGCAGGTTCTAACCCTGATCCCCGAAATCACAAGGCGCTCGGAATTCCTCCGGCACATCGGGCAGGCACTGGCCGCACAGGCGATTGCCGGGCACGGCGAAATCGATTTTTTTGGGGTAGGGCAGGTCCAGGCCGTCCATGATGGCCACGAAGTCCGCCAGGGAGGTGGCGTTCTTGAGGCGGGGGTTGCGGGCCTGCTCCTGGGCGATGGTGGAAATAAACCGGCCCTCGTAGTCGTGGCCGGGATAGACCAAGGTGTCGCCAGGTAGGCTGAACAGCTTGTCGTGAATACTGCGATACAGGGTGGCGGCGTCCCCGGATTGAAAATCGGTGCGCCCGCAGGCGTCGATCAACAGGGCGTCCCCGGAAAACACCATGGACTGGGCGCCATTGTCGATCAGATAGCAGTGATGGGTGTCCGTGTGACCGGGGGTGAACAGAGGCTGTAGCTGGAGGGTTCCTACCCTGAAGGTCTCTCCCTCCCGCACCCCAATGTCGGTGCAGGGTAGCCGGTCCAGCGCCGGGCCACAAATACGGCTGCCCGCCAGGGTCTTGAGTTTCAGGGCGCCGGTGAGATGATCGGCGTGAATATGGGTGTCCAGGGTGTAGGTCAGTGACAGGCCCAGGGAGCGCAGCACCTCTAGATCCCGCTCTGCGGTGTCGATCACCGGGTCGATAATGACCGATTCGCCGGTCTCGGGACAGGCCAGCAGATAACTGTAGGTGCAGGACACCGGTTCGAATAATTGCCGGAAAATCATAACGCCTCCTCGTTGAGCTTTAGGCTGACGTGCAGCACGGTGGGATCGTCCACGGTGGTTTTGACCGCAAACCCCAAGGCCCGGTTGAGTTTAAGCATGGATCGGTTCTCCCGCAGCACTTCCCCGAACAGTTCCTTGATGCCGACGTCCTGGGCGTAATCAATGATCCGCCGCATGAGCATCGGTCCCAGGCCCAAGCCGGTCATCTTGCGATCAACGATGATGGCGTACTCGGCTGTCTCCAGGTCCGGGTCGGCGGTCATGCGCACTACGCCCCAGATGGCCGCCTCGCCGGGAATGCCCGGGTCGGTTATCACCAGGGCCATCTCCCGGGCATAATCGATCTGGGTGAGTCGAGCCGCCATATCATGGGACAGTTCGCGAATGGGCTGGAAGAAGCGCAGCCGCAAGTCCTCGGCGGGCACCCGCCGCACCATGGCCCGCAAGGGAGGTTCGTCCTCGGGCAGAATGGGCCGTAGCAGCAGTTCCCGGCCATCGGGCAGGTTGAGGGACTCCTCCAGTTCCTTGGGGTAGGGCCGGATGGCCAGCCGGGTAGTAGCGTTCCCCGCTAGGCAGGGGGCGACCCGGATTACCCCGTCCAGGGCCAGCACCCCGTTTCCGTCCACCCACAAGGGGTTGATATCCAGTTCCACCAGCTCTCCTAGCTCCACCACCATCTGAGAGACTTTCAGCAAGGTCAGGGCGATGCCGTCCAAGTGGGCTTGGCGGGCCGAGCCGCCACTCAGCCGCGACCAGATCCGAGTGCGGGACATGAGATCCCGGGCCAGGTGTTTGTTCAGGGGGGGCAGGGCATAGGCCATGTCGGCGATGACCTCGGTCTCGGTGCCCCCGTGGCCGAAGCGCAGCACCGGCCCGAACTGGCGACTGGTTAGCACCCCCACGGTCAGCTCGTAGGCTCCGCCCCTGGACAGCAGCGGCTGCACCATAAAGCCCTCCAGCACCGCCTCCGGGACCCGTTCCCGGACCCGTTCTAACATGGCGGCGGCGGCGGCGCGCACCGGTTCGGCGCCGTGCAGGCCGAAGGCCACTCCACCCACGTCGGATTTATGAATGATGTGGGCGGAGAGGATCTTCAGGGCCACCTCGACCCCCAGTTCGGCGGCCAGCTCGGCCGCCCCGTCGGGGTTGGCGGCGATTCGAGTTGCCACCACCGGGATGGCGTAGGCGTCCAGCAGTTGCAGGGTTTCATACTCGTTGAGCTGGCCGCAGCCCGCCTCCAGGGCGCGCCGGATAATAGCTTGGGCGCGCCCGGTGTCGACGCTGAATTCGGTGGGCCGGGACGGCGGCGTTTCCATCAGCAACACTTGGTTGCGCTGGTATTGGGTCATGCGGGCAAACATCTGTACCGCATCCCCAGGGGTCGGGTAGCTGGGGATGCGGTGTTCCTGAAAAATTCGCCCCACCTGGCGGGCGCTGGCCGCGCCGATCCAGCAAGCCAGCACCGGCCTTTGGCTGTCGGCGGCGATCTGGGCCACCGCCCGGGCGCTGTCTTGATCCCGGGACAGGCCGGTGGGGGCGTTGAATACCAGAACGCCGTCGATGCCCGGAGCGGACAGCAAGACCTGCAAGGCCCAGCGGTAGCTCTCCGGTTCGGCCCTGTCCCCCAGATCCAGGGGGTTATCAATGGCGAAGCCAGGCGGCGCGATGGTGGCCAGTGCCTGGCGGGTGGTTTCCTCCAACTCCGCCAGGGCGCAGCCCTCCTGAAACAATAGATCCCGGACCAACAGGGCGATGGAGCGGCTGTTGCCGAGGATGGCCAGGCGATGGTTATTAATGGGCTTGAGAGTGGCCATGGCCTCCACGGCATTGAACAGATGTTCGATGCGGTTGACCCGGAGCAGCCCGGCGCGGCGAAAGGCGGCGTCGTAAAGGGCGTCCTCCACCCGATTTTCTCCGAAATCATGGGGTTTGAGCACCACCACCGGCTTGAGGCGGGCGGCGATGCGGGCGGCGGACATCATTTTGCGGGCTTTGCGGATCTCCTCTAGATGCAGCAGGATCGCCCGGGTGGCTACGTCCTGGGCCAGAAAGTCCAACATGTCCCCGAAATCCACGTCCAGCTTCTCTCCTAGGGACACGGCCTTGGAAAAGCCGATGCCTCGGCTGGTGCCGAACTCCAGCACCGCCCGCATCACCGCGTCAGACTGGGTAACCAAGCCGATATGGCCGGGGCTGACCGAGCTGAGGCTGTAGTTGGCGCTGACGCCGGTGCGGGGATCGGCCACGCCGAAACCGTCTGGGCCGACGATCCGCAGAGTATGGGGGCGGGCGGCGTCCAGAATGGCCAGGGCCAGGGCCGGGTCGCCGAGGGTCTGGTCGGTGAGCAGCACCGCAGCCCGGACACCCCGGGCGCCAAGCTGGCGGATCAACTCCGGGGCTTCGGCCAGGGGCCGGGTAATCACCGCCAACTCCGGGTCCAGGGGTAGGGCGGCCACGTCCGGGTAGGTGAGTACGCCCTGTAGAGCCTGACGGCTCGGGTCCACCGGCATAACCGGTCCCTGGAAACCGGTCGACACCAGGTTGCGAACCAGACAGGCGTCCAGCGCCAAGTTGCCGGCGCCGCCGCCCACCACGGCGATGGAGGCGGGTTTGAACAGGTATTGCAGGTTGCGAACGGTCATTGCGGCACCTTATACGCCCTCACCGAGGTCGAGTTCGTGGGTTTAACGCCGACGCAGCCCAGTGTAGCGCTGCTCCAAAGACAGTCTTTGATGCTCGTCAATCGCCACGTCGGCGCGTGCGGCTGTGACAGGAGTCGGCTGATACCGCACGGGTAGACAGGGTGATGGCGAGCATGCCTAAATATAGGCTGTTTGCTGCGTTGCAACAATTGTATCGTTTATTTGTCTATACTGGTGACCGGCTGTTTGGCCGTTAAACCGAGGCTTTGATTATGAACAAAAATATTGTGCGGGAGACCGTGTTCCGGCTGTTGCGGGAGGTGGCGCCTGACGCCGATACCGCGACTCTAGAGCCGAATAAGAGCTTTCATGACCAGTTCGAGTTCGACTCCATTGATTTTCTACGACTGATGATGGGTTTAGAGCGGGAACTCAAGGTCACCATTTTCGACTTTGACTATCCAAAATTATCGACGCTCAACGGCTGTGAGTGTTATCTGAGCGAGCGGCTGGCCGGTGCCTGAGCCGGTTGGCATTTCCCGTCCGCCTTACCTTCTGCTAGTAACGGCCCGGGGCCGGAAAATCTAAACTTTCGTCCCCGAGCCGACCCCTGCCCCCCCTGTCGCTATGCCCACCCTGGCGTTTTTGTTCTAGAGTTTGATTCGATGCCCTACAGACCATCGGATTCGAGAGGACGGACCATGTGGCACATTCATCACACCCGTTTAGGATTCCGTTCGCCCCTGGTGGTGTTCAGCCTGGTAACCACCGCCGCCCTGGTCGCCTGCGCCCCGCCCGCCGCCGAATCCGACCCCGAACCCCGCCCGGTGCGGTCCGAGGTGATGACCGCCCAGGCCCTGGAGATCACTGACCGCTACGCCGGCGCGGTCCAATCCCGCTACGAAACCCCGCTAGCCTTCCGGGTGGGGGGCAAGATCAGCGAGCGGCTGGTAGAGGTGGGCAGCCAGGTGGCGGCCGGGGAGGTGCTGATGCGCCTGGACCCTCAGGACTTGAAGCTGGGCGAACAAAGCCTGCGCGCTCAGTTGGACGCCGCCCAGGCCGATTTGGCGCGAGCCCGGAGTGAGCTGGATCGTTACCGTGACCTGCTGGGCAAGCGGCTGGTCAGCCAGAGCGAGTTCGACCAGCGCAAGAATGCTTTCGACACCGCCCAGGCCCGGGTCGAGCAGACCCAGGCGCAGTTGGAAGAGCGCATTCGCCAGGCCGGCTACAGCGAACTGATCGCCGACCAGACGGGGCTGATTACCGAGATGCAGGTGGAAGTCGGTCAAGTGGTCACCGCCGGTCAGCCGGTGCTGAAGTTGGCCCTGCCCCAAGAGAAAGAGATCGCCATCGACGTGCCCGAGAATCGCCTGGGGGATTTCCAAGTGAAGCAGCCGGTGGCTATCACCCTATGGGCGTTGCCCGAGGCCCGCTACCGGGGTCAGGTCCGGGAGATTGCCCCGGTGGCCGACCCGGTCACCCGTACCTTCGCCGTCAAAGTCACGGTGCTGGACCCAGACCCGGCCATGCAACTGGGTATGACCGCCAGCGTGATCCTGCGCCAGACCATCGCAGAGGCCGGTATCCGCCTGCCCCTGTCGGCCCTGTTCGAGGACAATGGCCGACCGGGGGTGTGGGTGGTGGACCCCGAGACCCTGACCGTGGCCCTGCTGCCTGTGACCTTGGGGGCGTTCCTGGATAACCAGGTGGCCATCGAATCCGGTCTCCAGGAGGGCCAGCGGGTGGTGACCGCCGGGGCGCATAAGCTCTACCAGGGCCAGCGGGTCCGGCTGCTGGAGGACGCCCGGTAATGGACTTCAATCTGTCGGCCTGGGCGCTGCGCCATCAAGCGCTGGTGCGGTATTTCATGGCCCTGCTGCTGGTGGGGGGGCTGCTCGCCTATTTCACCTTGGGTCGGCTGGAAGACCCGGAATTCACCATGAAGACCATGGTGGTCAAGGTCTTGTGGCCGGGCGCCACGGCTCAGGAAATGGAACTGCAAGTCACCGACAAGCTGGAGAAAAAACTACAGGAAACCCCCAATCTGGATGTCATCCGCTCCTATTCCAAGCCTGGCGAGGCCACGCTGTTCGTCGATTTACGAGAGTCGGTGAGCGCCGCCCAGGCCGACGATGCGTGGTATCAAGTGCGCAAGAAGACCGGGGACATGGCCGGGGAACTGCCCCAGGGGGTGCTGGGACCGTTCTTCAACGACGAGTTCGGAGATACTTTCGGTTCCATCTACGCTTTTACCGCCGACGGTTTCGGCTATGCCCAGTTGAAAGACTACGTGGACCGGGTGCGCCAAGAACTGCTGCGGCTAGACAGCGTGAGCAAAGTGGATGTGATCGGCGCTCAGGAGGAGCGCATTTACATCGAAATGTCCGACAAGAAGCTTTCGGCTCTGGAGATTAACCCGGTGCAGATCTTCGATGCCCTGGAGGCCCAGAACTCCATGGAGTCGGCGGGCCGGGTCGATACCGGGGATGCCCGCATCTTTCTGCGCCCTAGCGGCGATTTCGACTCGGTGGAGAGCATCCGCGACATCGGCATCCAGGCCAACGGACGGATTTTCCGGCTAGGGGATATCGCCGAAGTGCGTCGGGGCTACGAGGACCCGCCCACCTTCAAAATGCGTTATCAGGGCCAGGAGGCCATAGGGCTGGCGGTGTCCATGACCCAGGACGGAGACATCATCGCCCTGGGGGAGAATCTGGATAGCACCCTGGCGCGGCTCCTGACCCAACTGCCGATGGGCATCGAAGTCCATAAAGTGGCCGACCAGCCTCAGGTGGTGCGCCTGTCGGTCAATGAGTTCATGAAGGTGCTGATCGAGGCGCTGGTCATTGTGCTGTTGGTGAGCTTTTTTAGCCTGGGGTTACGCACCGGCCTGGTGGTGGCTTTGTGTATCCCCCTGGTGCTGGCCGCCACCTTTCTGATCATGAAAGCCACCGGCATCCAGTTGCAGCGTATCTCCCTGGGGGCGCTGATCATCGCCCTGGGTCTACTGGTGGATGACGCCATCATTGCTGTGGAAATGATGGCCCTGAAGCTGGAGCAGGGCTGGGAGCGCTTCAAGGCGGCCACCTATGCCTATTCCACCACGGCCTTTCCCATGCTCACGGGGACCCTGATCGCCACCTCGGGGTTTCTGCCCATCGGTCTGGCCAAGTCCAATGCCGGGGAGTACACCTTTTCCATTTTCGCGGTGGTGGGCATTTCCCTGCTGGTGTCCTGGGTGGTGGCGGTGGTTTTCGCCCCCTATCTGGGCTATGTGCTACTGCCCCGCCAGGTCGCCCACGGTGACGAACAGGCGGTCTACCAAAAGCCCTTTTACCGACGTTTCCGGCGGCTATTGGAATGGTGCCTGGACTGGCGCTGGCTGGTTATCCTGGCCACCCTGCTGGCCTTGGCCGGGGCGGTGGGGGCGTTTCGCTATGTGCCCCAGCAGTTCTTTCCGGCCTCGGAGCGCCCGGAACTGTTGGTGGACCTGTGGCTACCGGAGGGTTCGTCCTTCGCCGCCACTGGGGACCAGGTACAGCGGCTGGAGACGATTCTGGCCCAAGACCCGGACATCGACTATATCGTGGCCTACGTGGGCGGCGGCTCGCCCCGCTTTTATCTGCCCATGGACCTGCAACTGATGAACCAGAATTTCGCCCAACTGATGCTGGTCACCAAGGGCGAGGCGGCCCGGGAGCGGGTGCTGAGGCGGCTGCGAGACCTGTTCGAGAGTGATTTTCCGCTGGTGCGGGGTCGGGTGCAGCGTCTGGAAAACGGCCCCCCGGTGGGCTATCCGGTGCAGTTCCGGGTAGTGGGGGAGGACCCGCAGCGACTACGGGAGATCGCCGGGCAGGTGGCTGTCGTGATGCGCGCCAACCCCCACACTCGGGATGTCCATAACAACTGGAATGAAGCCATCACATCCTTACGCCTGGACATCGATCAGGACAAGGTGCGCGCCCTGGGCCTGTCCACCCAGGCCGTGGCCCAGAACCTCAACGCCATTCTCCACGGTCTGACCGCCACCCAGTATCGGGAAGGGGACAAGCTCATCGACGTGGTGATCCGCGCCCGACCCGAGGAGCGGGGCAACCTAGGGGATGTGGACGATCTGGCGGTATTCTCACCGGACGGACGCGCCGTGCCGGTGGGCCAACTCGCCCGCCTGGAGCCGGTTTTCGAGGAGGGCATCATCTGGCGGCGCAATCGCTTTCCGGCCATCACCGTGCGGGCCGATATACCCGATGGAGTGCAAGCCCCGGATGTGACCCGGCAGATCGACCAGGAACTGGCCGCCCTACGCGCCGCTTTGCCCGACGGCTACCGCATCCAGATCGGTGGAGCCGAGGAGTCCAGCGCCAAGTCCGAAGCCTCCATCGCCGCCGGTATGCCGCTGATGGTGGGCATCATGCTGACCCTATTGATGTTCCAGTTGCAGAGCTTCTCCCGCACTTTGCTGGTGGTGCTGACCGCGCCTCTGGGCATGATCGGGGTGAGCCTATTCCTGCTCCTGTTCCAGCAGCCTTTCGGTTTCGTGGCCATGTTGGGGGTGATCTCCCTGGCCGGGATGATCATGCGCAACTCGGTGATCCTGGTGGACCAGATTCAGCAGGATGTGGCCGAGGGCAGCGCCCCCTGGGAGGCCATCGTGGAGTCCACGGTGCGCCGGTTCCGGCCCATCGTACTCACCGCCGCCGCCGCCATCCTGGCCATGATCCCCCTGACCCAAAGCGTGTTCTGGAAACCCATGGCGGTGGCCATCATGGGCGGGCTGCTGGTGGCCACGGTGCTGACCCTGTTGTTCCTGCCAGCCCTGTACGCAGCCTGGTTCCGGGTGCGGCGGGTTTCCCATGAACCCTTGGCCGTAGGCGTTGGGGTGCGAGAATAGGAGATTCACTGTGTTTTCAATGGTTGAGCAAAAGCGGCTACGGCTTTCAAAAAGCATCGAGGCAAAAAAAAAGTCGCGATTCGGGCAGTTTTTTACGCCTGAAAAGATCGCTGTATTCATGGCGGGCCTGTTCCCGGATGGAACCGGGCCTTGCCGCTTATTGGACGCCGGTGCCGGAATCGGGTCATTGTCAGCGGCTTTTTTGGACAGGTGGCGATCAGGTGGGTTTCATTTCCAGGGCGTGACAGTGGATGCGTTCGAGCTTGATCGTGCGTTGTGCCCCCATTTGTCGCAAACATTTGAGAAATACAATCACAGGGGCGATTTCATCGCCACTGTCTATGACCAAGACTTTATTCATGCCGCCGTGGAATCCCTGTCGGGGAATCTTTTTTCGAAAGCGCTTGAAAGCTACACGCACGCGATCCTCAATCCGCCTTACAAGAAAATTAACAGCCATTCAGCACACCGGCTGGCCCTGCGCCGTGTCGGTATCGAGACGGTGAATCTGTACTCGGCCTTTGTTGCCCTGGCCGTGGCGCTGACCGCTACAGGTGGGCAGATCGTGGCGATTATTCCACGCAGTTTCTGCAATGGGCCTTACTACCGTCCGTTTCGTAACTTCATTCTAGAGCGTACAAGCCTCCAACATATTCACTTGTTCGAGTCGCGGGGCAAGGCTTTCAAGGATGACCATGTGCTACAAGAGAACATCATCATCCGGCTTGAGCGGGGCGGCTTGCAGGGACTGGTGACGGTTTCCACATCAACCGATGACACCTTTACGGATCTTGCTATCCATGAACATCCGTTCGAGCGGATCGTATTCCCGGATGATCCGGAGCGGTTCATCCATGTGCCTACGTCACCCGGTAGAAACGCCATCGAGTTATCCCCGGCCATTCGCCATACGCTGGCCGACCTCGGCATCAGCGTATCGACCGGGCCGGTAGTGGATTTTCGGCTGAAAAAATACCTGCGCCACATGCCGGGACCGGGCGCCGTGCCCTTGCTCTATCCTAGCCATTTCTCTAACCGCGGCGTTACATGGCCCATTGAAGGCATGAAAAAGCCCAACGCCATCGAGCGCAACGCCGATACGGAAAAGTGGCTTTATCCTAGGGGTTTTTATTGTGTGGCGCGGCGCTTCTCAAGCAAGGAGGAAAAGCGCCGAGTCGTGGCAAGCGTAGTCGAACCTGGGGCATTCGGCGACGCGCCCATGCTGGGTTTCGAGAACCACTTAAACCTGTTTCACGAGAGCAAACGAGGCTTACCCCGGGCGCTAGCCCATGGACTGGCCGTCTACCTGAATACGACCGCAGTTGATGAGAATTTCCGGCGCTTTAACGGCCATACACAGGTCAATGCAACCGACCTGAAACTGATGAAATATCCGAGCCGTGACATCCTGATGGAGCTTGGCGAATGGGCCATGGGGCAAGGAGAACTCACGCAGGCCATGATTGACGCCAAGCTAGGAACCCTGATCGATTGAACGGCAAGAACAGCTATGTCCAGGCCGCGCGGCGAATCATCATGTCCTTGGGCCTGCCAAGGGCGCAGCAGAACGAGCGTTCCGCCCTGTGCCTATTGGCGCTGCTGAACCTCACGCCGGGCAAGGCGTGGGCCAACGCGGAAAACCCGCTTATGGGCATTACGCCCATCATGGACTGGGTGCGGAAGCACTACGACAAGAAATACGCGCCGAACACTCGCGAGACCTTCCGCCGCCAGACCCTGCACCAGTTCCGCGATGCGGGCATTGCGCTTTACAATCCGGATCAGCCTGATCGCCCGGTGAACAGTCCCAGGGCGGTCTATCAAATCGAACCCGCCGCCCTGGCCCTGCTACGTACCTTCGGAATGCCCACACGGCACGATGCGTTGACGGCTTATCTGGCCGAGCGCGAAACATTGGTCGCCCGCTACGCCAAAGAGCGCGCACTGAACCGCATTCCGGTTGAGATTACCCCGGGAAAGGCAATCACGCTCAGTCCCGGAGAGCATAGCGAATTGATTCGGGCCATCATCGAGGATTTCGCTCCGCGCTTCGCGCCGGGTAGCGTACTGGTCTATGTTGGGGATACTGGCGACAAGTGGAGCTACTTCGACGCCGCTCTGCTAGCCAGGCTCTGTGTCGATGTGGATGCACACGGCAAGATGCCCGATGTGATCTTGCACTACACCGAGAAAAACTGGCTGCTCTTGGTTGAATCCGTCACTAGCCATGGGCCGGTCGATGGTAAGCGGTATGCCGAGCTTGCCGAATTATTTGCCGGATCGAACGCCGGACTCGTCTACGTGACCGCCTTTCCGAACCGGGCTGTCATGGGCCGCTACCTTGGCGAGATCGCCTGGGAAACCGAGGTATGGGTGGCTGACAGGGCAATCGCATGAAATCTCGTAATACACTGAAAATCAAGTAATTTTAAAATCTCACTAATTTTGAAAATTATTTTTAAATCAGTCAGTTATTTCGCTCATGCAATCGCCCTGGGGTGGCTGATGCCCCGTCACACCTGATTCATTTCAACGGCGAACGTTTTCTTGGGCCATATAATAGACCTCTTGAATAAGTCATGTTGCCAAGGCAATTTTGAAGTTCTGGATCGACCTCAGGTGAAAACTTATTTGACTTGTTCATGGCTCCATTCTCTCAAGAGTTGAAGCCTCCTCAAAACCCGGGGCGATTCAGCATTTTGCGAGTACCGCGAGCGAAAAAGCCATTCGTGTTTACAGCTTTGTTAAGCCGATATTTGCCTTTTCCACTCTGCTAGTGCGATTGCCAATGAACTCTCTAACCATTCATTAAATCGCTCTTTAGTACTTTCTTTTGTCTCTGCATAGTTAAACTGGAATATATCAGTTGTTGCTGGCTGAATATTAACAGGCTCGGTGCCTCCTCCTTCCTCTTTTTCTATACGCCTAGTTGTTAGTGCTGATACCGCCATAATTCCATTGTCCGTATGACCATAACCATGAATACTAATAACAAACTCAAACCTCTCTTCCGTATAAATTGATAACCTTAACCATGCGCGGTATCTATCAAGATTAGCAAAATAATTAAATTTATTCGCCACTTCGACAATTTGATTGTAGAAATAATGTTTTTTACTGGATGTATTCTCAGCAGATGACACATGAGAATTATATTGCTGTTGATTAGGAGGGGTTACATTAGCTAAATCTGCATTCAGTAAAGATGATATTTTTTTAAGGCGAGTATCGGTTAAAGTAAATATTTCACTAGCATATCCATAGACAAGCTTGAGTTTCTCAGTTTCTTTTGTATGTTTATTTTTTAAGATTTCCAGCGCCGAAGAAATGATTTGATCAGCGTACTTACTTTGCTGAATCTGCTGCTCAAGTCCTAACGCATGAAGAATTGCTTCTTTTTGCCGCCTTACGAAAAGAGTTACGAGGGGCTTTATATCACCTGCATCAGCATTCTCTAGAGCGTTAATATATTCTTTTCTATCGGAATCTCGGATAACTAAAGGAAAGAGGCCGGACTTGAGAAAAACCAATGACGCAAGGGCTCTAGCTACTCGACCGTTTCCATCCTGAAACGGATGAATTTGTGTAAAACGGTGGTGCAACCATGCTGCACACACTTCTGACGAATAGACTTTTTCCGATTCCCTATACCAGGTAACGAGTGTTTCCATTTCAGACTGAGTAAATTCAGGCGGACAATACCAATGTTCTTGTCCGTCGGGCCTACGAGGATTATTTGGATGTTTTTTGTAAACTCCCTTCTCTAGCGTTACCTGAATCAATTTTCCATCTGGAGTAACCGCTTCAGTAGTATCCTGATGGCTTGTGAATTGCTCTTGTAGACCGCGAATAAAATGTTCTGTTAAAGGCCGCTCTCCTTTTACAAAAGAAAACAACCCCTCAACTATTCCTAGCTGATCATCAATAATATGTTTAATATGAACAGCTTCTTCTCTTTGAATTCCACCTTTATGAGCGATTAAGCTCGCATCAATTCCTTGCTCAATCAAAACTTCAGTAACACCTCTATCCCACGTGTAAAGGCGTTCAATGATTCCTGTCTCAATCGCCCATTCCCGTTGCATCTTCTTTAGAAATTCTTGAAAAATACCTGTCTTTTCAAGCTCACCCCTCTTTTCATTCCATACAGTACTCAGTGCCGAAATCAGTCTCAATCCGATACCGTTCCAAACCCCCCGCCTCCGGGAGTCTCGATCACGAACACGTCGCCGTCCTCCATGGCCGCCTGATCGGTGCCGGTCAGGTCCTCCCGGCGTCCATCGCTGCGTTCCACCCAGTTGCGGCCCACCGCGCCCGGTTCGCCGCCGGCCAGGCCGAAGGGGGGCACTCGGCGGTGGTTGGCCAGGATGGCGGCGGTCATGGGTTCCAGAAAGCGGATTCGCCGCCGCGCCCCGTCGCCGCCCCGCCAGCGTCCCGAGCCGCCGGAGCCTCGGCGGATGCCGAAGGACTCCAAGCGCACCGGGAAGCGCCACTCCAGCACTTCCGGGTCCGTGAGCCGGCTGTTGGTCATATGGGTGTGGACCGCCGAGGCGCCGTCGAAGCCCTGTCCCGCCCCAGAGCCGCCGCATAGGGTTTCGTAGTGCTGATGACGGTCGTTGCCGAACGTAAAGTTGTTCATGGTGCCCTGGGCCGAGGCCATGACCCCCAGGGCGCCGTAGAGGGCGTCCACGATCGCCTGGCTCACTTCCACATTGCCAGCCACCACCGCCGCCGGATAGTGGGGGCTGAGCATGGACCCCTCCGGGACGATCAACTCCAGGGGCTTGGCGCAGCCTTCGTTCATGGGGATGGGGGCATCCACCAGGGTGCGGAACACATACAGCACCGCCGCTCGGGTGATGGCCAGGGGGGCATTGAAATTGCTGGGCCGCTGTGGGCTGGTGTTCCCGAAGTCAATCACCGCCGAACGCTTGGCGTGGTCGATGCGAATAGCCACCCTAAGCCGTGCGCCATCGTCCATCTCCACCTGGAAATGGCCGTTCTTGAGTACGTCCAGCACCCGCCGCACCTGCTCCTGGGCGTTGTCCTGAACATGGCCCATATAGGCCAGCACCACATCCAGGCCGAACTGGGACATCATTTTGCGCAGTTCCCGCACCCCGGTCCCGTTGGCCGCCAACTGGGCCTTGAGGTCGCCTAGGTTCTGGGTCACGTTGCGGGCGGGATAGGGACCGGCGGTTAACAGCTCGATCAAGGCTTGGCGGCGCAGCACGCCTTGCTCCACCAATAGAAAATTATCGATCAACACCCCCTCCTGGTCGATGTGGGTGCTGTCCGGGGGCATGGAGCCGGGGGTGATGCCGCCAATATCGGCATGGTGGGCGCGGCTGGCCACGAAAAACAGAATCTCCTGGCCCGCCTCGTCGAACACTGGGGACACCACGGTCACATCCGGCAGATGGGTGCCCCCGTGGTAGGGGTCGTTGAGCATATACACGTCCCCAGGTCGCAGGCTGTCGCCCTGGGCCGCTAGCACGGCGCGCACGCTCTGGCCCATGGAGCCTAGATGCACCGGGACATGGGGGGCGTTGGCCACCAGCCCCCCCTGGGGGTCGAACAGGGCGCAGGAGAAATCCAGCCGTTCCTTGATATTGGCGGAAAAGGCGGTTTTCTCCAGGGTCACGCCCATCTGTTCGGCGATGGACATGAACAGATTGTTGAACACTTCCAGCATCACCGGGTCCGCCTTGGTGCCCACGGCCACCCGGGACGGCAGGGCCTCTACCCGCTCCAGGATCACATGCCGACGGCTATTGAGGCGCAAGGCCCAACCCGGCTCCACCACGATGGTGGCGATGGCCTCGCGAATGATGGCCGGGCCATGGATCGCATCTCCCGGCAGCAGATGGTCGATGTCGTAGACGGGGGTGTCCCGCTCTTGCCCGGCCATATAGGCCCGCACCGTGGCCACGGACTCGGCCCGGCCCTGGGCGCGCTGGGGCTGCTCCGGTTCCTCCCCGGCCTCGGCGGTGCGGCCCACCACCTCCACGGAGGCCAACTCCACCACCAGCGCCGTATCCGCTGACACAAAGCCGAATTGCTGCTGGTGGGCAGACTCGAAGGCGGCCACCACAGCGGCGCGGGGACCGTGATCCACGCTGAGGGCGGTATCGGCGCCGGCGTATTTCAGGTGCAGCTTGCGGATCGTATCCATGCGCTCGTGGGCCACCCCCTGGCGGCGCAGTTCGTCTTTGCAGTCCGCCTCCAACGCCGCCAAGTCCTCCTCCAGGGCCGCCACCAGCTTATCGTCCAACACCGCCTCAACGGTGCGCTCGCCCATGGCGGTGATGTCCGCCAGACCCATGCCGTAGGCGGACAACACCCCGGCGAAGGGGTGGATCAGTACGGTTTTTATGCCCAAAGCGTCGGCCACCAGGCAGGCATGCTGACCGCCGGCGCCGCCAAAGCAATTCATGGCGTAGCGGGTCACGTCGTAGCCCCGTTGCACGGAAATCTGCTTGATGGCGTTGGCCATGCTCTGCACGGCGATACGCAAAAAGCCGTCGGCTACTTCTTGCAGGCTGCGGCGGTCGCCGGTGGCGGCGTGGATGGTCTCCGCCAGGGCTTGGAAACCGGCGGTCACGGCAGCGGCGTCCAGGGGTTGATCCCCCTGGGGACCGAACACCTGGGGGAAGAAGCGGGGCTGAATCTTGCCCAGCATCACATTGCAGTCGGTGACCGTCAGCGGCCCGCCCCGCCGATAGGCGGTGGGACCGGGATTGGCCCCGGCGGAGTCCGGTCCCACTTGGTAGCGGCCCCCCTCGAAGTGCAGAATCGACCCGCCCCCGGCGGCGACGGTATGAATGTTCATCATCGGCACCCGCATCCGCACCCCGGCCACCACGGTCTCGAAGCTGCGCTCGAACTCTCCGGCGTAATGGCACACGTCCGTGGAAGTGCCGCCCATGTCGAAACCGATCACCTTGTGGAAACCCGCCAGTTGCCCGGTGCGGGCGCAGGCCACGATGCCCCCGGCGGGGCCGGAGAGAATGGCGTCTTTGCCCTCGAACAGACGGGCGTCGGTCAGTCCGCCGTTGGATTTCATGAACAACAGCCGGGTATCTCCCAACTGCCCGGCCACCTGGTCCACATAGCGTTTGAGAATCGGCGACAGATAGGCGTCCACCACGGTGGTGTCCCCTCGGCCCACCAGTTTCATGAGCGGGCTGACCTCATGGGACACGCTGACCTGGGTGAAGCCCATGGACCGGGCCAGCGCCGCCACCTGGCGCTCGTGGCCGGTGTGCCGAAAGCCGTGGATCAGGACGATGGCGCAGGCGCGGATGCCGTCGTCATAGGCGGCCTGGAGGTCCCGGCGGGCGGTCTCCAGGTCCACGGGGCTGAGTACTTGGCCGTCCACGGCCACCCGCTCGTCCACCTCCACTACCCGTTCATAAAGCAGTTCCGGCTGCACGATATGCAGGGCGAAAATATCGGGGCGGGTCTGGTAGCCGATGCGCAGGGCATCCCCGAAACCTCGGGTGATGGCCAGCACCGTGCGGTCTCCCTTGCGCTCTAGCAGGGCGTTGGTGGCCACCGTGGTGCCCATGCGCACCTCCTCGATCCGTTCGGCGGGAACGGGGGCTCCGGCCTCCAGGCCCAGCAACTCCCGGATGCCGTGCAGGGCGGCGTCCGGGTAGCGCTCCGGGTTTTCCGATAGCACTTTGTGGGTGATGTAGCTCCCATCGGGACGGCGGGCCACCAGGTCGGTGAAGGTGCCCCCCCGGTCGATCCAGAACTGCCATTGGTCGGCCTTGGGGGTGGTTTGGGTCGGGCTGCTGGGCATGGTGGATACTCCGGGCAAACGGGGTCTAGGTTCCTTGGCTTGTTGGAAAAATAATAAAATTAATTTGGGCGTCAGGGTCCGCTCATGGAGGCGGGCAGCCAGGTGACCAACCCCGGCGCCACGGTGATCAGCACCACGGCTGTGACCAGCAGAAAGAAAAACGGCAGCGCCGCCCGGGTGATGGTCACCATATCTCGCCCCGTTAGCCCCTGGAGTACGAATAGGTTAAAACCCACCGGCGGGGTGATTTGGGACATTTCCACCACCAGCACCACGTAGATGCCGAACCACAGCAAGTCGATGCCCGCCGCCTGGACCATGGGCAGAATCACCGAAGTGGTCAGCACCACCACCGAAATGCCGTCCAGGAAGCAGCCCAGCACCACGAAGAACAGGGTCAGGGCCGCCAGCAGGGCGAAGGGAGTCAGACCCATGGCCGCGATCCATTCCGCCAGGGCGCGGGGCAGTCCTGTATAGCCCATGGCCACGGTCAGCACCGACGCCCCAGCCAGGATAAAGCCGATCATGCAGGAGGTGCGGGTGGCGCCCATGATCCCCTCCCGGAATGATTGCCAACTCAGGGAACCTCCCAGCCAGGACAGCACCAGCGCCCCGGTCACGCCGATGGCGGCGGCCTCGGTGGGGGTGGCCACGCCCACATAAATGGAACCAATTACCGCCACGATCAGGGCAATCACCGGCAGCAGCCGCCGGGCGCGGCCAAGCTTGTCCACAAAACTCATTGCCGGTTCCCCAGGCGGGTCCTGGCGCTTATTGAGCAGGGACCAGAGGGCCACGTAGCCCATGAACAACGCCACCAGCAACAATCCCGGCAGCACCCCGGCGATAAACAACCGGCCAATGGAGATCTCAGCCGTCACCCCATAGACGATCATGATGATGGAGGGCGGGATCAGCAGCCCCAGGGTGCCGGAGCCGGCCAGGCTGCCGATAATCATGGATTCGGCATAGCCTCGGCGGCGCAGTTCCGGGATGGACATGCGGCCGATGGTGGCGGCGGTGGCCGCCGAGGAGCCGGATACTGCGGCGAAGATGCCGCAGCCCAGCACATTGACATGCAACAGCCGCCCCGGCAGCCGCCCCAGCCAGGGGGCCAGCCCGCTGAACATGTCCTCGGACAGACGGCTGCGGAACAGAATCTCCCCCATCCAGATAAACAGTGGCAGGGGCGCCAAGGCCCAGGAAGCCAGGGAACCCCATACGGTGCTGCCCAGTACCAGACCCGCCGGAGCGGTGGTGAAGGCGCCAAGGGCCAACAGCCCCACCGCCAGCAGGGACAGGGCCACCCACACCCCCGCCCCCAGCAGCAGAAACAACACCGCCATTAAGATCAGACCCATGGTCAAGGTGTCCATAATCGCCCCCTATTCCGCCAGTTCGCCTTCGTGACCGGCATAGGGGGGTTCCTTGCCCCGCACCAAGTCGAACAGGATCTCGGCCAGGCATAAGGTCATCACCACCAGCCCAAAGGCCATGCCCGACTGGGGAATCCACAAGGGAAAAGCCAGCACCCCGGCGGAGCGGTCGCCGTAATCCCAAGACCCCCAGGCCAGATCCACGGTCCACCAGGCGGCATAGCCCACCAGTACCAGACTAAAAACCAGGGTGAGGATCTCCAGGCCCCGGTGCAGACTGGTAGGCAGGCGGGAGGTGATCAGGGATACCCGGATATGGCCCCCGGCCCGCAAGGTGGGCGCCAGGGCAAGAAAAGTGAGGGCCGCGAAGCAGAAACCGGCCAATTCGTTGGCGTCCGGCACCACGATGCCCAGGGGGCGGGCGAGGGTCTGGGCCAGGATCAGCACCGCGATGGCGGCCATGAACAAGGCCGCCAACACCGCGCAACTGGCATACAGAAAGGCAAGCAAGCGTCGCATGGGGGCGTCTCCGATGGGGGAGGGGGCGCGACCGGAGGCTTATTGGCTCAGATAGCGCTCGATGACCTGACTACCCGCCTCGCCGGCCTGTTGGCGCCAGTCCTGGGTCATGGTTTCGCCCACGGCCTGGAGTTCGCTCCGAAGCGTGGCCGACGGCGTCTGCACCTGGATGCCGTTCTCCGTCAGGGCCTGCTTCATGGCCTCCCCCTCGGCCATGCTCATCTCCCAGCCCCGCTGCTCGGCGGCCTGGGCGGCCTCCATCACCGCCTGTTGGGTGGCCTCGTCCAGAGCATCGAAGGCGCGGCGGTTGACGATCACCATATTCTTCGGAATCCACGCTTGGATATCGTTGAAGTAATTCACAAAATCCCAGGCCCTGGAATTCACTCCAGTGGTGGGCGAGGTCATCATGGCGTCCACGATGCCGGTGGCGAAAGCCTGGGGAATTTCCGGCACCTCCACCTGGGTGGGCACCATGCCGGTGAGGGTGGCCAATTGCGAGGTGGCGCTGTTATAGGCCCGGAACTTCAGCCCCTCCAGATCGGCCAGCGCCTCCACGGGCTTGTTGGTGTACAGCCCCTGGGCGGGCCAGGGCACGGCGTAAAGCAACATCAATCGGTCACGGGCCAGACGCTGTTCGATGTATTCCCGAGACGCCTCCCAAAGCTTGCGGGCCCGGTCATAGTCGGTGGCCAGAAAGGGAATGGAATCGACGCTGAAAATGGGGTCCTCGTTACCCAGCAAGGAGATGAACACCTCTCCGGCCTGGACTTGCCCGGTCTGTACGGCGCGCTTGATCTGGGGATGTTTGATGAGAGAACCGGCGGTATGGACCGTGATGTTAAGGTCGCCGCCGGTGGCCTGTTCAATCTCGGAGGCGAACTGGATGATGTTTTTGGTATGGAAGGTGGCGTCCGGGTAAGGAGTGGCCATGTTCCAATCCACCGCGTGAGCGGCTCCAGCCAGCAGGCCCGCCAGCAGTCCGCCATAGAGTTTCAGGTAGCCCATGGGTGATTCTCTCCTCTTGGGTGCTTTGCCCGAACAGCAGGCAGGGTTGAAATAGACTGTATTTGCATCGACGGTTGGGCGCACCGTTCAGCGCCCCTGTGAATAAAGCATAGTCTCTGTGGTGATTTCGCCCGAGGAATTGGGGAGGGTGTGAGGCGTGTTTGTGGGCTGGCCGGGACCAGGATAGGGGCAGGGAGAACTGATGGCCCGGGCGGCCTGGTCATTAAAGGCCAATCAAGGTGGAGCAGGCCCAGGTCAGTCGCTTTTCCGCCCGAGTCCAGGCCCGACAGACCATCTTCGGGTACCTCGAAGTTTTTCAAACCGGCTGCGCCGCTATTCCAGCCTGGCTCAAGTTGTCAATGCCGCCCGGATTGCGTTTGAATAGGGATATGGAAGCAATCTCATGCGAAATAAAATTTATTATTTTCAATAAGTTGATATTACGCATTGCGTGTAATTGCGTGTTCATTGGCTAACGTACAGCAATCCTTATTGAGGCGCTCTAAGACATAGATGCTGGCCTGGGGGAAGCGCCGCGCCGATGGCCAGCCGATGTCCGAGCTGGCACCCTGCATCTTGCCGTGTAGGACGGTGAGGTGCCGGGGCTTAGAGAGGCGGTAGAGGTGCGTCTCCCAGCGTTCAGGATGCATAGAGGCTTTTCTGGTCCTTAGCAGTCGGTCCAAGCTGCGGCCGTGGGACTGTCGGTGGCAGGAAACAGGGTGGCAGATTAACAAACTCGATCAGTGGGGGAAAAGCTTTCGTTCTGCCTCCCAACCCCCTCCTGCTCGACCAAACGCCGCCCAGCGCCAGGTGTTATTCGACCTGTTGCAAGGCGTAGCGGTTGTTGAGGCTATTCCGCTGGTCGTGTGCCGATACGGTGAGATCTTTAGCCATGACCTGCCTCCTCGTGATGCTCGGAGTGTACCGAGGTCAAGGTTCCCTTGAATCGCTCCGGGTTCTCTTTTGCGGTTGCGGCCCTAAGGCTCCAACCGTTCCATCACCCAGCCAGCCCCTTCCCGCCGGTAGCGCAGCCGGTCATGGAGGCGGCTGGGCCGGCCCTGCCAGAATTCCATGGCGGTGGGCGCCAGCCGGTAGCCGCCCCAGTGCGCCGGGCAGGGGGTGTGGCCGTCGCTGTGGCGATCCTCCAACTCCCGGAAGCGTCGCTCCAACTCCCCGCGATCCGCCACTACCCGGCTCTGGGCGGAGGCCAAGGCCCCCAATCGGCTGCCCAGGGGGCGGCTGGCGAAATAGGTTTCGGTCTCGGCCCGGTTGGTTTGGGTGACGCTGCCCCGGATACGCACTTGTCGCTCCAACTCCTTCCACAAAAACACCAGGCAGGCTCGGGGATTGGCGGCCAGTTGTCGGCCCTTGTCGCTGGCGTAATTGGTGTAGAACACAAAACCCGCCGGGTCATAGCCTTTGAGCAGCACCACCCGGGCGTCAGGCTGGCCGTGGGCGTCCACCGTGGCCAGGGTCATGGCGTTGGGTTCCGGCAGTTGGGCGTTGAGGGCTTCCCCAAGCCAGCGACCGAATTGCTGGAAAGGGTCCGGGTCCACGTGGCGCTTGTCCAGCAGGCCCTCGGCGTATTCGCGGCGTAGGTCGGCAAGGGTTTGGTGGTTCATGGGCGTTCCTAAGTCGGGCGGAAAGCAGGGCAAGTGAATTATCGCAATCCTATCCGGTCGGCGCTATGCGGTCACGTTCTGAACCCGGTTGCGGCCCTCCCGCTTGGCCTGGTATAGGGTAGCGTCGGCCTGGCGCTTGGGGTCCTCGGGATGGGTTTCGGGTCGGCGCGCCAGGCCAACGTTAATTATTATTTGCTCCGTGGGAGGAACCGATGAAGAGAAGCGAAAAAGATAAGATGCTTGCGGGTGAACTCTATACCGCCAGTTGTCCTGAACTCGTGGCCGACAACGCACGGGCTAGTGAGTGGACCAACCGCTATAACGCATCCCTTGCGGCGACACCGCAAGAACGCCATGTGATGTTGACGGAGCTGTTCGCAGCGGTTGGAGAAGGCGCTGTTATACGTCCACCCTTCCACTGTGACTACGGCTACAACATCAGCCTTGGCCGGGGCGTTTTTCTGAACTTCAATTGCATTATTCTGGATGTGGTCCAAGTATCCATTGGCGATCTCACCCAGATTGGAGCGGGTGTGCAGATTTTGACACCCGACCATCCCCGCGACCCGGTGCAACGCAAATCGGGCCTTGAGTTCGGACGGCCCATCCATATCGGGAGCAATGTCTGGATCGGTAGCGGCGCACTGATTATGCCGGGCGTCACGATCGGCGATGATGTGATTATTGGCGCGGGAAGCGTGGTCACCCGTGACATTCCGACCGGCGCTACTGCTGTTGGCAATCCTGCCCGCGTAAAATCCTCATCGCCATCCGCCTGAAGACTTATCCCGCGTTTCCCACTCAAAGTTGAAAATGCGCCGATAGGAATGCCAAATAAGTGCTTCAGCACTCTCAATTATGATCTACAAATGTAGGTGTCTTAAGAAAGGCAGACCTGGGAGAATGTGGGGGCGCTCAAGATTCCTCCCGTGGCCTATGAACGGGACAGGCTCAACAACATTTTTGAGGCGACGCCGTGATGCTACGAATAAAAAACCACCCAATCGCCCATCAACGACGCGTCCGAAATAGTCGTAAGGGTCACCTCCCATAGCTAAACAGCTTAGGCATCAGGGCATGGACATGGAACGCATGGTCCCACTGGCCCACAGGCATCTGCTCCAACCTCTCTCACTGCAAGATGTTTGTAAGAAGTTTAGGGAGCCTACCTTATGCTGAATATTGCCCGGATCGGCTTCGGTCATAGCGAGTTTATGGCTCGAAGGTCGGATGCCGCCTTGTGGCGCGGCTCCGCTGGTGCGGGCCGAGGCGGGGCAGGCGTCCTTGCGCCGTAAACAGGTAATAAATCTGTAGGTATCGACCGGTGAGGTTCGCGGTCCATGAACAGCTTCCGTCGGCAAGACGGAGGTTTTGGTAGACATCAACCACTCTGTAACTGAAGGCAATATATATGAAAAATCTATTCCTAGGCATCACGGCGTCGGCCGTGTTGGCGAGCGGTATGGCCATGGCCGCCGACGCCCCGCGCATCGTGGTGGTGACCCACGGCCAAGCGGCCGATCCGTTTTGGTCGGTTGCCAAAAACGGTGTGGATCAGGCAGCCAAGGACTCGGGGGCCGAGGTGGAATACCGCGCCCCGGATCGCTTTGACATGGTACAGATGGCGCAACTCATCGAAGCGGCGGTGGCCTCAGACCCGGACGGTTTGGTAGTGACCATCCCCGACGGCGCGGCCTTGGGCGACTCTATCCGGGCGGCGATCGATGCTGGCATCCCGGTGATCTCCATGAACTCCGGTTCGGACGTACGCAAGGAGCTGGGGGTGCTGCTGCACGTGGGTCAGGGCGAGTACGATGCCGGTAAAGGTGGGGGAGAACGGATGGCTGCCGAGGGGGGCAAGCGGGGCCTGTGCATCAACCACGAGCAGGGCAACGTGGCGCTGGACCTGCGCTGCCAGGGCTTTGAGGATGGCCTAGGCGGTGCAGTGGACACTTTGGCGGTGAGCACCGATCCCACCGAGATTCGTAATGCCGTGACCGCCTACCTTACCCAGAATGAGGACGTGGACACCATCCTGGCCGCCGGTCCGGTTAGCGCCGAGCCGGCCTTGGCCTCGCTGGAGGAGCAGGGTTTGGTGGGCGAGATCAAGCTGGGCACGTTCGACCTGACGCCCTCCGTGCTGAGCGCCCTGGACGCCGGTAAAATGACGTTTGCCATCGATCAGCAGCAGTACCTGCAAGGTTATTTGCCGGTCATGTTCCTGACCCTGTACCACAAATACGGGCTCATGCCCGGCGACGACGTGCAAACGGGTCCTGGCTTTGTCACCCATGTCTTGATCATCTTGCGAAAGCTCG
>CAZQXD010000020.1:53807-64243 GCA_964597315.1 uncultured Candidatus Competibacteraceae bacterium
GAGCAAGCAGGGTATCCGCTAAGCGTGTTCTGTTGACATAGTGGGATCCATCGGTCGGCGACAATGCCCGGATGGACCCCTCAGATAGAGGGGGTGCAAGCACTATGGCAAGCGAAATTCCCGCAGCAAAGCCCACCTCGCCCGGCACGGGCGACGAACGGCTGCGCGAACTAAGTTTCTTCCAGAAAACCATGCGCCGCCCCGAGTTGGGTGCGGTAGTCGGCACTATCCTGGTGATGGTGTTCTTCGCCGTGGTGGCGGGGACAGCGGGCTGTTCAGCCCCAAGGGCGTCGTAAACTTTTTAGAGGTATCGGCGCAGCTAGGCATTCTGGCGGTGGCCGCGTCACTGCTTATGATCGGCGGCGAGTTCGACTTGTCGGTAGGCTCGATGATCGGTGCGGCGGGCATGGTGATTGCCATTCCGGCCGCCGTCTGGGGCTGGCCGCTGTGGCTATGCATCCTAGTGGCCTTCGCGTTCGCTGTAGCGGTGGGCTGGGCGAATGGCTACCTAGTGATACGCACCGGTCTGCCCTCGTTCATCGTCACTCTGGGGTTTCTATTCATTCTCCGGGGTCTGGCGGTCATCTTCATCACCCATAATGTCCACCACGCCTATCCAGTAGGGGATGCCTTCACGATTTTGAAGCGGGGCGCCAGTTACGGTATCTTCGCCAAGAGCGAGGTGAGTCGCGAAGACGTGCTGGGGATGATGGCGGGCGGCCAGGAGATGGAGGAGCTATCGGCGGAGATCGAAGAGTTCGCCCGCGCCGACGACGCCAAGGCTGCGGGCGAGTACGACGCTCGCTTCGAGGCCGCTGCGGCTGCCGAGCATGCCCTGGCCGCAGGCATCCATAACGAGGCGGAAAAGACCGCGCCTCGCCACTAAAAGCCTGTGGGTCGTATAGGGCCGGGTACTTTTGATTGGCGTACCCGGTTCACTCAAAAAATATCTGGCTCCGGGGTGGAGCCGGGTGGCCCGTCCATAAAGTCGAAGTCACAGCCTTGGTCGGCCTGCTTCACGTGTTGTACGTATAGGGAGGCATAGCCGTGGCTGTGGCGTGGCTCGGGTGGCGTCCAGGCGGCTCGGCGCCGCGCCAGTTCCTCGGGTTCCACCAGCAGGTCGAGACGCCGGGAGTCCACGTCCACCTCGATCAGATCCCCCGTTTGAACGAAGGCCAGTGGCCCCCCCACGGCGGCCTCGGGGGACACGTGGAGAATGCAGGCGCCGTAACTGGTGCCGCTCATGCGCGCATCGGAAATGCGCACCATGTCGCGCACCCCTTGTTTTAGCAGTTTCTTGGGTATCGGCAGCATGCCCCACTCGGGCATCCCCGGCCCACCCACGGGACCGCCGTTCTTGAGGACCAGCACCGAGTCGGCGGTGATATCCAGATCCGCATCGTCGATATGGGCCTTGAGTTCGCGGATGGTCTCGAATACCACCGCCGGTCCCCGATGCTTGAGCAGCCGAGGCTCGGCGGAGGTGGGCTTGATGATGGCCCCATCGGGAGCCAGGGAACCGCGCAACACGGCGGTGCCGCCAGCTTGCTGAACCGGGTTGTCGAGGGACCGAATCACTTCCGGCCGGTATACCTCCGCCCCCTCCAGATTGTCTCCCAGGGTATGGCCGTTAACGGTAAGCGCATCCAGGCGCAAGCGGGGTTTGAGTTGCGCCATCAGCGCCCGCAGTCCGCCAGCGTAGTAGAAATCCTCCATAAGGTATTCGCCGGAGGGTTTGATGCAGGCCAGGAGCGGCACCCCGGCGGCAATTTGATCGAAGCGCTCAAGGTCCAGAGGGACTCGGGCGCGACGGGCCAGGGCCACCAGGTGAATGATGGCATTGGTGGAGCCGCCGATGGCCATGTCCACGGTAATGGCGTTGTCAAAGGCCGCCTCGGTAAGAATGTCCGTCGGCTTGAGATCCTCCCAGACCATGTCAACCGCCCGTCGCCCGGAAGCGTAGGCCATGCGGTTGTGATTGGAGTCCACCGCCGGGATGCTGGAGGCGCCGGGCAAACACATACCCAAGGCCTCGGCGATGGACATGAGGGTGGCGGCGGTCCCCATGGTCATGCAGGTGCCGGGGGAGCGGGCAATCCCGTCTTCGATGCCGAACCAGGTCTTGTCATCCACCTTGCCAGCTCTACGGTCGTCCCAGTATTTCCATACGTCGGTGCCGCTGCCCAAAATCTGGCCGTTCCAGTTACCGCGCAGCATGGGTCCGGCGGGTACGTAGACCGTGGGGATATTCATGGTCGTCGCCCCCATCAGCACGCCAGGGGTGGTTTTGTCGCAGCCTCCCATCACCACCGCCCCGTCCACTGGGTAGGCGCGCAGCAGTTCCTCCACTTCCATGGCCAGCAAATTGCGATAGAGCATGGCGGAGGGTTTCATCAATTGCTCACCCAAGGACATGGACGGCAATTCCACCGCGAAGCCGCCAGCGGCGACGATACCGCGCTTGATGTCCTTGACCCGTTCCGGGAAGTGGGAGTGACAGGTGTTGAGATCGCTCCAGGTGTTGATGATGCCGATAACCGGCTTACCGACGAATTCCTCACGCCAGTAACCCATTTGTTTGGTCCGGGACCGGTGGCCGAAGGAGCGTAGATCATCGGCGCCGTACCACCGGTAGCTGCGTAGTTCCTCGGGAGCCTTGCGGGGTTTCGTCATGTGCTTACCTCAAATCAGAGCAATACAAGCCCTTAGGGTGGGCCAAACAGGCTCAGTCGAAAGAAACCCACTGGCCCTGGTTGTCCGCCGATTTCACGCAGCGGTGTACGAACTTCACGCCCCGCACCCCATCGATTGCTTCTGGATACCATTGCCCCCCGTCGCGGCCCGCCATCGCCAGGCCGAATCGGCGGTAGAGATTGGCCCAGGATTCGAAGAAGCCCTCGGCGTGGCCGCTGCCCACCCGGTCAAATCGGGCCGAGTCATGGAGGTAGCCTGAGCCTCGCTCGTAAATCTGCTCCGGCCCACCCAGAAACGCTACCCGCAACTGGTTGGGATGCTCGTCCCACCATTCCACGCTCCCCTTGGCGCCAATCACCCGGACCTTGAAGCCGTGGGCCGAGCCGATGTTCACGGCGCTCGACCAGAGCATACCCACAGCCCCGCCGCGATATTGCAACAGCACATGGGCGTCATCCTCCAAGGGCGCCCGGGTGGGGATGAAGCTACGCCGGATACAGGCCAGGGATTCCACGTCCAGGCCACTGATCAGCGCCCCCATTTGAAAGCAATGGGTCCCAATATCCGCAAGCACATAGGCAGGACCCGAGACCGCAGGCGAAATCCGCCAGCGGGTGCCGGGGTCCTTCTCTTCCACTGCCGTGGCGTGATAACCGTGGGCAAACTGCATATGCACCACGCGAACTTCACCCAAGTCTCCAGATTCCACCATCGCTCGGGCCTGCTCCACCATCTCGAAGCCCGTATAGCCGTACATCACCGCCAGTATCCGCCCCTGGCGCTTGGCCAACTCGGCCAGCTCCTCCGCCTCCTGCTCGCCCAGCGCCAGGGGCTTTTCGCAGATCACGTGCAGGCCCGCCTCCAGCGCCATGCGGCAGATCTCATAATGGGTGTTGTTAGGGGTGGCGACGGTAAGCACTTCGATGCCGTCGGCGCGGTCGCCCTCGCCCTCGATCAAGGCCCGATAGTCGGCGTAGCAGCGTTCCGGGGCGACTCCCAGGGATGTGCCGAAGGCGCGTCCGCGCTCGGGGTCGATGTCGAGGGCGCCGGCCACGAGCCGGAACAGGCCGTCGCGCGCTGCGGCGGCCCGATGGGGGTAGCCGATCTGGCTGCCCTTGCCGCCGCCGACCATACCCCAGCGCAGCGGCCGCTCCAACACTTGCGATTCTTCGAACATGGTGTGCTTACTCCATCAAAGAGTCAGGTGGATACCGCGGCGGACGAGAACGGTGTCGTTCAGGCCACGACCTCAAGTCCCGCCGCCTGGAGCGCCTCGGTCAGATGCCGGTATCCGATTTTTGCGTACTCCAGGGGGTTGGCCTTGGCGGGGTCCTGCTCGGCCTCCACCACCATCCAGCCCGAGTAGCCCACTGCGGCCAGTTCCTTGACGAAGGCGTGGAAGTCGATGCAACCGTCCCCAGGTACGGTGAAGGCGCCGGCCAGGACCGCTTCCAAAAAGCTCTTATCTCCGGTTTTGATTTGCGCCACCACATCCGCGCGGATGTCCTTGCAGTGGACGTGGCGGATGCGGTCGCCATGGCGGCGCACCGTGCCCGTCAGATCGCCGTCGGCGAAGGTCAGATGGCCGGAGTCAAGAGTCAGGCCCACAGCCGGCCCGGTGTGCGCCATCAGCAGGTCCAGCTCCTCCTGGGTCTCGATCAGCGTGCCCATGTGGTGGTGATAGGCGATGGGCATGCCCTGCTCGATCATCCATTCGCCGAATTCGGTGACCTTGCGACCGAAGTCGGCGAACTCCTGCTTGCTCAACCGGGGACGCTGGCTGAGGGGTATGCTTTGGCGGTTCTGCACGGTGTTGGTGGTGTCGGCGTAGACCATCACCGGGCAGCCCAGGGCCTTAAAGGTCTTGAGCTGCCGGGCTACCCGCTGTTTTTCTTCCTCGACGGAGACCGTCAGCAGCGATCCGGAAAACCAGCCCGAGACCAGCTTGATGTCATGGGCGGCCAGAATCGGACCCAGCACTTCAGGGTCCATGGGAAACTTGCCGCCGGCCTCGATACCGGTATAGCCAGCCTCCCGGGCTTCCTTCAGACACGTTTCCAGCGACGTGTCGCCGCCCATTTCGGGCAGATCGTCGTTGGACCAGGCAATGGGGGCAACCCCCATACGGATTGGCATTTTCGAGTCCCCGATGTCTTTAAATAGCCATCTAGACCCAGCCCCCATCGACGATGTAGGTCTGGGCGGTGATCATGTGGCTGTCGTCGGCGGCCAGGAACAGCACCAACCGGGCCACGTCCTCCGGCATCAACTTTTGCTTCAGGCTTTGGGTGTCCAGCACCTGCTGCTCTAGCTCCGGGGTGAGCCACAATTTGACCTGGCGCTCGGTCATCACCCAGCCGGGCAGCACCGCGTTGACCCGGATACCGGCGGGACCGAAATCCCGTGACAGGGTGCGGGTCAGTCCGATGGCGCCGGCTTTGGCGGTGGCGTAGGGGGCGATGCGCGGCGAGCGGCGCAGAAAACTGGGGGAGCTGAAGTTGATGATCGACCCACCCCCAGCCCCGGCCATGCCTTCGAAAACCGCCTGAGAGGCGAAGAACACATGGCGTAGGTTGACCGCCTGCATGTCGTCCCAAGCGGCCACGTCGATGTCCTTCACGTCGTAGCGGGTGTCCCGGGCGGCGTTGTTGACCAGCACCCGGATGGGTCCCAGCGCCTCGGCGGTCTGGGCGATGGCCTGTTGCAGGGCCGGAATGTCTCGAAGGTCGCAGGGGATGAACAACGGCCGGTGATCGCCCTGCCCGGCAAGGGCAGCGGCCAGCGCCTCGCCAGCGGCGACGTCAATGTCCACGAAGGCCACTTTAGCGCCCTGGGTGACGAAATGCTCGACGATCGACGCCCCGATGCCCGAGCCGCCCCCGGTGATGAACACGGTCCGCTCGCGCAGGCTGGGATATGCGGCGTAGTCGCTCACCTTACACCCCCCGGCGCTGGGACTTCTGGGCTTCGGCATGGTCGGCCTGGGCCTTGCGCACGGCCTCCCGGGAACTCACCTCAGGCATTCCCACCTGCCAGTAAGCGTCGGTTCCGGTCCAAGCATAGGGGTCCACCTGAATCGCGATCACGTAGGTACGATCCGCCGCCTTGGCCCGGGAGAGCGCCGCCGCCAGTCCGTCCATGTCGGTGACGGTCTCGGACAGCGCCCCCATGGCCTCCGCATGCTTGGCGAAATCCACGTAGACTTCTTGCTCGATCCGGCAGTCTTTGATGAGGTTGTTGAAGGAGGCGTTGCCGGTGTTATTTTGCAGCTTGTTGATGACCGCGAAGCCGCCGTTGTCGCACACCACCACGATCATCTTGTGGCCGGAGAGTACCGAGCTGTAGATGTCGGAGTTCAGGATCATATAGGAGCCGTCGCCCACCAGCACAATGACGTCCCGGTCGGGAATGGCCATCTTGGCGCCCCAACCGCCGGCGATTTCATACCCCATGCAGGAGAAGCCGAACTCCACGTCGAAATTGTTCAACGACCTGGCCCGCCAGTTCATGTTCAGCTCGGCAGGCAGCCCGCCAGCGGCGGTCAGCACGTAGTCGTTTTCATCACAGACCCGGTTCACGGTGTCGATGACCTGGGCGTAGCTGGCCTGCTCGGCGCGGTCCACCGCTTGCTTCAGCTTGGCGTTCCAGCGGGCGTACAGTTCCCCCGCCTTGCCAGTCCAGGACTCGGCGCCGCGCCAGTCACCCAGCCGCTCGCTCAAGCCCTCAAAAGACACTCGGGCATCGCCCACCACGCCCAAGGCCCGGTGCTTGGCGGCGTCGAAGCGGGCGGCGTTTATAGAAATCAAACGCATATCGGGGTTTTGAAACGCCGACCAGGAGCCAGTGGTAAAGTCTTGCAGGCGAGTGCCCACCGCGAGGACCACATCCGCCTCCCGGGCCAGGGCGTTGGCGGAATCCGACCCCGTGGGACCCAGGGGACCGGCATTACGGGGATGATCGTGAAGCAGGTTGGCGCGCCCGGCAATGGTCTCGACCACCGGGAGGTTATGGCGTTCGGCGAAGTTCGCCAGGGTTTCGGTGGCCAGGGAATAGCGCACCCCGCCACCGGCGATCAGCAGCGGTTTTTGGGCCTTTTTCAGCAGCGCCGCAGCGGCGTCCAGGTCCTCGGGGTCAGGATGCTGGCGGCGAATTCGGTGTACCACTTTCTCGAAAAACACCACCGGGTAATCGTAGGCCAAACCGCCCACATCTTGGCACAGGCCAATGAAGGCCGGTCCGCAGTCGGCGGGGTCTAGCAGCGTGGCCACCGCCTGTTGCAGGGAGTTGATAATCTGCTCCGGGTGGGTGATCCGGTCCCAATACCGGGTGACGGACCGAAAGGCGTTGTTGACGGTGACGGTGGGGTTGTTGAAATGCTCCACCTGCTGCAACACCGGGTCGGGTCGGCGAGTGGCGAAAGTGTCGCCGGAGATCAGCAGCAGCGGCAGCCGGTTAGTGTGGGCCACTCCGGCGGCGGTGACCATATTGGTGGCGCCGGGGCCGGTGGAACTGGTGGCGATCATGATTTGTCGCCGTTGCCTGGCTTTGGCATAAGCCACCGCCGCCATCGCCATGGACTGCTCATTTTGCCCACGCCAAGTAGGCAACTCGCCTTTGACCTGCTCCAAAGCCTCACCCAGACACGTGACGTTGCCGTGGCCGAAAATCGCGAACACGCCAGCAAAGAGAGGAACTTCCTGGCCGTCGATAATGATTTTCTGGGCAGTGAGGAATTTCACCATGGCTTGGGCAGTGGTGAGGCGGGTGGTTTGCATGGCGATGACCTCAACTGGGAATGATTACGGATGCCCAATAGTATCGACCAAACTTTTGAAGTTTGCCAAAATTCAAGTCCATACACAATCACTTGCAATACTGTGGTGAAGAATCCGCTTGAAGGGGAGAGATCACACGGGCTTTGCCAGTTGACGGTTTGGCTGCTGCGCCAATCAATCGCCATGGGTCCACGATTTCCAGGCCCGGCGGGCTAACCGCCTCGGAAAGGGGTTCTAAAATCGCAAGCGATTGCAAACTACGCTAAGCTGATACAGGTTGTGTTTTTCGATTAATTAAGGGTCCTATGGAGACCCCTACCCAGGCGGACAACATCAAATGGCGAACAACCCTGTGATCGCGGCTTTGGGTCGGCGCTTACGCCTCGGCGTGGTCGGCGGTGGGCCTGATTCGTTCATTGGCGTCGTCCACCGCGCTGCGGCGCGACTCGAAGAACGCTTCGACGTCGTTGCCGGGGTACTGTCGTCGGACCCGCAACGCTCGCGGGCGGCAGGCCGCAGCATCGGTTTCGAGGAGGCGCGCGCCTACGGCGCCGTGGAGGAGATGCTGGAACAAGAGACCTCCCGAGCCGACGGTATCGACGTGCTGGCGATCATGACGCCCAATGACAGTCATTACCGGCTGTCTCTCGCCGCCCTGGAGCGCGGCCTGGATGTGATATGTGAAAAGCCGCTGTCGAACCGGCTCGACGAGGCCCAGGATCTGGTTCGCCGGGTTCGTGATAGCGGCCAGGTGTTCTGCGTGGGCTACTGCTACACCGGCTATCCCATGGTCCGCCAGGCCCGCGCCAGGGTGCGCTCGGGGGCGTTGGGCGATATTCGCCTGTTCCAGGTTGAGTATGTCCAGGGGCATTTGGCTAGGCTGACCGAGGCTGAGCAGGGCAAGGGCAGCAATTGGCACATGGACCCGGCCATCGCCGGACCGTCGCTGATCCTCGGCGACATTGCCACCCATGCCGCTCACTTGGCTGCCTTCGTTACCGGCCAACAGCCGGTTCGGCTGGCCGCCGATCTTGGGGCCGTGGTGCCGGGACGCCAGGCCGATGATTATGTGGGCCTATTGATGCGGCTCGAAAATGGCGCTCGCGGCGTCATGTGGGTGACTCAGGCGGCAGCTGGCGCCGAGCACGGTCTTTACATTCGGGTGTTCGGGGAGAAGGCCAGCCTGGAATGGCGTCAGGAACACCCCAATCAGTTGCATTATGCGCCGATTGATCAACCCGCCCAGATTCTAAGCCGCGGCGGGCCGGGACTGGAGGCGGCCGCCAATCGGGCTACGCATATTGTCTTAGGCCATCCCGAGGGCTACCGCGAGGCTTTCGCGAATCTCTATTGCGATGTCGCCGAGGCGGTCATTGCCCGGCGCACCGGCCAACCCGCCGATCCCCTGGCGCTGGATTTTCCGACCGTCGAGGACGGCGCTCGTGGGGTGAAGTTCGTCGAAGCGGCGATCGCCTCGGCCCGCGCCAACGGCGCTTGGACTGACTGCTCCCTCAAGCTTTGATTTCCCGTTCCAATGCCTTTTCTGAGCTGTCTATCTGGCAGTGAAGCGGGCGTTCGCAACCGACTGGCCCATCGCGTTTTTATGAGCTGCCTATCCGGCAGTAAACTCAAGTGACGCCACTCCGAGTCAGTCCGATTCTTTCTGAGCTGCCTATCCGGCAGTGAACATCAGGGCCTCTTTGGGCGGCGCGAAGGGTAATTTCTGAGCTGCCTATCCGGCAGTGAACCTGGTGCTGATCACGACGATGCGGCAGCTCCTTTTCTGAGCTGCCTATCCGGCAGTGAACATCGATGGCGTGGCGGCAGCGGATCGGCGGGTTTTCTGAGCTGCCTATCCGGCAGTGAACGCGGACGGCGAACAAGAGACGGGAGAAAGTGATTTTCTGAGCTGCCTATCCGGCAGTGAACTTTACGCCTTCGTCTACGCCAGACTTCACAATTTTCTGAGCTGCCTATCCGGCAGTGAACTTCTGTAGATCAAGGGGATTTAACTGCGCCAGTTTCTGAGCTGCCTATCCGGCAGTGAACCCTCACCGTTAACCGTGCCGCAATTCTGCTGCTTTCTGAGCTGCCTATCCGGCAGTGAACTTGATATGGAATACTGGAAGATGACCGAGTACTTTCTGAGCTGCCTATCCGGCAGTGAACGGCATCCTCGACGAGAACTAGCCCCTTATCCCTTTCTGAGCTGCCTATCCGGCAGTGAACTGCGGGACGCAGCAGCACATAAAAATAACCCCTTTCTGATCTGCCTATCCGGCAGTGAACCCGATATATCCTATATTGTGGAGAAAAAGAATTTTCTGAGCTGCCTATCCGGCAGTGAACTAAGCATCAAGCCCATTATCTTTAAAGGTAGTTTTCTGAGCTGCCTATCCGGCAGTGAACGTATATTACGGTATAGAGACTACGTTACCCTTTTTCTGAGCTGCCTATCCGGCAGTGAACGGTGACGGAATTCCTTAGCAAGCATCCTAGATTTTCTGAGCTGCCTATCCGGCAGTGAACGTTCAGACAGTCCGCTCGAACAGTAACCCTACTTTCTGAGCTGCCTATCCGGCAGTGAACTGAGGCAGCTATTATCCTGCCTTTCTTGTTTATTTCTGAGCTGCCTATCCGGCAGTGAACCTTTCTGGCCTTGCGACCAATTCTGGCCTTGCTTTCTGAGCTGCCTATCCGGCAGTGAACTCTATAAGAGCCTTATACGCCTCTTCCTCAGATTTCTGAGCTGCCTATCCGGCAGTGAACCCCATACCACCCGGACTTCCCGCCGCTGGCAATTTCTGAGCTGCCTATCCGGCAGTGAACGCGAACAACGCAATTAATTTTTCGTGCATCGATTTCTGAGCTGCCTATCCGGCAGTGAACACCAAGGATGGTTCGGTGTTATGCCAGCAGTTCCCACTATTATCATTTAAATAGAATTAGAATAGAATTAAAGGTCAA